>CALLFZ010000005.1 GCA_938010045.1 uncultured bacterium
GGAGTCTGATGGGGACAGGCACGTTGATGGGCAGTTGGGAGGCGGTTCCCAGGAGCCCGTCCCCGTTGGGGCACGGCCGCTCCTCGGTGCCTGTCCCCGGTCTTCGTCCCCGGTCTTCGATTGGGGACAGGCACAAGCGCAATCCAATCCACAGCGCAATCGGCTTTTCACCGGCCGGACCTTGGGTCTTGGCCGAATGGGGGCGCTTGAGGGGGCGCGCGGGGCTTTGTAGTGTGATGGCGATGAACGAGGAGCTGGTCAAGGCTATCCAGCCGACGCTGTGGCCGGTGCGGACACAGATGCGCGAGGCCATTGGGCCTCTGCCAGCCGAGATCATGGTGATCCATGGCCAGCTCGACGAGTTCGCGCGCCGTTTGGCGCCGATTGACCCGCGAGGGGATCTGGTGCAACGAGCGATTCGACGGCGTCCCCCGCGGTTTCACGAAATCGATCGGCGCTTTGATCCGTTGAACATGCGTTGTGAACGGGTTCACAGGCGGTTCGAGGGGATCGTCGCTCGGGGGAGGGAGTCTCGCGACGAGGTGCGCGAGTTACCCCAGCGCCTTCCGCCACAACCATACGCGGGCGCTGGCTGGTCGTGAAGGAACCGTCGACGATTCGCCCGTTCGGGGGCGATCTCATGAGTGATCCCATGCGTGAACGCAGGGGGAGGGAATACCCGGAGTGAATGGCTCTGACGCGCCCGAGAGTTTACCTTCGCGGCCTTCGTTGAAGATTCTTTATCTGACTTGGAATTATCCGCCCGTCCGCGGCGGTATCGAGGACATGGTGTGGCACCTTCACACCGGCCTCCGTGAGCGGGGCCATCAGGTCCATGTGCTCACGAGCTGGTATCCGTATCCCCTCGCGGACGATCCGCCGGAGGTGGAGCGGGCATCGCGTCCGGGACTGGCCGCTTTCGAGATCGAGGCGCTGCGACGCGGCATGCGGTGGATACGGCGGCAGGGCGCGGATGTCATTCTCTGCGGAAGCATTGCGGCGGCGCCCGCTGCGTGGGTGCTACGCCGTGTCTCGGGTGTGCCGTACGTGGTGCCGGCCTACGGGAGCGAACTGGTGCTGCAAGGGTGGCTGTATTCGCGGATGACCGCATGGTGGTTTCGTCGCGCGGCGCGAGTGCTGCCGATCAGCCGGGCCACGGCGCAACGATTGGGACAAGCCGGCATCTCGCCCCCACACTGCACGATCATTCCGCCCGGCGTGGACGTGGAGAAGTTCGAGCGATCGTTCGCCTTGTCGCCCCGGGATGATCGCTGGCCCGGTCGTGAGGTCCTCTTGACGGTCGGCCGGCTTGTGCGCCGCAAGGGGGTACTCGAGTTCATCGAGCACGTTCTTCCCCGTCTGGTGCAGCGGCGCCCGTCCCTGTTGCTGGCCATCGTCGGGGAGGACGCCCGCCACTCGTTGGTGCACGCACAGGAAGGCATGCGCTCGCGCATTGAGGAGGCGACCGGGCGGCTCGGCTTACAGAACCATGTGGCACTCCTCGGTGCCGTTCCGGACCATGTGCTGGCCGCCCTTTACCGGCGGGCCGAGCTATTCGTGCTGCCGGCGCTCGATCTGCCGAACGATGTCGAAGGGTTCGGCATCGTGTTTCTCGAGGCCGCGCTGGCCTCAGTGCCGGCCGTCTCCACACGGGTCGGTGGCATTCCAGACGCCGTGGAGGACGGGATCACCGGCGTGCTTGTGAATCCAGGCGACTGGACGGCGATGGCGGATCGCATTGCGGAGTTGCTCGAGGATCGTGACCGGCTCTCGCGACTCGGCCGGGCGGCCGCGGAACGGGCACGGCGCCAGTTCGCATGGCCGATGATCATCGAGCGCTACGAGCGTATTCTGCTCGACACCGCTGGGGCGGTCGCGCGGGCGTGAGAGGTGCCCTTGGGCCTCGGTGTGGCACTCGCCGGCTCACAGATCTTGCGCTAGGATCTGAGTCGGACGCGAACCTCAAAGGAGGCGCCGAATGAGGGTAGCGTGGCTTCGGCGTTGGTTGATTGGCCTCACCGCGTTCGCCGCGCACGGCGTCGGCGCGCGGACAAATCTGGTGGTCAATGGCGGCTTCGACGCCCCCGGCGAACCGCTGAAGGGCTGGCGCACGCACTACGATCTGCCAGGCGAGAGTTGGTATGCGGAGAACCGGGATCTCGTTTCGGTGATCGCGGAGGAGAGCGGACGCCGCAACGTGCTCCGCCTCCATGTGAAGACCCGGGATCTCGCGATCAATCAGGGCGTGAAGGCGGATAGCGAGCCGATTCCTTTTGATCCGAACCTGCGGTATCGGTTTTCCGCGTCTGCGCGTTCAACGGGGCCCGACTGCCGCATCCTTCTTGAAGGCTACCGCTGGAAACCCGGGATCCGTCCGCACGAGAGGCCGGAGTTTCACGAGCTCCGCAAGTGCTACAAGTTTACGCAGCTCTATTTCGGCTCCCAGAAGGCGGGCGACATGGGCGGTGTCGGGCGGGCGTGGTCCTCGGCAAGCATGGAGATCCCCGGGGAATTGAAGTCCGATGTGCAACGCGACATCTACTCGACGATCCGTTTCGTGATCGTTCATGTGGTGGCGATTGGCGGGCGCGAGGGCGATCTGTACGTGGATGATGTGGTACTTGAACCCCTCGGCCCTGTCCGCGGCTCGGCGGGAAAACGGCCATGAGCCCGACGCCGCCCTTCGTGCACGAGCTGCTCGCCCTCGGTCGCCGTGTGCGCGCGCGGGCCGCGGTACGACTCGGCGCGTTGTTGGGTGGCGTCGGCCTCCTCCTGCTGGCCGTCCTCGCGGCGGGCGATCTCGGATTCCGCTATGGTCCGGTCGGTCGTTGGAGCGGGTTCGGGCTTCTCGCGGCCGTCGGTGCGGCGGCGGTGATGTGGGTTGCTCGGCGGCTCTCCGTTCCACTTTCTCCCGATGCGATCGCCGCTCGCATCGAGCGGGCTCTGCCGGATCTCGACAACCGGCTCATCAACCGTATTCAGCTGGCGCGGCTCGAGCCGGCCGACGCGATGATCGCCGCCTACCTGCGGGAACCGCCACCGGCGATGGACGGGATTTCGCTCCGCCAACTGGGCGATCGCCGCGAGTTCCGCATGGCCGCGGCCGTTCTCGCGCTGGCTCTGCTGGCGATCGCCGCGGGACGTTGGTGGGCGGGGCCGGCGTGGTCGAACGCGATACTTCGTGTGCTCAGCCCATGGGCTGGCCGGCCGGCGTCCACATTGGCCGTGATCACGGAGGTTTCTCCGGGCGATGCGCGTGCGCTGCTCGGCGAACCCGTGCGGCTGCGGGTACGAGTTCAGGGACGCGCCGGCGTGCCCGTACGGCTCGAGCTGTGGCCGGCCGATGACGCACGACGCCGCGTCGAACTGGGTCGGCTTCCGCCCTCCCGGGATGCCGTCTTCGAACACGTGATTCCGCGGCTCACCGGTCGTCTCGCCTACCGGTTCACCGCCGGCGACGCTGTCAGTCGCCGCTTCCAGCTGGCCGGTGTTCCTCGGCCGGCGTTTGCGCAGCTCACGGTGCGAGCCGATCCGCCGCCGTGGCGCCGGGTCGAAGCGAAGACGTTCAACGCGTTGTCCGAGCGCATCGTCGCGCCGGAAGGTGCGTCGTTGGTGCTCGCCGCCGAGGTAAACCGGCCGGTCGTCGCGGCTCAGGTGGCGGCACCGACGGTGACCAACGCCATGCAACGTCTCGACGACGGGCGGCGTTGGTCGGGCATCGCGCCCGCCGCGGGACCGCTGACGGTCGAGATTCGCGATGAACACGGTGTCACGGCCACAGCGGTGGTGACGGTGGACGTGCAGCCCGATCCCCCCCCCGTGATCGAGTTGATCGCGCCGACCGGCCGCGTGCGGTTGGAACCCGGCGGGCAACCTCGCGTTGAGTTCCGTGTGCGCGACGACAGCGGCGTGAACCGGGTCCTCGTGGAGCAGTGGCTCGGCCTCGGAACCGACGCGGTGCCGCGCGTGGTGGCGGAGTGGACCCCCGGCGGTGTGGCGGAGTTCACGCAGACCTGGACGCATGCCGAGGCGCCACGGCCTGCGCCGGGGAAGCCGCTCGTCTACCGCGTGGCCGCGTGGGATACGCACCCCGACTCCGGCGACCGGCCACGCGTCGTCTCCGCACCGATTGTGTTCGATGCGGCCCTCGCGCCGTCGGGCGCCGTGGCGGCGTCGACGGGGACCTTGACCGTCGCGTCCGCCTCGCTCTCGCGCATGGTCGAGTTGCAGCGCGGCAATCTCGAGACCACGCGAGCGCTCGCGCGCACGGCGGAGTCGGCTTCGTTGGCCTGGTCGCGGGTGGAGTCGGTCCAGACCGAGATCTTTCGTCTCGCGGAGTCCCTGCTCACCGACCCGTCCCGGCCGTTGGGCGCGATGGTGGCCATCGTGCGTGATCTTCACGCGGGGCCGATGCGGGAGGCGATCGCGCTGGCCGCGCGCATACCGCGCGCCGCGGACGGCGAGCGGCCCCGCCTGGCCGAGCGTGCCGTGGTGGTCCAAAGCGCGATCCTGCGCGCGCTCACGGCCGCCGAGCAGGGAGTCGAGCGCGTCGCCGCCCACCGCGCCGCAACGGGTCTCCTTTCGATGCTCGACGCGCTCGTGCGTGGCCAGCAGGACGTCCTCGAGGGCACCCGCCGCTGGGAGGGTGGCGCGGCGCCGCGTCCGCTCGTGGCGCGGCAGGATCGTCTCGCCGAGGACACCGGCGAGTTCGCGCGCTTGGCGCGGCGCGAGGCGGGGGGACTCGAGAACATTGATGCTGAGTTTGCCCGTCGCCTCGCGCAGGTGGCCACCGAATGCGACCGCCGCCAGGTGCCTCGCACGATGATGGCCGCCGCCGGCCATCTCGAGGCCAACGCTCCCACTGCGGCGCTCCCGCTTCAGGAGCAGGCGCTGGGCCACCTCAAAGAGTTCCAAGCGATGCTCAACCAATGGCGAACCGAGCAGGCCCAGGAACGCGAAACGGCGTTGCGCGAGGCCGTCGAATCCGCACGGGAGACGATGCAACGGCTCACCGAACTCCAGGGCAAAGTGGTCGACGCGATTCGCCAGACCGAGCAGCAGACGGACAAGGCGGATCGCGAGATGGAGGAATTTCTCGAGGAACTGGGGGAACTCAAGGCGAATATGGCCGACGCGCTGCTCAACATCGCGACAGATCTGCACATCTTTCCCGAACTGCCGGTCGGTAATGACCTGGTCGCCGACGTCTACCAGATCTACGAGGAGGTCGCGCAGGTGCCCGGCTCCGAATCCACGCCCGCGACGGAACTCGGTCTGCAGAAAGAGGACTGGATCCTCGAGGCGCTCGAAACCGCGACCGAGCGGCTGGACGACATGGAAATGTGGCTAGTTTCGCAGCCAGACGCGGTGAAACGCAACACCGAAAATTTCGACCAGCAGGAGCTGCCCCAGATACCGGTCATTCCTCTGGCTAGCGAGATCGAGGACATCATCGGCGACCTGCTCGAGCAACAGGAGGAGGTCATGAACGCGGCAGACGACTCGGCGACGAACCAAGGCTCGGCCGACATGCCCGCGGGCTGGGGCATTGCGGAGGGCGAATTTGCGAACTTCAGCGCAAAAGGAAAATCCGGCAATGAACGACCCGAGCACAAGGATCAGGATGGGCGTTCCATTGTGGGCCGGCAGGGCATGTCCGATGGCGAGACCGTCGCCGGTTCGGGCAAGATCAACGAGGGCGACCCGAACATTGAGGCCCGGCGCACCCAGGATTCCCCGCAGGCGGGCCAGGTGCAGGAGGAGGGCCATGCGGAAGCCAAGGCGACCGGCGGCGGCAAGGGCTCGGGCTATAGCGATCGCCTCGGCATGGCCGGGACCGGCCGCCGTGAGGACGCGAAGACGGGGGCGCGTTCGGAGCTCGGTCTGCAAGCCCTGCTGCGCCGGCAAGCCGAGGCGCTGTATGCGCGGGCCTCAATGGCGCATATCCGCACGGGCTCGCTCGAGGACGCGGTGCGCGCGATGCAGCAGGCCGAGGAGGCGATCCGGCGCGGAATGCCCATTCGAGAGGTGCGCGAGTTCCAGCGCCGCGCCGTTGAGGCGTTGGCGCGCACGCGCGCTGAGCTGGACGCCGGCCTCTACACGCCGGTGCCGCCGACCGGTGCCGCGCCACCCCCGATTGGCGCCGACGAGGCCGCACCCGCCGAGGCCGCGCCGCCCGCGTATCGCGATCTCGTCGCGGAGTATTTTCGTTCTCTCAGCGAGGCCGTCCCGTGAACCGACGGTGTGGGCCAGCCGCGGATTCGCTGCGGTGTGTGGTGGGCGTGCTGGCCGTGAAGGCGATGCTGATCGCTCGCGCGAACGCAGACATCCCTTGGGCCGTGAGCGGCGCGACGCACCGAATTCGCCTTGACATCGTTCAGGCGCCGTCCAAGCCTGAGGCGGGCGTCATTGCCATCATCCCCGATGGTGGACTGATGCCCGGTCCCGCGGTCCGCGTCGAAGCCCGCGATGCGGCGGGGCATCCCCTGACGGCCGGTGTGATCTGGCACAACCCGCGCGAGGGATTGGGGGTTGTGTTCGAGGCGCCCGCGGCTGGGAGCGGTCCTGTGAGTCTCTACCTACAGGGCGCCCCGAAGGCGGAATCCTTTGCCGCTGCGGTGCGCCACTTGAAACCCTCCCTGCTGATGTACACCGCTCCCGGTGGCGCCTCGCCATCCCTCACGGATGCGGAGGCCATCGGCCGCGAGTCTCCGCCGGGCCGCCGTGCGCGCATGGCGCAGGTCTCCATTCTCGGGCAGGCGGAAAACCGGCTCGGGCCGGACGACCACTACGTCTCCTGGTACACGGGGTGGCTCGACATCGAAACGCCGGGTCGCTACCGGCTGTGCAGCGTGTTCGACGAGGGCTGCGAAGTGCGCCTGAATGGCCGAACCCTCGTGAAGGTGACCGGCCGGCACCACCGTCGCGAAAGCGCAAAGGGCGAGGTCGGCGAATGGGTACAGCTCGAGCGCGGGCTCCACTCCATCGAATACCTCCACTATGAGATTGACGGTCCGCAAGAGGCGCATCTCTGCTGGCGGACGCCCGGCTCCTCAGAGAATGAGCTGCCGGTCACGATTCCCGCTTCCGCCTGGCTTCGCTCCGGCACCGCACGTGTGCTCGACGGCTCCCTGAACGACGGCACGCCGTTGGCGCTCTGGGAAGTTGAGCCCGTGGCGTACGTCTGGACCGCAGAAAAACCGGTCAACATCTTCCGGTTCCGTGCGCTGCTGCCGGACCCGCGTCGAGCCGGCGTGGACCTCGAATGGACCTTTGACGGTCGGGCGACGTCCTCCGAACCTTCCCCGTGGTGGTTTTGGGAGGACGAGGATGCACACAAGGTGGCGCTACGCGTTGCGCGCGGTCGCTCGGTGACAGCCGCGACGCGCGAGGTAGTGCTACCCTGGTATCCCCGCAGGCTCTCGATGAATGTGGCGGCGGATCGCCAACTCGTGCGGGACGCATGGGAAAGCCGGCTGCGCTCGGGTCCGGCCGGCCGCCGCCCCTGTGCGGACTGGACGCCGAACCTCTGGGCGACGCTCCACGAGGCGCTGGAGCGCTTCGCGCCCACGCCAGTGCCGGAGTTGATCGTCACGCGTTCGCGCCCCGACTTGCTGCGTCAGCCTCCCGAGCGCCGATGGCGGATCGAGGACCTGTACGTCGAATCGTTGCGACGGACCAACGCCGCAGCCGCGCTGGTTTGGATGGAGCAGACCGGCCGCGAGGAGACGCTCGCTGCGCGACGCATTCACTGGATGATCGAGCGCGCCCGCGTGCTCGCGCTGGATCTGGGCCGCCTCGATGAGGCGCGCGCACTGGCGCGTGAGGCTACGGCGTTGCCGCTGGACCCAGAGATGGCCGTTCGCGTCGCAGTTCTCGCCGGCGACGTCGAGCGGCTCGCGCTGAACCGCGATGAGGCCGCCCGCGCCTACGCGCTTGCGCAGGACCGCTACCGTGCGCTGCAGAAGACCGCCGCGCAACTCGCGACGGTGCGCCGTGAAGCCGAAACCAACCGTACGCTCGCCGCGCGCCTCGGCGGCGACTGGCGCATTGCCGCCGTCCGCGAAGGACAAAACCTCGTGACGGTGGAGAACCTGATCCGTCAGTCCGCCTGGGACGAGGCATGGGAGGTGCTGCGGCAGTGGGAGATCGAATTTCCATTGAGCCGGCTGGACGGCGACCAGCCCCTCGCCGAAGCCGCCTTCTGGATGGCCGTGGGCGATACGGGCCGCGCGTTGCGGATTCTCCGGGCCTACCGTCAACTCGTCGACATGAACAGTCAGCTCTGGCGCGCCATGGAGATGGAGCGGCAGTGTCTGATTCGTCTCGACCGGCGGACCGAACTGGATGAGCTCGCGCGGGAGATCGAGCGGCGTTTTCCGGGGGCATCCTCCGCGGTGCGCGCCTCGCCCGCGCCGCCGGCGCCTTCTGCGCGTCCGCGGGAGCGAGGGCCATGAGGGGGCACCGAACGATCGGCCGCCTGGCGTTCATGGCGGTGGCCGGCGTGGCCGCCGCCGGACCCGTCACCGGCACGAAGCAGTCCACGCGGCTCTACACGGCGCCCGATCCGTCGGCGCGGGGCGGTATTTCGCTGCGCCTGCCCGCCTCGGCGCCCGCCCTCGTCGCCGCCGTCGCCGTGCCCGCGCTCTCGCGCGAGCAGGCCTACCTTGGCCGCCTCGCCCCGGATGGCCGTTCCGTTGAGTTCACGGGTTTGCCCACCGACCGTTACGACCTGTTGTTGGTCTTCGACGACTGGTTCGCCGAAGGGTTTCTCCTCTCCCGCGATCCGAATACACTGGGCGAAAACGACCGGCGGGCCATTCGCGAGACGGTGGAGCGCTCCGTCCCCTTCTTCGACACCAAGGTCATCCATCGCTGTGAGGGCCTCGGCGGACGCGATGGTCGCGCCGCGGCCGTGCTGCAGGAAGTGCGCACACGCCCGATCACGCTGCAGGACGCCAGCGTCCGCACCGACATCCAGGTCCGCAGCCTCAAGCTCGCCTTCTTCGAGGAGGTCGGCCCCGGCTGGCATCTGGTGCGTACGCGCGAGCTGCTGCGGCAGGAGGTCGGCCCGGGCCAGACGAAGGGGGTCCTTCGGCACGTGTTCGCGCCGTCGCTGCAGGGCGTCCGAGTGATGGACACGACGCGCGATCTCGGCGAGATTGAGCTGCCGCTGAACCGAAGGTAGGTACGCGATGGCGAGCATCACGATCATCAGTGGTCCGCGCACGGGCGAATCGCATGTGTTGAAACCCCGCGGGTGCGTCATCGGGCGCAGCGACCTGTGCGATGTGCGCCTTCCCGACGATCTGGCTGTGTCCAGCCACCATGCGCGCATCGAGCCCGCGGACGGCGGCTGGATCATCCGCGACCTCGACAGCGCCAACGGCACCGAGGTCAACGGCGTCGCGGTTCGCGAACAGCCGCTGAAGGATGGCGACGTGATTGCGGTGGGCGAAACGCAGTTTCGATTCTCGGCCGACGTCGCCGCGCCCCCGCGTGCGCCCGCGGAGGCACCGGCCGCCGCGCCGGCGCGACCAGTCGTGGTCGAACCGCCCGCCGCGCCTCGGTGGCGTCCGCCGCCGGCTGCGCCGGCCACGGAGGAGGACGTGCGGCTCGTCGCCGATATGAGCCGCCGCACCGCCGCGATTCGCGCCGAGGTCGCGAAGGTCATCGTCGGCCAGCAGGCGGTGCTCGACCAGATCCTGATGGCGATGATCGCGCGCGGGCATGCCCTGCTGGTGGGCCTGCCCGGCATGGCGAAGACCCTGATGATCCGCACCATTGCCGAAGTGCTCGACCTTAAGTTCAAGCGAATCCAGTTCACGCCCGACCTGATGCCGACCGACATCACCGGCACGGACGTGCTTGATACGAACCGCGAGACCGGCGAAAAGGAATTCCGGTTCGTCCCCGGGCCGGTGTTCTGCCACATCCTGCTCGCGGACGAAATCAACCGCACGCCGCCGAAGACCCAAGCCGCTCTGCTCGAGGCGATGCAGGAGCACCGGGTCACCGTCGGCAACCGCACGTATCCGCTCGAAGAACCCTTCTTCGTGCTCGCCACGCAGAACCCGATCGAGCAGGAGGGCACCTATCCGCTGCCCGAGGCGCAGCTCGACCGGTTCATGTTCAACATCTGGGTGGACTACCCAGCCGAGGAGGAGGAGGAGCAGATCGTGCGCGCGACGACGGTCGCTGCGGCCGTGCAGCCCGCAAAGGTACTCGGCCGCGAGGAGGTGCTCAAACTACAGGAGGTCGTCCGCAAGGTGCCGGTGTCCGACCACGTGGTGAAGTTCGCGGTGCGGCTCGTGCGCGCGACGCGTCCCGGCTCCGAACGTGCGCCGGACTTCATTCAACAGTACGTGACCGTCGGCGCCGGCCCGCGCGCCTGCCAGTACCTGGTGCTCGCCGCGAAGGCCCGCGCCGTGCTCGACGGCCGCATCCACGTAAGCTGCCGCGATGTGCGCGTCGCCGCACTGCCCGTGCTGCGCCACCGGATCTTCACAAACTTCACCGCCGACAGCGAAGGCATTACGCCGATGAAACTCATCGAGCGATTGCTGGAGACCGTACCCGAACCTTCGGAGAAAGACTATGCTGCCGTCCATGCTTGAGATGTGCCGCTCCGCTGTACGTCTTCTAGCACTGGCCGCCCTCACGAACGCCGCGGCGTGGACCTGGCAGGAGGACGCGGGACGCCTCGAGCTCCGCACATCGGCCGGCGCGCCGCTCTGGGCGTTCCATTGGGGCTCCGAAGCCACCAAACCCTACGTACATCCTCTCACCGTCGGAGGCGGCCCATCGCTCACCGTTGTGCGGCCCGCGGATCACCCTTGGCATCTCGGGCTCTGGTTCTCGTGGAAGTTCATCAACGGCGTGAACTACTGGGAGGAAGACCGTGTTACCGGCCGCCCAGCCGGCCTCACGACCTGGACCAACGTCGTGATCGAGCGCTTCGCCGATGGCGCGGCCACCATCGCGCTCGATCTCGCCTACCGGCCCTCCACGGATCCTCATGCCGTGCTGCATGAGCACCGCTGTCTCCGGTTCTCCGCGCCCACAGCGGAGGGCGGCTGGACGCTGGATTGGGATGCCGAATTCACGGTTGCTTCGGCCCGGATTGAACTGGCCGCGTCGCCGGTCAATCCCGCCCGCACGTCCGGCGGCTACGCGGGGCTTCTCTGCCGCGTGTCTACGAATCTTACCGACTGGCGCGCCGTGGATGATCGGGGCCGCGTGGATCTCGCGATCCATGGCGAGCCCGCCGGGGCGGTCGATGTTCAGGGTCGGGTCGCCGGCCGCGACGTGGGCATCGCGATCCTCGATCATCCGGACAACCCGGGTTCGCCGTGTCCGTGGTTTTTGCGGCTCGATCGCGCCAAGGCCTATGCGCTGAGCGGCCCCGGCATCCTGTTCTCCGGTCCGCGGACCTACGAGGCCGGCGCGCGATGGCGCCTGCGGTATCGCGTGATCGCGCATCCCGGCGCGTGGACCGCCGAACGCCTGCGCACGGAATGGGAAACCTTCCGCGCCGCCGCTGCTCCTTGACGTGGCCGGAACTGGTCATTCCAGCGGTGGCATACCCGCGTCCATCCCTCGGAGAATGCGTCGGGCCATCCGTGAATGGTGGACGTCCAACGCGTTGGCTCCCCCGCGGCCGTTCTGCATCGCGCGCAGCTCGGCGTTGGCCTCGTCCACCGCCGGTCACCGCGCGAACGTCGGAGGTGGGCGGGCGATCGTCATCAACGGCCCCATCGTCGCGATGTCGCGCGCGTCGTCCCCTCCCTGCCAGTGGCCCTCCCACAGCGTGATCCGCATCGGTGCGCCATCAGGTTCGCTGCGATTCATGAACACCATATGGAGACTGTCGAGATCGGCCCAGGGATTGCGCCGCCAGCGCTGAGACATCCACGCGATGAACGCCCCAGTCGTCGCTGCGCCGAAATCCCAACCCATCCGTCGTGTGCGTCCCGTCCTTGGCGTGTGGATGGTCTCGCCGACCACATAAGTAGTTGGTGCCTCGTTCGTGATCGGCGCGAATCGGCGCGGGCGGCACGTTGAACGCTCGTTCGCATCACACGTCCACCCGCGGCCGTACTGGCTCAATGACCTCGAGGGTCGAGTCGGCGGTGACATCGGTACGCACGCCGGCGGCCTCGGATGCGTGCAGCACCGCCGCCGTGAACCCACCGTGGCCGGCTCGGTGGAGGGCTCATCCATTCGGTCGTACCGCAGTTCGGGCCAGCCACGCTGGCGGCGCCGGGCGTCCTGCGCCCGGACCATCGCGGTGATCTCCTCCGAGAACGACGCCGGCAACGGATCCGCCGGCCAACGGTCGCGTTCCTGCGGCGCAACCCGAATGTCCCTTATCGCCGGCGGGCCAGAGCAGCACCGCATGGGCAATCCAGCGGTTCCGCGGGAGGAACCGCAGATCCAGCGCGTACGGCTCTGTCCGCGCAGAACGGCGGATGAACCCGTGATGGAAAGAGTACTTGTCAGGTGCGCGCACGCGAGCGACGGTGGCGTCCGACGGCCACCGGTCGCGGGAACTGTCCGCCTGTTCTTGCCGGGCAAGCGGCGGCCACGGCGACGAGTCCTACCTGCCATCGAGCGAACGCAGTCCAAACCGCGGCAGCCCACCGGGTGCGTAGATTCGCTGGCGACATGCGCAACGGCCAGCTTCCAGTGCCGCGCCGATGGACGAGCCGGCGCCCGCGAGTCCAGCCCCACGCTCGACTCGGCGGCCTACGAGTGGCGGAGGAGCCACTCGAGCGGACGACTCCGCCGCGGCAACGCGCGTTCGCGCTGAGCGGCGGACGCTGCGTCGGAACCGTGAGCCAGGCGACCGCCATCGCGATTCCACTTCGGCGCGCGAAACCGACGCGCGCACTCATTCGTGCTCGTCCCGCGGCGCGCGGCGTTCCGCTTTCTGTCGTGAGCGCCGCCGTTTCTGCTCCAACCGCTGCTGCTGCGCGCGCGCCGGCGGTCGGCGCGTCTGCCGGCGGATGCGTTCGATCGCGGCGCGCATCGCCGAGGCGGATTCCTGCCGCATCTGGCGGACACGCTCGCAGAGCTCGAGCCGGGCGAGCCGGCGGTTCATGGCCAACGAGCGCTCGCGGCCGCATCGCACCTCGATGCCGGTGGGGCGATGGCGCAGGACGACGCAGGACGAGGTTTTGTTGATCTTCTGGCCGCCCGGCCCTCCGCCCCGCACAAAGCGTTCGGCGATATCCTCCTCGCGGATGCCGACTGCCCTCATCCGGCGCTCGACGGCGGCCGAGCGAATGGGCCGATCCACCGAGGTGTCGCCAGGACTCATGGGACATCATCGTCGTGGACGATGAGCACGAACCGGTTCCGGCGCCGCGGCGGCGGATCGGTGACCGTCAACGTGCGCAGTGCCGCGCCATGGGCGGCGCGGAAGACCACCTCGACGGGTTCCCATTGCGGGGGACAGTTCACGCGCGCCACCTGCAGCGAACGTGGCAGGGTCTCCCACTGGCGCACATCTGGGCGTTCCAGCAGGCCGATCAACACCAGCCAAGCGAGCGCGCCGAGCCCCGACTCGCCGGTACTGCGATCAATGGCTTCGGCCAGCGCATCCTTCAACACCACCCGCGCGACGGTCTTGGTGGCGCGCCACGCGGCCAGTCGCTGCTCGGTGAGCGCGGAGAGCGTCGCGACATCTGCCAGTGGCCAGCTTCGGCCGACCGTGCGGCCGCGGATACGAATCTCGATGTTTCGCACAGGGCTGGGACGGGCATAGCCGGTGGGCGACGGCCGGTGGCCCAGGAGCGCGAAGCAGATCAATTCACCGGTCCAGCCCGGCACCGCCGGTGCACTGTCGACCACGGACGGGGTGTTCGTCGAGGTCGGACGCGGCGCGAGACGGCCGGTGGCGGGGTCCAGGGCGACACCGGCCGGTAGGGCTTCGGCGGCGCGCCGGTAGAGCAGTTGTGCGTTCGAGGGATCGTCGAGCAGGTCCAGCGCGGTGCCCGCGACGTAGGCGGAAAAGGCGTCCGGCGGGAAACCGTCGCGCTCTGCGGCGTCGAGCGCTTCGATGGTGCGGCGCGCCTCGACGCCGGCGTCGTCCCAGCGGCCGAGCGCAAAGTGGTTGAGCGCCGTCAGCGAGTGCAGCAGCGTACGCTCGAACGGCGCGCCGCGGTAGGAGTGGACCGTGTCGTTGACCACCCAGCTTGCGGCGCCGCGGCTCAGGCTATAGGTCTCGAGCTGGGCGCTGCGTTCGGCGGCGGCGATCCAGTCGCGGCTGCTCTCTTCATAGCGACCCGCGCGGTGGCGGATCATCCCGCGTTCCATTAGCACGAGCACGCGGTCGCGGTCGCCTTCGCCCGGATCAGATTCCAGCGCCTTCTCCGCGCGCTCGTAGCGGCCGAGCCGATAGTTCTCGCGAGCGGCTTCGAGTGGTGGAGTCGCACAGCCACCCACCAGCAGCGTCGCGGCGGCGGCGATCGCCCACCCCCGCGCGATTGCGCCCGCCTGCATTGCCGCGCCCCGCGCCCCGCGCATCGGCCGCCCGGCCCTACCACCCGATCAGCGGCAGCCGCGCTTCGCGCGCGAACTCCTCCTCGTGAATCCACTTGATCTCGGCGGTCTCGAGATCGGTCACCTCGAAGGTCAGCTTGTAGTAGTTGACTTTCGTTTTTGAGACGCGGACTTGCCGAGGCGACTCGTCCTTCATCTCCGTGAGTGAGCCGCTGACCATGTAGCGCGCGCCGAGCTGCCGGCCAATCGCGACCTGGGTCTCGGGCGTCGCGTTCGCGGCGCTGTACCCTTGTTCCTTCAAAAGGTCCTCCCGCCGTGCCTCGTTCACGAACCGCGCCTTGCCGCTCTGGATCAAGAGCGTGCGCACGCGGTCGGTCAGGTTCTTCGTGTCCACGTACTGACTGGTGCGGTTCTGCACGCCGGCGATCATCAGGACCGGCGGTTCGCGGTGTTGGGCGAGAAACTCATTCACCATCGCGGCGGTCACGCGCTGCGAGATCGCCCGCATGTCGCTGTAGTCGTAGCGCGCGCTCATATGGCGCGTGTGCTCGACGTCCACCTCGCTGATCTTCGCGCGGAACGCCGCACAGCCACTGCCCAGTGTGGCCGCCACCGCTCCGAGAAGCCACCCTCGAATCGTGCGATTCATCCTATCGCTCCCGGCACCCCGCGAGGGCGCCTTTGATCACATCGACGTATGACCGCGCCGGGTATTCAACCACCCGCTCGGCCGCCGCGCAACCCAGGGCTGTTCGCAGGCGCCCACCGTGCCTGTGCGAAGATCGGCTCCGGCTCACAGTGGGTTGGAGGCGGATCGTCAACGCGCAGGGGCCACCGCGGATGGGGCCAACACCCGACGGGGGCCGGCGGTTGGTTGGACTGAGCCGCGCCGCCCCCAGTCGCGGAGCCGCATCATTCTCGAACTTGTTCGGCCGCGTCACGACCAGCCCCGCCGGTGTCGTGCTTCGCGCAGCATTGCACGGTACCCATCACGTTGGGCGCGCGGGGCGGCGTCCAAGCATTGGACCGACCCGGAGTTGTGCGTTCCAAACATTGGACGACGCACCAGCGGGTGACGGGCCGCCGTGCGGGTGCACGGACGCCGATCAGGTCTCGACCGCTTCGATGACGATCCGGCAGGGGTGCCCGTTCAGCTCCTCCGCGGTGCCGTCACCGAGACTGTCGGCCGACTCCAGCTCCACCGCGAGCGTTTCGGCGCGAATGTAGTCCGAATGGCGCTCGATCGCCTCGCGGAGGGCCGCGTCGGTCGAGTACCGCACACGGATGCGCTGAGCGACGTCGAGATCGGCGTCCTTGCGCAGATTTTGCACTCGGTTCACGAACTCGCGCGCGAGCCCCTCGGCGATGAGCGCCGGGGTGAGGCGCGGATCGAGCGCGACGACCCAGTCGCCTTCGGCCGCGACGGCCATGCCCGGCCGTGGGATCCGCTCGATCTGAATGTCCTGTGCGGTCAGATCCACCGGCCCGCGAGACGTCTCGACCTGCAGTGACCCGCCTTGGCTAAGATGCTCGATCGTCGCGTCATCGAGGTTGCGCAGAATCTCCGCGATGCGGGGCAGGTCGGGACCGAGTCGAGGTCCGAGCAGGCGGAAGTTCGGCTTCGCGCGCAGCCGCGCAAGCTGTCGGGCATCGGATTCGAAATGGATCTGGTCCACGTTGAGTTCATCCGCGATGAGGTCCTGGACCTCGCGCAGGTCGGCCAGGCGCTCCGGATCGCCGCCTGCAATGTGCATGGCCGCCAGGGGCTGGCGCACCTTGAGATCGTGCTGGCGGCGGATCTGCCGGCCGAGCGAGACCACCGCCATCGCGTCGTCCATTTGGCGTTCGAGTCGCAGATCGCGCCGCGAGCCGTCGCTGAGGGGGTAGTCGGTGAGGTGGACCGATTCGGGCAGGTCGTCCGAGCGCAGGTTCCGCCAGATCGCCTCGCTCGTGAACGGAATGAAGGGGGCGGCGATGCGGCTGAAGGTGAGGAGCACCTCATAGAGCGTTGCGTAGGCGGCGCGCTTGTCGGCGTCATCGGCGGACTTCCAGAAGCGCCGCCGGCTGCGGCGGATGTACCAGTTGGTGAGCTCGTCGGTGAAGCGCAGGAAGGGCCGCACCGCGCCCTGCAGGTCGTACTGATCCATCGCGGCGACGACTTGTTCGGTGAGCCGGTCGAGCGCGCTGAGGATCCAGCGGTCGAGCCGAGAGCGCGGCACCGTGGCGTCGGCGGCCGAGGGGCGCCAGCCGTCCACCCGCGCGTAGGTCGTCAGAAACGCGAGCGCATTCCAGATCGGGATCAACAGCTCGCGCAAGGCGTGCCGCACGCCCTGTTCGGAGAAGCACAGGTCCTCGGCATGGACGACGGGCGAGGAAATGAGGTAGAGGCGCAGCGCGTCGGCCCCATAGGTGTCCATGATGTAGGTGGGATCCGGGTAGTTTTTAAGCCGTTTGCTCATCTTTCGGCCGTCCTCGGCGAGGATCAGGCCGTTGACGATGACGTGGCGGTAGGCGCTGCATCCAAACAGCGCGGTCGAGAGCACCAGCAGCGTGTAGAACCAGCCGCGGGTCTGGTCGAGCCCCTCGGCGATGAATTCGGCGGGGAAAAAGCGGTGAAGCTCGTCCGCGCGCTCAAAAGGATAGTGCTGCTGGGCCCAGGGCATCGCGCCGGACTCGAACCAGCAATCGAGCACTTCAGGCGTACGGCGGTAGAGCTTCCCGTTGCGTACGAAAGTGACCCTGTCCACATGGTGCTTGTGCAGGTCGGTCAGCCGTACGCCGGAGAGCGCTTCGAGCTCAGCGATCGAGCCGACGCAGATCGCGTCGGAGCCGTCCTCTGCGATCCAGACGGGGATGCAGGAGCCCCAGAAGCGGTTCCGGCTGATGTTCCAGTCTTTGGCGTCGCGCAGCCAGTTGCCGAAGCGTTTCTCGCCCACCGCGGCGGGCACCCAGTGGACGCCGGCGTTGTTGGCGACAAGCCGGTCGCGCAGATCCTCGACGCGCACGTACCAGGCCTCGATGGCGCGATAGATCAGCGGCGTGTCGGTGCGTTCGCAGAACGGGTAGCTGTGCACGACCGTGCTCTGATGCACGAGTTTCCCCTCGCGCTTGAGGCGCCGGATGATGTCCGCATCGGCGTCCTTGCAAAACCGGCCGGCGTAGTCGGGGACGGCGGAGGTAAAGCGGCATTCCGCATCGAGCACGTCCACCAGCTCGATGCCCGCGGCGCGGCACACGCGGAAGTCATCCTCGCCGTAGGCGGGCGCCAGATGAACGATGCCGGTGCCATCCTCGGTGGAGACGAAACCGTCGGTCAGCACGCGGAACGCGCCGGGGCGGCCTTCGAAGTATGGGAACAGCGGTTCGTAGGTCCAGCCCGCCAGCTCGTGGCCGCGGAACCGTGCAAGAACGCGATACTCCTCCACCGAACGGTAGTAGGTGCTGAGCCGGGCTTCGGCCAGCACATAGACGACGCCCTCCTGGCGATCGAGGACGGCCACGTAGTCGATGTTGGGCCCCGCACAGACCGCGAGGTTCGCGGGCAGCGTCCAAGGGGTCGTCGTCCAGATCAGCAGATACACCGGCGCGCCGGCGGCCTCGGCGGGCGGCGTCCAGCCGGAGCGCAGCCGCAGGCGTACGGTGATCGAGGGGTCCTGCACGTTCCGGTAGTTGCGGCCGGCCTCGAAGTTCGACAGCGGCGTCGAGAGCTTCCACGAGTACGGCATGATCCGGTAAGAGCGGTAGATGCGGCCCCGGTCCCAGAGCTGCTTGAAGACCCACCAGACCGTCTCCATGAACGGAAGGTCCATGGTCTTGTAGTCGTTGTCGAAGTCCACCCAGCGGCCCATGCGGGTGACGATCTGCCGCCACTGCTGGGTGTAGGTGAGCACCATCGAGCGGCAGGTTTCGTTGAAGACATCCACGCCGCGCTCGGCGATCTCGCGCGCGCCGGAGAGTCCGAGCCGCTCCTGCGCGAGTGCCTCGATGGGAAGACCGTGGCAGTCCCAGCCGAACCGGCGCTCGACGTAACGCCCGCGCATCGTGTGGTAGCGCGGCACGATGTCCTTGATCGTGCCCGCGAGTAGATGGCCGTAGTGGGGCAGGCCCGTCGCAAACGGCGGCCCGTCGTAAAAGACATATTCGGGCGCGCCGCGACGCTGCTCGAGCGAGCGGCGAAAGATGTCGGCCTCCGCCCACCAGCGCAGGATGTCCTCCTCGAGGCGCGGAAACGAAATCTTGTTGGAAACCGGATCGAGCATCGCAGGGTCCTCGGTTCGGGTGAACCCCCGAAGAAATCAGCCTAGTTTTCATGGCCGTCCGTTTCAAGTACAATCCAGCGCTCTGGAACTTGCCCGAATGAACCGAACCGATGATTCGACACAGGGTGCGGTGGCATCGGATCCGGGGGTGGCGGCCTTGGGCGACCCCGATCCGACGCGCCGGCGGGCCGCGCTCGAGCGTCTGGGCGCCGAGCTGGCCGCCGGCCGCCGCGCGCGGCCAGCGGACACCGGCTGGGTGAACCTGCACTACCACACCTGCTATTCCTACAACCCGAACGGCTGGACGCCCGCGCAGATCGCGTGGCTCGCGCTGCAACGTGGATTGCACGCGGCCGGGATTGTGGACTTTGACGTGCTCGACGGCGTGGATGAGATCCTCGCGGCTGGGGCCGCGCTGAACCTGCGCACGACCGCCGGCCTCGAGTGCCGCGTGTTCGTGGCGGAGCTGGCCGAGCATGAGATCAATTCGCCCGGCGAGCCCGGCATTGCCTACCACATGGGGATCGGCTTCGCCTCCTCGAAGGTGGCGCCGCCGCTGCGGCCGTTCCTGCGGCGACTGCGCGAGATCTCGGAGCGTCGGAACCGCGAACTCGTGCGGCGCGTGAACGCCTACCTCGCGCCCGTCGAGCTCGACTACGACCGCGACGTCGTGCCGTTGACCCCCGCGGGCAATGCGACCGAGCGGCACATCTGCCTCGCCTATGCGCGCAAGGCCCGCCACCTGTTCGGCGGCGAGACGTCCCTGATCGCGTTCTGGAGCGAAAAGCTCCGCTGCGACGCCGCCGAACTCGATCCCCCCGAGGGCGTCGCGCTGCAAAACCGCATTCGGGCCATCACGATGAAGGCCGGCGGCGTCGGCTATGTGAAGCCCGATAGCGGCTCGTTCCCGCCGATCGCCGAGACGAACCGCTTTTTCCTTGACGCGGGCGCCATCCCGCTCGTCACCTGGCTCGACGGTACCTCGTCGGGCGAACGGCCGGCCGAGAACCTGCTCCAACTCCACCTCGCCGGCGGCGCGGAGGGCGTCAACATCATCCCCGATCGCAATTACCGCGCCGGCGTGAAGGACGAAAAACTCCGGAACCTGCAGCGCATCGTCGAGGCGGCGGTCGCGTGCGAAATGTTCCTGGTCTGTGGCACCGAAATGAACAGCCCGGGTAACAAGTTCGTGGACGACTTCCAGACCGAGGAGCTTCGACCCCTGCTGCCCCACTTCGTGCGCGGCGCGCACATCGTGTACGGTCACACGGCGCTGCTGCAGCATGCCGGGCTGGGCTACGTCGGGGAGTGGTCGCGGCGTGGGTTTGCGACGCGCGCCGACCGGAACAACTTCTACGAGACCGTGGGGCGGCTCGTGCCGCCCGCGCGCGCCGCGGAGCTGCTGCGCGATCTGCCCGCCGACCGCGGCCCCGGCGCGGTGCTCGACACGATTCTTTCAAAGCTCGGCGGCGGCGTCGGAGCCGTCTGAGTGGGCGGCCCCTCGCCCCTCAGGGCGCCCAAATCATCAGCAACTGCGGGCCGGTGTGCGACGCCAGCCGCCGCGCCGCGACGGACACATCGGCGCCGAGCAGCTCCTGGAGTAGCCGCGGCCGGTCTTCGTAGCGTACCACCCTCACCGTCTTGACCCCGAGCTGCTGGGCGGTCGTTTGAACCGCGTCTTCCCAAAAGCCGATCGCGTCAATCATCTTCCGATTGAGCGCCTCAGCGGCGGTGAACACGGTGCCGTCGGCCAACTCCCGTACCTGGTCTGTCCCAAGATTCCGTCCCTTCGCGACCAACTCGCAAAACTGGTCGTGGACGTTGTCCACAATACGCTTCAGAATCTCGACGTGGTTGCTGTTCACTGGCCGGAATGGGTTCATCAGGTCTTTGTTGTCGCCCGACTTTATGACCGGCGCGTCCACGCCAATCTTGCTGGCGAGCTGGTGCCAATTGAGGCTTTGGAAGATCACGCCGATTGAACCCACCATCGCGGTCGGCTCCGCGAGGATGTGGTCGGCGGCGACGGCGATGTAGTAGCCGCCCGAGGCGGCGAGGTCGCGGACGAACGCAATGACGCGGCGGTCCTCCCGCGACTCGCGAAACCGTCGCAGTGCGGCGTGAATCTCATCGCAGGGGGTCACCGCGCCCCCTGGGGAGCTGAGGTCCAGCAGAATGGCCCGTACATCTTGGTCGTTCGTGGCCACGCGGATCTGGCGCAAGACCGATTCGACCATGTCGCCCGTCGAAAAAAACCCCGCCGAGCCGCGGAAAATGGGCCCTTCGAGCGCGATCCGAACCACCTTGGTTGTGCCACTGCCCGAGGACCAGCGTTCGCGCAGGCGTGGAAACTCGTCCTCACCGCCGCGCTGTCGGAGCGACCATACCGCGCCGGATGAGCCCGCCTCAATTCCTTGCTGGCGGGCCCACATGAACAGCGCAATCGCAACTGCGCACGCCGCGATGAGCCACGGCCATCGGCAACGGCGTTGCCGGGGCAGAGGCGGTGGGCGGACCCCGACCTCCGGCGGCGGGACCGAAGGAGGCGATGCCGGTGAGGTAGATGACGACGGATCCATGTTCATGGCAACCGCATAATGCGGTGCCGCTCTGCTCCGCGCAATCCCGTTTCAGTAGCCGATTGCACTGTTGGGGTGTACGCGGCCCATACAGGCATCGGCGAAGGAAAGCGAACATCGTTGACCCCAACGACCCCGCGCCATTCGCCGGTGTTTCTCGCCGCTCCCTCAAACAACACATCTGTTTGAACCATCCAGCCCTCCGCCCTCCCTCGGGACAGGCACGTCGCGGGCCGGCCGTTGGGGACAGGCACGCCAAGGTGATCGGGAGAGGCACGGACTGTCGGCCCAGCACTCGGGGATAGTCGCCTCGCGTCAGCCGCCACGGGGACAGCACCTTTGTTCGGCGAAGTGGGCGCAATGAATCCAAAGGGGCAGCCAGGTGCCCGTCCACGGCCTTCGATCGGGGACCGGCGCAAAACCGCGGGGGTCAACCGGAGCGACCGGCGCGCAGGCCATGGTACAACGCGAAGGCCCGCCGCCGCCATGAAGGGCGGCTCATACCGCCATCCGAGCGGGGGCCACCCTCGCCAGACAAAAACATGTGAATGCGACCACACATGTGTTCTGGAAAGACAGGGATATGCGCATTCAGATCCATCGTCTCACACCTCCCAACGATCCACAGCGCCATCGGCTCTCCGATCAGCGCTGTCGTTCACGCCCCGACCTGCGCTATAGTGCAACATGACGCACATGCGGCGACACGGAGTTTGACCATGGCGGTCGGGAAATGGATCGGCGGTGTCGGTGCGTTCTTGGGAATGGCCGTCATCGGGTGGGCGGCGGCCGGAAGGTCCGAGCCCCTCTCCTCCGGTTCCCTGACCCGCGAGGAAAACTCGGCCCCCCGGGCGGGGCGCCCCGCGCGTAGGCGGGTGGAGGTTTCCGCTCCGTGGCGCGTGGCCGTCCCTTATGGAGAGCACCCACGGCAGGTGCTCGACGTGTACCGTCCTGCGGCCATCGGTCCGTGCCCCGTCGTGTACTTCGTTCACGGCGGCGGCTGGAACGCGCGCAGCCGCACGAACGTCCATGACTTCCTCGACGTGCCGAACCTACTTTCGAACGGAATCGCGGTGGTCGCCCCGGATTATCGCTTGGTCAATGACGCGAAGGCCGCCGGCGTCGCGCCGCCCGTACGATGGCCGCTCGAGGATGCTGCGCGTGCGCTACAGTTCACGCGCGCCCACGCCGCGGAGTGGGGCCTCGACAAGACCCGCATCGCCGGCAGCGGTGGCTCGGCCGGCGGCTGCAGCGTACTGTGGTTGGCGCTGCATGACGACATGGCCCGCCCAGACTCGTCCGACGCCGTGGCGCGGGAGAGCACGCGCCTGTGTTTCGTCGCGGCCGTCGGCGCACAAACCTCCCTCGATCCGGTGCAGATGCGCGAGTGGATGCCGAACATCACTTACGGCGCTCACGCCTTCGGGTGGTCCGTCGCGCGTGCGGACGAGCGGGCCGCCGCCTTCGAGAGCTTTCTCGCAGCACGCGAGCGCCTGTGGCCGGTGATTCGTGAATACTCGCCGATCGAACACGCCAGCGCGGACGACCCTCCCTTGTGGCTCTACTACGGGGACAGAACGCCGGTGACGAAAGGTGATGCGCCGCGCGATCCCACCCACAGCGCGCTGTTTGGCCTCATGCTCCGGGAGCGGCTTGCGCCGCTCGGGGTTCCGGTCGTGGTCACTACCCCGGCGCGCCCCGAGGGGCCCCACGCCACGGTCACCGAGGCTCTGATCGCCGCACTCACACCGCCACCGCAGGGTTCAACACGATGATCCGCTCCGCACTTGCCCTTCGCGTCACCATCTCCCTTTTAGCGCTGGGTGCCGCCACGCCGCCGCGTTCCGCGCCTCTCCCCCGCGACGACGGCTACCGCGGCATCTGGTACTTTAACCAGCCAACGAAGGACGAATACCGCTACAAGTACAGCGGCGGGATGGCGACCTACCCACAGCAGCATATCCCGATCGCGATCTATTCCGAACGGGCCCGCAAAACCTTTTTCGTCTATGGCGGCACAACCGCGCGCGGCCCCGGCGACCGGCAGGAACTGCTGCACATCGTTTCGTACTATGACCACGAGACCGGCCGCGTGCCGCGCCCCGTCATCCTGCTCAACAAGCGTACCGATGACGCGCACGACAACCCCGTGCTCTCGATCGACTCGATCGGCCACCTGTGGGTCTTCTCCGCCGCGCACGGCACCGCCCGTCCGGCCTTCATCCACCGGAGCGTCCGTCCGTATTCGATCGACGAGTTCGAGCTCGTCGCGACGACCAATTTTTCGTACCCGCAGCCATGGTACGTGCCGGAGAACGGCTTCCTCTTCCTCCACACGCGCTACGGCGGGCCGCGCACTCTTGGCCTTCAAGCCATCCGCGGGCTGTATTGGAGCACGAGCGCTGACGGCCGCACATGGGAGGGGCCGCACCTGCTGGCCTCGATCGAACAGGGCGACTATCAGATCAGTTGGTGCGATGGCCGACGGATCGCCACCGCGTTCGACCACCACCCCCCGCCGCTCGGCCTCAATGCGCGGGCCAACATCTACTATCTCGAAACGGAGGACGTCGGTCGCACGTGGCGCACCGCCGACGGCCGCCCCGTGAACGTCCCGCTCACCACCGTCGACAACCCTGCGCTCGTCTTCGACTCACGCACGCGAGGTCTGCTCGTCTACCTGAAGGACCTCGCGTTCGACGCCGAGGGCCGCCCTGTGATCCTCTTCCTGACAAGCCGCGGTTTTGAGCCCGGCCCGGAGAACGGACCGCGGCAGTGGATGACCGCCCGGTGGACCGGCCGCGAGTGGGAGGTGCGCCCCATCACCACCTCGCTCAACAACTACGACCACGGTTCGCTCTACATCGAGTCCGATGGCGCCTGGCGCATCATCGGCCCCACCGAGCCCGGTCCGCAGCCCTACAATCCCGGCGGCGAGATGGCCATGTGGCTGAGCCACGACCGGGGCGCTTCGTGGCGTAAGATCCGACAACTCACCCTCCACAGCCCGCGCAATCACAACTACGCGCGCCGTCCGCTCAACGCCCACCCCGATTTCTATGCGATCTGGGCCGACGGCCACGGCCGCCAACCCTCCGAATCGGCGCTCTACTTCGTCAACCGCAATGGCGACCGCGTGCGACGTCTCCCGATGATGATGAAAGGCGACGAGGCCGAACCCGAGCCGGTGGAGAATGGCACGCCGTCCGTCCAAGGTTGGGACGGACACCGCGGGTGAGCTGCCCACTCTTGGAAGAAAACGCCGTCGGAATGCGATGAACGCCACGACAGCGACGAGGAGGGGGGAGTTGTGGCGTGCAGTCTGCTTGCCACCGCCGCGCGCGTAAACTCGCCCTCCGTCCGGCCGATTGCGCTGTGGATTGTTTAGAGGGGTAAGACGAGGGATCGGAATGCGGGAACAAGCAAACATCTTCAGAATGCGACCGAACAAACTCGGTTTCCGCCATCTCAGCCAGGCGAGGGAGAGACGCTGCGACGTTAGGCGACGCTGGGGACAGAGGCTGGGGACAGGCACACGCCAGCCCACGGCCGCTGTAGTTCCGCCGGTCCCCCGGCGGAAGATCTGGGGCGAGAAAGCTCCGGCGACAGAAAAGGCCGGTGCCTGTCCCCATTTGACCCGCCATGGTCTGTTCGTGCGACTACCCTGCCCGGGTTTGACTCGGCCTCTCAATTCTCACATTTTTGATGCGACCCCGACATTCGCGGGAACTGACCAACTGGCCCTGGGACGCACAGGCAGTGCACAAGAAACCGGCAGCGGGGGCAATTCACGGCGCCGATGAAATGGGAGGGCCGGCGTGCGCCGATCTCCCGTTCGGCGTGGCTCGGAGCGTACCGCTTCACGGTCAAAGACAACGGCTTTTCGCCGGGAGATGGCGACGATGATTCGACGACGCGCGTTCCTCGTCGGCGCGCTCGCCGCGGCCGGATGCCGCGCGCCAGCCCCGACCGCACCGGTCGGGATCGTGGACGCTCATGTGCACTTCTATGATCCATCGCGTCCCGGCGGCGTGCCATGGCCCCCCGCCAACAACGCTGTGCTGTATCGGACGGTTTTGCCCGAGCACCTTCGTGTGCTCGCTGTGCCGCTCGGCGTGGCTGGCGCGATCGCGATCGAGGCCAGTCCGGTCGAGCAGGACAACCACTGGCTACTCGGATGGGCGGATCGCGACCCGTTCGTTCTGGGCGTGGTCGGTCACCTGAAGCCCGGCCGCTCGGGGTTTGCGGACGAACTGGATCGTCTTGCGGCGCATCCCCGTTTTCTCGGCATACGGACGGGGCTCTGGAATGTCGAACCCTCGCTCGATGAAGCGGTGCTGGCGGATCTGCGTCGCGTTGCTTCCCGGGGCTTGTCGCTTGATCTCGGCCAGGGCGCTTCTCGCCTCGCCATGGTGCCAGCGCTCGCGCGCGCGCTGCCGGACGTGCGCATCATCGTCAATCATCTTGGCGGGCCGGTGATCCGCGCGGGCGGCGAGCCGCCCGTGGAATGGCGGCAGGCCGTCCGCGCGGCCGGGGCGCAGCGCAATGTGGCGATGAAGATCTCCGGTTTCGTCGAGGCGCTCGGCCGGGGCGCGGGTGGCGGCCAGGTGACGCCGGATCCGGACGCCGTGCGCCCTTGGTTTGGGGAGTTACTGGATGCGTTCGGGCCGGAGCGCCTCATCTTCGGCACCAACTGGCCGGTGTGTGAACAGCAGGCGAGCTACGCCCAGGTCGTCGAATTGGCGCTCGGGCTGACGAGCGGTCTGTCCGAGGCCGAGCGTGAAAGCGTTCTTCGCACCTCGGCGCTGCGCTGGTACCGGCGCGGCTAAGGGGGAGGGCGGCCCCTGGTTTGAGGCTGGCGCGTTCCGGCGCGCTCCGTTATTGTGCGGGCGGTGCGAATGCCGATGGACCCGCCACTGTACCGCCGTCCGGCCTTGGCGATCCTGCTGGTGACGGCGGGGCTCGGCGTCGTCTTGGCGTTGGCTGCGGCGCGTCTGCCCGTGTGCCGTGAGCAGGAGCTTCGGGTAGTTCTCACCGCGCGAACGATGGCGGATCGCGGCGAATGGTTCCGGCCCACCTATCGTGGCGCGCCCCGCTATCAGAAGCCGCCCACAATGTACTGGCTGACGGCGCTCGCGTACCGGACGTGGGGCACGTCGAACTCGGCGGCGGTGGCGCGTCTGCCCGGCCTCGCGTTTGCGCTCGGGCTGGTGGCCGTGACGTATGCAGGGGGGCGGGGTCTCGTGGGCCGTCGCGGCGCGGTGATGGGGGCCACCTTTGCGGCCGCCTCGTATGCGATGCTTCGGTTCGGGTTCCGTGCTGAGACGGACATCGCGCAATCGTTTTGGACGACGGTGGCGGTGCTGGCCGCGTGGGCTGCGCTGCGCGCGCGCCGCGGCGCGGCCCTGGGGTGGCTAGCGGCGGGGCTGGCGGCGGGGACCGGTGTGATGACGAAGAGCCCCGCGCCGGCGCTGATTGTGCTGCTCACGGTGGCCATCGCTGCGGTGATCTGTCCCGCACTTCGCCGTCCGGCGCGCGGGGTGGGCCTCGCGGCGCTCGCCGCGGCGGCGGTGGCGATGCCGTGGTATGTGGTTTCGATGATCAGCGCCGTGCGTGGGGCGGCGGGCGAGGCGGTCTCGCACGAGCTCAATGTGCTGCTGCGCCGCCCGACGCACCCCGGCCCGTGGTTCTACTATGCGTATGCGTTGCCGGCGGCGATCGCACCCTGGAGCCTCGTGCTGCCGCCCGCGCTCCTGCGGCTGGTCCGGCGGGTCCGGGGTCGCGCGCGCGACTCTTTCCTCACGGCCTGGCTGGCCGCCGGCGTGCTGCTGCTTTCGGTGCTCGGCAACAAGCAGATTCACTATACGACGCTGTTGGTGCCGCCGGCCGCGCTGGCGATGGGCGCGTGGACCGCGCGTCTGCGTACGCGGCGCGGCGCGCGGCTGATGACGCTCTATGGCCGTGCGCTTGCGCTCGCGCTCGGCGCTGGCGGTCTGGCCGCGGCGATCGCGGCTCCGGCGCTTCGGATCGAGGCGTGGCCTTGGGGGGTCGGGCTTGGCCTCGCGCTGGCCGCCGCCGGTGTCGCGGCCTGGCGGCAGGCGGAGGCATGGCCCCACGTGCCGGCGCCCGCCGCACTGCTGGGCCTAGCGCTGGCCGCGCTGTCGCTCAGCGGACCGTGGGCACCTTGGATTGAAGACGAACAGGTGATCGTCCCGTTCGCGCGACACCTTCGCGACCGCCTGCCTTCGACCACGGCGGTGTGGACGGTGGGGGATGACGACGGCGCGTTGGAGTTCCATCTTGGGCGCGCGGTGATCGAAGCGCCATCGTTCGAGTGGGCCTGGGCGCACAGCCGTACCAACGACGTCGTCATCGTGGCGGCGACGGACCATCAGTTCGCGTTTCCCGAGGTGCCGCCGCCCGTGTATGAAGTGCGCCACCGCTCCGATCGGATCGCCGCGTACGCCCGACCGCCGCTCGCCGACGCGCTCCGCTGAGGAGAGGCGGCCGGAGGATTCGTCATGGGCTGCCGCGTCGCGTATCGTGTCGGGTTTGGTATTGGCGAACGGAGTCGGTGCACATGTTTGATCTTCCATCGAGATTTGCGCAACGGATCGGGGGGCCTTCCTTCGGCACCTCGAATGCGATCTACAAGTTTGAAAAGATCAAGCGCGCGAAGGCCGCCGCGCTGGCCGCGCGTCCCGAAGTCGAGCTGCTCGACTTCGGGGTGGGGGAGCCGGATCAGATGGCGCCCGCGCCGATTCGCGAGGCGCTGAAGCGCGCGGTGGACGATCCCGCCAACCGCGGCTATGCGGACAATGGCATCCGCGAGTTCCGCCTCGCGGCGGCGCGGTACATGGCCGAGTTCTTCGGCGTACGCGACCTCGACCCGGACCGCCACATCAACCACAGCATCGGCTCGAAGTCCGCGCTCGCGATGCTGCCGCTTTGCTTCGTGGACCCGGGCGATGTCGTGCTGACCACCGTGCCAGGCTACCCGGTGCTCGCCACCCACGCGCGATATCTGGGCGCGCGCATCGTGCCGGTGCCTCTGCGCGAATCAAACGGTTTCCATCCCGATCTCGACGCGATCCCGGCGGCCGAGGCCGACGCGGCGAAGCTCTTCTATGTGAACTATCCGAATAACCCGACCGGTGCGGCGGCAACCGAGGAGCTCTTCGACCGGCTGATCGAGTTTGCGCAGCGCCACAACGTGTTGATCGTGCACGACGCGGCCTACGCGACGCTGGTCTTTGACCGCCCCCGACTCTCCATCCTCGCTCGGCCCGGCGGGATCGAGTGCGCTGTCGAACTGCACTCGATGAGCAAGTCCTACAACATGACGGGCTGGCGTCTGGGCTTCGTGGTGGGGCCGCCCCGCGCGGTGCAAGCATTCGCCGAGGTGAAGGACAACACGGACTCTGGCCAGTTCAAGGCGATCCAGCGCGCCGCGTGCGCCGGCATCGCCGACCTCTCGCTTTCCGAGGCGATCCGTGAACACTACCGCCGCCGACTCGTGCGTCTGGTCGAGGTGCTGCGCGACGTCGGGTTCGACGCGCGCATGCCGGGCGGCACGTTCTACCTCTACGTGCGCGCGCCGCGTGGCGCGGCCGACACCCATTTCGTGTCGGCGGAGGAGGCCTCGCAGTACCTGATCCGCGAGTGTTCGGTTTCGACTGTGCCGTGGGACGATGTGGGCGCCTACCTTCGCTTCTCCGCGACCTTTGAGGCGCGCGACGAGGCCGACGAGGCCCGCGTCTTGGACGAGCTGGGCCGCCGTCTTCACGCGGCGCGGCTGCGGTTCTGAGGCCCGGCGGTGGCGACGTACTCCCTGGGTTATCCGGAGGCCCTCGAACGGGCGTGGCTCCGCCACGCGATGCGCGCCACTGGGGCGACCACCCCCGAGGACGCGTGCGACCGGCTCTCCCGCGCCGTGGCCGAACTTTCCGACCGGTTCACCACCGAGCGCGCACCCGGTTTGGGCGGCTATGCCGGCGATGCGCGGCTCACCGCGGCCTATGGCCTCTTTTTCTTTCCCCAAACGCACGTCCGGGCGCGGCTGGTCCTCGCCGAGTGCGCCGCTTTCGCATCCGAGCCAACCTGGTTTCGCCTGCGCCGGCCGGATGTGCTCATCGCGGACATCGGCGCCGGAACGGGGGCGGCGGGGTTGGCGGCGGTTGACCTTGCGCGCCGGTTGCGGCCTCGCGCGCGATGCCGTCTGTACGCCTGCGAACGGCACCGCGCATCGCTTGATCGGCTCGCCGGTCTTGCGCGCGAGGTCGGCACGCGCCGAAACCCCGAAGTGGTCCGCGCCGTCGCCGACGCGCTCGTGTGGCTGCCGCCCGAGCCGGTCGACATCGCGATCGCCAGCTTTTCACTCAACGAAATGTTTGAGTCCGCCTCCGACGCCGCTGTGCTCGAGTGGGTGCAACGTCGGCTTGAGTTGCTGCGGCCGGGTGGATGGCTCGTGCTGATCGAGCCGGCCACCCGCCCCTGTTCGCTGCGGCTGGAGCGCCTCCGCGATGCGCTCGCGCTTCGAGGAAATGTGCGCATCCTCGCCCCCTGTCCGCATCACCGGCCCTGTCCGATTCTCGCGATGGGCCGCTCGAACGTCTGGTGCCACGAGGTGCGGCGGTGGGCCGTGCCGCCCAGCCTGCGCTGGATCAACCGGCGGCTGCATCGCGACGTCGGAGTGCTGTCGTTCTCTGTTCTCGCCCTTGAACGCGCTCGCCCGCCCGCGGCCTCGTCGGACCCGACGATGGGGCGGCTCGTCGGCCCGGTGCGCCACACGGGTGGGAGGATCCAATCGTGGCTCTGCGCGACGGACGGCTCAATGCGATCCTGTGAAGTGCTCACGCGGCACCTGGAGCGCGAGCGTGTCCAATACCTGCTCGAGGAGTTGCAGCGCGGCGACCGGGTCCGTTGGAGCGACGCCGAGCTGATCGCGGACGGCCGAATTTTGCGCGGGCGCGACGTCGAACCGCTTGAGGCGTCGGACTAGGGGCTGCGCCCCTTCGACGCTGGCCCGAGCGATGCCGCACTCCACCTCGCCTCGCACTCCAACTCCCCGCGTTCACCGCGCGCGGCAGCAGCCCACGTCGCACGCGCGAGCACATCACGGCCCGCAAGGGCCGAGGCGAAGTGCGATCGTGGTTTACGCGGGCGAGTGAGCCGCCCGCGACACGGGCGGCGGCACCCAACGCACACGCCGGCCGACTCGATCCCACATGAGGGCAGGAGGAGTGTCCGCCATTAACGAGGACCATGATTGGGCGCGCGGACAGCAAGCGACTCGCACGCCTGACGGGCGAGGTCGAGGGCGCGACGCGAGCCGTGCACTTCGGTTCTCACACCGGCGCGTGCTCCACGGCGGACCGCCATGTGGATTTGTCGGCCGTTGCGGACCGCGAATGGCCCGTCACAAGCCGAGCCGTGAGATTGATCGTCGTCTTCGGCCCCTCCGCATTCCTGTGGGCATCATGGCGGTCGCGCCGGCCGAGGCAGAGATGACGTGGCCAACGCCGGTTTGGCGGGTCGATCGAGTGCGGGGCGAGGGGAAAACCCGCGATGCGCGGTCAGATCGCCCGCGCTCGCCCATGAGGCGTGAGGGCGCAAAACCACCTTTCGGATGCTCGCAGCAATCTCGTCTCTCCCCCTAGGCCAACCGACGTGGCGAGCTACCGACGGCGCCTGCGCGATTCGCGCGCTCTGTGCCCTCGCGCGCGTTCACGCGACCAGTTGGCGTGCGAGCCGCCATTCAGCGACGGCGCGCGCGAGATGTATCGCGGCGCCGAGGAAGTCGTCCAGTGGCCGTGCCGCGAGTACTCAGAGTTGCGGGTGGACGATGCTGAACCCCGCTCGAGTTTTCTCGGAGAATCGTGGACAGATCCAACGCCGAACGACCAGCAGCTGAGAGGGCGGGGGCGTCGTTGAAGGCTGGTCATGCCCGCGGGGGGCTGGTACATTGTCGTTCGGCGATGCCCATCGTCGGAGGTGAACTGCGATGACGCCGTGCCATGTTGCAGCGGTCGGGCTGGCCGTTGCCTTCGGTATCCGCGGGGTTCCAGGCGCGACGAACGGTCTGGCCGCGCCGCGGCCCTGGTCGCGGTACGAGGTCATTCTCTGGGTCGGCGACACGGTGCACCGTCACCCGGATCGCTGGGATCTCTTCCTCCGGCGCTTGCGCGAGCTGGGGGCGACCGCGGGCATGGTTCACGGCGGCGCGGAACCGGACCGCTGGGTGGCCGCGGGCGTGCCGTACTATGTCGAGAACGTCGTCAACCGCGGCCTCTGCCTGAAGTGGAACTCGCGCGTGCGCGACTGGAGCCGGTTCATCAACGAATGGATGAGCACACGCGATCCGGCCGCCTTCGTGCGCGAGTATGGCTTATGGGATGTGGAGTGGCGCGACTGGGCCCGTCGTGAAGCGCGCGAGAGCGCCCGCCGGCACGCGCGGCACGCGCCGCTCGCGTACAACTTGCGCGACGAGCTCTCCATCACCATCTCGGCCAACCCGTTCGACTACGACTTTTCGCCGCCCACGCTCGACGCGTTCCGCGCCTGGCTGCGTGATCGCCACGGCACCCTCGATGCGCTGAACCGCGCGTGGGACACTCGATTCGCTGACTGGGCCCAGGTGCGTCCGTTTTCGACGGACGAGATCAAGCACCGCATGGTCTCCGGCGCCGATCATCCGCAGGGCGTCGTGGACTGGCCGGCGCTCTCGCGCCTCCAGTTCCGCGGCGAGGAGGCCCGCCGCTCTCCGCGGCGCTGGAATTTCGCCCCGTGGTGTGAGTTTCGGACGTTTCTCGACGAGACATGGGCCGGTATACTGGACGAACTTCGCCGCGAGATCCGCGCCGTGGATCCCGCGACGCCTGTCGGGATCGAAGGTACGCAAATGCCGCATGCGTTCGGCGGGTTCGACCTCTGGCGGCTCGCCCACGCGGTGGACTGGGTCGAGCCCTACGACATCGGCGCCGCGCGCGCGATCTTCGGCTCGTTCATGGGCGGCCGCCCCATCCTCAGCACGATCGGCGAGCACGACGAGACCGTTGCGCGGCGTCGCCTGTGGCGATTGCTGCTGGAGGGCGACCGCGGGTGCATCATCTGGTGGAGCGAGGATTGCATCCAGTGGACGTCGCCCGACTGGACGCTGACGCCGAAGGGCCGCGCGCTCGCCGCCGCGGTGCGCGCAGTGCGGACGCCCCTCGCGGATCTTTGGCTGCGCGCGGAGCCCGAAGCAGACCCGATTGCGATCCACTACTCCCAGCCGAGCATCCAGGTGAATTGGTTACTGGAATCCACGGTGGACGGCCGCACGTGGCCGCGCCGGTTTTCGAGTTATGAGGCGCAGCACAACCGTCAGGCGGCGCTCCGCGTGCGATGGCTGTCGGCGTTGCGCGCCGCGGGATGGAGCCCGCGGTTCGTCGCCGCACCTGAGATCGAACAGGGCGAGTTGCGCCGCGGCCGCTGGCGCGCGCTCGTGATGCCCGGTTCGTGGGCAATGTCCGACCGGGAGGTTGCCGCGGTGCGCGAATTCACCGCGGCGGGCGGGCTGCTGATCTATAACGGCGAGGCGGGCGCGTGGGACGAACGCGGGCGGCTTCGCGAAACCCCCGTGTTCGAACCCCAGCCGGACGAGGAACCGACCGACGTCGTCGGTCGCCTCGTTTCCCTGGGCCCGCCGCCCGTGCGGGTGACCGCGGACGTGCCGGTCGCGGTGTTTCGCCGGCGTCTCGGTGAGGTGCGTCTCGTGGCGCTCGCTCCGGAGACCGCCGTAACGATGGGCGAGGACCTGAAGGTCGTCGAACGTCAACCGGTCGGCAGGGTGGAGGTCGAGGTGGTGTTCGACCAACCGGTGTGGACGGCCGACCTGAGGACCGGTCGGCATCACCCCTGTGCGGACCGATTGCGCGTTTGGCTCGATCCCGCCGAGCCGCCGGTGTTTGCGGTGAGCGATTCGCCGCTCCCGGAGGCGGCGGACCTTGTCGCGGCGTTGCTCGCTGTTCCGCGCTGAATGCGGACGCGTGTCAGTCGACTCGAGCCTGAGGGTCGGGCAACACGAACACAAAGTGCGTCTCAGCCGTGGTGCCGTCCGGCTGGGGTTCCCGCAGGGTGACGAGCACGTGAAGATGGTCGGGGTAGCTATGGATCGGCCGGGTGCCGTAGTAGCGCTCGCGGTTGCCGTGTTCGTTCGGCGTTACGCGGATCAGCGTGTCGTATAGCTCGCCCTCGGCGGTGTAGACCCGCACCTGGGCAATGCGCCCGCTGTACGGCGCCGGGAACACGATCTTGAGTGTTCTACGACTGTTCTCTGGGTTATTCACGAACCCACCCGGTCCATCTGAGAGGTTCCGCCGTTCCACATTGTGCAGGAAGTGGCCCGCGTTCTCGTCGGCTTCGGGCGGCACATTGCCCTGACCGGGCTCGAATTCGCAGCCCAGCAGCACTGGGAATATCGTGAACAGCGCCGTTCGCAATGAAATGTTCACAGGGATGTCCTCCGGGGCGTTCCTCAGTAGAGACCGCCGATCGTGAACTGCACGAACGGCGCTTCGTCCACGTCCAGCGGCGTGCCTGCGATTTTAAAGTTGATCTCGCGTGCGAACGCCACGCCGCCGATCAGCGACAACCGCACCGTGCGGGCGATGTCCCACTCGAGCCCCGCCCAGGCGCGGGCCTCGCGAACCTGGAGGCGCTCGCGGGGATCGTCCGGCATGTCGTAGTCCGGCCAACGTCGGTACCACGCACCGGCGACGAACCGAAGCCCCTCAGCATCGCCAACCGAAACCTTCGTTTCAGGATAGCCCAGTTCGAGCCGCACGTGTGGGTTTGGCCGCCCGACGATCGCCGCCTGCGGATCCACGACGACGTCGAACCCCGGATAGGCGGTCGCGCCGAGGAGGATGGCCCACTGCGGCGACGGCGCCTGGATCAGCGTGAAGCCGGCGGGGCAGCCCAATGCGCCCGCGCTAATGCCGTCGAACGTGGTGTAGAGACCGGGCGACACGTGGACGATCGAACCGAACCCGCCAAGGTAGCGCTGCCGCCACGCGAGGTGCAGGTAGGCGCGGTGCAGTGCGTACAGCGAGGTTCCCCGCCCGTAGCCCTCGAGTGTCTGGAGCGCCCAGTGGCCGCTCAACAGAAGGTCAGCGCCCAGATCGTTCTCCCAGTACGCGAGATCACCGCCCACCTCGAACTCGGCCACCCCCATGTCTTTCGATCCTCGCTCAGAGAGCGCGGCGGGCCACACGTAGCCGGCCGAGCCGCGAATGAACTGCTCTGGCGGCACATCGAGAACCGGGCAGACCACATCGGCCGCGAACGCGGCCGCGGTTCGCACACCCAGGGCAGCCGCCATCCGATACATCCAGCGCTCGCTCACCGTCGTTTGGACCTCCAACCCTACGCGCGCACTGCGCGGGGGTCGCGCGCATGATGCGCGCGCGGTGGGGGGGCGTCAAGTATCATGGCGCGGGCGTGAGCCGTTGCGCAGTGTTCGATTAGGGACATGCACAAGCACATACAACGCAACTTACTCACATTTCATCTACTGCGACTTCATGCTTGGTGCCTGTCCCCATCGTGCTTGGTGCCGGGCGTGTCTGGTACCTGTCCCCGGTTGGCGCCTCCGCGTCGAGGTCCGCGAGCAGCGAGGCCGCCGTTTGCGGCGCGCAGCTCTGGCGGATGGTCTTTCGGCCGCTGTAGTTCCGGCGCTCCGCCGCCGGAGCGAGGCCGTTGGGGACGGCCGATGGGGACAGGCACGTGCTCATACAACACAACAGACTCGCCTTAAATCTACTGCGACTTCATGCTTGGTGCCTGTCCCCATTTGGAGCCGTCAGGTTCCAAAGCCCGGCAAGACGAACGACTAATTCCTGCCGCGTCGCATTCTTGCCGCCGTTTTCGCATCGCACAACAAGACGGCCGACAAGCCTCGAGCCGAGGGCGGAGGTGGGGGGATGCTTCCGAGCCACTACCTATCCCCGGTCTTCGATTAGGGACAGGCACAAGCGCAGGCACAAGCGCACTCCTACCCGCATCCCGCCCGTTTCGCCTCACCCTTCAAAATACGTCACAGCGCCATCGGCTCCGCCGGCGTGATGTGAAGGCAGCGGCACGGTCCAGATCGCTGCGGTGGGACCGGGCGCGCCGGCTTCAGACGGCCGCGAACCGACCGTGCGGTTGTGTTCGCGCTTGAGACCCGATCCTCCGCACCCGTATCATGCCGGAGCAATGGAGGTAATGAGAATGAAGTTCAGTCGCGCGGCGGCTCTTGTCGGTGTGATCGCTGTCCACCTGCTCGGCAGGGGCGCAGAGGCCCAGACGCCCCGCCCGAATATTCTGTGGCTGATCGCCGAGGATCTCGGCCCCGAGCTGGCCTGCTACGGTACGCGCGAGGTGTTCACGCCGAACCTCGACCGCCTCGCCGCCGAGGGCGTCCGCTACACGCAGTTCTTCAATGGGCACGTATGTTCGCCGAGCCGCTCCGCGTTCATGACGGGCATGTACGCGACCAGCATCGGCGCCCACAATCATCGCTCCCACCGCGACGACGGCTGGCGGCTGCCCGACGGCGTGCGGCTGCTCACCCACTGGTTGCGCGACGCCGGCTATTTCACCGCCAACGTCCGCGAGCTGCCTCCGTACTGCAAATTCCGCGGCACGGGCAAGACCGACTGGAACTTCACCGTGGAGGGCACGGCCTTCGATTCGGACCGATGGGACGACCTGCGCGCGCACACGCCCTTCTTTGCGCAGGTCAACTTCAACGAAACCCACCGCCCGTTTCGCGCGCCGAAACGCGCCGACCCGGCCAAAGTGGAGATTCCGCCGTACTATCCCGATCATCCTGTCACGCGCGAGGACTGGGCCGCCTATCTCGACGAGATCAGCGAACTCGACGGCAAAGTGGGGCTCGTACTCGAGGCGCTCGAGCGGGACGGGCTCGCCGACACCACCGTTGTGGTCTTCTTCGGCGACAATGGGCAGGCACACGTCCGCGGAAAACAATTCTGCTACGACTCGGGCCTGCGCGTGCCGCTGATCATCCGCTGGGCTCGCCGCCTGCCGGCGCCCGCCCGCTTCACGCCCGGTACGGTGGACCACCGGCTGCTGCAGGGGATTGATCTGGCGCCCACCATGCTGGCGATCGCCGGCGCGCCGAAGCCGCCCAAGATGCAGGGTCGTATCTTTCTGGGCGACGGCGCCGAGCCTGACCGCGACTATGTCTTCGGCGCGCGCGACCGCTGTGATGAAACCGTGATGCGCATCCGCACGGTGCGCGACCGGCGCTGGCGCTACATTCGGAACTTCACCCCCGAGGTGCCGCTGCTGGCGCCGAACGCCTACAAAGAGCGGCGGTATCCGGTTTGGAACCTGCTCCAAGAGCTGCACGCGCGCGGCGAGCTGACGCCCGTGCAGGCCGCGCTCTGCGCCCCGCGTATGCCGGAGGAGGAGCTATACGATCTTGAGCGCGATCCGTGGGAAACGCGCAACCTCGCCGGCTCCGAGGATCCCGATGCCCGCGCCGCGCTTGCGCGCCTGCGTGCGGCACTCGACGAATGGATTCGCGAGACGGGCGACATGGGCACGACCCCTGAACCACCCGAGGTCATTGCGGCGGTCGCGGCGGCCGTCGCGCGCCGCAGTGCCGCCACCACCAACGAGCCGGCACGGCCACGGTGAGCATTCGCCCAATGAACCGCTCATTCCACCTCCGCCGCCGCGAGTGCCTTCGCGCCGCCGCCACGTGGATGATTGTGCGTCCCTGGGTCGTTGGCCGCGGGGATGAACCGCCGCCCTCCCATCGCATCCGCATCGCCGGCATCGGCGCCGGCGGCAAGGGACTCAGCGACATCGAGGGCGTCGCACCAGGCAACGAGATCGTTGCGCTCTGCGATGCCGACCCCGCCCGCGCGGAGGCCGCCCGGAAAAAATTTCCGGCCGCGCGCTTCTTCACCGACTTCCGCCGCATGTTCGACGAGATGCGCGACTCGATCGACGCGGTCGTCGTTGCGACGCCGGACCATATGCATTTCCCGGCCGCGATCTGGGCGATCCGACGCGGCAAGCACGTGCTCGTTCAGAAACCCCTCACGCACTCGATCTGGGAAGCCCGGCAATTGACGCTGGCCGCTCGCGAGCGCCGCGTCGTCTCGAAAATGGGCAACCAGGGTCAGGCGTCGGAAGAGACCCGGCGCCTGGTCGAGATGGTCCGCGCCGGCGCGATTGGGGAGGTCCGCGAAATCCATATTTGGACCGACCGGCCCATCTGGCTGCAGGGTGCGACCCGACCCGACGGCTCGGATACGCCGCCCCCTGGCTTCGACTGGGACAGCTGGCTGGGGCCGGCGCGCGCTCGGCCGTACGTTCATCGCTGGCCGGCCGGCCATCCTGCCCGGTCGTTGCGCACGTTCCGCGCGGAACAGGTGTACCACCCGTTCGTCTGGCGCGGCTGGTGGGAGTTTGGCACCGGCGCGCTCGGCGACATCGGCTGCCATGTGATCCATCCAATCTTCTGGGCGCTGGACGAACTGAAGGGGCCATGTTCGATCGAAGCCGAGACCGGGCCGTTCACCGACGAGATGTACCCGGAATGGTCAATCGTAACCTACACGTTCCCGCGTCCGCCAGGCCGGCCGCCGTTGAAGCTTGTGTGGTATGACGGGGGCCGCAAACCGCCCCGGCCTGAGGCGCTCGAGCCGCATCGAAACTGGGACAATCTGACCAATGGCTCCCTCTACATCGGGGACAACGGCATCATGCTCGGTAGCCGCCTGATTCCGGAGTCCAAGATGCAGGAGTACGCTCCGCACGCCCCACCCCCGACTCTACCGCGCTCGCCGGGCCACTACGAGGAGTGGCTGGCCGCGATCCGTGGCGCGCCGCGCGTGGATCACTCGTTCGACGAGGCCGGCCCGCTGACCGAGCTGGTGCTCGCGGGCAACGTGGCGATCCGCATGCGGCAAAAACTGGATTGGGATCCGGCCGCGTTCCGCTTCGTGAATTGCGACGAGGCCAATCAGTATCTTCGACGCGAGTACCGGGATGGCTATGAACTCTGAGGCGGACTCGAGCTCGATCGCGGAGGCGCTCGCGCGGTTGACGGGGGCCGTGCACGAACTGCGTGAGGCGGTCAAACTCGAGATCGAGGAGGGGGCACGCGAGGCGGATATCGCGGCGGAGACGCTTCAACGCCTCGCGGCTTCCGTGGGGGCTCTTCGCGCCGCGCCGCCTCTGGCCGCAGCCTCGCGCGCTCTGCCCGCTGCGGTGGTGGAGTCGCCGGAGACCCGCCTGGCCGACATTGCGCGGCGCATCGCCGTCTGCACTCGGTGCCCGCTCCACCGCACGCGCAACCGCACTGTGCCAGGACAGGGGTGCGCACAGCCGGAGCTGGTGTTCGTTGGCGAGGGGCCCGGCGCGGAAGAAGACCGGCAAGGGCTGGCGTTCGTGGGACCGGCGGGCCAGTTGCTGACGCGCCTCATCACGCGCATGGGATTCACGCGCGAGCAGGTCTTCATCGCGAACATCGTAAAGTGTCGGCCCACGGAGGACGACGCCGGCGTGCGCGACCGCCCGCCGACGGAGGAGGAGATGGCCGCCTGTCTTCCGTATCTCGTCGAACAATTGCAAGTGCTCGCGCCGAAGGTGATCGTATGCCTCGGCGGTACGGCGGTGCTCGGCCTGCTCGGCCTCAAGGGCATCACGAAGCTCCGCGGACGTTGGTTCGAGTATCGCGGCATTCCGGTGATGCCGACCTACCACCCTTCCTATCTGCTGCGCGCCGGCGGCGATCAAAAGGCCCGCTACTGGGAGGTGTGGGAGGACATGTGCCAGGTTCTTGAACGGCTGGGTCGCCCCATTCCGTCCGCTACGCGCCCGCCCAGCTAATGCCCCCGTGAGTCACTCAACGGGACGCCCGAGCGTTCCGCTCGACCCCGACGACGCGAACGCCGACGTTGAACAGCCGTCGCCCGGCGGGATAGGCCGTGCGGACGGTCGGCCCCCACAGATGCGGCGGGTCCAAGAACGAGCCGCCCCGAACCACCCGTTCATCCGCCCACGATTCGTTGTTGCGGCCGTCACTCTCGCGGTAAGGGGTAGGGCGCGTATCGGCTCCGGGTCCACTCGGCCACATTGCCCACCATCTCGTGCCGCCCGAGCGAGTCGGGCACGAACGAGCCGACCGGTGTGGTGACCACGTCGCCGTCGTTCGCCATCTGGCAGAGCGGTCGCTCGCCATCGAGCAGACAATGCTCGATTCCGCCGATGACCCGTGCGATGAGCGATGGGTGGCCGAGACCAAAGAAGGCGGCGTCGGCGGCAGGGAACGGAGCGGCCTTTGCGGACGGAACCCTCGGCCAGCCGGCACGGCGCATCAAGCGCCGGCAGACGGTGCCGCCGCCACGGCTCGGGATGGACCCCCGGCGGAGGTCGTCCCGGCGATCGCGCCGGTCACCCGCAAGGTGACGGCGACCGGAGTCCAGATCACACCGCTTCCAGCGGGAGCGCGCACGTCCGTACCTCCGCATCACCACGGATCGCTCACCGCGTGCGGCCGGCCGCCCGCGGGCGTCCAGTCCACCGCCCGCCGCCGCGCCGGCCGTTCGACCGTCGGACCTGTGCTCTAGCTGAAGGTGTGCCGGAGCGCCGGAGTTCTCCAACGGTTGGACGACCATGGGCCGCCCGCGTCCAATGTTTGGAGCGTGCACCGCTACAAGGAGCCGAAGAGCGCCTCGAACATGATCTGAATTCGCGGGTCAGGCTCGAAGTCGCGAACCTCGCGGAATGCGAGGCCGGGAGCAATCTCAATCAACAGCCAGGGCGGGCCGATGCGACGGCGATCGGCGTACTCGATGCCGTACGAGGCGAGTCCTCCCCGCGGCGTCTCGGGCCATTCCGCCTGCAGGGTGACGCGATGGCCATGGCCGTTCTGCGAGAGTGCCCGTATCCAATCAAAGGATTGAACCGGCGTGACGCCGTCCCGTTTTTCCTCCCACCGCAAACGGGTCGACGAGCGGAAGATCCATCCGTCCGACAACGCGCGGCTCCAACGCATCTCGCTCGATGTGCCGAACCCGTCCGAGGTGTACCACTGCGCGGTCTGGGTGAGGCGTAGTTCCCAGGGGCCCAGGGGCAGGGCGTAGCGGAGACGGAGGCGGCTGAATCCTTGGAGATCGCCGCCCAGCTTTGCGCCGAGATCGGTCGAGAGCCGCATGCGCGGCGTCTCGCGCGCGATGAAGCGCACAGCGGCGTCGGGGCGGGAGGCTTCGATCGTATCGTCGAGCGGGTTGCGGCCGCGGGGATCCGCGGTCTCCGTCAGGTTGTCGAGGACCAATTGCAGGCGCTGTTGGGTTTTCGGCAGATCGATGCGGCTGCGAACCCGGGTCTGCAGGGATTCCCCTTCCGCTCGATCCCATCGGACGCCGATGCCGAGGCGTAGATGCGAGCCCCGGACGTCGTCCTCGATGCGCTCGTCGCCGAAGAAACGATCGATGCGGTCGAGCAGATCGAAGAAGCGTTCTGAGACTCCGGCCTGGAACCGGTCAGCCGCATCCAGCTCGGCGGGAAGCCAGTCGCGAGGGGCGGCCGTTTCCGTCAGGGGCCGAGGACGCAGCTCTGGCGGGATCTCGTCGGTGGTGTCCGCGGCGTGGCAGGCCGCGACAGCGAGGGAACCCGCGGCCAGGGCGGCGGACCAGCTCCTCATCCGATCGCAAGCATGCGTTCGACGGCGCGGCGGGCGCGCGACCGCGTCGGTTCGGGCACGTCGACCTCGTACCGCAAGTAGTTGAGCGCGTCGCGCGTGTCCTCCATCGTGATCTCGTTCATGTGCGGGCAGCGGATGCTGCACATGCGGACCAGTTCGCGATCGGGATGCGCGGCGGCGATGTTATCGCCCATCGCGCACTCGGTGAGCACGAGGTACCTCGGCGCGGGATGCTCGGCGACATAGCGGATCATCGCGTTCGTGCTGCCGGAGAAGTCCGCGGCGGCGACGACCTCCGGGCTGCACTCCGGATGCGCGAGCACGACGACGTCCGGAAACTGGCGTCGGGCGTTTTCGACGTCGGCGACGGTGAACCGCTCGTGCACTTCGCAGCGGCCGGTCCAGCCGATGATCTGTACGTCGAGCAGGCCGTCCGCGCCGCTCACCGGCGTCTTTGAAGGAAAGATGATGTGGCGGCCGGTCTCGCGAGCAACGTTCATGGCAAGGTACTGGTCGGGTAGAAAGATCACGGTGGGCGCATGGAGCGACTCCACCACCGCGGCCGCGTTGCTCGAGGTGCAGCAGATGTCCGACTCGGCCTTCACGTCCGCATAGGTGTTGACATAGCTGACTACCGGCACTCCGGGGAACCGCGCGCGCAAGTCGCGGACCTGCTCGGCGGTGATACTTTCGGCCAGCGAGCATCCCGCGCGCGGTGAAGGAATCAAGACCGTTTTCGACGGGTTCAGAATCTTCGCTGTCTCGGCCATGAAGCGCACGCCGCAGAAGACGATCACGTCCGCATCGGTCTGCGCGGCCTTGCGGCTCAGATCGAGCGAGTCGCCCTGATGGTCGGGCACCGAGTAGAACAGCGCCGGCTCCATGTAGTTGTGCGCGAGGATCACGGCGTTCCGCTCGGCTTTGAGACGCAGAATCTCCTCTGCGATCTCGGCCTTGCGGCGAATTTCGAAGTCCGGCAACACGCGGCCCAGCCGCTCGCGCAACCGTTCGTACATGGATGGAGAGGTCTCGTCCATCGCAGGGCAACATACGGTCTCCCTGAGCTCTACGCAATGCCCTTACCCAGGACGGAACGGCCAGCGAGGGGCGATTGGACAAACACAGACGAGGCGAGAGGGCCGGCCTCAGTGGTCCGGCAGCAGAGTGCCCGTGCGGTGGCGGCCCTGCCCGAGCCCAGGCGCTCCCGGCTGTGTGCGGTTTTGCGTCATTCCGGCGGGTCGGCCGCGGCCAGCCCAAGCGGTCACACACGAGATTGGGTCCCGCACAGCCAACGCCCGGCTCGCGGCCCGGGCGCCATCGGCGGGGGGCGGGTGTGCCGGATTGCGGCGCTCGTGGCGCTGGATACGGATCGCGCGAGCTACATCCACCCGCTGCCCGGTTCTGTGCCGTGGCTGGGCGAGGTGTCCCATTCGCGCGCGGCGCGGTCGGCCACCGCTTCGATGTCGCCAGCGCCGATGAGCAGAACAAGGTCGCCGGGGCGTCGCTCGCGCTCAAGAGCCGCCCAGAGGTCCTCGAGATCGGCGGCCAGTCGCACGTCGGTTCGGCCCTGGCGGCGGAACTCCGCCAGCAGATCGCTCGCCGTGCCGCCGGCGAGGGGCTCCTCCGATGCCGCATACACCGGTGCCAGCCAAAGCCGCGCGACGCCGTCAAACGCCGGCGGAAACTCGCGGCACAGGGCGAGGGTGCGCGTGTAGCGGTGGGGCTGAAAGGCGGCTAGCAACGGGCGGCCGGGCCACGTCTCTCGTACGGCGGCGAGCAGCGCGCGGATTTCGGCGGGATGGTGGGCGTAGTCGGAGACGAGGAGCACGTCCGGCCGATCCAAGCGCACCTCCATGCGCCGGCGTGCCGGCCGGAATCGCGCGAGGGCTTTCAGGGCGGGCTCGAGCGGTACCCCGGCGGCGCGGGCGGCGCTGAGTGCGCCGAGCGCGTTGCGCAGGTTGTGCACGCCGGGAACGGGCAGTTCGAGTTCGGCCGCGCGACGTCCACCAATCCAGAGCTCGGCCCACTGACGCCCCCGCTCCGCGCGCCGGCGTGCGGCGCGCACCTCGGCTCGATCCGATAGCCCGAAGAGCACTGGCGCTCGGGCCGCCCGCGCGAGTGCGGCCGCGGCGGGGTCGTCGGCGCCGAGGCACACGACACCGCCCGTCTGCCGCGCGACCGCCTCGAAGACGCCCCGGAATTCGTCGAGATCGCGGAAGTGTTCGAGATGGTCCAGGTCCACATTCGTGATCACGGTGATGCAGGGGCGATAGAGCGCGAGCGTGCCATCGCTCTCGTCGGCTTCGACGATGAGCCAGTCCGAACGGCCGGCGCTCGCGACGCCGCCGAGCGCCTCCACCTCCGCGCCGATGGCAAAGGATGGATCCGAGCCCGCGGCGCGGAAGATCTGCACCAGCATCGTGGTGGTGGTGGTTTTGCCGTGCGTGCCGGCGACGGCCAGGGCGCGGGCGCGCGCGACGAGAGCGGCGAGGGCCTCGCCCCGCCGAGAAACGGGAATGCCGGCGGCGTGCGCGGCGCGCACCTCGGGATGATCGGCTGGGACGGCGCTGGAACGGATGAGCCAGTCGGGCGGTGGGCGGAGGTGATCGGTGGAATGCGCGGGCGCGACGGGAATGCCGTCGGCCTCCAGAGCGCGGGTCAGGCGATGGGGCGCGGGGTCACAGCCGGACACCGCGAATCGGCGCGCGGCCAGGAGTCGCGCGAGTCCGGCGACGCCGACGCCGCCGATGCCCATGAGGTGGGCGTGGCCGCCGGCGTCGAGCCGCGCGAGTGCGGTTTCAAGCGGATCGCCGGTGGTCATAGGCGACCGATTCAACGAGGTCCGCGAGCCGTTCGGCGGCGTCGGCGCGCGCGAGCCGGCGCAGAGCGGCGCGCATGCGCGCACGTCGTTCGGGTGCGCGGGCCATGCCGGCGATGTAGTCGGCCAGCCAGACGCTGTCGAGGTCGCGTTCCTCGACCAGATGGGCGCCGTTATGGCGCGCGAGCGCACGGGCGTTGGCGAGCTGGTGGTTGCGCGCCGCGTACGGGTAGGGGACGAGCAGCGCGGGCGTGCCGAAGAGCGCCAGCTCGGCGCACGTGGCGGCGCCGGCGCGGCAAATCGCGAGGTCGGCGGCGGCGTAGAGGTCGGCGATGTCGAGCGTGAAGGCGCGCGTCTGATGGTCGAGACCGAGGCGGTCGTAGGCCTCGCGCACGCTGGCCTCATCGTCGCGGCCCGTGAGGTGGAAGAACCGCATCGCACGGGCTCGGGGGCCGAGTCGGCGCACGGCGGCGACCATGACTTCGTTGAGCCGGTGCGCGCCGCGGCTGCCGCCCATCACGAGTAGGGTGAAGGGTGCGGAGGGACGCGGGCGGCGTTCGAGTTCGATCGCGCGGTGGATGATGTCGCGGCGTAGCGGCAAGCCGGTGACGGTAATCTCGATCCGGCGCAGGTAGTAGCGGGTTTCCTCGAACGAGGCCGCGACGGCCGTGGCCCTGCGCGAGAGCCACATGACCGCGCGGCCGGGCACTACATTGGCTTCGTGCAGGACGGTGGGGCGACCGAGGCGCGCCGCGGCGCGCGCGGGCGGGACGCACGCGTAGCTGCCCATCGCCAGCAGCACATTCGGCGGAGTTTCACTCATCCGGCGGCGGCAGCGGCGCGCCGCCAGCAACAGCCGCAGAGAGGCGCGAATGCTGCGCCAGTCGAGCAATCGCCGCGGATAGCCTTCGGCGGGGACGGAGAGCACCGGACCCGTCCATCCCTCGACCGCTGCGGCCTCGATATCTTTCCCGGCAAGCCAGAGGGTGACGTCGTGTCCGCGTTCGCGCAGAACGGTCGCGGTGGCAATGCCGGGAAAGATGTGGCCGCCGGTTCCGCCGCAGGCGATCTGGATACGAAGGGTCATGCGAGATCGTCCAGGGCTTCAAAAAGGCGTTCGCTGCCGCGCCGGGCTAGCACCTCGCCGGCCAGATAGAGCGATCCGGCGATGAGGACGCGGCCATGGCGGGCGGCGGCCCAATTCATGGCCGCGGTGATTGCCTCGTCCACCGAGGACGCGGTGGCGACGCCGATGCCTGCGGCAGCGGCCTGTTGCGCAAGAGCCTCGGGCGCGGCCGCGCGTTCATTGGCGATCGGGACGGTCCATGCGCGGGCGATCCGGGGTGCGAGGGCGCGGAAGAAACCGGCGGCGTCCTTGTCGGCCATCATGCCCACGACCAGTGCGGTCGGCCGGGCGCCGAGGTCGGCGAGTGTCGCGGCAAGCACTGCGGCGGCCTGCGGATTGTGCGCGCCGTCGAGCCACACCTCGGGGTCGGCGGAGAGACGCTGCATGCGACCGGGCCAGGCGACGCGTTCGAGCGCGCGGCGGATGGCGGCGGGGTCGGGGCGTGCCGGCCAGCCGGGCGGCCCGCCGCCTTCGCGGGCGAAACGTTCGAGCACCCGCTGGAATGCCACCAGGGCGATGGTGACATTGTCCACCTGATGGGGGCCCAGCAGCGGCAGGCGCACCTCCAGGGTGTGCGGGTCCTCCGCCGTGACGATTTCGAGGAGCTGCCCGGCCGGACCGCTGTGGAGTCGGCGGACGCGCACGAGGTCGGCCGCGACATGCAGCGGTGCGCCGCGCTCGGTGGCGATCTGCTCGACGACCTCGCGGGCGTCGGGTGGCAGCGGCCCGATCACGACCGGCGCGCCGGGCTTGATGATGCCGGCTTTTTCGCGCGCGATCTCGGCGCGCGTGGTGCCGAGATACTGCATGTGGTCGAGATCCACGCCGGTGATCACCGCGACGGTCGGTTCGACGACGTTCGTCGCGTCGAGCGCGCCGCCCATGCCGACCTCGATCACGCGAAACGCGGCTCCCGCGAGGTCGAAGTGCCGGAACGCAACGACCGTGGCAAGTTCGAAGAACGTGGGGGCGTCGTCCGGATGCGGACAGAGGCGGTCGGCGAGGTCCTCGACTTCGGCGAGGCGGTGCGCGAGCTCGGCGTCGGCGATTGGCCGGCCGGCCACCCGAATCCGTTCCTGGAAGCGGATGAGGTGGGGCGAGGTATAGAGGGCGGTCCGCAGCCCGTGCGCGCGTGCGAGGGCCTCGATCATCGCGCAGACCGATCCTTTGCCATTGGTGCCCGTCACGTGCGCGATCGCCAGCGGCGGATCGTGGCGGTGGCGGATCGCCGCACCGAGGTGCTCGAGCAACCGGGCGACGCGGCCGATGCCGGGGCGAATGCCGAACGTTGCGCGGCGGTAGAGGCGTTCGAGTGCGCGCTCGATCGAGCGGCCGCTGTCGGTGGCCGCCGGTTCGGTCGGACCGCTGCGGTTCATGGCGCCGGCGCCGGGACGGCCGCGCCCGCGGGAGCGAGATAGTCGAGCAGGCGGATGAGCACGGTCTTCAGGTCGCGGCGGTGCACCACCGCGTCGAGGAGGCCGTGGTCGAGCAGGAATTCGGCGGTCTGGAAGCCGGGGGGCAGTTCCTGCTGGGTGGTTTCGCGGATCACGCGCGGGCCGGCGAAGCCGATCAGCGCGCCGGGCTCGGCGATGATCACGTCGCCGAGCGTGGCGAAGCTCGCCATCACGCCGGCGGTGGTGGGGTTGGTCAACACGGCAATGTAGGGGAGCCCTGCGTCGCGGTGGCGGGCGCAGGCCGCGCTGGTCTTGGCCATTTGCATTAGGCTGAGCATGCCCTCATACATGCGCGCGCCGCCCGAGGCGCATACGATCACGACCGGCCGGCGCTCAGCGGTGGCACGCTCGATGAGCCGCGTGATCTTCTCGCCCACGACCGAGCCCATGCTGCCGCCGAGGAAGGCAAAGTCCATGACGCCCAGCGCGACCTCGTGCGGGCCGATCCGCGCTCCGCCGCAGCTGACGGCGTCCGGATGGCCGGTCGTACGGATGTTCTCCTCGAGCTTCTCGCGGTAGGAGGTGGCGCCGGTGAACTCGAGCGGGTCGGCGCTGCGCAGGTGGGCGTCCCATTCGCTCCAGGAGGCGGGTTCGGTGAGCAGCGCGATCCGCTCCGCGCGCGACATGGGAAAATGGTACTGGCACTTCGGGCAAACCTGCAGCGCCTCGGCCAGCGCGTTGCGGTAGACGATTTCTCCGCAGCCCGGGCATTTGACCCAGAGGCCGTCTGGAATGTCGCGTTTGCGGACCGTGACGCTCGTGTAGCGGGTTTTCTTTCCGAACAGGGCCATGGTGCTGTCCACACTCCCGGGCGCGGCGTCCGGCGGGCGCTCAGCCGCGCGAGACGGTGATGACTCCGACCGCGGCGGCGCCGCTCTCGCGCAGAGTCCGCGCGCAGGCGTGCGCCGTCGCGCCGGTGGTCATGACATCGTCCACCAGCAGAACGCGGGCGCCGCGCCAGCGGCCCGCGCGCACTGGCCGGAACGCATTGCGGACGTTAGCAGCGCGCTCGACGAGGGTCAACCGGGTCTGGGTGGCCGTGTGCCGAACGCGGGCGGCCGTCGGCGCGGCGGGCAGGTGGAGCCGCGCGGCGAGGGCGAGGGCGAGCTCGGCGGCCTGGTTGAACCCGCGTTCGCGCCGGCGCGCCGGATGGAGCGGCACCCACGAGATGAGGTCGAAGGCGTCCGGAGAAAAATGGGTGCGCACGCCAGCCTCGAGCAGATCGGCGAGGTCCGGCACTAGCCACAGGTGGCCGTTGTATTTGAGGTCCCGGATCGCCTGGGCGACTGCCCCCTCGTGGCGGACGACGGAGCGGGCGATGTCGAAACCGCCCTCGCGTTCGGCGCACAGCGGGCACAGGAACGGGCGATCCACCCGGCCGGCCACGGGGTCGCCGCAGCGCGTGCAGTAGGGCGGCTGGATGTAGGTGGCCGAGGCGCGGCAGTCCCAGCAGAGATGCCGGTCGGGCTCGGCAACGTCGCCGCCGCAGCCGGCGCAGAACCGCGGAAAGAGCCAGTCGAGCCACGCATGCGGTGCCATGAGGGCCGCTCCTCCACCATTCTGGGGAACCCGTGAACGCGGGGCAACCCGGGCGGCCGGCGTCGGGGGGGGAGCTGGTTGGGGCGGCCAGCGAGGATCAATCGCCGCTACGCCCGGCTTGATTCGAGCCCTCCGATCGGGCATGCTCGTTGCTCTTTCCGCGTGGGAAGGCGGGAAGAACAACCCAGAATGGAGATTCGAGCCATGTCCGAAATCATGGATGTGTTTGCGCGGGAGATTCTCGATTCGCGCGGCAACCCGACGATCGAGGTCGAGGTGACCCTCGCCGACGGGACAACCGGGCGCGCTGCCGTGCCCTCCGGCGCCTCGACCGGCGAGCACGAGGCGGTGGAGCTGCGAGATGGCGAGAAGAAACGCTACCTCGGGAAGGGCGTGCTGAAGGCGGTGAAGAATGTGAACGAAACGATCGCGCCGAAGCTGCTCGGGTTCGACGCGCTCGACCAGGTCGGGCTGGACCGGACTCTCCGCGAGATGGACGGAACGCCCAACAAGTCGAAGCTGGGCGCCAATGCGATTCTCGGCGTTTCGCTCGCGACCGCGCGAGCGGCCGCGGAGATGCTGGGGCTTCCACTGTTCCGCTATATCGGCGGCACCTCGGCGCGCGTTCTGCCGGTGCCGATGATGAATGTGCTCAACGGAGGCGCCCATTCCGACGCCCCCGTGGACGTTCAGGAGTTCATGATCTGCCCGCGCGGCGCGCCAAATTTCCGCGAAGCGGTACGGTGGGGCGCGGAGGTGTTCCACGCGCTGAAGAGCGTCCTGCGGAAGATGGGGCTGAGCACCGCCGTGGGTGATGAGGGCGGCTTCGCGCCCAACCTGCCCAGCAACGTCGCCGCGCTCGACGCGATCATGTCGGCCATTGAGGCGGCGGGCTATAAGCCCGGGCGGGACGTCGCGATCTGCCTAGACCCGGCGGCGAGCGAGTTTTACGACCCGAAGAAGCGCCGCTATGTGTTCAAAAAGAGCGACGGCTCGCAGAAGACCGCCGAGCAGATGGTCGAGTACTGGGAATCGTGGGTGAAGCAGTATCCGATCATCAGCATCGAGGACGGCATGGCGGAGAGCGACTGGGACGGCTGGAAGCTGCTCACCGAACGGCTGGGCTCGAAGATCCAGCTGGTTGGCGACGACGTCTTCGTGACCAACACGAAGTTCCTGAACAAGGGCATTGAAATGGGGGTCGCCAACTCCATCCTCATCAAGGTTAATCAGATCGGGACGCTCACCGAGACGCTGGATGCGATCGAGATGGCCAAGCGCGCCGGCTATACTTGCGTGATTAGCCACCGGTCAGGGGAGACCGAGGATGCCGTGATCGCGGATATCGCGGTCGCGACGAACGCCGGCCAGATCAAGACCGGTTCGATGAGCCGGACTGACCGTATCTGCAAATACAACCAGTTGCTGCGGATTGCGGACGTGCTGGGTGAGGACGCAGTCTACGGGGGGGCGTTGTTCGGTGATCGGCTGTGACCGGCTGGCTTGAAGCGGTCGTGGGGCCCGCATAGACTCCACCGGCTTTACAGGTCGGGGCGTAGCGCAGACTGGTAGCGCGTTTGGTTCGGGACCAAAAGGTCGTGGGTTCAAATCCCACCGCCCCGACCATGGCCGACATGACGAAATGGGTGTCGTCCAATCATGAATTTGCGGCGGATTCTGCCGGAAGAAACGATCCGCGTTGGCCTGCGGGGGCAGACGAAGGCGGAGATCATCGAGGAGCTACTCGACATTTTGGCCTCCTCGGGGGTTGTGTTGGACCGGGCCGCCGCCCTCAAGGCGCTCCGCGAGCGGGAGGCGCGAATGCCGACCGCGCTCCAGAATGGCATTGCGCTGCCCCATGCGAAGACCGATGCGGTGGATCGCCTGATCGCGGCGCTGGCGACGAAGCCGGAGGGGGTTGAGTTCGGCTCGATTGACGGCAAACCCACGACGATTTTCGTCATGACGCTGTCGCCGCTCAACCGCGCTGGCCCTCACATTCAGTTTCTCGCCGAGATTGGCCGGTTGCTGGGCGACGAACAGATTCGCACTCAGGTGCTGAACGCGCGCACGCCGGACGAGGTGGCGCGGATTCTGTACCAGGCCGGCGGGACGTCGGCGGACGATCGGAATGGCACCCTATAGGCCGCGGGCGGGCCTCTCGCGCTGGCGGCGGCTCCCTGGACGGCTGTGAGCCACGGGGGGGAGTGGGCTGCGCTGCTGACCGCGGTCTGCTGGACGGTCAGCGCCATGTCGTTTTCGCTGGCCGGCGAGCGCATCGGCTCGATTCCCGTCAATGTGCTCCGCTTTGCCTTCGCACTGCCGCTCGTTCTCGGGGTAGTGGCCTGGCAAACGGGGGCGCCGTTGCCGCTGGACGCGCCGTTGCGGAGTTGGGTTCTGCTGATCGCCTCCGGCGTTGTGGGCTACTTCTTCGGCGATCTGTGCTTGTTTCGGGCGCTGGTCGAAATTGGGCCGCGGCGAAGCCTGTTGGTCATGTCGTTGGCACCTCCGATGACGGCTCTCCTGGCGGCGGTGCGGCTGGGCGAGCGCTTGACGATGGGGCAGTACGGCGCGATGGCTGTGACGCTTGCCGGGGTGACGACGGTGGTGGCCGAGCGCGGCGCGGCGGGCGGCGGGGGCCGGGCGACGGTGCGCGGCGATCTGCTGGCGTTCGGTGGCAGCGTGGGGCAGGCCGTCGGCATGGTGCTCGCCAAGGAGGGGCTGCCGGGCTTCGGTTCGGTGTGGGGGGCATCGGCGCTGCGGATTCTGGCCGGGGCCGTGTGCTTTGCGGTGCTGGCGGTGGTCCGCCGCGAGGGCGTGCGGCTACGTCGCGCGCTGTGGGATCGACGGGCCCTCGGTTGGGTCGCGCTGGGCGCGGTCATGGGACCATGTCTCGGTGTGACGCTCATGCTGTTTGCGCTTGGCCGCATACCGGCCGGATTAGCGCAGACATTTGCCGCCACCACACCCGTTCTGATTCTGCCGGTCAGCCACGCGCTTGGGCGCGATCGGATGACTGCGCGTGCGGCACTCGGCGCCGGGCTGGCGGTGCTCGGCGTGGCGCTGCTCTTCCGCTGAACGCATCGCTGGCCGCTCCAGGCCCCGTAGCGGCAGCAAGGTCCATCGATCCGTTTGAGCCCCCAGCGGCGGGACCGGCGGTGGCATGGCGTGCAGGGTCTCCAAGACTCGGACAGCCACGGGCGGGTTCCATCCAACCGTTGGATCAGTGATTCCGCCTGGTACGGCCTGCCCGACCTCGCGGAACGAGTCGGAGATCAAACGCGGCATTGCGTCACGGTCAGATCGAAACTGCGCCAGAATGGCACACCGCAATATCCGGAGGCTTATTGTGAGGGGCTTACGTATCATACAGATCATCAGTATATAACGGTTATGTTCGAGATCATTCTAATCAGATTGGCATGCGCATTGCTAAACGGAGGGTGCCTGCGTTGGAGCGGAAAGCGCGGGATACGCGGGCGGGAGATTTTGTTATGTCGAAGGTACTGGGGATTGATTTAGGTACGACGAACTCGTGCATGGCGGTGATGGAGGGTGGCCAGCCCGTGGTCATTCCGAACGCCGAGGGTGGGCGAACGACGCCGTCGGTGGTCGCGTTCACGAAGAGTGGCGAGCGGCTGGTGGGTCAGGCGGCGCGCCGGCAGGCGGTGACGAATCCGAAGAACACGATTTTCTCGATCAAGCGGTTCATGGGGCGCCGTTATGACGAGGTGCAGCAGGAGATCAAGCTGGTGCCCTACGAGGTGGTGCGCGCGCCGAATGGCGACGCGCACGTGCGCGTGGGGGACCGGGTGTACTCGCCGCCCGAAATTTCGGCGATGATCCTTCAGAAGCTGAAGGCCGATGCGGAAGCGTTTTTGGGCGAGAAAATCACGCAGGCGGTCATCACGGTGCCCGCGTACTTCAACGACAGCCAGCGCCAGGCGACGAAGGACGCCGGCCGGATCGCGGGGCTCGAGGTGCTGCGGATCATCAACGAGCCGACCGCCGCCTCGCTCGCGTATGGTCTCGACAAGAAGAAGGACGAGACCATCGCCGTCTACGACTTGGGCGGCGGCACATTCGACATCTCGATCCTCGAGATCGGCGAGGGCGTGTTTGAGGTCAAGGCGACGAACGGCGACACGCATCTGGGCGGCGACGACTTTGACCAGGTGATCATCCAGTGGATGCTCCAGGAGTTCCGGCGCGAGCACGGGATCGACCTCTCGAAGGATCCGATGGCGCTGCAGCGCCTGAAGGACGCTGCGGAGAAGGCGAAGTGCGAACTGTCGACCTCGCTGCAGACGGAGATCAACCTGCCGTTCATCGCGGCGGGCAGCGACGGCGAACCGAAGCACCTCAACATGACGCTGTCTCGTGCGAAGCTCGAACAGTTGGTGGATCACCTGATCGAGCGTAGCGTGGGCCCGGTGCAGAACTGCCTGAAGGACGCGGGGCTCTCGTTCTCGGACATCGACGAGGTCGTGCTCGTCGGCGGCATGACGCGTATGCCGAAGGTGCAGGAGCGCGTGAAGGCGCTGTTCGGGCGCGACCCGCACAAGGGCGTGAACCCGGACGAGGTCGTCGCGATCGGCGCGGCGATTCAAGGCGGCGTGCTGAAGGGCGAGGTGAAGGATGTGTTGCTGCTCGACGTCACGCCGCTGACGCTCGGCATCGAGACGCTCGGCGGCGTGTTCACGCCGCTGATCGAGCGTAACACAACGATCCCGACGCGAAAGAGCCAGATCTTTAGCACCGCGGCCGACGGGCAGACGACCGTCGAGATCCACGTGCTGCAGGGCGAGCGCAAAATGGCGGCCGACAACAAGACGATCGGCCGGTTCCTGCTCGATGGCATCCCGCCGGCCCCGCGCGGCGTGCCGCAGATCGAGGTCACGTTCGACATTGACGCGAACGGCATCCTGAATGTGTCGGCGAAGGACCTCGGCACCGGTAAGGAGCAGAAGATTACGATCACCGCCTCGAGCGGTCTCGACAAGGCGGAGATCGAGCGGCTCATTCGTGAGGCTGAGGCGCACGCGGCCGAGGACCAGCGCCGACGCGAGGAGGTCGAAACGCGCAACCAGGCCGATTCGCTCGCGTACTCGACGGAGAAAGCGCTCAAGGACTACGGTGACAAGATTTCGGCCGACGCCAAGCGCCGCGTCGAGGACGCGGTGACGAAGCTCCGCGAGGCGCTCGACCGTAAGGACGGCACCGACGGGCTGCGCCGCGCAATGGAGGAGGTGAACCGCGCGATGCAGGCGGCTTCGACCGAGCTCTACGCCCAGGCGCGCAAAAGCGGGGCGGGAGCGGCGGGCGGTGGGGGCGCGGGACCCGGCCCCGGAGCTGCCGGCAGCGGGAATGGCGGAGGCCGCCCGCGGGACGACGGCGTGATCGACGCGGACTACACGATGGTGGACGACCAGAAGCGGTAGGACCGATTTCAGTAGGCGACGGGTCGGAATGGGGTCCGGGCCCGTTCGCCGCCGTGTAGGTGAGACCCCGAACGAGGAGAGTGAGAGCGCATGAAGATCCAACCGCTGGCGGATCGAGTTCTGGTGGAACCGATCGAGGAGGCGGAACAGAAGAAGGGCGGGATCATCATCCCGGACACCGCGAAGGAAAAGCCGACCACGGGCAAGGTCATTGCAATCGGAACCGGTAAGCTCGACGAGAAGGGCAACAAAATCCCCTTCAACGTCAAGGTCGGCGACAAGGTGCTCATGCCGAAGTACGGAGGCACCGAAGTGAAGTTGGACGACAAGGAGTACCAGATCATCCGCGAGGAGGATATCCTCGGGATCGTGAAGGACTGAGGCTCCAACGGCGTCCACAAGTCCAACCCAGAAGGAGAGTTCAACATGGCAGCGAAGCAACTGAAGTATGATGCCGAAGCGCGTCAAGCGATTCTCAACGGCGTGCAGCAGCTCGCGCGCGCGGTCGCGGTGACGCTGGGGCCAAAGGGCCGGAACGTCATCCTCGACAAAAAGTTCGGTTCGCCGACGGTCACGAAGGACGGCGTGACGGTCGCGAAGGAGATCGAGCTGAAGGATCCCTTCGAGAACATGGGCGCGCAGATGGTGCGCGAGGTCGCCAGTAAGACCAGCGACGTGGCCGGCGACGGCACGACGACCGCCACCGTGCTGGCCGAGGCGATCTACCGCGAGGGTCTGAAGAACGTGACGGCCGGCGCGAACCCGATGTCGCTGAAGCGCGGCATCGATAAGGCGGTCGAGACGGTCGTGGCCGAGCTCAACAAGATGAGCAAGAAGGTCAAGGATCGTTCGGAGATCTGCCAGGTCGCGACAATTTCGGCCAACGGCGACACGACAATTGGCGAAATCATCGCCGACGCCATGGAGAAGGTCGGCAAGGACGGCACGATCACGGTCGAAGAGGCGAAGAGCATTGAGACCACGCTCGAGGTCGTCGAGGGCATGCAGTTCGACAAGGGCTATCAGTCGCCCTACTTCGTCACGAACAGCGACACAATGGAGTGCGTGCTCGAAGACGCCTACGTGCTCGTGTACGAGAAGAAGATCTCGAGCCTCAACGATTTCCTGCCGCTGCTGCAAAACGTGGCGAAGAGCGGCAAGCCACTGCTGGTGATCGCGGAGGAGGTCGAGGGTGAGGCGCTCGCGACGCTCGTCGTGAACCGGATTCGGGGCACGCTGCAGTGCTGCGCGGTGAAGGCGCCGGGCTTCGGCGACCGTCGCAAGGCGATGTGCGAGGACATTGCGATCCTGACCGGCGGCCGGTTCATCAGCGAGGACCTCGGTATCAAACTCGAGAACGTGCAGCTGTCGGACCTCGGCCGCGCGAAGCGGATCGTCGTGGACAAGGACACGACGACGATCGTCGAGGGCGCGGGCAAAACTTCGGAGATCAAGGCCCGCATCGAGCAGATCCGCAAGCAGATCGAGGAGACCACCTCGGACTATGACCGCGAGAAGCTGCAGGAACGGCTCGCGAAGCTGGCCGGCGGTGTTGCGGTGATCAGCGTGGGTGCGGCGACCGAGACCGAGATGAAGGAGAAGAAGGCGCGTGTCGAAGATGCGTTGCACGCGACCCGCGCCGCGGTCGAGGAAGGCATCGTGCCGGGCGGTGGCGTCGCGATGGTGCGCGCGGCGGCCGCGCTGGAGTCCCTGAAGGTCACGGGCGACGAAGCGGTCGGCGTCGAAATCGTCCGCAAGGCCTGCGATGCGCCGCTGCGGCAGCTCGTCGCGAATGCGGGCATCGAGGGCGCGGTGGTGCTCGAGGAAGTCCGCAAGGGCAAGGGCGCCTATGGCTACGACGTCGCGAAAGGCGAGTACGTGGACATGGTGAAGGCGGGCATCATCGACCCGACGAAAGTCGCGCGGACCGCGCTGCAAAACGCGTCGTCGATCGCGGGTCTGCTGCTCACGACGGAGTGCATGGTGACCGAGATTCCGGAGAAGAAAGAGGCTCCGGCTTCCTCGGGCAGCATGGACTACTGAGCCGCGGTACGATTCGAGATGGAACGGGCGCCCCACCGGGCGCCCGTTCTTGTTTCGAGGACGAGTCGAGGGGATCATCGCGGCAGAACCTGTCATGGGCCGGTCGCGCATAGTGTTGTCCACCATCAACGCGGGTTACCCACACGCCTCGCTCGCGCTGCGGTGTCTTCGCGCCAATCTCGGGCGGTGGCGGGAGATCGCCGAGATCGTCGAGTTCGACGGGCGGGCGGCGCCGGAGGCGGTGGCCTCGGCGCTGGCGGCCCGTTCACCGGAGGTGCTCGCGTTCGGTCTATTCATCTGGAATGCGGCATACGCGCCGGAGGTGCTGCGCCAGTTTCGCGAGCGCTGTCCTACGGCGCGCATCGTGGTCGGAGGCCCCGAGCTGGTCCGAGGGATGGTCCCGCCGGCGGCGGCTCGGTGGGCGGACTGCGTGATCGAGGGCGAGGGAGAGGCGGTGCTGGCCGAGCTCTGTAGTGTGGCACTCGCCGGTGGTCGTCTCCCGCCGCAGGTGGCAGCCGCACCCCCTGACCTCGGCGGAGTCGAGGGACCTGAAGAGGAATACACAGAGGCGGATCTCGCCCACCGAATCGTGTATCTCGAAAGCAGTCGCGGGTGCCCCAACGCGTGCGCCTACTGTTGTTCCGCGGTGGCACCGGGCGTTCGATGGCGGCCGCTGGAGGCGGTCGAAGTCGCATGGACGCGGCTGCTCCGCCGCGGCGCTCGCCGCGTGAAGATCGTGGACCGCACCTTCAACGCGGATGAAGAGCGGGCCGCCAGGCTCCTTCGGGTGGTGGCGGCCGCACGTCCGGCGGATGGATCGGTGCAAATCGAAATGACGCCGGAGCCGCCGGCGCCGGCCCTCGTCGCCGCGATGGCTCTTTTCCCGCCGGGTGCGCTCCGGGTCGAGGTTGGAATTCAAACGTTCGATCCGGCGGTGGCGCGCGCGATTGGTCGCCGGCCGTCCATGGATGTGGAGACGGCCCTGACGGCGCTGCGGCGCGCGGGGGCGGTGGTGCACGCGGATCTGATCGCGGGGTTGCCAGGCGAGACACCGGCGGGATTTGCGGCGGGGTTCGACCGGCTGGTTGCGATGGAGCCGGAGGAGCTGCAGGTGAATCTGCTGAAGCGGCTGCGCGGAACGCCGCTCGATGCGCGCGCCGCGGCGTGGACGATGAGGTTCGACTCTGAGCCGCCGTACACGGTGGTCGAAACGCCGACCTGGCCGGCGGCGGATTTGGTTGCGATGCGACGCTTTAGCCGCTATTGGGAGCTGATGTACAACCGGGGGCGCTTTCGCCACACGTTGCCACTCCTGTGGGCAGACGGGGGCTCGCCCTTCCGGGCGTTTCGCGAATTTGCCGACCGGCTGAACGAGAGGTTTGGGCGCTGTCATGGCATCGCGGCCGACGACCTCGCGTTGGCGCTCGTGGAGCACCTGACGGCGGGCGGACGCACCGGCCGCGAGATGGTGATGCGGCGGCTCGAACGGGACTATGCCGCTCGTGGCGCGAGGTTCCCCGCGCGGCGATTGGCGGCCTCCGCACGCTGAGGGCGGATGTCCGCGTCATCTGGCGCGGGTCATACGCCGCGGCGCCGTCTCAATCAAGAACGCCCGCCGGTTCGGTCCCATCGCGCAGCCGGGACCCCAGAATTATGGCGAGGCTGGCGGCCAGCATCCATCACGGCCAGGGCCGGCAAAAGGAATAATGGCCATTCGAATGGAATGGCGGGCTTGATGTCGCGCGCGGGCATCCGCCCGAAGATCTCGAAAGCCACGACGCCCCTGTTCAACCGGTACACGCTAAGGAGCCGGCGCCGGAGAGGGCGGAACATTCACGGCGAGGGACCAGTCCCAAAGGATGGTTCAGACAACCGGCCGCTGGCGGATTGGTTCGAAGAGGAGCTGCCGACTGTGGTGCAGGGTGGCGGTGGCGAGAAAGGCGTGGACCACCGCAAGTGTCCGCTGAGCGGGCAAGGGCCGCCTTCAATGGCGGCGCCGGAGCGGATTCTGCGAGAGTATCACGAGGCGGCGAGCATGATCAGAAGACTCGGTCGGTTTCCGCCCGTAGACCGCCCGGCGCATCGGCCTCGGGAGTGGGCGGGGCCGGCGCTGTGGGGGTGGGTGTTCGGGGTGCGGCGGACTCCTGCGGGGAGGCGGGCGCGCCGCGTGGGGGCGGTGGCGGCGGAGGCGACGGCGGCGCTTCGGGCACGTACGGAGGCGGCTCGGGCGGCAGCCATTCGATTAGCGAGCGCCCAAGATGTCGTTCTACGCGCGTCCGGACCTCCCGCCATCGGTCAACCGGATAGCCGTCGTTCGCGAGCTGAAGAAGCATGTCGCGGGCCAGGTACATCCGGCCAGCCATCGCGGCGACCTCGGCCTTCATCGCGCGCGCGAGCATCAGGGGATGCCGGGTGAGCAGGCGGGCGACGAGGTTCGAACCGTCTTCGTTGAATTCGGGCTCGGTGCGCTGATAGAGCAGGGGGTTGTCGCCCGCGACCGCGTAGCCGAAGGCGCTCTGCACGAACCCCACCTTGTAGTAGAGCGCGGCGATCTCGAGGTTCAGGGCGGGAGCCTGCTCGACATTGCTGCGGCCGAGCTGGCCGATATCGCCAAACGGGTAGGCGATCACCGACGCCTCCTCCGGGCGCCGAAGATGCGTGACCAAGGCCTGGCGGCTCTCGCGATATTCACGCACCAGCCGCTGCCGGTATTCCTCGATGGATTCAAGGCGACCCTGCGCGGCCATCCAAACTCGATTCGCAAGCGGTGAGCCGGTTATGCCCGACGCGTCGACCGCCGCGGGACGGTGCGCCTCGAGCGCATGACTGCCAAAATGCCAACGACCATTGCGCTGCGCGAACTCCAAGGTGGGCCAATCTGCGATGAACGGATGGTGTTCGTTCACGAAACCAACCGGCACGTGCATGGTCATGGTCACATCGAGTTGAACGGACAGCGGCGTGCCGTATCGGATCGCGTCGCGTCGGGCATCATCCCATGTGATGCACGCGATCCGCGGCATCCGCCCCTCGGCGGTCGCGCCGCCACCCTCGAGCAATGCGGGCAGCTCATGGGCAGCGACAAACCGGTAACCGGCTTCGCGCAGCGCGGCGATGTGGCGGGTCAGCATTGCGACAGAGGGCACTTCGCTCCACTCGCTCTCGCCCAGTCCATGGTAGAGCAAGACAGCGACCGCGCCGCGGCGGCCAGCTGCTTCCAGCCGATCTAGCGCCGCGATCGCGTCGGTGTAGGATTCGGCGGCGATGTAACGGCGCGCCTCGTAGTAGGCGACGTAGGGATCGCGGGGATTGAACGCCGCGATCCGTGCGAGCCAGCGGCCGGCCTCCGCGGGCTGCTGGAGCCCCAGGTGGGCTTCGAACAGCACGCGCTGTGCGCGAAGATTCGCCCGATTATGGCGGTCCAGCACGGCGAGCGCGGCGTCGCGCGCCTCGGTGAACCGTCGCGCTTCGATGAGTGTCTCCGCCAGGAGCAGTTCGACGTCCGGATCCGGTCCGTCGCGCTCGAGTGATGCGCGCAGGATCGCGAGCGACTCGTCGTGACGGGCAGGGTTGCGTTCGCGCGCGGCCAAGGTCGAAAGGTACTCGACGCAGCGGAACGCGGCGCGTCGGCGGGCGTTCGCCGTGAGCTCAATGTCCATGAGGCGCCGCGTGACGCGCAGCGCTTCGACTGAGTCGCGGCGCCGCCGCGCCGCAAGCGCAAGGGTACGGGCCGCCAGCAAGTGGTCGGGTTGTTGTTCCAGCCATGCGCGCAGTTCGGCGACGGCGGACTCGTCGCCCGTCGCATGGACACGGGCGCAAGCTGCTCGAATGGCGGTTTCTGGATCGTCGGGACGGTCGCGGCGGACCTCGCTCCAGAGGCGTGCGGCCTCGGCGTAGTCGCGGTGGGCGAAGAGCGCGGCGGCCAATTCGCGGCGAAAGTCGGCGCGACCCGGGTGCTCGGCGCACAGCGCCCGGATCTCCTCGAGCGCCTCCTCCACCCGTCCCATCCACCGCGTGATCCGGACTCGCTCGAAGCGCGCATCGAGGTCGTGCGGCGCGATCGCGAGCGCGCGCTCGTAGTGGGCAGCGGCTTCGGGTAGACGGCCGAGCGCCGCGGTCAGCTCGCCCAGCCACTTGTGCGGTTCCGGCCGGTCGCCGAAGACGCTCCGGCAGGTTTTCCAGATGGCCTCCGCCCGATCCGCGTGGCCTGCCTGCCAGTAAAGAAGACCGAGGATCTCCCACGCGCGCAGGTGTTCGGGGGAGGCGCGAACCTCCTCCTCCAGCCGCGCAATCGCGCCAGCCAGGTCGCCAGTCTCGGCATGGCGGATCGCCTCGCGAACCGGCGCCGGGTCGCCGGCTCGCGACCTGACGGGTCGGCTTGCCGGCGGTGGCGGCTCCGCCCCCACATCCGAGGCTGGCGCCATTCGAGCATACTCTTCGCCGGCGGCCGCCGTCGCGAAGACGAACCCCACAATCCAACCCAGTCGCCGCCACCCCCGCTGATGAAGCTGGGGCAGAGGTCGGGAGCGGCTCCTCCTGGGCTGAGTCCACAGGTTCATCCTCACGGCTAGCCTACGCCGTCGGTTCAACACCGCAAGCCCGATCCTCAAGCAGCAAACCGCTGGCGGTCGTGGGGATTGAGCGGAAAATACAGACTTCGGCAAAGGGAGGCGAACGTCGGTTACCCCAACGACCACGTGCGATTCGCCGGTGTTTCTCGCCTCTCCTCATAAAAGCGCGAATGTTTGGACCATCCGTTCCGGGACGCGGGTAAGGGATGCGGTGTATACGATCCGCATCAACGTCGACTGAGCCCCTCGCGCTTGGTTGGGATCGCCTCGGCGATTTTCCCGCCCCTGAAACCGCCCCACGCTACTTCCCGACCCTACGGGTCGAGAAGATCCCGAACGCGTTGAGGAACGGCTAATGGTGGTCTGTGCCCCACTGGGGACGCCCCATTGGGGACAGGCACACGCGTACTGTAGCTCCGGCGCTCCGCCGCCGGAGCGATTCGGCGGACCGAACGGCAAAAAACGCTGGGCCGCCTCGCTGGGGCCAGACACCTGGGACGCCCCCTGGGGACAGGCACGCACTGCCCCTGGGACGACCACTGGGGACAGGCACGCACTGTCCTCCGCCGCCGGAGCGATTCGGCGAACCGAACGGCAAAAAACGCTGGGCCGCCTCGCCGGGGGCCAGACACCTGGGACGCCCCTTGGGACCACTGGGGACAGGCACGCACTGCCCCTGGGACGACCCCTGGGGA
>CALLFZ010000006.1 GCA_938010045.1 uncultured bacterium
GGCCGTTGGATCCCGCGTGTGCCTGTCCCCATCCTCGCATTGTAGCTCCGGCGCTGTGCTGTAGCTCCGGCGCTCTGCCGCCGGAGCTTTCTCCCCCATATCTTCCGCCGGGGGACCGGCGGAACTACAGCGGCCGTGGGATCCCGCCTGTGCCTGTCCCCATCCTCACACTGTAGCTCCGGCGCTCTGCTGTAGCTCCGGCGCTCTGCCGCCGGAGGATTCTTCCCCAGATCTTCCGCCGGAGGACCGGCGGAACTACAGCGGCCGTTGGATCCCGCGTGTGCCTGTCCCCATTCGCTGCCCCCCGCGTTGTAGCCGGCCGGGCGCTCTGCTGTAGCTGCGGCGCTCTGTCGCCGGAGCTTTCTCCCTCATATCTTCCGCCGGGGGACCGGCGGAACTACAGCGTTCCGGCGGCTCGACGATCGCCGATCCCGCGAGCTCTCAGCCGCTCAGGCGCAACCCGAAACTCGAAGAAAAACGATCAAAAAGGGAGGAGGGCGATCTCGAAGTCGCTCTCCGGAGCCGGACGTGACGGTGGGGGGGGACGGCGGAAGCCGAGGTTGTTCGGTTCTACGAGGGAGATGTTCGCCCTTCCCGCCTCCACCCCCCTCCTCTCGCCGCTACAAAATAGCCCACACCGCAATCAGCTCTCATAGGAGGAGTGAACTTTCCCGCCGCCACTGTCCCGCGTCGGCAAGCGTCGCACCTGACGCGTCCACCGATCCATTGACCCAGCATTCGCACATCCCGACGATGTGCTAGAGTTTGCGCATGAGTGCTGTTCGACTTCGTGGTGTCGCGCTCGCGATTGGCGGCTCGGACAGCAGTGGCGGCGCGGGTATCACGGCGGACCTACGCGTGTTCACGCTGGCAGGCTTGCACAGCGCGGTCGCGCTCACGTGCGTCACGGCCCAGCGGCCGGGCGCCGTATTCGGCATCCACCCGGTTCCGCCGAAGCTGGTCGCGGCACAACTCGACGCGGTGGCCTCGGCCGCACCGGTCGCCGTTGTCAAAACGGGCATGTTGTTCTCCGAGGCGATCATCGCGGCAGTGGCCGAGGCGATCCAGCGGCACCGCTGGCGCTGCGTCGTCGTGGACCCCGTGATGGTGGCCGCGGGCGGGGACCCTCTGCTTCGACCGCGCGCGTTGCGCGCCATGCGGGAGCAAATCGTGCCGCTGTCAACCGTCATGACGCCGAACCTGCACGAAGCCGCCCTACTGGTCGGCCATCCGATCAACCCGGCGGATGATCTGCTCGATGCCGCGCGCGAGCTGGCCCGGCGGTTCCGCACGGCCGTATTGTTGAAAGGCGGCCACCGCGGTGGCGAATGCATTGAGAACGCGTATGCGGATGGCCGCGTGGCTTGGCGGAGCTTTACCCCCCGCGTCGTGGGCGTGAGCGATCACGGCGCGGGGTGTCTGCTCGGCGCACTGCTGGCCGCCCATCTCGCACGTGGTCGCCCCCCATCCGCGGCTGCCCGCGCCGCCGTGCGGGGTACGTTCGCCGCGTTTCGCGGCGCAAGGGCAGTGGGGCCGGTTCGTCTCGCGGACGCACACCGCGGATGGCGCGGCTGATCACCGCCGCCCGGCCGGCGCCGCGCCGGCCTCTGGTGGGCCTTGCCCTCTCATGGACGGCCGGCCTCGGCGCAGCTTATCTCTGGCCCGCCATTCCAGCCGGCGTTGCGCTCGCCTCGGCCGCGCTCTGCGGGGCGGCGGCGCTCGTGCTGCGGCCACGGCCGGTGGCCTGGCTCGCGCATGGAGCCGTGCTGCTCACCGCCTTGACGCATGGCCTGGTAGCTCAGCCTGGACGCCGGGCGGACGACATCGCACGGTGGCTCCAGGGATCGTCGCGGTATTTCGATCTGGTGCTGCGGGTCTCGTCCGCCCCAGCCCGCCAGCGCGGCGACGAGACAAATCCCGGCGGCTGGCGCTGGCGTGGCGTCGTCGAGGCGGTTCGCACATCGGACACAGAATGGCGCTCGGCATGGGGTCACATCGAAGTCTGGATGGCCGACGTCACCGGCCAGCCCGATCCGGCATACGGCGATCGCTGGCGGATCGGCGCGGTCGTGCGGCGGGGCGAGGACGGTCGCTTGCGTCTCTTCGCCCGCGGACCGGCCGAACGGCTGCGACGAAACGGGGGTTCCCCGCTGGTGGCGTGGTGTTACCGGCAGCGCGATCGGGCGCGCGATGCGCTGCGGCGCGGGATTGAAGATTGGACCGGTCCGGCCGAGATCATCCCTGCGATGATGCTCGGCTACCGCGAGGAGGTGCCCGATGAGCTGCGCGAACGGTTCCTGCGAACGGGTACCGCCCACGTGTTTGCGATCAGCGGGCTGCACGTTGGCATGTTCTCGGTCGTGCTCGCGGCAGCGCTGCGAACCGTCGGCGTGCCGCGCCGGTGGTGGGGCGCCGCTCTGATCCCCTTGCTGGCACTGTACACGGTGGCCACGGGCGGTTCGGTGAGCGCGCTGCGCGCCTTCGCGATCGCTGCAGTCTGGTGGCTATCGCCGGTGGTGCGCCGTCGGCCAGACCTGCCCACCGCACTGGCGGCCGCGGCGCTGCTCATTCTGGCCATCGCCCCCTCGCAGATCGCAGAGCCCGGTTTTTGGTACTCGTTTATCGTGGTCGCCGGTCTCGCCGCGCTCACCCCGCCCATCGAGTCCGCTGTGCTCGCAGCGATGGGCTGGACGGAGGTCGAACCACCCCGCGACGTGGCGTCTCTCTGGCATACTGTGGGACGCACGGCCGGGCGCGGCCTGTTGCGGCTGGTCGCCGCCTCGCTCGCGGCGTGGATCGCTTCGTCCCCTCTCACGGCGTACACTGGCCACCAGATTTCGCCCGCCGCTCTCCCCGGCAACCTCTTGGTGATCCCAGTCTCGTTTTTGATTGTGCTGACCGGGTGTATTTCGCTCGTGGCGGGGTTGGCCTCGGAGTGGCTCGCCGTGACGCTCAACCACGCCAACGCCGCCATCTGCGCGGGGCTGGTGCGCGGGGTGGATGCCATCTTCGCGCTACCCGGTAGTCACTTCGCCGTGCTCGCGCCTCCCCTGTGGGCCACGGGGCTGATGTATGGTGCGATCGCAGGCCTCCTCCTCTTCGAAGGCCGCGTTCGACTCACGCTGCTCATCGCCGCCGCGGTCGTGGCCACCGCCGGTCTGGTGAGGTATGTGGCCGACGATCACGCAAGGATCGTGCTGGCGCCGCCCGATCTGGCTCCAGCGATCCTCCTTGACGCACCGGGCGAGCGCGACGACTGGCTCATCTCACCGGGGCCGGCCTGGCGCGCGGAGCGTCTCGTACGATGGCTGCGATCCTGCGGTGTGGACCGACTCGACGCCATGGTGATCCCGGTGCTGGATGCAAATCACGCGGGGGCAGCACCCGCCGTTCTGGCGCGGATTCCCACGCGCCGGATCCTCGTGCCCGCCGGGCGGGTCCAGTCGCGCATCGTCGGACGACTCCTCGATGACTGGCGCCGCCAGAACCGTCGCCTCGTCACTCTGGCAGAGGCAGACGAAGGAACCCTGCCCGGCGCCATCGTGTGGGATGTCTGGCATCCGCCTCGCCACGCCCCATCTGCGAGAAGCGCGGACGGCGGACTGTGGCTGCGAATCGCCCGCGGACGCGTTGCAATACTGCTGGCCGGGCCGGCCACGCCCGCACAAGTCGACAGCATCGAACGCGTGCCCTTCGATCCGGTCGCCACCGTCGTGCTGATCGAGCGGCAGGGCACGCCGGCGGATCACGCCTGGCGGCGCCTTCTGGGCGCGAAAACTCTCATCGAACACGCCCGAGATCGAGAGCCGATGAGAACCCCGCCCGCCTCGCTGTGGCTTCCTCCGCCCTGACGCCGAGCGGCGCTCGCGGCGCCCCCGAGCCCGGGTAACCGTCGGCCTACGGGACGGTCTGAATCAACTGCGACCATCGGCGCTGAAATTCGGGATCCGCCCGCAGCCGATCCAGCTCCGGCCGGTTCAGCCACGCGATCGCAGTCCGTGCGTCCACCATTGCCACAGCGTGCTCGAGAGCCTGAAGCGCCGTCGCGTTCTGACCGAGCCGAGCGCGCACTTCAGCCAGCTGGAACCAGATGGGCGCCGACGGCACCCGCACGGACAGATCCTCCAACCGCGTCAGCGCCTCACTGAACCGCCCCGTTTTCACCAAAGCCACCGCGCACATCAAGGCCACCTCGCTGTCGTCGGGATTCCGTCGCAGCACGGCCGCGAGCGCCTCCGCCGCCCGGACCATGTCGCCACGACGAAACGCCAGCACCGCGAGATTGCGCGCCGCGAACGGATGCGCCGGGTTGAGGGCCAAGGCCCGTTCAAACGCGCTCTGTGCCTCGTCAAACCGATCCCGACCCGCCTCGGCCACGCCAAGGTTGTTCCAGATTCCGGCGGACTGCGGCCGCCGATCGGCAAGCCAGCGGAACGTGGCGGCCGCCCCCTGGTACTCGAGCTGACGAAGCTGGCACAGCCCAACCTGTTCGCGAATGCGGACCGACTCCGGGAAGATCTCCGCCGCCTTCTGATAGGCCGCCAACGCCGACGCCCAGTCGCCCTCCTCCGCCGCCCGGGCCGCCCTCCGGAGCACCACCGCCGCCTGCACGATTGCCGTCGGCGTCACCTGCGACAGGTCCTGCGGTGCCGCGATCGCCGACTCCGCCACCGGAACCTCGTCGAGTTCGTCCACACGCAGATGACCCGCTCCATCCAGCTCCAGGGGAAGCGCCAACGCGATCGCGGAGGACGGCGCCCCGCCGGCCGCCACCGACTCCGCCCGCCGCCGGATCCGTGAAAGCTGTTCATGCTGATACCATGCGATGCCTACCAGGATCCCCACCAGCGTCGCCACCGTGAAGACCACAAACGCTGCCGACCAACGTTCGGCCGGCGTCGCAATCTCCCACCAGATCCGGAAAGGTCGGCGAGGTGGCGGCGCGCCATCCGGCGGCTCCGTCCGACTCGACGAGACGTAGATGTCTTGTGACCGTGGCGCCATTTCGTCCGGAAACATACCGCTTTTGGTACGCGCCGACAAATCCGCACTCGCGGACGATCGCACTGCGCCGCGCCCCGAAGCCCAGCAAGAACATCCAACCGCGCTCGAGGGCATCGAACAGCTCCGATATCTCACCGCTGGAATCGCGGCCACCCGCGCTGTGGCCGGCCGCGACGCACGCGAGGATTCCGCCATGTGTCCCATTCTTTGTACGTTTCACCTCCACCGCTCTCCCATCATCGGACAGGGCGCGATCCCGGGGGCGCTCGCGACACGAGATTCGCCTCGATGAATCGGTTCGAGACCGTCCTTCCATCGGTGGAATCGTAGTTTGAACCCGCCTCAAGCCCTCGAACCTCGCGCTGGGTTCCGCCATCGCACTCCCGGAACCACCACATCCAGTTGCCGAAGACACTCACCTGGGCGATGACGTCGCTCGTGATGCAAAACACCGCCGTCGCCGGACTTCGCCTCATCCCCACAATTCCCCCGCTCTCCCTTCCGACGGCCGTGGTCCCCAAGCCGACGCTCTGCGATCCGCCGTCACGATCGCGGCGCTTCATCGTCGTCGGCAGGAACCTCGCCAGAGCGCCACCGGTTGTCGGAGCCCCTATCGCGCGAATCTCTAAACCCTTCATCCAGCCGGTGCGTCGCCCGGCGCAGAGCACAATGCCGATCGCACAATGACGGACCACGTTGGACACCCCACACAGCTCGGCGTCAACGAGATTGCACGCGTCCATAGATACCCGGGAAAATTCCTGCGTGCCGTGTGCGTACGGCGCGCGCCCTCAAGACGCCTGTCGTAGGGTGTTGGCCATCACCTCGACACTGCTCGAGCGCCACGCCGTCACGCCGGACGGCCAAGTGTCGAAAGAGGCGTCCGGCGAACCGCCCGCGCCGGCGTGTTCGCGGCTCGCCGGAGTGGTCGGCCCAATACGGCAACCAGCCGCCCCGGGCGAGGGTCGCCGCCCATGCCCCGATGCCCTAGAGCAAGCTGGTCAAGTTGATGGACGGCTCCGGAGTCAGCACCCCGTCGCACCGTTTGCAGCAGCGACGCCCCACAACGACGAAGGCCATCCAGAGCCCGATCTTGAATCTTTAGTTTACGCATTTGGGACCCTCCCTGGTTCCAGCGGAGCCTCACGCCGTCGCGGGTCACGCGCGGGAAGGGCCCGCCGCAACCAACGTCCCCGAGACGTCACACCCCGCGCCGCTCTCGCGGCGCAATGAATTGGCCGCGCTCCTGCCGCGGCGAATGGCCGGTCCGACGACGGAACACCGTCGCAAAGTACTGGCTGCTCGAAAAACCGCACTCCAACGCGACCTCGGTGATCGAGAGATCCGGCCGCTCGCCCAGCAACCGGCGCGCTCGCTCAACTCGCCGCGCGGCGAGGTACCGCGCGGGCGTCATGTTACGCAGTCGGCGCACATAGTGCGCGAAACGCGAGCGCTTGAGACCCGCGGCCGTCGCCATGCGGTCGAGCGTCCAGGGCTCGTCCAGCGCCTGTTCCAGCTCCTCGAGGAACTGTTCGACGGCGCGCTCGGCCGTTGTCAGGCTCGGATCGTCGGGCACCGAGCGAGAATCGAGCATTTCGAGCACGTCCATAAGAAGCGCATTCAACTCCACGGCCAGCCGCGAGACGATGGTGGACCGATCCGGCTGCCCCTCGAGCCAGCGCCCGAGCGAGGCAAACCGTTGCGCGAGGCCCGGCGCACGCCAAACCGGGCGCTCGCACCGGCGCAATCGGCGAGTCAGGCGGGCAAGGTCCTCCCGGGCAAGCACGATCCAGCCGGGCCAGCGCCACGGCTGATGCGGGCGGCGCACGCCGACATCGAGAATGACCCAGAAGAGCCGGCCGACGGTCACATTCGGTGCGCCGACTCGGTGTGGCTGCCACGGCCGCGTGATCGTGAGATCGCCGGGCCGTAAGTGAAACGACTCCCCATCGGCCTCGAATGCGAGGCGGCCCGTGGCCAGCCACGTGAACTCGATCCCCTCGTTCCGGTGGACCGGCAACCCCCAGCTCTGGTCCGCGCGCGCATCCCAAAAACCGACGCTGCGCAACCCCGGCAGCGCACCGGCCGGCAGACGCTCCCCCGGGTAGGCGCCGCGCGCCCGCGCGACCAGCCTCACCTCGCCGCGATGCGCCGCCGCCACCAGCGGACGGCATGTGTCCGCATGATACACGTGACGAGCGGCAACATAGGCGGCCGGACGCATCAGGCGACCCTATGTTCAATGTTTACCACACGCCGGATTTGGACGACAGCCGCCCGCCGATGTTCGATCGTGATGCGCGACGACCCGCGATGGTCCGCCGTTGTGGCCGAGCAACCAGACCACGGGAGACGCGCAATGGGCACGATACGGATTGGGATCAACCTCGAGTTCGTGCGGCACGAAGACAAGCCCTTCGAGTGGGGCGTCGCGAAGGCCGCCGAGATCGGCTACGAGTACATCGAGCCGATGGTGCACTGGGGACGAGAGCTGCTGAGCGAGGCGGGCTACTTCCACAGTGTTTCAATGCTCGATGACCCGCTGCGCGTGCGTCGCGCCTGCGAAGCGGCCGGCGTGAAGCTCTCCGGCGTCAGCGCGCACACACCGCTGGGCCGTCCCGAAATCAGCGTCGAGTACTTAAAACAGGCCATCCGATTCGCATCCGAGTGCGGTGCGCCGGTGGTCAATACCGACGAGGGGCCGAAAGCTCGGTGGACGACGGCCGAGGAGGACCACGTCCTGATGCGCTACACCCTCATGGAGGCCGCGCGCATGGCGGAGCCCCGCGGCATCCTCATCGGACTTGAGCCTCATCAGCAGTACAGCCGCACGCCGGAGGGGCTCGACCGTATCCATGCGCTGGTGGACAGCCCCGCGATCGGCATCAACTTCGATACCGGCAACGCCTACCTCGCCGGCCAGGACCCGTACACATGGCTCGAACGGGTCGTGGAGCGGCTTGTGCACCTGCACGCAAAGGACATCTCGATCCGCCAGTCCGAGGCGGAACGCGGCAAGGTCACCGGCACGCCGGTCGGTTGCGCCTGCGGCGATGGTGTCTTGGACTGGGCGCGCGTCGTCGCGATCTGCCAACGCGCGCCGCGAGACATCGTGTTCTCGGTCGAATGCGGTACGGTCGAACAGGCCGCGCGTAGCCTCGCACACCTGCGGAGGGTGATCGGCGGATGATGCGACACTGGGCCATGACGATGGACGCCGAAGGTCTTGCTTCGACGCTGGGCGGGATATCCGCAACGGCGCTCGCCGATCCAATCGGGCTGGGCGCCGACGGACTCGTGGACGAGGTCGGCCCCGCGCTCTCCAAGGCCGAGGTTCGGAAATGGACGGCACCCGCCGGTGTTCAATCTCTGCCCGACGCGCCCGCCGACCACGTTCACCATCACGGCCTCATGCCGTCGCTGAATGTCGAGGGGGCGGGGCCACCGATCCATCAGGTCAGTCGCCCGGTCGGCCGCGCGCCGCCCTCCATTGCGGATGGCCACATCGCGCATGAGATCGAAGGGCGCGGACCGAACAACTCGGCGCGGGCGAGCGAGCGAAACCGGCGGCGGCTGCAGCGGAGTGACGACGGCCGGCCAGACCGCCTCGCGGGGCCCGGCGAACTGCACGCGCCTCCGCGGCGAGAGGGGCCCACCCTCTCTGGCCCTCACGATTTCGGCGTTGGCCTTCGATTCCTGCGGAATCGGAATGAAGCCGTCGTATCCTCGTTCGACTTCGGCGCACCGACGAAGATCATTTGGGAGAAGAAAACTGAACGGCCCCGACGTGATGAACGGCGAACCGCCGGACGGTGGGTCGTGGTTCGCGGCGCCGTCCGCGGTCAGCTGCTCGCGGCCGCTTGGTTCGAGACCGAAGGCGTTGCGCGTTCGACGTACTGGCTCACGATGATCCGGCCGTCCGCGTTGGTCGGCGCGGCGTTGAGCCTGCACCGCGAACCGCTCACACCCGAGGCCAGGTCGCCTCGGACGCGGCGTGGACGGCGAATCGCACGAGATGGCCGGGCGTTAGAGTCGGAGCTGGGCGAGGAACTTCGCCACTGGGCGAGAGAACACCGAGGCAAAGGAGGTACACGATGAACCACAGCCGACGCGCGAGTCCGATGGGGCGCAGGACGTTCTTGCGGTGGTCCGCGATGGCGGCGGCGCCGGCCATCGTGCCGGCATCCGTGCTGGGTCAAGGGAGTGCGCCGCCGAGCGAGCGGCTCGGCGTGGCGCTGATCGCGTGTGGGGAACGTGCCAGTTTCGGCGCGCGTTATCACGAGCACCCCCACGCGCGCATCGTCGCCGTCTGCGACCCGATTCGCGAGCGGCGCGAAGCGTTCAGCCGTCGGTTCGGCGGATGCCGGGCGGTACGGGATGTTCGGGACGTCCTGGCCGATCCGCAGGTGGACGTGGTGCACATCGCTACGCCGGACCATTGGCACGTGCCGATCGCGCTGATGGCCGCGAAGGCCGGCAAACACATGTACATCGAAAAACCGCTGGGCCTCTGCGCCGCACAAACCCTCGCCGCGCGGGCCATTGCGGATCGCTTCGGCCGTCTTGTGCAGTACGGGGCGCAGCAGCGTTCGATCCAGCACGTTCGTATGGGCATTGAACTCGTGCTCAATGGCCATATCGGCCGCGTCCGCGAACTCTTCACATGGGCTCCGAGGGGAGAGTCCGGCGGCCGGCCGGAACCGGTGCTGCCGGTGCCGGAGGGGTTCGACTACGATCTGTGGCTCGGGCCCGCCCCGCTGGCCCCGTTCTGCGAGGACCGGTGTCTCGGCAAGGGACCGCGGAAGGGCGTTTACCACATCTACGACTATTCCATTGGGTTCATCGCCGGCTGGGGCGCCCATCCGATGGACATGCTCCAGTGGTGGGCCGACAACGCCGGCCGCGTCGAGATCCCCATCCACTACCAGGGTACGGGCCACATCCCCACGGAAGGATTGTTCAATACCGTCACTCACTGGGATGTCACCGCGACGTACCCGGACGGACTCAAACTGCGGTTCATGGACGACCACACCGCCGCGCGACTCCGCCCCCATCCCGGCATTGAGGGCAACCACGGAACACTGTTCGTGGGCGAGGAAGGCTGGGTGCGAGTGTCGCGCGACAATTGGATGACCTCACCGCAATCGCTCATGCACGAGGGAAAAAACCCGGGTGAGCGGCGCCTACGCGTCAGTCGCCACCAGATCGATGACTTCATCGAAAGTGTCCGGGCCGGCCGAACGCCGATCGACGATCTCCATTCCGCCGTGCGCTCGGACCTGGCCTGTCACCTCTCGGAAATCGCGGTGCGCACGGGTCGGCCGGTCACTTGGGACCCCGTGCGCGAAACGATCGTCGGCGATCCGGACTTGGCCCGACTTCTCTCGCGAAGCGCCCGCGAGCCGTGGAGTCTCGAAACGATTCTACCACCGGACGCCAGTTCGAGCTCACACAGCGTCTTGCCGAGGCCGCGAACTCGAGCGGTCGTGTGATCACGGTGGACTGCCCGGCGATGAGCGATCCGGCGTGGCGGCAGATGCAGCAGCTCGTTCGCGAGGGCTTCATCGGTCGGCCGCTGTTCGGCGAAACCGGGTTCTTCCGCGTCGGCGACTGGGGCGAGCGCGGCATGGAAGTTCCCGACCCGACGGCGCAGCCGGGACCAGATCTCCACTGGGAGGCGTTCCTCGGCGACACCCCCCAACGGGAGCGTCGATCGCTTCGTCCGTTGGCGCCGGTTCGAGGATTACGCGGGCGGGCCGGTCACTGATCTGTGTCCCCATTGTTGGACACCCGTGGTGGACGTGATGGGGGCCGCGGTTCCCGATACGGTGACCGGCATCGGCGCCATCCATGTGTACCCGTACGAGCTTCGTGAGGTGCCCGACACCTTCAACCGTATCGCGAACTATCCGGACGCGATGACCATCGTCGTGCTGGGCACGCCGGGCAACGATGGCCAGACGACGCCGAAACGTGGCGCCGGCCAACGACGCCCCGTACTCCGCGGCACGGAGGGCACCCTAACGATCGAGCCCAATCAGCGGCAGATCCGCTTCACGCCGGCTGGCATCCCGGGCCAAACCCAAGGCCCGAAGCTGATCCCGATCGAAGGCCACGAAGACCACCTCGAGCTTTGCCGCGACCTGATCCACTGCCACCGCACGAAGAACCCAGCCACGATGTCGCCGATGGATCTCGCGTTCCGTGGGCAGACGGTGGTGCGGATGGCGATGCTCTCGCACACGGCGCGCCGTCACGCGAGATTCGACGCGCAGGCCATGACCATCCCGGTCTGAATCCTGTTGGAAGCGCGCCGCCGCGTTCTCGCGCTCGCGGAGAGAAGCTGCGTTTCCGGCGGTGGCTCGCTCGCGCGCGTGGGCTCTGCTGTCGTCGTTGATCATGACGAATGGCACGGGGCGGCGTTGTGCAACAAACGACCGTCGGTGTATAGTGCAACGAGTGTGCGGTCATCGAGAGCGGCCGCGAGTTCAAGGAGGCGCCCACGATGAGCTCAACAGCTGCTTGGACGGCGGTGGCGTTGTTCATGGCCCACGCGGCGACGGCAACCAGCGCCGTGCGGCCCAACATTCTCTTCGTGTTCGCCGACGACCACACCACGCAGGCCGTCAGCGCCTACGGACACCCCTTGAAGCTCGTCTCGACCCCCAACATTGACCGTGTCGCACAGGAGGGCGTCCTCTTCGAGCGGTGTTTGGTGCCCAACTCGATCTGCGGCCCCAGTCGCGCCGCGCTGCTCACGGCACGCTATAGCCATGCGAACGGCTTCTATCGCAACGGCAACCGTTTCGACGGCTCGCAGGTCACGTTCCCCAAACTTCTGCAGGCCGCCGGATATCAGACCGCGATCATTGGCAAGTGGCACCTCGAGACGGACCCGACCGGCTTCGACCACTGGGAGATCCTTCCCGGCCAGGGCGCCTACTACAACCCGCCGATGATTCGCAACGGCGAGCGCGTCCGGCACGAGGGCTACACGACCGACATCATCACGGAGCTCTGCCTCGAATGGCTCCGACGGCGCGACCGCACGCGGCCGTTCTTGCTGATGTGCCATCACAAGGCGCCCCACCGGCCGTGGATGCCGGCGCTGCGCCACCTCGGCTGGAACGGCGACCGAGTGTTCCCCGAGCCCCCAACGCTGCTGGACGACTACCGCGGCCGCGGGCGGCCCGAGCGCGAGCAGGACATGACCTTGCGCCACACCTTCAACGAGCTCGACGCCAAACTGAAGCGCTCCCCTGAGCTGAATGAGGAGCAAGCCAAGGTCTGGGACGCGTATTACGAGCCGCGCAACCGCGCGTTTCGGGAGGCTTCGCCCACGGGCGACGACCTCGTGCGCTGGCGGTATCAGCGGTACATGCACGACTATCTGGGTTGCCTACTGGCGGTGGACGAAGGCGTCGGCCGCCTGCTCGACGAGCTCGAACGCGAAGGCATCACGACGAACACGATCGTGGTGTATTCCTCCGATCAGGGCTTCTTCCTCGGCGAACATGGCTGGTTTGACAAGCGCTGGATCTACGAGGAATCGCTGACGACGCCGCTCCTCATGCGCGGGCCGGGCGTGGCGCGCCCGGGGAGCCGCTGCGGCGCCCTGGTCTCGATCCTCGACCTCGCGCCCACGTTTCTGGAACTGGCGGGCGTGCCGTGTCCCGCGGATCTCCACGGCCGCAGTCTCGTGCCGCTCCTCCGCGGCCAGACGCCGACCGACTGGCGCCAAAGTTTCTATTACCACTATTACGAGTTCCCCGGCGCCCACAGCGTCCGCAAGCACTACGGCGTCGTGACCGACCGCTACAAGCTCGTTCACTTCTATGAGCCGGACGTGAACGAGTGGCGGCTGATCGACCGCCAGACCGACCCCTTCGAGCTGCGCGATGTCTTCGCCGACCCCGCCTACGCGGACACTCGCGAGCAGCTGATGGCAGAATTGCGCCGCCTTCGCGCGGAACTGCGCGTGCCGGAGAACGATCCGCCCGAAAGTCTCGCGCCACGACCCCGTGAACCGACACCGCAACCGCGCGGAGGAGCGCCAGCACGGGCCACTCCACAGGAGGGAATGCGATGAACCGTAGCCTTTGGATGACACTGAGTGTGGGCGCCCTTTTTTCCGCCGCGATCGGCACGACCGCCGGCGAGCCCACCACGCCCTCTCGTCGGCCCAACGTGCTCATGATAGCGGTGGATGACTTGAACGACTGGGTGGGGCCGCTCGGCGGCCATCCCCTCGTGAAAACACCGCACATGGATCGGCTGGCGGCGCGCGGCACGACGTTTCTCAACGCCCATATCCAGGCGCCGCTGTGCAATCCATCCCGCGCGAGCCTGTTTCTCGGCCTGCGTCCCTCCACGACCGGCATCTACGGACTGTCGCCCTGGTTTCGCCATGTCGAGGCCTTGCGCGACCGCGTGGTGCTGTCCCAGCATTTCAGGGCCCATGGCTATCGGACGTTCACGGCCGGCAAGATCCACCACCACAACCCCGGCAGTCCCGAGAAACGAACCGCGGAATTCGACGTCTGGGGCCCGCCGTCCGCGGTTGGCCCAAAGCCTCCGCGGAAGCTCATTCCCCCCACCCCGATGGGCAATCACCCGCTCATGGACTGGGGGTGTTTCCCCCACCGCGACGAGGACAAGGGCGACTACATTGTCGCCAGTTGGGCGGTCGAGCGTTTGCGCGAGATGCCGCCTGAACCGCCGTTCTTCATGGCGATCGGCTTCTTCCTCCCCCACGTCCCCTGTTACGCGACGGAGCAATGGTTCGCGCTCTATCCCGACGATGACTCGATCCTCCCGCCGGTCCGGCCGGAGGATCGCGCTGACTGTCCGCCGTTTTCGTGGTACCTGCACTGGCGACTGCCCGAGCCGCGGCTCCGATGGCTGCAGGAGAACCACCAGTGGCGGAATCTTGTGCGATCCTATTTGGCCTGCATCAGCTTCGTGGACGCGCAGATCGGCCGCATCCTGGAGGCGCTCGACTCGACGCCCTACGCGACCAACACCGTCATCGTGCTCTGGAGCGACCACGGCTATCACCTCGGCGAAAAGGCAATCTCGGGCAAGAACACGCTGTGGGAGCGCTCGACACGCGTACCCCTCATCTTCGCAGGCCCCGGCATCACGGCCGGCGCTCGCTGCCGACGCCCCGCGGAATTGCTCGATCTCTATCCCACGCTGATCGAGCTGTGCGGCCTCACGCCGCGCTCGGACCTTGAGGGACGCAGCTTGGCGCCGCAACTGCGCGACGCCAACGCCCCACGCTCGGCCCCCGCCATCACCACCCACAACCAGGGCAACCATGCGGTGCGCAGCGAACGCTGGCGCTACATTCATTACGCCGACGGCACCGAGGAACTCTACGACATGGACGCCGATCCGAACGAATGGACCAACCTCGCCCTTGATCCACGCTATGCGGACGTGCTGGCACAACACCGCCGCTGGCTGCCCCGCGTGGACGCGCCGCCCGCGCCGGGCAGCCGCGACCGCGTGTTGACCTACGATCCCGAGACCGACGAAGCCCTCTGGGAAGACACACCCGTTCGCCGGAGCGACCCCATCCCGGAGTGAGGGTAATGAACCCACGCGTTGCCCACTCCGCCCGACGCACGGTCCTCGCCGCCGTTCTGGTGGTGTCCGCCGCCGCCTATGGTGGTGGCGGGCCACCGAACTTCCTGCTCATTCTCGCCGACGATCTCGGGTATGGCGATGTTTCCAGCTACGGCGCGCCGGACGTGCAGACCCCTCATCTCGACCGACTCGCCGCCGAGGGCATGCGCTTCACCGCGATGCGCGCGAACGCCACCGTCTGTTCGCCAACCCGCGCCGCGATACTCACCGGCCTCTATGCGGATCGCGTCGGCGTGCCTGGCGTCATCCGCACGCACCCGGAAAACTCCTGGGGCTGGTTGGCGCCCGGCGTGCCGACACTCGCCGACCGATTGCGTGGGCAGGGTTACCACACCGCGATCGTCGGCAAATGGCATCTCGGACTCGAATCTCCGAACTTGCCCAATGAGCGCGGCTTCGACCTCTTTCGCGGTTTTCTCGGCGACATGATGGACAGCTACACCAACCACCTCCGCTTGGGCATCAATTACATGCGCCACAACTACGAGGAAATCTTCCCCCGTGGTCATGCGACGGAGATCTTCACCGACTGGGCGATCGAATACCTGCGAGGTGTAGATCGCGCGAAGGATCGGCCGTTTTTCCTTTACCTACCCTACACCGCGCCGCACTTCCCCATTGAACCCCCCGCGGAGTGGCTCGACCGAGTGCGCCGGCGCGCGCCGGCCCTGGAACCCAAACGCGCGCTCAACGTCGCTTTCGTCGAACACCTGGACGACGCCATCGGCCGCGTGATGGCAGCGTTGCGCGAATCAGGTCTTGAATCGAACACGCTGGTCGTCGTCACCTCCGACAATGGCGGTTCGATCCCACATGCGCAGTCGAACCTGCCCTGGCGCGGCGGCAAGCAGGATCACTACGACGGTGGGTTGCGCGTTCCGTTCATCGCGCGGTGGCCTGGCGTGACGCCGGCGGGGTCGGTCTCGGACTACGAGGGGTTGACCTTCGACGTGGCTCCGACGTTTCTGGAGGCGGCGGGCGGCGCCATTCCTCCGGAGTTCGACGCGGTCAGTCTGCTGTCGATGTTGCGCGGCGGTCCTCCTCCCTCGGGACCACGCGAGCTGTACTTTGTGCGGCGAGAGGGCGGGCCGCGGTACTATGGCAAAAGCTACGAGGCGATCATCGTGGACGGCTGGAAGTTGCTTCAGAATGATCCCGTTTCGCCGCTCGAGCTCTACAACCTGCGCGAGGACCCTCTGGAACGGACCAATCTCGCCGCGGCGCGGCCCGAGGTGGTTCGTCGCCTCGCCGAGTCACTCCGCCGCCACATCCAGCGCGCCGGCGCTACGCCCTGGCAACCTCCGGACAACCGGTCGCCCGCGAGCGCTCGCTGAATCCGCCGCCGCTCGTTGCGGATGGGGGACTCGCGCGCTTCAACCGTCCACGGTGTTCTCGCGCCCGTTTCTCCGCCTCGAGCGGCGCTCCCATCCGATCAGATCGCCCCACGGATCTGCCGTGCCCCTGGTGCGGCGCCAACGACCCATGCGCGCCATCCGTCGACGTGCCGTCGGGCTGGGCGCGTGGCGTACGGATCCCTTCGAGGTCTCGACCGATGGCGATCAACCTTCGTGACCGTGGGGGGTGGCTGCGTCAGGATCGCGAGGGGCGCAGAGAGTGGAGCCGGGCGGCAGCCTCGGCCCACGGGGTACCGTCACCGGGCTCGAACGAGCGCATCTCGCATGAGCGCCGGACCACTTCGCGAATCTCCGCGAGTGTGCCGATCTCCCCGCTGGTCCGCACCTGCACCAGCAGATTCCCGAGCGCCGTCGCCTCGACCGGACCCGTCCGAACCTCGCGCTGGCACGCGTCCGCCGTGAACTGGTTCAGCAAATCGTTCTGGGACCCGCCGCCCACAATGTGGATCACCTCGATGCGGGTGCCCGTCAGCTCCTCGAGATGGCCGAGCACCTGGCGGTACTTCAGCGCGAGGCTTTCGTACGCGCAGCGCACCAGCTCACCGTCACTTTTGGGCACCGGCTGGCCCGTCTCCCGACAGAACGACTGGATCGCACGAGGCATGTCGGGCGGGTTCAGGAACCGCGGATCGTCCGGATCCACCAGCGAGCGCAGCGGCGGCGCCCCGGACGCCAGCTGGACCAGCTCCGCATAGCTATACGTGCGGCCGGCCGCCTCGAACGCACGCTTGCACTGCTGCACGAGCCAAAGGCCCATGATGTTCTTGAGCAGCCGCACCGTCTCGTCGAGGCCGCCCTCGTTGGTCATGTTTAGCTCAAGCGCGCGATCGGTCAGAACGGGCCGCGCCACTTCCACGCCCATCAGCGACCACGTACCGGAACTCAGGTACGCCCAGCCCGGCCGTCCGGTGCGATCGGTCGGAACGCCCGCCACGGCGCTCGCGGTGTCATGCGTCGGCGGCGCGACGACCCGCACCGTGCCCGGCAGACCCGCCCGTTCGGCGACCATCGGACGCAACGGCCCCAGATCCGTGCCCGCCCGCACCAGCGCCGGGAAGACATGCGTCGGAAGGCCGAATTTCCTCAGCAAACCGCGCGCCCAGGTGCGGCGCACTGGGTGAACGCACTGCGAGGTCGAGGCATCGGTGAACTCGACCACCTTCGAGCCGCACAGCAGCCAGTGGAACAGATCGGGCATCATCAGCAGCGTCGCGGCATGCTCAAGCAGGTCGGGATGCCGCCGCTGCAACGCGAGCAACTGGTACAGCGTGTTGATCTGCATGAACTGGATGCCCGTCTGCCGGAAGATCTCGCGGCGGGGCACGATGCGGAACGCGCGCGCGAGCATGCCGTCGGTGCGCGCATCGCGGTAATGCCAGGGCAGGGCGAGCAGCTCGCCGCGACGCGTGAGCAGCGCGAAGTCCACCCCCCACGTGTCCGCACCGACCGACACGATCCGCGAACCAAATTCCCGCGCGGCTGCCGCCAAACCGTTCTGGATCTCGGCCCAGAGCCGCGCGACGTCCCACCGCATCGAGTCGGCCCACCACACCGGCCCGTTGGAAAACCGGTGAATCTCCTGCAGTTTCAGCACGCGGCCGTTCCAAAGGCCGGCCATGACGCGCCCGCTTTCGGCGCCCAGATCCACCGCGAGATAGACGTTCGAGCTCATGCTGCACTCCTTCCGGCTTCCGTCACGGTTGCGCCGCGGCCGGCGGCGCGGAGGCCTCCGAGGCGGCGGGCCCCGCCCCCTGCTTCACGTGGCCGCTCCAACCCGCCGCAACGACCGAGGCCAACAGCAGCACGAGGCCGCCTGCGAGCCGCGACCGCGTGCGGGCGCTTGTGCCCCTCCACTCGCCGAGCACGATCCCCAACAGCGTGCTGAAACCGATCGCGCTGGCCATCAGCACGGCCCAGCCGATGTAGGCGCGCGGCCCCATCGCCGGCTCGCCAGTCTTAAAACAAATGAACTGGGAGCACCAGATCGCGCCGGCCAGCGCCGCAAGCAGGTAGTTGGCGGCGAGCGGCACCGAGGCGCGCCCGTAATCGGTGAGCGTACGGTTCTTCACGTTCAGATACAGGCACCATAGCGCGTTCACGACAAAACCACCCAGCAGCACCACGACCAGCACCGGCATGCCCGCCCAGGCGACGGCAGTGATGGGCTCAGTTTCGCGCGCGAGCTTCTCGATCGTGCGGCCGCCCTGCAGTCCAAAGCTCATCGCAGAGCTCATCACGCCGGAGAACACCGCGACCAGCAGCCCCTTGCGGAAGTTGTACTCAGCGACCGCCTTCTTTTTCTCCTCCTCGGGCAGCTCTTGCTCCTTCGACATGCCGGCCATACCGACCAGCGCGATGCCGGCCAGCGACAACACGACGCCCAGTAACGAAAGGTTCGCCGCGGGCGTGCCGACGAGCTCCGCCGCGCGCCCCTCGAGGATCGGCGGGATCAAGGTGCCCGTCGCCGAGCACAGTCCACAACCGATCGCTAGCCCGAGACCAACGCCAAGATAGCGGATCATCAGCCCCCACGTGAGCCCGCCAATCCCCCACGCCGCACCGTAGAGGAAGCATCGAACGATTTCGCGCGCCGGCGCCGCGCGAAGCACCGCCAGCGCGTTCGGCGATGTCGCCCACGTGAGCAGCCACGGCACGACCACCAGTCCCGCCGCCGCATAGATCAGCCAGTAGCTCTCCCACGCCCAACCCCGGATCTTTTTGAACGGCAGGTAAAAGACCGCCCCGGCAAGGCCGCCCAACGTAAAGAGCAGCACTCCGAGCACCGGATTCGTCGCGTCTGCAGTCATTGGCATGCCTCCCCTCGTCCTCGGTGATCAGCGCCGCTTCGATAGCACGTCGGCTTCGTATCGGCGCACCTGTGCGAGCCACGCGTCGCCCACCGGCACGTCCTGCGTGAGGCAGTAATAGTCCCACACTGCGCCGAAGGGTAGCGTTTTCAGCTCCTCCATGGTCGCCAGACGGCCGGTGTAGTCGCCGGCGAGCTCCAAGTCGCGCAGACGCTCGAACGGTTCCAGCAGCGCGTAGAGCAGCGCGCGGGCCATGTTGCGCGTGCCGATGACCCAGGCCGCGATCCGATTGATGCTCGCGTCGAAGTAATCGAGCCCAATGTGCGTGCGGTCCAGGAAACCGCCCCGCACCAGCTCCTGCGCGATCGCGATGAGCTCGTCGTTCAGGATCACGACATGGTCGCTGTCCCACCGGACGCCGCGGCTGACATGCAGCAGGATCGCCGGCACGAACCGCAGCACCGCCGAAATCTTGTCCGCGATGGTCTCGGTCGGATGGTAGTGGCCTGCGTCGAGCGTGAGCAGAATCTGGTGCTTCACGGCATAGCCGAGGTAGAACTCGTGCGAACCCACCGTCATGCTTTCGCAGCCGATGCCGAACAACTTCCCCTCCACCGCGTCGAGGTTCCAGCGCCGATCCGCCTTCGCAGCGAGAATCTCATCGAGTGACTCCTCGAGCCTCGCGCGGAACCCGGCCCGGTCGGCCGGCGTGTCTTTCATGCCGTCGGGCACCCAGATATTCGTCACGACGGGATTCTTCAGCGCCCGCCCCATCGCGGCGCCGATCCGGCGGCAGGCGATGCAGTGCGCGATCCAGAAGCGACGAATCGAGCGGTCCGGGTGCGACAGCGTGAAGCCATCGGCCGCCTTCGGATGCGAGAAGCAGGTGGGATTGAAATCCAGGCCGATGCGGTTCCGCTTGGCCCAGTCCAACCAACCTCGGAAGTGCTCCGGTCCGATCTGGTCGCGGTCCACCGTACGGCCCCCAAATTCCCCATAAAATGCGTGAAGGTTGAAGCGGTGAGGCCCCGGAATCAGCGAGAACGCCTGTTCGGCATCCGCCCGTAGCTCGTCTGGCGTTCGAGCCTTACCGGGGTAATTGCCGGTGGCAGCCAGCCCACCGCCGAGGGTGCCATCGAAGTTTTCGAACCCACCCACGTCATCGCCCTGCCAGCAGTGGAGTGAGATGGGGACTTCCGCGAGCCGGCGGAGCGCAGCATCCGTATCCACACCCAGCGCCGCATACCGTTCCTTTGCCAGCCGATACGCCTGCTCAATGGTCTTGGTCGTCATTCGAGCCTCACCCTTCATGGTTGCGACGGGCTTGTTCCCGTCCTGAAACCGAACCGCCGCTATGTTGCGCGAGAAGGCCGCGAAACGCAACGCCATCGCGAGGTTCCGCCGACCCCGGCCGGCCGGCAGCGGTGACGGAACGGACAACCGCGGGACAAACGCGCCAACCGACCGATGCGGCATCGCTCTCGGCGGGCGTCCCCGGCCACGCCGTGTCGTCGGCACCGACGCGGCGCGCTTCGGCGCCAGTCGCGGTATCCAAGGTTGGGAGGTGCATCGCCCGCCGGCATCCAAGGTTGGGACGAACCGACAACGCTCCGTCCGCCCTCGCGCCCCCACACTCATGGAGCGGCGAGCCGCCAACACCAGAGACGCGGCGGCGTGCCGTCGAGCAGATCGGGTTCGTTTTGGGCGACCAGCAGCCGGCCGCGCGAGAGCGCCGGCGGGCTCCACGTCTGCCGTGCGAGAAACAGGCGAACGCAACCCACGGTCTCGACGCCCTCGCGCGAGAGCCGTAACCAGAGCAAGTGACCGAGTTCGCCAAGGCCGAGGCATTGCCCGCCCGCGTCCACCAGCCAGCCCCGCATCAGGCCGACCGTCACGGACGGTGGCCCCTCAGGCAGGGGAAGCGACTCGCTCCATCGCATGCGATCGCGCCATCGCACGACGCCGGTCTCAAGATCGAGCGCGACGAGCGCATTGTCGCCGGGACCGTGGCCGGTCACGAGCACCGCACAGCCGTCGCGTGCGAGCGGCTGCATGAAATGGACGCCGTTTGAACGGTTGGTCCAGAGCGGCGAGAGCCGGCCGTCGGGGCTGACGCGGAGCAGCACGGTGCCGGCCCCGTAGCACTCGGAGATTAGCACACGGTCACCGACGACCAGCGGCGGCGCCGCATTGACCGATTCGTGACGGCGGCTGCGCCACGGGAAGCGGTCGAGTTCGCGGCCGGTTTCCGGATCGAGCACAAGCAGGCCGCCGTCGGGCGGACGGCTCTCACCGCCGGTGAACACGAGGATGAATCGGCGTCCGTGCATCGTCGCGGCGACCGGCGCCGCATAGCCGGCCGACCAGCCGTGGCCGGACGCCCACACTTCGCGCCCGTCGGCCACATCGAGTGCCACCACGCACGGCCCGCCGTCCGGCGCGCCGACAACGACGATGATCCGATTGCGTTCGACCAACGGCGTGGCGCCCATGCCGAAAAAGTTCTGGCGAAGGCGGTAATCGTGGGCGAGATCGCGACGCCACAGACCGTAGCCGTCGCGCGCGTCGAGTGTGTCGAGTTGAGCGTCGGCGCCGAGCATGAAGAGGCGATCGCCGGCGACGACCGGACTGCAGCGCGGGCCGCCATTGTAGTTGTAGCGGTCCACATAGGCGGTGGGACGGGAACGGCGCCAGAGGCGCCGTCCGGTGTTCAGGTCGAGACAATCCACGACGGCCTCGTCGCCGAGACGATGCGCGAGGTACACGCGGCCGTCGGCAACGACCGGCGCGGCATAGCCCTCGCCTTTTTCGTAGATCCATTGGAGCCGCACGCCTTCCGCCGGCGGCCGATCTGGCCAGCCGCGTTCCGTCGTGCTCATGTCGAGGTGGGGCCCGAGCAGGTGAGGCCAGTCGGTCGCCTCCGCCGGCGCTGCGTAGGCGCACAGCGCCAGGGCAATGGCCGCCGCGCGCGGCACGCCCCAGCCCGAATCAGCGCGGCTCCTCACGCAGAAGGCCCACATCCCTGTACTGGCCTCCGCGCGTCTGCCGGCAGGTGACGTCGATGGTCAGGGAGCCGGCGGCGATCTCTCGGGCCATCTCGGGCGGCAGGGGCACCATCTCGTCGGAGGTGAGAACACCGCTCCGGCGCAACACCCGACGGCCATGGAGATCGCGCTCGACATCCTCCTCGTGATGCAGACGCAGCCAGAGACGATCGTGGCGAGGATCGGGCACCTCGATCCGGCGGCGCAGCCAGATGCGGTCGGTGCACCACAGCGTGCGGACGACAGCGCCCGGTGTGCGGTGCGGGCCGAACCCACCCACACCCTCGGTCCACTGCGCGTCGTCGCAGTCGGGGCGGACCCATTCGCGCGGCGGCGGCACAAGCGTGGACCACCATGGTTACGGCTGCGCCTCCGAAGTGGGAACCTGTTCGCGGACCTGCGGCGGGGTCGGCATGGGCGCGTAGTGGTCGGCACGGGTTCGGTCGCGCGCGGCCCATTTCCGCCAGATGGGCTCGTGCGCAAGGACCGGCCAAAACACTGCGCCGACGACGGGGCGTGCGGTAAAGCCGCGTTTGCGCGCGGTACTGGTGAAGTACCAGTCGGTCATCGGGGAGCGGTCAGGGGTTTCGTTGAGGAAGCGGATCACCGGCATCACGAGCGCTTCAAAATCGGAGCGGCGGCCCGTGAGGGTGGCGGTCCAGACGATCCAGTCGAGCTTCGTGTAGTCCGCGCGGCTATCGAGCGGCAAGCCATAGCGGTTTTGGACATGGCGATAATGAGCCATTTCCTTGCGGGCGACCTCGGGCGGGAAGAGGTTGAGGCCGAGCCAGCGATCCCAGACAAGGTTGTACTTTTGGCTCCAGGTGCCGGGCCGGTTGAACGCCAACCGGTAATGGTCGCCGTCGTCTGCCGCGGTCATCCAGTCGGCGGCGAAACGACGCGCGGTGTCGCGGAACGCCTGCGCACGCTCGCGATCGCCCCACGCGTCGCACAGCTGCGCATAGGCCGCGAGGGCGCAGATCGCTTTCAGGCTCAGGTTGGCGTTGTGCGCAAGATGGCCCGCGAAATCGTCGGTGCAGAGCTGCGGCTCCGGGTCGAAACCTTTCTCACGAAGGTACTCCGCCCATCGGTCGAGCTGCGGTCGCCAGCGCGCGGCGAAGTGGGCGTGGCCCTCGAGTTTCGCGACCGCGGCCATCAGCAGCAGCAGGTTGCCGCTCTCTTCGACCGGCATCTGGTGGGCCTCACTCGTCTCACCGCCGCCGTAGCGCTGGCCGGTCGCATGTGGGTAAGTGCCGAGATCGTGCGGTGCGAACGGGAACTGCCACCGGTCCGAGGCCGCGTAGTTCATGAACGGGACGAGAAACGAGCGGGCAAGCGAGGACCCGAACAGCAGGAACTGCGGCGACATTGGATAGAACACGTCGGCCGTGCCGATGCCGCCGTTCGAGTGGTTTTCCTTCGAGAACTGAATGGGCTGCCCGTTTGCGTCGGCGACGAATTTGCCGGCGCCAAAACACTGGCGGTAGGCGAGCGCGGCGAGGCGCGCGTAGGGCCGACCTCCCACGCGCTCAAGGTCGGCCATGAGCTCGCGGTCGAACTGCTCGCAACGTTCGCTCAGGGCGCGGAAGTCGCGCGCGGCCTCGGTGAGCAAGTCCGCCGCCTCGCGACCGTTGCGGCGCCAGTAGGGCCGGAGGTCCCGCTGCATGTACCGGATGGACCACAGATCGTCGTAGGCGATCATCAGCCATCCGAGCGCTCCGGCGCGGCCGGCACGGCCGAGGTCGATGGCGATCGCGCCCCACGGCGCCTCGGCGGCCGAGCCGGGCGCAGGGTCCGCCGCGGCATGGGGCGACAGAGCGCCCGTGTTCACAAAGACCGAGCGCATCTCCAGCGAGTCGCCCAGTGCGGCCGCAACGCCCTCGCGGCGCGGTGCCGCGAGGTAGAGATACCCCCAATCAATCCGGACGTCGTCGCCCCGACGCCGGAGCACGGGCTGCTCAACGGTGCCCACGCGCAGCGCGGTCAACCCTTCGATCGCCGGCGCCGACCACACCACCGTTTGCGACGGCTCATGCACGGCGATCTCCGGTGCGGCATCGAAATAGAACTGCGCGGAGCGCGGACGGCCGTCGAGCGGGCGGACAAAACAGCTCACATAGGTGAGCGGACGCGCCAGCACGTCGAGATCATCCGGGAGCGCGGGCGTGATGAACGCGAGCGATACGCGCACGCCATCCTCCTCGAAGTGGTAGATGGTGCGCGTGGGCAACACCTCCGACGAGACCAGCCGCATCGCGGAAAGGGTGCGCGGCGAGGAGCCCAGGAGGCGCCACGTGCGTCCATCCACCCGAACGAGCGCGGTCAGGCGGTGCGGTCGGCCCGTCCAGTGCTCCGTCGGCGCCGCGGCGGGATGATCGGCGGGTGACCAGATGCTGAAGTACGGGTCGTGCACGACGAGCGGCACGGCTGGCGGATTGAGGCGGCGCGAAGAGTGCCGCCGCGGCTCGGGCGGCGTGTAGAGGCGGCGGATGTGGGGCGCGACGCGCTCGGGCGGGATTTTGACGACGGCGCGGTCATAGGTCATGAGGCCGTTGACCTCGGTTTCGACGTCAGTCGTCTGCGTGTACACGGCGGCGGCAAGGCCCGGAGCGCCGGTGAGGGGATGCAGGCGATCCATGAGGTCGAGAAAGGCCTCGGTGAGATGGTGGGTATCGCGGTACGTGCGGTAGCCCCAGGTGCGGTCCGCCGACGCGAGGTGACCGGCGAGGGGGAGGCCGAGACCACCGAATTCCCCGAGGATCAGGGCGCGCCGGGGGTCGAGTTCGCGCGGCGCTGTGGGCTCAGGATAGTGATGCACGTCGCGGATGTCGCCGCCGCCGCGGTCGTGCCATCCGCTGGCCTCGTTCACGAGGCGAGTCGGATCGAGCCGCCGGATCAATTCCACGTACCGCGCGGTCTCGTGCTGGCCCCACCCTTCGTTGAACGGGATCCACATGACGATCGATGGATGATTGAACCGCTGCGCGATCATCGCCCGCAGCTCGCGCTCGAACTGCGCCGCGGCCTCGTCCGAGCGGCGCTGATCCTTCGCACCGTCGCCCGCGTCGGCGTTGGGCATGTCCTGGAAGACCAGCACGCCGAGCCGGTCGCACCACCAGTACCACCGTTCCGGCTCCACCTTCACGTGCTTCCGAATTAGGTTCATGCCGTAGGCGCGCGTCGTTTCGATGTCAAAGCGGAGCGCCTCGTCCGTCGGGGCGGTGTAGAGACCGTCTGGCCACCACCCCTGGTCGAGCGGACCGAACATGAACAACGGCCGGCCGTTCAAATAGAGCCGGCGGACACCGGTCTCATCTTGCTTCACTTCGATCGAACGCAGACCTGCGTATGAGGTGACCCGATCCACCGCCTGCGTTCCGCACCAGAGGGTCAGGGTGAGGTCGTACAGATTGGGGGTGTCGGGAGACCAAAGCTTCGGCGAAGGAATTCGTACGCGCACGGGAGCATCGGCCGGCCCTCGCGTGGCGGCCACGCGGCGGCCGCCGTCGAAGACCTCGACGCCGAGTTCCAGCGGGCCGGCGTCGGGCTGGGGGGGACCGTGGCAGGCCACCTCGGCTTCGATCTCGAGGGAATGGTCCGGCACCCAGGGAGTGATGTGCAGCGAACAGATGTGCGCGCGGGGCACCGGTTCGAGCCATGGGGTTTGCCATATGCCCGAGACGGGCGTGTACCAGATGCCGCGCGGGCTCAGGTGTTGCTTGCCCCGAGGCTGGTCGCCGGCATTGGTCGGGTCCCAGACGGCGACGAGGAGTGTCTGGGTTGGCCCCGGTAACAGTGCATCCGTGATGTCGAACGAAAACGAGTCATAGCCTCCGCGGTGGCGGCCAACCTCGCGGTCGTTGACGAACACAACCGCCTCCCAGTCCACCGCACCAAAATGGAGCAGCAGTCGCCGATCGCGCCAGGCATCGGGAACGGTGAAGGTCCGGCGATACCAAATGCGCTCGGCGGGTGAGACGCGCCGGCCGACACCGCTCAGGGCCGACTCCACGGGATACGGCACGAGGATGCGCAGCGGCCATTCGGCGGGAACGGCGGAGTTCGTCGGTGCCAGCGCCAGCTCCCAGCGGCCATTGAGGCTTTGCCACTCCGCCCGGACCATGGTCGGACGGGGATACTCCGGCCAAGGGGATTCCGGATTCACCTGCGCCGCCCACCGCGTGCGAAGCCCCACCGGTGCCGCCGGCTCCCCGAAGGCGAGGCCCGCGACGAGGACCATCGTGGCGACCGAGGACAGAAGCAGCCCAAACCCGCGCATGGTCCGACTCCTCTGCGAACACACCGTAACATCGAATCGTTCCGGTCCTGCCCGCTCCAGTCAAGCCGAGGGAACGCCGATCTCGGGTCTCATGCAGGATTGCGCTCATCGTTCGCTCGGTGGAGGAATGGGCATGGCGCCCGACGGACGGCGGCCCTGTACATGGACCGCCTTCGGGGGAGATGGTCAACACCTGGATTTCCAGCGTGGTCGGCCGAAATTGGCCGGCCGCCCGCGCCGTTCCACCAACGCCGAGCTCTTTCCGTGCGCGCACCTCGTATGGGCGCGAGTCGCGTCGGAAGCGGGCCTCACGCACGAGACCACGACGCCGCCTCCGTACGAGCTCGGTCGCAATTCACCGAACGGGGGGAGCGCCGTTCGCCGTCCTACCAGCGCCGCACAGCGCAAGGCGGCCGAGACGGCCAAACGCCACGCGGTGGGGGCGCGGGCGCAACGACGTGCACGGGATACGCTACCCCGAGCCACGGCGGCGGCGAGGCCACCCACACGACCGGCGGCGCGGCCACGACCGCTTGCCACGGCGCCGGCACCGCTGGACTCCCCCCAGCGTATGTCACTCCACACGAGCCAGTCCGCCCCGGGAACGGCGCCCACCTGGCCCGTGAACCTAAACCGATCGTAACGTGCACCGTCACACCGCCCCCCAACGCCGGTTGGGCAACCAGCGCCACAACGACAGCCATCACAATCCCGCGACCTGGGTTCATGGCCGTTTTCCTATCGCGCCCACCACGGGCAGCAACACATATATGACGTACCGCCCCGGACATGATTCATTCGCGGCCGGCTCAGCACGCGGGGCGAGCCGTTCAATCCGGCGCCTGGCCGACGATCGCGCCGCGCACCTGCACCTCGTCGGCAACCTGACGGAATTCGGGATCTTTCGTCATTCCAAACTCCGTCCGCCGCACTGTAAACGAGGTGCGCAAGACCAGCAGATCGCCCGAGGCCCCCTCGGCGCGCTCGCCCAGGCGCCCCGGAAGATGGGTGGCCACAATCTCCACCGTCAGTGGCCGCTCCACCCCCCGACAGATGAACGTGCCCTCCGCGTGAAGCCGCCATCGGTTGTGCCCTTCGGCTTGGACGGAGGCGATGCGGCGGATCTCGTACCGCAGCGCCGGATGGCGGTCGGCATCGAACCAGTCCGGACCGAGCGCCACCCGGGTCATCGTCGGGTTGACGAACCGGACGGAGCGTGTCTCCACCTCGATGAAGCCGGTCATCTTCTCCGGCGCCGCCGGATCAAACTCGATCTCGCCACGGATCCCGCCGGCCAAGCCGGCGATCGGCTCAACGGCGGTGTCGAGCAGGATGTGCAGACCGTTCACGCCTTTGGGATCTCGAAAGTCAAAGACCTTCGGGCCCGCCGCGGCTGCGACCGTCGCCCATGCCGCGGCTGCACTCGCGAGGAGACCGATGTGTGTCATGGCTGGTTTCTCCTTGGCTGTCACCTCAACGTTCCACGAAAAACCGCCCCGTCAAGGTCGGAGTGCGCGTCCCTCTCGATCGCGTGGCAGCCACAACGAAGATCGAACGCCGCAGGAAGCGACGCGGAGGACGAAACGCCCATGGGATCGTTGCCATCACGCGTTGAGCGCAGCGTTCGGAGTGCGATGCCCGGCGAAGCGTAGCACCGCTGCAAACTTCACGAAGCGACCGACAGCCCCTCTCGCGTTTGCATCACGCAACCGCGACTCGGCCCCGCTTCTCAACCGAGATGGAATGATCGGCTCGGACTTGCCGTCTTCGCCCGAGCGACGTAACATAGATGGGCAAAACGTGGGGCGGTAGCTCAGTTTGGGAGAGCGCCAGAATCGCACTCTGGAGGTCGGGAGTTCGATCCTCCTCCGCTCCACCACCATTCTGCGCCCAGTCTCTCCTGACGCGGCCCAGCTCTAGCCACCGCCCCCTGTCGAGGTCCTGGAGGCCGCGCCCGCATCCGTCCGGATTCTCGCTCCGGGATCGAGATGGGTCAGGACCAGCGCGTCAGGATCGCCCATCGCCGGCTCCATTCACCAGAACAGAACGCACACCGGTTCGGAGACGGCGATCTCGGAGCCCGTCGGCGACAACTGGCCGGTGACGGGATCGATTCGCAACACCGCGAGGTTGTCGCTGTTCTGATCGGCCGCGACCAGAACGCGCCTCGAGGGGTCAACGTTGAACTTCCGCGCGGGCGTCTCCACCGGAAGGATGGTGCGGAACGGCCTCCGGCGGGCCATCGGCGTCGAGGGCCAATAGGACCAGGCGCGACGGCCAGAGGCTGGCGTTCATCTCCAAACTGAGGCGGCGGACGCGGCTGGCAGATGTGGATCGCGGACCTCGTCAGCGGCGAGCTGATGGATCTGGACACCGGATGCCAACCGACATGGTTGGCCGACCGTCGCCGCCTTGCGCACATCCGCGAACGCGGTATGCGCGAGGGCACCGGCATCGTCGGCCGCAATCTGGCCGGCGGGGGCGCCTCGGTTGTGGCGGACAACGACGCGCCACTCGGGCACGAGTATTTTCCCACCGTGACCCAGCCGATTGCGCTGCGGGGAAAGAGCGGTACATCAAAGTGTCATCAAGGAGTGGGCTTCCCATCCTCTGTCCCCAGATTCCGCTCCTAACCTCGCGCGTGTGCCTGTCTCCATCTTCGCACTGTAGCTCCGGCGCTCTGCCGCCGGAGTAGCTCCGGCGCTCCGCCGCCGGAGCTTTC
>CALLFZ010000007.1 GCA_938010045.1 uncultured bacterium
CGTGCAGCGAGACAGTCGGCACCTCAACGGAGGTGTGCTTGGCCTTGCCGGCCCAGACCAGTTGCGGGGCGAGGTGCGAGGCGTAGGCGTGGGTCGTTTTCTTCGCTCCCGCGTCGGGGGCGGCCTCCGGCGTCGCGAGCCTCACGGGCGGGTTATTCACGCGCTGCTTGTCCCGAAGTTCGTAGGCGGCAATCGGCCGCTTGGCGTTGTTGTTCTGAGCCGTTGACATGGTGTCGCCCGATATAGCATTCGCGTCGGCCTAACTCAAATGTCCGGTCGGCACCGCTGGGATGGATGCGACGTACGAGCGAACTCCGTGCGCGAGTCGAGCTCGGGGAGGGGGAGTCTCTCACCGCCGCGTGGGGGCGTGTGCGAGGTTTTGCGGTCCAGGGCGGGCAGCCCGCAGTTCTGCACATTTAGGGAAGCGGTGGGCGCCGGCCGACGCGGCCCGGCCGGGCTGGCATCGCCGGTGTGTTCTCCCGATGTGTTTCGCGCGCGGGGATGGCCGCGGTACGGGCAGATCGGCCGGCACCCAGCCGCTGTCAACTGCGCGATGTGGGTTCAATGGGCCCACGGCGTGAGAGCCTCGCGGAGCGGCCGCTGGAGGGCGACGGAGGCAGCGACCGATCGCGACGGCTGGGCGAAGCTCATGGGACGACGGGTGCGGGAGGTGCGCCGCCGGTGATGTCGGCCGTTTCGGGGGCGAGTTCGCGGCCGTCGGGCAGGCGCCATGGTTGTTCGCCAAAGTTGACGGTGACGACGGTGCCATCGCCGAAGACGCTTTGCTGGACTGAGCCGTCGGGGGTCAGACGGCGATGGTTGATCATCGGGTGGAGCATCGTCCGGCGGTGGACGGGTGTCGCGATGCGGTAACTTTCGAGAAAGCGATCGCGGTCCTGGTTCCATTCGGCGCGGTTGAACATGTACATCGGCGGTGTGCCATAGAGAGCGTTCCAGAGGTCGCGGCGACGCCAGAGTGCGGGCAGCTTATTGTTGTAGTCGCCCCAGTACCACTGAGCGACGACGCAATCGTGATAGACCAGCTCCCACAGCGGGAGGCGGTAGCGGTGGCCGGTTTGGAAGCGGGCGACCCGTTCGGGTACTTCGGTCCATTTACGCATGGTATCGCGGCCGGCGTCGGGCACGCGGAAGGGGCCGAGGCTTAGCATACCCTCGAAGTAGTGGACGAAGGGGACGGCGGCGTCGTGGCCGGTTTCAGAGCCGCACACAAGATTGAACTCGTGGGAGACGACCTTGAGCAACTCCATTTTGAAGGCGCGGCTTTCGGTGCGGGTCATGGGATGGTGGGGATCGTAGCACTCGCGCCACGGGGTGGCGGTGGTGGTATCGATGAAACGGGCACGGAAGGGGCGATGGGCGAGGTCCTCGCGGATGCGGCGTCGGGCCCAGTCTGGCGCGAGCCGGTCGCAGAGCACCGCGCAGGAGATCATCGTGCCGTCCTTGGCGCGGACCCGCCAGCCGCGAACCCAATCGCCGTCGGCACGGCGAATGATCCCGGTGGGCCAGGCGTCGGTGGTCCAGTCGCGGTGGATACTGGGCAGCTTTGGGAACTGCGCGGGATCCATGAGATCCTGGTAGATGTCGTAGCGGCTGGTGAGGAAGCCAAGGGCGTTGATCGCCGCGACGTCCTCGGCGGTTCCGCCGGCGCTCCAGAGCACGCGGTCCATGCCGGCGGCGGCCAGTTCGCGCGCCATGTTCGTCCTGTCGCGATCCATGAACCATACGTTCGCCGCGCCGGCGAGGAGCTCGACGTTGGGGTTGCGGGCGAGCTTCTCGCGCAGCGTGACGAGTCGCCCCTGTTCGCGGACCCACTCGCGGTAGCGATGGCACATCGCGACGTAGCCGCCGCGGTTGAAGAGGACGAAACGGAGGACGCGCGGATAGCCGGCGGCGCCCGTTTGGGCATCCCATTCGGGGATGAGCCGCAGGTGTCCTGCGTGGCGTTCAAGTTTCACGGCGGCGTCATCGGGCGTTTCGAGGAGCAACATGCAGGCGGACTCACCGACGGTGATGCCGGAGAAGGCCATGCAAATGCCGTGGCCGCCATAGGCGATGAGGCGCATGGCGGGGACGGCGGGGTCGTCGGTGGGGAATCCGATGCCTTCGTTCATCGGGAGGATGAGTTCGGTGGGCGCGGGCGGATCGGGGAGGAGGGCCGGCGGGTACGCGAGGGGGCGGGGCATGGGGGTCTGGGCGCCGCCCAAGGGGGTGAGGACGATCCGCGCCTCGGGGCGATCACCGTCGAGCTCGAGCCGGGCGGTCCATGTGGAGTCGCCGAGGTCATCTGCGAGCCGCCATTCGAGCCACTGCGGACCGGCGCGTACCTCGGCCGCGGTCCAAGCATCGGATTCGGCGGCCGTGGACCACGATTGGCCGTTGCGAAGGTCGCGCAGCGTGAGGGCGGCCCGTGCGGGATCCAACGTGACCGCGATCTGGCGATTGCTGATGGAGACGACGGACTGCGGGGCGGGTGGAGGAGCCCGGTGGACGCTCACGGTCAACGGTCCCGCACGGAACTCGCCGGGGCCGACGCCGAAGATCCTGGCCTCGAGGCGTTCGCCCTCTCGGGACAGCCGTGCGCGGCTACGCAGCACGGCGTTGGAGGTCGAGCGGGCCGAGGTGGAGCAATACGACCACTCGAGCACTCGGCCGGAGGAGTCGATGCGGAGAAAGCCGACGATGATCTTGCCCTCGCCGGCGGCGCTGACGGGCACCGACATTTCCGCGATGCCATCGAGCGGTGGAATCGCGATGTGGGGTCGCAGGGCCCAATCGCCGTGGCCGCGGTGAACGACGCGAACGGCATCGTGTTCGACGGACAATTTCGCTGCGCCCGCCTCGCGGGACCATACGCGGTCGGGCATGGCGCTGGTCTGCCAAAGGAGATCGCCGGCGGCGACGGCGGAGGCCGCGTACGATGCGGCGAGGAGCAGGGCTGTCGGAGTCGGCTGACATCGTTTGCTTCGCGTCATGTGCCCACCTCGTGTTGGCGACCCGCCGCAGGGTCTGTGCATTGAATGCTCGCATACGCCGTCGTAGTTGACCAGTGCGAGATCGAGCCGAGGGGCGCATGCGGCCGGAGAACTCGCCTGCGGCGGAGAACGGAGGGGAGAGACCGCACTGGACGGCTTGAGCGGGTCGGAGGGTGTGCTACGGTGTCGGCGGGTGAGAGAATGTCGAACCCTGGAGGCTCGAGGATGAAGCTTCGGATTCGGAATGGTCCGCGGTGATGGCCGTCGTGGTGGGGGCGACGTCGGCGACGGCCGACCGGCGGGTAGCAGATCTTCGCTGTGAAGACCTAGTGAACCCCGCGGGGATTGAGACCCCGACCCCCCGACTGCGGTGGAGGATGTATTCCGAGACGCGGGGTGAGCGACCGACGGCGTGGCAGGTGGTGGCGGCGCGGCGCGGCGACACGGTCGGCCATTGACGCCGGGCGCTCGTGTTTGCGAGAGTGCGCGCCATGAGCGCGCGGGTCTTGGCCCTCTACATGTTGTTCGCGTATGCGGCGATGGCACCGATGTTCGCGCTGCGGCGTGTCGGGTCGCTGGATTTCTGGTGGTGGATGTCGGCCAACGGACTGGTGTTGTCCGCCCTCGGGTTGGCGCTGGATCGCGGGTTGCGGCGCGAACTGGCGGACGACCTGAGTCGCGGGTGGTCCGCGAAGATCGCGGGTGGATGGATATCCGCCGTGGCGCTGGTCGGCGTGTTTGCCGTCGGCCAGGTGGTGTTGCGCGGGGTATGGCCGGCGGCGGAGGGCTGGATTGCGCGGGTGTATGAGCTGCGCGAGGGGGCGTCGGCGTGGCGCATCGGCATGCTGCTGACCTTCGTGATCGGGCCGGCGGAGGAGATCGTGTGGCGCGGTGTGGTGCAGCGCGGCCTTGTGGCGCGACTGGGGCCGTCCGCGGGCATCGCCGCCGCAGTGGCCGTCTATACGGGCCTCCATCTGGTGACCGGCAACCCGGTGCTGTGGCTGGCGGCGGCGGTGGCGGGCGCGGCGTGGGGCTGGATGTATCACCGGTGGCGTTCGCTGACGGCGAACATTGTAAGCCACGCGATGTGGGATGTGACGGTGTTCGTGCTGGCGCCGTTTCATTGACCGCGCCGGCGCACCGCGAGAGTGTTGGCCGCGGCCGTCGTTCCGGCATGGTTGCCGTCGTTTGGCGGGATCCGCAGAGTGTCGGTTGTTGCAACCGGGGATGGTTGGAACACGGCGCTCAGCCCGCGGCCACCGCTGGGGCGCCGGGGGGAGTCAAGGTTCCGTGATCAGTCCGGCGAGGTGTGGCAAGGCCTCCGCGAGATCGCGCGCGACCCAGCGGGCGCCGGCCGCGCGCAGTTCCTCTTCCGGAAAACTGGAGAGAATGCCGAGGCAGCGCGCGCCGGCCGCGACGCCGGCTCGGAGGCCGTTCGGGGCATCCTCGACCACCAGACATCGAGCGGGCGGCACGCCCAACGCCGCCGCCGCGGTGAGAAAAATCTCGGGATCCGGCTTTGTTCGGCCGATGTCGTTGCCGGTGATGTGCGCGTCGAATTCCTCCGGCGCCAGACCGATTTCGCGGAGGTTGCCGTCCAGCTTGATCCGGTCGGCGCTGGTCGCGACGGCGGTGCGCAGACCGAGCGAACGGCAGGCGCGGACGAACTCGACGGCGCCCGGCAGGGGCGCGAGGCGCCCGCGGATGATCTCGAGATAGATTTCGTAGGTGCGAGTTTTGTCCGACGGCAGGTTGAGGTGCAGTCCGCGTCGTTCAGCGGGACCTGCGAGGTAGCGGTCTTCGCCCGCGCCGACGAACGGGCGGAACTCCTCGGGCGCGAGGTCCGCTCCGTAGCGTTCTTGGAACATGCGGCGGGCGGCTTCGAGGATGAACGGCTCGGAGTCACAGAGGACGCCGTCCATATCGAAGAGCACGGCGTCCACAGCGCGGTTCGGGCTCGACGGGATCTGGGTCATGCGCGACACCGTAGGGGGCGGGCGCGCGCAAATCAAATTCCGGGCGGGGGACGGGCGGGGGCGCGTCGCTGCCGGTGCCGCGTCGTGTGCGTCGGAGCGGCGCGGGCGCCGAGCAGCGCGGTGGGCGCGACGCCCAACGCGCGCCGGAAGGCGCGGGTGAAGTTGTGAGGGTCGGCGTAGCCCAGTTCGGCCGCGATGGTCTTGATCAGCGAGCGGCCGGTGAGAATTCGTTCCGCGGCGAGGTTCATGCGCAGGTGGCGCAGGTAGGCCATCGGGCTTTGGCGACCAAACTTGCGAAAGAGGCGGCACAGGTGACCGACGCTCACGTGGCCTGCGGCGGCGAGGTCGGTGATGCGGCGAATGTCGGCGGCGTGCGCCTCGATCAGCGCTCGGCAGCGCAGGTAGGCCTCGCGCGAGCCGCGGTCGGACGGTTCGGGCGCGGCGCGCGCGGCGATCCGGGTGATCAGATACGACAGCGCGATCGCGCAGAGCCGCTCGCGGCCGGGCCGGTCGTCCAGCGCGCGCGCGATCAGGTCATCGAACAGATCGCGGATGCGGTCCGGCTCGCTGACGCGGATCGCGGTGCCGGGCGTCAGCCGGACGGCGCGCAGGAGCTCGCGGGCCTCGGGACCCGCGAAGACGACGAAGTACTTGAGCATGGGCGAGGCGGGATCGCACCGGATATCGTGCGGGGTGCGGCGGCCGTACACGAAGGCCGAGCCCGGCACGAGCGCGAGGTGGCGGCCGGCGAGGAGCAGTTCGCCGCGCCCGCGGGCGACGTACTCGAGGGTCGGGTGTGGAAAGCCGGGCCGACGCACGCGGTAGTCGGGCCGGCAGAGTTCCCACCCACCGCTGATCACCGTCAGGGGCCGTCCGCGGCGGGGTGCGAGCCGGAGGTAAAACCGGCGAGCGTCGGCGACCTGATGGCTGAAATATGGCGGTTCAGGCGGGGAGGGCAGCGGTGGCCGGCGCATGTGGAAATAGTCAAAATATGACACCAAGCTGTCAACCGTGGCGATGGTGGTCGCGGGGTGGACGTGCAAGGCTAAGGACGGGCTCAGGTGCAAAGGAGACACGGACGATGACGAAGCAGCAGATGGTCGGGTCGGCGGTGGTCGTTGCGGCGGTGCTGGCCGCGGCGGGTGTGCGCGGCGAGACGCGCGAGGAGCGCGACGCTCGGATGGCGTGGTGGCGCGAGGCGAAGTTCGGGATGTTCATCCACTGGGGCGTGTACGCGGTTCCCGCGGGCACATACCAGGGGCGAGAGATCCCGGGCATCGGCGAGTGGATCATGTTGCGCGCAAAGATTCCGGTGGCCGAGTACCGGGCGTTCGCAAAGCAGTTCAATCCGGTCAAATACGATCCCGAGGCGTGGGTGCGCCTCGCGAAGGCCGCGGGCATGCGCTACATCGTGATCACGTCGAAGCACCACGACGGGTTCGCGCTGTTTGATTCGGCGGTGACGGATTGGGATGTCGTCGACGCGACGCCCTACGGGCGCGATCTGCTGCAGCCGTTGGCTGAGGCGGCGCGGCGACACGGTCTGAAGTTCGGCTGCTACTACTCCCAGGCGCAGGACTGGACGCATCCGGGCGGAGCGAAGTCGGGGTACCCGGACGGGGAGGGCTGGGACGACGCGCACAAGGGCAGCTTCGACCAATACCTCGCGAAGATCGCGGTGCCGCAGACGCGCGAGGTGCTCACGAAGTTCCAGCCGGACATTCTGTGGTGGGACACACCCCATCTGATGACGCCCGAGCGCGCCGCGCCCCTGCACGCGCTGATCGCGCTGCGTCCGGGCCTGATCACGAACAACCGTCTCGGCGGCGGATTTGAGGGCGACACCGAGACCCCCGAGCAGTACATCCCGGCGACGGGCTTCAAGGACCGCGACTGGGAAGTGTGCATGACGATGAACGACACCTGGGGGTACAAAAGCTACGACCACAACTGGAAAAGTACCGAGACGCTGCTGCGCAATCTGATTGACATTGTGAGCAAGGGCGGCAACTACTTGCTGAACGTGGGGCCGACCGCGGAGGGCGAAATTCCCGCGCCGAGCGTGGAGCGGCTGCAGCAGGTGGGCGCGTGGATGGCGAAGAACGGCGAAGCCATCTATGGCACAACGGCGAGCCCGTTCCGCAATCTCGACTGGGGGCGGTGCACGCGCAAAGTGAAGGATGGCGTGACCACGCTCTATCTGCACGTGTTCGATTGGCCAGCGGATGGTCAATTGCGGGTGGAGGAGCTGCCGAACGAGATTCTCGACGCTCGTTTGCTCGCTCAGGAGCGCGAGGTGAAGGCTCGGCGGGACGGCGGCACGGTCGTGTTGGAGGTGGGGCCGACGGCGCCCGATCCGATCGCGTCGGTGGTGGTGCTGCGCGTCCGCGGCGATGTCGCCACCATGCCCTGGGTCGGCCGGCTGGCGGCCGATGGCACGCTGGTGCTGCCGCCCGAGGCGGCAGAGACGAAGGGCAATCTGAAGGTCGAGGGGAAGGGGCTTAGGCAGAATCTCGGGTTCTGGACCGATCCGGACGATTATGCGACGTGGCAGGTACATCTGCCGGCGGAGTTCCGCGGGACGCTCGAGTTTGAGGCGGCCGCGGTCGGAGCAGCGAAACTTGCGCTGGTGGTTGGCGGCGAGCGGGTCGAGATCAGTATTCCGGACACGAAAGACTACAAGCGGTTCACCCCGGTGAAGGTGGAGAATGTTCGGCTGCCGGCCGGCCGATCTCAGGTGGAACTGCGGGCGGTGAAAGAGGGGTGGCGGCCGGTGAATGTGCGGGTCCTGCGGTTTTCGCCGGCGCGCTGAACGCGGCGCTCGGCGACGTACCTCCACAGACGGGGAGGAGCACGATGATGATGAGCGGTGCGAAGAGGAGTCGAACGACGGCGGCGGAGCCGGTACCGGCCGCGGTGCGGCCGGCGGGCTGGCGATGGGTGGGCGACTTTCCGGCGGTGGGCATCCGGCCAACGATTGACGGCCGCCGGCGCGGTGTGCGGGAGTCGCTTGAGGGCCAGGTGATGGCGATGGCCCGGCGCGCGGCGGACCTGATTTCAAGCCAGCTGCGGTATCCGGACGGCACGCCTGTGCGCTGCGTGATCGCCGATACGTGCATCGGCGGCGCGGCCGAAGCCGCGATGTGCGCCGAGAAGTTCCGGCGCGAGAACGTTGGGGTGTCGCTCACCGTCACCCCTTGCTGGTGCTACGGCAGCGAGACGATGGACATGGATCCGCTCACGCCGAAGGCGATCTGGGGCTTCAACGGCACTGAGCGACCGGGCGCGGTGTACTTGGCGGCGGTGCTCGCGGCCCACAACCAAAAGGGGCGACCGGCCTTCGGTATCTATGGCCGGGATGTGCAGAACCGCGATGACGAGACCATACCACCCGACGTGCGCGAGAAGATCCTCCGCTTCGTCCGCGCGGGGTTGGCGGTCGCGATCATGCGGGGCAAATCGTACCTCTCGCTGGGCGGTACCTCGATGGGCATCGCCGGTTCGATCGTGGACCATCCGTTCTTCGAGCGGTACCTCGGCATGCGGGTCGAAACGGTGGACATGACCGAGCTCGTGCGGCGCATCGAAGAGACGATCTACGACCCGCAGGAGTTCGCGCGCGCGATCCGCTGGACCCGTGAAAAGTGCCGCGAGGGCGAGGACGTGAATCCGCCCGACCAACGCCGCGACCGGGTCCGCAAGGACTGGGAGTGGGAAACGGTCGTGAAGATGACGATGATTGCGCGGGACCTGATGATCGGGAACCCGCGGCTCGCAGAGCTCGGGTTCGGCGAGGAGGCGCTCGGGCACAATGCCATCGCGGGCGGCTTCCAGGGGCAGCGGCAGTGGACCGACCACTTCCCGAACGGCGACTTCACCGAGGCGATTCTGAACTCGTCGTTCGACTGGAACGGCATCCGCGCGCCCTTTGTGTTCGCGACGGAGAACGACAGCCTGAACGGCGCCGCGATGCTGTTCGGCTACCTGCTGACCAACACCGCCCAGATCTTCGCGGACGTGCGAACCTACTGGAGCCCGGACGCGGTGCGCCGTGCGACTGGCCGCAAGCTGACGGGCATGGCGGCGAATGGGATCATCCATCTGATTAATTCCGGCGCCGCGACGCTCGACGGTACCGGGCAGCAGTCACGGAACGGTCGCCCCGCGATGAAGCCGTTCTGGGAGATCACCGCAGAGGAGGTCGAACGGTGTCTGAAGGCGACGACGTGGCCGCCGGCGGTGTACGAGTACTTCCGCGGTGGCGGGTTCTCCTCCTGTTATCTCTCCCAGGGCGGCATGCCGCTGACGATGAGTCGCGTGAGCCTCGTGCAGGGGCTGGGGCCGGTGCTGCAGATCGCGGAAGGATGGTCGGTCGAGATCCCGGCCGCGGTGCATGACGCGCTGAACCGGCGCACCAACCAGACCTGGCCGACGACGTGGTTCGTGCCGCGGCTGACGGGGCGCGGGCCGTTCGCGGACGTGTACAGCGTGATGAACAACTGGAGCGCGAACCACGGCGCCATCAGCTTCGGGCACATCGGTGCGGACCTCATTGCGCTGGCCTCGGCGCTGCGGATCCCAGTGGCGATGCACAACGTGGAGGAATCGCAGATCGTCCGGCCGTCCGCGTGGGGTCTGTTCGGCGCAATGGATCCGCAGGGGGCGGACTACCGGGCCTGCGCGAATTTCGGGCCGCTCTACGGCTGATGTCCGGCGGGTGGCGGGGTCGGCCGTGGCCGGCAGGGCCACGGCGTGCGGGGGGCGGGTCCCGCGCGGCGCGCGGCGCGGCGTTCGCGGCGCATCCCAAGGTTGGACGGCTGCGGCGCCAAGGCGTCCAACGATTGGACGGGCTCCGGTTGCAGGGGCGCCGGCGCCCACGGTATAAGCCGCGGGCGTGACGGATCCGAATGTCCACCCGCGGGGGCGCGCATGGCGGCCTCTGGCGGCGGGCGCCGTGATCGTGGCGGCGACCGGAGCGGTGCTGTCGCGGTGCGACAACTCGCCATATCCGGCGGACGAGGCCGGGTCGGCGACGCTGTACTTCGCGATTAGTTCGCCGATCAACAAGCTCGATCCGGCGACCTCCTACTATTCCCACGAGGCCGAGGTGGTGGACAACGTGTACGAACCGCCGTTCGAGTACCACCACTTGCGGCGGCCCTACGAGCTGCAGCCGCTGGCGGCGGAGGCGATGCCGACGCCCGTGTTTCGCGGCCCGGACGGCCACGTGCTGGAGGGCGATCCGCCGCCGGAGGCCGTGGCGCGGGTCGAGTACACGATCCGAATCCGACCGGGCATGTGGTACGCCGACCACCCTTGTTTCGCGACGAACGCGGCGGGTGAGCCGCTGTACCGCGGGGTCTCGCCGCGCGAGGTGCGCCACTGGCCGACGCCGAATGATTTTCCGGTCTTGGCCAGCCGCGAGGTCACGGCGGCGGACTATGTGCGCGGGTTGCGGCGGCTGGCCGATCCGCGGCTGCCGTGCCCAGTGTATGCGACGCTGAAGCGTGCGATCCTCGGGTTCGGCGAGTACAGCGAAGCGCTTGCGCGCGAGCTGGCCGCCGAGCGTGCGCGACGGGCGGCGGCGGGGGACATGGAGGACGAGGACCGCCGGCCCATCGTGCTGGACTATCTGGCCGTGCCGTGTCCCGGCATCGAAGTGGTGGATCGATACACGTTTCGGGTCGTGCTCGCGCGCAAGTATCCGCAGATCCTGTACTGGCTTGCGATGCACTTCGCCGCGCCCGTTCCGGAGGAGGCGCTGAGGTTCTACGCGGAGCCCGCGATTGCGGCGCGGCCGATGGACCTGAACCGATGGCCGGTCGGCAGCGGGCCGTTTTTTGTGCGGCACTGCGAACCAGACCGCCGGATCGTGCTGGAGCGCAATCCGCGATACCGGGGCGGCACGTATCCCACCGACGGCACGCCGGGCGACCGCGAGGCCGGTTTGCTCGACGACGCGGGCCGCCCCATCCCGTTTCTCGAGCGCGCGGTGATCACAGTGGAACGAGAGTCCATCCCGGCATGGAACAAATTTCTGCAGGGATACTACGACTATACCGTCCTGACGCCGGAGGTGTTCGAGCAAACGATTCAGGTGGTGGGCAGCGGCGAGGCGACGCTCTCCGACCGGATGAGGGCCCGAGGCATTCGGCTCCAGACCTCGGTGGCGGCGGCGATCTATTGGGTGGGGTTCAACATGGCCGACCCGGTCGTCGGCGGGCTCGATGAACGGCGGGCGGCGCTGCGGCGCGCGATCTCCGTGGCGCTCGATTACAACGAATACCTCGACATTTTTCTGAACGGTCAGGGCCGGGCGGCGCAGGGACCAATTCCGCCGGGCATCTTCGGTGCGATCGACGGTGAGGCGGGCGTGAATCGCTGGACGGACCGGTGGGATCCGGTGGCCCACCGCGCGGCGCGGCGTTCGTTGGACGAGGCGCGCGAGTGGCTCGCGCAGGCGGGTTGGCCAGGCGGGCGCGGTCCCGACGGTCGGCCGCTGGTAATTCACCTCGATCACGCGTTCGCGGGCGATCCGACCTTTGTGGCGGTCTTCGACTGGATGCGGGGCCGGCTGCGGCAGCTCGGGCTCGAACTGCGCGAGCGTGGCACGGACCTTTCGCGCTACCGCGACAAGCTGGAGCGGGGCCACGTCCAGATGTACCGGCAGGGATGGTTCGCGGACTACCCGGATCCGGAGAACTTCCTCTTCCTGTTCTACGGCCCCAACTCAAAGTTGCGGTCGGGCGGAGCCAACATTTGCAATTACGAGAACCCCGAGTATGACCGGCTGTTCGAGAGGATGGAAGGCATGCGCGACGGACCGGCTCGGGCGGAGATTGTGTCGAACATGGTCGAAATCCTGCGCCGAGACGCGCCGCTGTGCTGGGGGTTCCATCCCACGTTGTATGTGCTCAGTCACGCGTGGCACCGCAACGGCAAGCCCAGGGACATGACGCACAATACGCTGAAGTATCAGCGCGTGGACGTGGCGCTGCGGGAACAGTGTCGGCGGGAGTGGAACCGGCCGGTGATCGCGCCAGTGTTGGTGCTGGAGGCGGTCGTGCTGGTGGGCGCGTGGCGGCTCTCGCGTCGGAGGGCGGGCCGCGCCGATGCGAATGGGGCGGCCGGATGTTGAGGTACCTTCTGCGGCGCGTTGTGTATGCGGTGCCCATCCTGCTGGGCGTCAATCTGCTCACGTTCGCGTTGTTTTTCGGAATCCATTCGCCCGACAGCATCGCGCGCACGATCCTCGGCGACAAACAGGTGGACGCGGAGATGATCGCGCGTTGGAAGCACGAGCGGGGCTATGACCTTCCGCGGTTCTGGAACGGTGCGGAGCGTGGGGTTCGCCGTCTCACTCGCACGATCTTCTGGCAGAAGAGCGTGCCGTTGTTTCGGCTCGAGCTTGGGCGATCGGACATTGACCGGCATTCAATCGGCGAGGCCGTCCGGTCGCGCATGTGGCCTTCGCTTTCGGTCACTCTGCCGATGTTTTTGCTATCGCTGGTTGTGACCTTGGCGATCGCCATGCTCGCGGCCTTCCACCGCGGTAGCGCCCTCGATGCCACCGTTCTGGTGGGCTGTGTGATCCTGATGTCGATTTCGACGTTGTTCTACATTATCGCGGGTCAGTTTGTCTTTGCGCGGGTGCTGAAGTGGTTCCCGTTCTCCGGCTACACGGAGGGCCCCGGCGCGGTTCGGTATGTGCTGATGCCGGTCCTGATTGGGGTGCTCGCGGGGCTCGGCGGGCAGATCCGGTTCGACCGCACGGTGTTCCTTGAGGAGATTCACCGCGACTATATCCGCACCGCGCGCGCGAAGGGACTTGGGGAGGGGGCGGTGCTCTTCCGGCACGCACTGAAGAATGCGATGATCCCGATCCTCACTTCTGTGGTCGTGACGATCCCGTTTCTCATTATGGGCAATTTGCTGCTTGAGAACTTCTTCGGCATTCCAGGGTTGGGCAGTTACGTGATGGACGCGATTCAGCGCCAGGATTTCGCGGTTGTCCGGGCGATGGTCTATGTGGGGTCGCTGCTGTATATCGTCGGGCTGCTGATGGTGGACATCGCGTATGTGCTGGTGGATCCGCGGGTGAGACTCTCCTGAGTGGCCGATGGGATACGTCCTTAACAACGCCGTGGTGGCGGCGCTGGTGCTGGCGGGCATCGCGGTGGGGCGTGCGATGCGGCGCTCGCCGCACTGGCGGCGCGCGTTCGCGGAGATTTGGCGCCGGCGCGGCGCGCGGGTGTCCGCTCGCGTGGTCGCGGTGTACGCGGCGATTGCGCTGCTCGACAGCGTGGGATGGCACCCGGCGGTGCGGGACGAATCCGGTGCGATCCGGCGCGACACATCGGGCCGGATCGTGCGCGATGCGCGCGGGCTCACTGCGCTCGACGCGCTGCTCACGCCCTGGCGGACGGCTCGGGAAAAGACCTATTCGGCGCCCTTCGCGACGCGTCAGTTTGTGGCCGAGTACGTGCGGGGAGCCGACGGCTCGCTGGAGCGGACGTATCCGCGGTTACGGTATCCCCGGCGCCATCCGCTCGGCACCGACCGCATTGGCGAGGACGTGTTCTACCAGGCGATGAAGGGCGTGCGCACCGGCATGCTGCTGGGGGTGTTTACGACGGCCCTCGTCGTGCCCTTCGCGTTGATCGTTGGACTGCTGGCGGGGTACTTCGGCGGCTGGGTGGATGACGTCGTGCAGTACCTGTACACCGTGTTGGCCTCGATTCCGGCCGTGCTGCTCGTGATGGCGTTTATGGTGCTGTTCGGGCGCGGCCTGGTGCAGCTCTGCGTGATTCTCGGTGTGACGACGTGGACTGGGCTGTGCCGTGTCTTGCGGGGCGAGACGATGAAACTCCGCGAGAGCGAGTTTGTGGCCGCGGCGCGGGCGATGTGTGCCCCGCCGCTGCGGATCCTCTGGCGGCACATCGTGCCGAATGTGATGCATTTGGTCGTGATCACGACGGTGCTCGGCTTTTCCGGCCGCGTGCTGTCCGAGGCGGCGCTGACGTACATGGGCATCGGCGTGGGCGTGGACACGTATTCGTGGGGCCGGATGATCAATGACGCTCGGCTCGAGCTGGCGCGCGATCCGGTGATCTGGTGGAAGCTGGCGGCCTCGTTTGTCGCGATGGTGGGACTCGTGCTGCCAGCGAATTTGCTCGGCGACGCGCTGCGGGATGCGCTCGATCCGCGGCTGAGGAGCGAGCCGTCGTGAGCGGGGTGTCGAACGATACGTTCGGACCGCGCTCGGCGATCGTGATCGAGGTCGAAGGGCTCGGCATCGAATTTGCAGGCACGGGCGGTTCGGTGCGGGTGGTGGACGGGGTGTCGTTCCGGATTGCACGGGGGGAGGTGCTCGCGCTTGTGGGAGAATCGGGCTGCGGCAAATCGCTCACCGCACTGTCCCTGCTCGGTCTGCTGCCGCCCGGGGCGCGGATGGCATCTGGTTCGATCCGATTCGAGGGGCGTGAGCTTGCCCGTCTGCCGCCGGCAGAACTGCGGGAGATTCGGGGCAACCGGATCGCGATGGTGTTTCAGGAGCCGATGACCGCACTGAACCCGGTGATGACGGTCGGTGCGCAGGTGGCCGAGGCGTTGCGGCTGCACGCGGGGTTGGGGCGGCGGGCGGCGTGGAGACGGGCCGCAGAATTGCTGGCGGGTGTTGGCCTGCCCGACCCGGAGCGGCGGTGCCGCGAATACCCGCACCAACTCTCCGGAGGACAGCGCCAGCGTGTGATGATCGCAATGGCTGTCGCCTGCGATCCGGCGCTGCTGATCGCGGACGAACCGACCACCGCGCTCGACGTGACCGTGCAGGCACAGGTGTTTGAACTACTGCGGAAGGTGACGGTGCAGCGGGGCCGGTCCTTGTTGTTGATCACGCACGACCTTGGCATCGTGTACGAGAACGCCGACCGAGTCGCGGTGATGTACGCCGGCCGTGTCGTCGAGGAGGCCCGGCGCGACGCTCTGTTCGCGCGGCCGCTGCATCCGTATACGCAGATGCTGCTCGGCGCGATCCCGGCGCGGTCCGAACCCGGCGAACGATTGGCGGTGATCCCGGGCCAGGTGCCGCCGCCGGTCGAGTGGGGGGAGGGATGTCGGTTTGCGGATCGGTGCCCGTTGGCGATCGCGGAATGCCGCGGGGAGCGGCCGGGACTGCGCGAGGTGGACCATGGACGGCGCGTCGCTTGCATCCGTGCGCCGGCGGCCGCGGTCGGCGGGCGAACCGCCTGCGCCTCGTCCTCGCGAGCTGCGGCTGCGACGAACCGATTGGTCGTTGAGGAGCTGCGGGTCTATTTCCCTGTGCGCGATGGCCTGTTCGGAGCGCGGCTCCTCGTGCGGGCCGTGGATGGCGTGGATCTGGTTGTGCGCGCGGGGGAGACCCTGGCGCTCGTGGGGGAATCGGGGTGTGGCAAGACAACGGTCGCTCGGGCGGTGGTAGGGTTGGCCCCCGTCACGGCGGGGTCCATTCGCGTGGACGGCGAGGAGGTGGCCGGGCGCACCTGCCGCCATGTGAAGGCGGTTCGGCGCCGGGTTCAGATGGTCTTTCAGGACCCGGCATCGAGTCTCGATCCGCGCATGCCCGTGGGCCAAGCGATCCGCGAAGGGATGGAGATTCACCGGATCGGCCGCGATGCGGCAGAACGGCGCGAACGCATTGCAGCGTTGCTCGACCGCGTTGGGTTGCCCAAGGCCTCGGCCGATCGTTATCCGCATGAATTTTCGGGCGGACAACGGCAGCGGATCGGCATCGCGCGGGCGCTGGCGGTGGAGCCGGAACTGATCATCTGTGACGAGGCGACCTCCTCGCTCGACGTCAGCGTGCAGGCGCAGATGCTGAACCTGCTGTGCGATCTGCAGGCCGAGCGGGGACTGTCCTATCTGTTCATCACGCACGACCTCGGCGTCGTGCGGCATGTGGCCGACCGCGTCGCGGTCATGTACCTCGGCGAACTCGTCGAGCAGGGCGCGACGCGCGAGGTGCTGGAGGCGCCACTGCATCCCTACACGGCAGCGCTCATCGCCGCGGTGCCGCGGATCGGGGAGGGCGGCCGTCGGCGCCTTGTGCTGGCGGGTGATGTGCCGTCGCCGATCGAGCCGCCCGCGGGCTGCCGGTTCCATCCTCGTTGTCCGTACGCGATGGAGCGCTGCGGTGTGGAGGCGCCGCCGTGGTTTGGCCCGCCGGCTGGACGCCGCGTCCGGTGCTGGCTGCACGAGGCCTGAGCGGCGTGCGCCGGCGGCAACCCCGCATGTGCGGGCGCGGCCTCGAGTTCGTGCGGTACGCGCGACGGCGGTCCAACGGCCGCACTCACGGCGTGCGGCGATGACGCGGTTGTTGTCGCCGCGGGCGGTAACCTCGGCGCAAGACGATCACGTGCTTCGCTGAACTTACCGAGCTCGACACAAGGCGGACGGCCGCGATTTCGGCTCACCGCTGCCGGACGGAGCGGCCATCGACGTGTGACTCGGCCAACTTCGGCGCGCGCGAAGACGCCGACTTCCGCCCTTCGCCCAACGAGGGGTAGAGCTACAGCGGTGGTGGGCCAGGTCGGACCGCGGTCGCATCTGAAAATTTGATTCGGCTGAACACCTTATACACAAGGTGAGCTGTAACGATAACGATGTTCAGTGAAGGAACACAAAGACCGATTTAGGGTCGAGCCGCATGGGGCATTCGATCGAGCATTCGGAGGTCGGCATGCGTTGACCATCATGACGGCGGATGGCCTTCGCGTAGTACCCTGCCACGCATGTCGGATGCCCGGGTTGACCCTCACCGGCTACGCGTTTGTGCTGGTCCCCCATCCAAGACCGGGGAGGGACACTGGTGGGAAGACAGACCCCGAATACACGCTCCACTCGATGTGTTTCGGCCGACTTGTTTTGCGAGGCCGAAGGGGGCCGAAGGGGGACAGGTATCCGAAAGCCTTTGAGCTCGTGCGGCGCTGTTGTGCGGGTGCACAGCCCACGCCCAGAGAGCTGCCTGTCCCTATCGGCTCCTATCGGCTCCGCCGGCCGGGTGCCTGTCCCCACGGAGGCAACGAGCCGAATCAGCAATCTGCTTGGCCGGGTTTCGCCGCGGATATCGACGCGCCGCTACCCACGTTCCCGTCATGCCCCCCCGGACCGCGGTCAGCCGCGCCGCGATGCCCTCAGGGGCTTCTCCGCCGACCGAGTCTCTGAGAAGCCTCGGGGGGGGAAGGTCGGCAGAGTCGTCGAGTCGATCCCAGCCGAGAGGCGAGGGGGTGAATCGAATATTGACCGCTGAGTCCCCAACACCCCAACCGCGCAATCGGCGCGGGTCGGCGGGCAGCCGCTTGGCATGGGCGAAGTCGTTCGGTATAGTGCACCCGCCAAGTGAGTTCCTCGAAATGAATGCGAACGCCCGAACCCCGGCGGAGATCGAGGCCCTATACCAAACCCGCCTGCGCCGCTACGTGACCGCGCTGCGCAACGAGCGCCCGGACTGTGTGCCGGTCCGGCCGTTCGCCGCCGAGATGACGGCGGTGCACTGCGGCTACACCTGCCAGGAGGTCACCCATGATTACCGGCTCGCGTTCGAGGCGGTGATCCGCTGCTGCAAGGACTACGACTGGGACGCCGCAGTTGCGAACATGGTCTACGTCTGGACCGGCCTGAGCCAGGCGCTCGGTCTCACCTATTACGGTGTCCCAGGTTTCGATGTGCCGCCCGACACTGGTTTCCAGTACCGCGAGCCCGACGCCGAGCACGCGTTCATGCGCGCGGACGAGTACGACGCGCTGATCGCGGATCCCTGTGCGTTCCTCTACGAGACGTGGCTGCCGCGCGTCTCGAACGCGATTGCGGGGCCGGACCGCCCGAACACCGCGCGCAGCATGCAAGCGCTCGTGAAGGGCGCGATGGCGATGCTTTCGTACTTCTATGCGTTTGGCCCGCAGGTGCAGCGCATGCGGACCGAGTGCGGCACGGTGTCTGCGATTGCGGGCATTCTGAAGGCGCCGATGGACATCCTCGCCGACAAACTTCGCGGCTACCTGGGGTTGGCGGAGGACCTGATCGAACGGCCCACGAAGGTTCGTGCTGCGTGCGAGGCTCTCATGCCGCACCTCTACCACGTCGCGCTCACGACCTCGGATCCTTCGGGCCTTGTGCCGATCGGGTTTTGGATGCACCGTGGCTGTGTGCCGTTTGTGTCGACCGACGACTTCGAGAACATCTTCTGGCCGACGCTGCGGCCGATCATCACGGAGCTTTGGCGCAACGGGCGCCAGACGTTGTTCTACGCGGAGGGCAACTGGGACGCGCACCTCGACCGGTTCGCGGAGCTGCCCGAGCGCAGCATCGTGTACCACGTCGACCGCGGCGATGTGCGGCTCGCGCACCGGAAACTGCACCACAAGTTTGCGCTGAGCGGCGGCATCCCGAACTTCCTGCTCGCGTACGGCACGCCCGAACAGGTGCGCGCCTGCGTGCGCGACGCGATCCGCGATGTCGGCGCCGACGGCGGCTACATCGTGGACGCGTCCGCGATCATGCAGAACGAGGTGCGCCTCGAGAACGTGGGGGCGATGACCGACGCCGCGCGCGAGTTTGGCGTGTACAGCGGCGCACCTACGGGCGACCTGCCGGTGCGCGCGCCGGCCGACGGCGCCGAGCGCCCGCCGCCGGCGCCGGAGCTCGCGACGCCACCGTTGCCCCCGCCCGGCGTTTGCCGCACCTGGGAGCAGGTGGCGCCGGATATGCCGCCGGTTAGCGGCGATTCGGAGCTTGTGCGTCGCATCTGGACCGAGGTTGAGGGGTTCGCGCACATGTTTATTTGGCAGGTATTGCTCTCGTTCTAATGAGCCTGGTCGCCCACCGGAGATTGGGCCTCCCCCCGCACGCGGTGCGGGCCGCGTTCGCGTCGGCCGTGGGGGGAGCCGCGCTGGCGCTCGTCGTCCGGGCCGCGTCTCCGCCGGCCGCCGTTTCACTCGACGCGATCTTCACGGGCTCCTCGGCCTGCCGTGATTGCCATCCGCGATTCTACGAGCTCTGGGAGTCATCGCACCATGGCCGTGCAATGCAGCCGATCGGCGCCGTGCTCGCGCGCGGCGAGCTGCCGGCGCACGAGTCACCGCTCGAAATCGCGCCGTACCGCTATCACATGAGGTTGGAGGGCAACCGGGCCGAGATGATCGAGGACGGCCCTGACGGGCGAACGACCTATCCGGTGCTCTACACGCTCGGCGGCAAGAATGTCTACTACTTTCTCACGCTGCTCGACGGCGGGCGGCTCCAGGTGATGCCGCTGGCCTTTGATGTCGTGGGCCGCCGCTGGATCAACACCACGGCCAGCATGGTGCGCCACGCGGAGGGACTGCACGACGAGGCGCTCCATTGGAAGGAGCGGCCGCTGACGTTCAACACGTCGTGCTTCGATTGCCACGTCAGCCAGATGTCGCGCGGCTACGACCCCGCGACCGACACCTACCGGACGACCTGGAATGAGCCGGGGATCAACTGCGAGGTGTGCCACGGTCCGGGCGGCGAGCACGTGCGTCGGTTTCGCGAGGCGCAGGAGCGCGGCCAGCCGCCGCCGACGAACCTCTTCCTGATTCGCATGAAGGACCTCACGCCGCAGCAGCGCAATGACGCCTGCTCGCCCTGCCATGCGAAAATGCGGCCGCTCACGCCGGAGTACATCCCTGGCCAGCGGTTCTGGGACCACTACGACCTCGTCACGTGGGAGCACCCCGATTACTATCCGGATGGGCGCGACCTCGGCGAGAACTACACGCTCGGTTCCTGGCTACTGAACCCGTGCGCGCGCAAGGGGCAGATGGACTGCCTCCACTGCCACACCTCGAGCGGGCGGTACCGATTCCAGGGCGAGCGCGCGAACGACGCCTGTCTTCCCTGCCACCGCGAACGGGTCGAGAACGCGCCCGCGCACACGCGTCATCCGGCCGGCAGCAAGGGGAACGAGTGCGTCTCCTGTCACATGCCGATGACCTGGTTCGCGCAAATGCGCCGCAGCGACCACTCGATGCGCCCGCCGGCGCCCTCCGCGACCATCGCGTTTGGTTCGCCGAATGCCTGCAATCTCTGCCACACCAACCAGACGCCCCAGTGGGCGGATGCGAAGGTGCGCGAGTGGCGCCGCCGCGATTACCAGGCTCCGATCCTGGCGCTGGGCCGGATGATTCAGGCGGCGCGGTCGAACGACTGGTCGAAGTTGCCGACGATGCTCGAGTATCTCGCGCGATCCGACGCGGAGGAGGTGGTCTCCGCCTCGTTGCTGCGGCTGCTCGTGGACTGTCCCGATCCGCGCGCGGTCACGGCGGCGCGCGAACGTCTGGCCTCCGACCGATCGCCCCTCGTGCGCGCGGCCGCGACAGAGCTGCTCGCGCGTCATCGCGACGATTCCCTCGTTCGCGCGGCGCTGATCGCCGGCTGCCGCGATGAGTATCGCCTCGTGCGCATTCGGAGCGCGCTCGCGCTGTCCGGCGCGCTGCGCCCGCGCGACCCGCCCGATGAGCGCGCGGCCTGGGAGCGCGCGATCGCCGAATACCGCGCTTCGCTCGAATGCCGGCCCGATGACTGGGCCTCGCACTACAACCTCGGCAACCTGCACCTCGATCAGGGCGACGCGCGCGCGGCGGCCGTTGCGTTCGCGGCCGCGACGCGCATCGCGCCGGAACAGCCGATGCCGTGGGTCAACGGTGCGATCGCACACGCCCGCGCCGGCGATCTCGCGACAAGCGAGCAATGGTTGCGCCGCGCGCTCGCGGCCGATCCGACGAATGCGGTCGCGAATTTCAACCTCGCGCTCGCGGTCGCGGAGCGCGGCCGGCTCGACGAGGCGGAAGCGCTGCTGCGCCGCGCGCTCGCGAGCGATCCCCGCATGGCCGAGGCCGCCTACAACCTCGGTGTGTTGCTCGGCCAGCGCTCGCCCGCGCAGGCGATTGAGTGGACCGCGCGCGCGGTGCGCTTCCGGCCCGGCGATCCGCGCTACCGGTGGACGCACGCGTTCTATTTGCACCGCGCCGGACGCACCGCCGAGGCGCGCGCGGAGCTCGAAGACCTGATCAACCGCCGGCCGCTGTATCCCGAGGCGGTGCTTCTGCTCGGAGAACTCTACGAGCTCGAAGGGCGCGCGGCCGACGCACGGCGGGTGTACGAGCTGGCGCTGCAGGACCCGGCGTTGCCCCCCGACGCCGTGGGGGCGGTGCGCGCGCGGCTGCGCGCGATGCGATGAACCGCGGTCCCGCCGCCCCGACCATCCGAATGCACGATCCCGAGCGCGGCCCATGGCTTGGGCTTCGGCCGGACATCACGCTTGTTGCTCGGCGCATCGCCGAAGTGATTCCGCTGCTGGCGGAGGTCGAGACGGCTGCGCGTCGAGGCTGGTGCGCGGCCGGCTTTGTCGCCTACGAGGCGTCACCGGCCTTCGATCCGGCGATGCGCGTGCGGCAAGGATGGACGGGACCGCTCGCCTGGTTCGCGATCGGGCGGCTCGTCGCGGCGGGACCGCCGCGGTGGGGCGCCCCCCTGCCTGGGGTGGGGCCATGGCGTCCGCGGCCAGGGGCGGATGCCTTCCGCGCGGCCGTTGCCGAAATCCGTCGTCGCATTGCCGATGGGCGGGTGTACCAGATCAACCTCACCGCTCGCTGGCGCGCGCCGGCGCAGGGACGGGATCCGGAGGGTTGGTGGGCCGCGCTGTTCGGTGCGCAGCCGCATTCGTACTCCGCGCTGATCACAACGGATGATTGGGCCGTGGTGTCGGTTTCCCCCGAGCTATTCTTCCGCCTATACGGCGAGCGCATCGCGTGCCGACCGATGAAGGGCACCCGTCCCCGCGCGCCCGACGCACACGGCGATCGCGAACGCGGCCGCGAGCTGGCAGCGGCGATCAAGGATCGCGCAGAAAATGTGATGATCCTCGACATGGTTCGCAACGACCTCGGTCGGATCGCGCGACCCGGCACCGTGCGCGTCGCGCGGCTCTGGGCGGTGGAGCGCCATCCGACGGTTTGGCAGATGACGTCCACCGCCTTGGCCCGCACTGCGGCGCCGCTGCCCGAGATCTTCCGCGCACTCTTTCCGGCCGCTTCGGTCACCGGTGCACCGAAGATCGAGGCCATGCGCATCCTTGCCGAGCTGGAGCCGCTTCCGCGGGGCGTCTATTGCGGTGCGATCGGGTGGGTCGGCCCCGGGCGGCGCGCGGTATTCAACGTGGGCATTCGCACACTCTGGATCGATCGTCGGCGGGACGCCGCACTCTATGGTTCCGGGTGCGGGATCGTGTGGGACTCCGATCCGGCTCGCGAGTGGCGCGAGGCCCTCGACAAAACGCTCGTGCTGGCCCACCCGAGGCCGACGTTCGACCTCCTGGAAACACTTCTGTGGCGACCGGAGCGCGGGTTCCATCTGCTTCGAGCGCATCTGGCCCGCTTGCGAGCGAGCGCGGAATACTTCGACCGTCCCTACGATGCGGGCGCGATCCGCGCTGCGCTCGACACCGCGGTGATCGGCGCGACATCACCGCGGCGAGTGAGGCTGACGCTGGACGCCTCGGGGCGGGCGGCGGCGACGGCCGAACCGCTGCGAGCCGGGCCCCGCGTCTGGACCGTCGGCTTGGCCCGTACGCCCGTGTCGTCGGGGAACGTCGTCCTGTATCACAAGACCACCTGGCGCGCGGTGTACGAGCGCGCCCGCCGCGAGTGTCGCAATTGCGACGATGCGATTCTCGTGAACGAGCGCGGCGAAGTCACGGAGAGCACGATCGCGAACGTCGTGGTGCGGCTCCATGGCGAGCTGCTCACGCCCGCCGCGCACTGCGGCCTGTTGCGCGGCACGATGCGGGAGGCGTTGCTGGCCCGTGGACGCGTCCGCGAGGCGGTGCTACGGCCGGCCGATCTGCGCCGCGCGGAAGAACTCTGGTTGATCAATTCGGTTCGCGGTTGGATGCGCGCACGGTGGCGGGCGTGAGCGCGCACGGTCTGCGATCCGTCGGCGACGAGCATCCGTTCGGCACTCGTTGCCCAGGGATCGAGATGCGAGGTCTGTGTCGGTGGCGTTCGCGCCGGCCATCGGCGAGAGCCGCGAATGGGCGGGGCCTCGCTGGGCTGCCGGCCGCGGTTCGAACACGGGGGCCGATGCGCGATGCACTCGAATCGGGTGATATGGCGCTCCGTGATGAGATGGGATGTGTTGCCGGCGGTGCGTCTGCCGACTGCAGCCTTCGCGGCTCCCTGCGTGCGGCGCGTGAGGTCACGAGACTGGCGGTTGCCGACCTGCGGGCCCGAGCCGTGTCGTGCTGAATGCACAGTGCGCCGCGGGGTGGATGCCGGGTGGGCGAAAACGGACTGGGCCATGGACGCGGACGCAGGTCCTCGCCGAAACTCGGTGGACGCAGGCCCTCGTGGCGGCTGCTCCGATTTTGGGCGGTGGGGTCGAGGCCGATGCGCGCGGTTCCGGCAAGGTCGGTTGAACCGGGCGGGAGAGGTCATGTCGTTCGTCGTGCGAGTGTCGGAACACTCTCGGATGGAGCGGCCGCTCTGAGAAGGGCGTTCGGGCGTGTGGCCATGACCGAAGCGAAGCGCGGCGCGGCTGGGGAGGGCCACGGCGTGGCGGCGAGGGGGGCGTCAGTCGAGCAGTGGACTGGCGGGTCGGGCGAGCGCGGCGAGTTCGCGATAGGGGCGAAATGCGCGCACGTCGTGCAAGCCGGCGAGCGGCTGGATCTGGATCGGTATCCCCGCCTCTGCCAGCGCCGCGAAGACATTGAGCCCACCCAGCACGATCATGCCGGCGCGTCCTTCGGAAATCGCTACGTCGAGCACAGGGCGGCCAGGTCGGCCCACCTCGAGGATGGCGTGCACATCCCGATCCAGTAAGAGACGGCGCACCTTCAACACCGCCGGCACGGCCATCGCGGGGATCTCGCGGAGGCTGGCGCCGACGAGGCCATGTCCGGTCCTCGCGGCGGCTTGCACTCGGGTCATGCCCGCGCGGATGAACAGTTCCAGAGGATCCACGGTGCTTCCGCGATACTCGATCAGTTCGACGAAGCGCCGCGGGCTGCCGTCGGCGATTTCAAGCAGTCCGCCGAACCGGGACGTAACGGGAATGCCGAGCTTGAGAAGGATGCCGTTGACCGTGATACTGCAGAGCGAGCCGAGCGCGACGGAATCCGGCGGCACGACAGCCCCCGCGAACATCTCGCCTTCCCGGGCGAGCGCGATGCGGGATCCCATCCCCAGCCGGGCCTTGAGGACGGGCTCCAGCAACGGCACCGCGCGGGACAGATCCCGGGCCGAGAGGATGGCGGTGTTGACCACCACCGAGCCGGCCATGGTGCGCAAGTCATAGGTCATGCGGAAGCTGAGATCATCCACGCGCGCCGCGATAAACCCCAGCCGGGCCTCTGCGCCGATGCGTCGGGCCTCCTCCACGCCGAGATCCGTCAGCCGACGGCCGCGGCGGCGATCCACCAGCCGGGTCCAGCCTGCGCGATCGGTGTGCGCGAGGTGCCAGCGGACGGCGCGCGGTCGGAGATCAATGCCCGAATCGGACAGCATCCGGGCGATCCGCGCCGCGCCGAGCGGACGCTCGGCGGCGAGAAGTACCCGGAGAATCGCCCGTTCGATTCGACGCGCTCGCTCTGTTCTCGGTCGTCGTGTCGCTTCGTCCACGCGTTTTTTTCCGCTTCATCTTGCCGCCCCCCCCATGGCGACTTCATGAAAACTCTTCACACACACGCTAGCAGCATGGTAAGTCAACGGCAAGATTGCCGTAGATCTCAATACTACGTCCCGTTCAAGATCCCTATTCTCCGATGAACTTGCGCGAACCATCTAGAATGACAAGGCAGATGGTTGCTGCAATAGGCGGCGACTGGGTTGGCGTGTGCAATTCGCACGGATACACAGAGGCATAGAACAAGGAGCGAAGCAGTGAGCATGATTCAGAGTGTGCTGGAGCAGGTGCAGCGGCGTAATCCGGGCGAGCCGGAATTTCTGCAGGCGGTTCAAGAGGTGTTGGAGTCGCTCGAGCCGGTGCTGGAGCGTCACCGGAAGTATGCCGAGGCAGCGATTATGGAGAGGATCGTCGAGCCGGAGCGCGTGGTGATCTTCCGCGTGCCGTGGCAGGACGACCGCGGCCAGATCCACGTGAACCGCGGGTATCGCATCCAATTCAACAGCGCGCTGGGGCCCTACAAGGGCGGTCTGCGGTTCCATCCGAGCGTCAACCTCAGCATTCTGAAGTTTCTGGCCTTCGAACAGATCTTCAAGAACTCGCTCACGACGCTGCCGATGGGGGGGGGCAAGGGCGGATCGGACTTCGATCCGAAGGGCAAGTCCGATGCGGAGGTGATGCGGTTCTGTCAGTCGTTCATGACCGAGCTGTTCCGCCACATTGGACCGGACACCGACGTGCCGGCGGGCGACATCGGCGTGGGCGCGCGCGAGATCGGCTACCTGTTCGGCCAGTACAAGCGGCTGCGCAACGAGTTCACGGGCGTGCTGACGGGCAAGGGGCTGAACTGGGGCGGCTCGCTGATTCGTCCGGAAGCCACCGGCTACGGCGCGGTGTATTTCGCGGAGGAGATGCTGAAGACCCGCGGCGACAGTTTGCGCGGGAAAGTGTGCACGGTGTCGGGGTCGGGCAATGTCGCGCAATACACCGTCGAGAAGTTGCTGCAGATGGGCGCGAAGCCGGTCACGTTGTCGGACTCGAACGGCACGGTTCACGACCCGGACGGCATTGACGCGGAGACGCTCGCGTGGGTGATGGAACTGAAGAACGTGAAGCGTGGGCGGATTGCCGAGTACGCGAAGAAGTATCCGCGGGCGACCTATTACGAAGGGCGCACGCCCTGGCACGTGCCTTGCCAGTGCGCGTTCCCGAGCGCGACCCAGAACGAGATCAGCGGCGAGGACGCGAAGACGCTGCTCGCGAACGGCTGCATGCTCGTGTGCGAGGGCGCGAACATGCCGAGCACGCCGGAGGCGGTGGAGCTCTTCGTCGCGAAGAAAATCCTTTATGCGCCCGGCAAGGCCGCGAACGCGGGGGGCGTCGCAACCTCGGGACTCGAAATGAGCCAGAACTCGATGCGCATGTCATGGAGCCGCGAGGAGGTCGAAGGCCGCCTGCGGGAGATCATGGTGCGGATTCACGCGTCGTGCGTGAAGGCGGCGATCGAGTACGGCCAGCCGGGGAATTACGTGTTGGGCGCCAACGTCGCGGGCTTCACGAAGGTCGCCGACGCGATGCTGGATCAGGGACTCGTCTAACCGGTTCGCGAATCCGAATGAACGGCGCCGCGGTTCCTCGCGGCGCCGTTCCCGTTTCGGTGCGCCTCGCCGCCTTGTGTGGGAGCGCCGAGGCCGGCACAGTATCCGCATGGCCTTGATGCTCGGTATCGAAACCTCGTGCGACGAGACCGCCGCGGCGGTGGTGGAGACGGGCGGACGGATTCGTTCGAACGTCATCTACAGTCAGATCGTGCATCACGCGCCGTATGGAGGGGTGGTGCCTGAGGTGGCGGCGCGTTTGCACGCGGAACGGTTGCCGGATCTCATTGAGGAGGCCTTGCGGCGCGCGGCGGTCGAATGGGGCGACCTGGCGGGCGTGGCCGTCACGAGCGGCCCGGGGCTGGCCACGTCGCTGCTGGTGGGAGTGGCGGCCGGAAAGGCGTTGGCGCTGCGTCTCGGACGGCCGCTGTGGTCGGTTCATCATCTCATGGGGCACCTCGAGTCGGTCTTTCACGACCCCGCGGCGACGGTGGAGGATCGCGTTGCGCGCGGAGTGGTGCTGCTGGTGTCGGGCGGGCACACCTGCATGGTTCGGGTGGGCGGCGGCTCGGAACCGCAGTTGATCGGGACGACGCTGGACGATGCGGCGGGCGAGGCGCTCGACAAGGCCGCGCGCATTCTCGGGCTCGGCTATCCGGGCGGTCCGGCCATGGAAGCGGCGGCGCGCGAAGGGAATCCGACTGCGATGGAGTTTCCGCGCGGTGGGATGGAGGAGGGGGATCTGCCGCCGGGATCCGGATTGCGGCCGGACCTCTGTTTCAGTTTCAGCGGGCTCAAGACGTCCTTACTGTATCGCCATCGCGAGGCGGTTCGATGTGGCAGGGTGCTGCGGGTGGCTGACTGGGCAGCCTCATACCAGGAGGCCGTGGTCGACGCGCTGGCGCTGCGGGTGCGGAGAGCGGTCGAGGAAGTTCGCCCGGCTTTCCTGGGGCTGGGCGGGGGAGTCGCGCGCAATGAGCGGTTGCGCGGGCGGATCGCCGAGGAGGCGGCACGCGCAGGATGCCGCTGCCTTGTGGCACCGCCGGAGCTGTGCACCGACAACGGCGCGATGATCGCGGCGGCGGCGCTGGCGGGTCGTGGAACGATCGCTGATCCGCCCGAAGCGCTGGAGATCCGCCCGAACTGGCCCCTGCGCGGCTGAGACGAGCCCGGGGCGGTTTGTCGCGAGGGGAGGACGGGCGCTACACTGGGCGCACGTCGGAGTGGATAGTTGAGGGTGAGATGAGCCGGAAACTTGTATTCGGATTGGTGTTGATCGGGATCGCTGTGGTCGCGATGTTGTTGAACACGCGCGACACGGTCACTCTGAACCTTGCGGTGACCAGTGTCTCGATGCGCGCGGCGTTTGCATATCTTTCCTTTACGGTGGCGGGTGTGCTGGTGGGCATTCTGCTCAAATAGCACGGCTCAGCCGGGTGGTGGCAGCCGGTCGGGGTCCACGCCCTCTCGGGCGCGGATGGTCTCGAGGACCCGCGGCACGTACATCCGCGTTTCGAGGGGCAGCACGGCCACGATGTCATCGAAGCTGGCGCCGTTCGTGGATCGCAGGGCTGCGCTGACGCGTCCCTCGCCGGCGTTGTAGGCAGCCAGCGCCAGTGGCCAGGAGCCGAAGCGGTGGTGCAGCTGGCGGAGGAGACGCGCCGCGGCGCGGGCGGAGCGCTGGGGGTGCGCTCGGTCGTCCTCCGGCTCGAGAGTCAAGCCGAGCGATTTCGCGGTGCCGGGCATCAGTTGAAATAGACCTGCTGCGCCGCGCGGGCTGCGGGCGCTCGGATCGAACGAGGATTCCACCTGGGCGATCCACACCAACTCGGCGGGTATGCCTTCGGCGCGGAACGATTGTTTGAGCACGGGCACCAGTGCGGCGGCGTCCGGCGGTGGGGGGGGAGCGGCGGTGACACGTCGGCGCCATGCGGCGCGGGCGCTTTCGGCTCGTGCGCGGCGGATTTGCTCGGGCGGTGGCGGGGGGGGAGCGCGCCGCGCGGGGGCGGGCTTGCGCCATGGCGGCGGCGGGGGCGGCGAAGCGCGAGGTGGCGGAGCGATCGGCGCGATGGCGATGGCGTCGCGCGCCGCGGCGAAATAGTCCAGCCGGGCGCGCAGCCACGCCGCGTACGGCGCGAATTCACGGATTTCGGCGGCGTGATCGGCCGCGAGCCGCAACCACGGCTCCAGCTCCGCCATGTCCTCCTCGGAGAGACCCTGCAGTGTCTCGTCCGCGGCCCGCAGCAGGTCCATCGCGTGTTGCTGCACCTCGGCCACAATCTGTGCGGTCCACTCCATGTGCCGGGCGCTGAACCACGCGTCCATTTGATCGGCAAGGTCGGCAAGTCGTTCGCCGACCGCGTCCCAATCGAGCGCGCGGGCACGCGTTGCCGCCCATCCCGCGGCGACGCTCGCCAGAAAGCGGCGGCGGCCGCCGTCGAGCGGTCGGTGCGATCGAGACTCAGAGGGCCGGGCCATCGGATTGAACCCTATGCTGCCGGCGGTCGCGATGCGAATCGAACGCGATGGGGCCGATTGTCCGCCGAAGATGCGGTGCCGGGCGCCGTTCAGGGCCGAACCACGGAGGGGCTCAGTCTGGAACCACCACTTCGAGACCGACCACCTCGGTGGTGGCAACCTCCCCGAACACCGCGCCCCGATCGCCAACCGCCCCGGAATCGCGGTGGATCCGCCGGCGGATCTCGTGTGTCACTCGTCCCCCGAAACGCTGGACGGGACGTGTCCGTGACGGCGGTTCTTTCGCCGCGGGAGCGGATCGTATAGCATGGCGGGCGATCATGCCCGGAACATACGAGATGTGGGTGCAGGTGGCCGTCGCGTTTTTCGTCACCGCTGTCTTGCTGGCGCTCGGATACAGCCTGGCGAAGTACGAGTGGCTGTTGCGGATCGCGCGAAGCGGGGCGGCGGATCTGCCGCCCGCGGATCTGCTGGCGCTGAGCGTCTCACGGCGGCTACGGCGGGGCCGCGGGCCAAGCCATCGGTTTAGCCTGGTGCTGATCCGATGGCGGGCGCCGGCCACGACGGACGCCCAGGCTGAACGCCTCCGCCATCTGCGCGCGATGGTCCGGCGGACGGATGACGTGGTTCCGCTGGCGGAGGATCGGACGGTGGTGATCCTCGATGCGCCGTCCGCACGCGTGAAGACAGTGATCGCGCGCTGGCGCGCGGCCCTCGCCAGCGCCGGCGAGACGACCGTAGGACCGATCGCGTCGGTGGTGGGAATCGCAGATCACCCGGACGACGGCGTGAGCGCGGAGGAGCTGCTTGAGGCGGCGGAATCGCGTGCAGAGGGCCTCATCGCTTCCGGCCACCACGGTGTGATGGACATTGGTCCGGACCAACAGGCCGAAGGAGCGTCAACGGACTCGTCGGATGAACCGCCGCTCTCGCCGGCCGAACAGGCGGTGCTCGATCCGTTGACGGGGTTGTTGAGTCCCGATCGTATGGGGCGGGCCGCGAGGAAGTTCATCGCGAACTGCCGTTACCGGGGGCGGCCGGTCACCGTGCTTCATGTGGATGTGGACCGGCTGGAGAGCATCAACGAGCGCTACGGGCGGGAGCACGGCGACGCGGTGGTGCGCGCATGTGCGGACACGTTGTCGGCGGCGTTGCGCGAGAGCGATTTGCTGGGCCGGGTGGGCGAGGACGAATTCTTGGCGGTCCTCGACTGTCCGCTCTCGGCGGCGGAGCCGGTGGCGCGTCGTTTGATCGAGCGGGTGCGGGCGTCGCCGGCGCGGATGGGTGACGTGCGGTTGCCATATGCGATCCGGGTGGGGATCGCGGGCATCGGGGGCGCGATCCGGCCAGCGCATGTGCTCGACGCGGCGGTGGCGGCGGTTCGATGGGCGCGGCGGCTGGGGCCCGGCACCTATGCGGTGTACCGGCCGGAGATGGAACGCGCGGAGCTTGAGGAACGGCCGGTGGAGGATGTGTGGTGATGAGACAAGATGCCTCGTCGGATCGTGTCCGCGGGCTGCGGCTGGGCGTGAACGTGGACCATGTCGCGACGCTGCGGCAACTTCGCGGCACTCCGTATCCCGACGTGCTGCGAGCGGCGCGCGTGTGCGCGGCGGCCGGCGCACACGGCATCACGGTGCATTTGCGCGAAGATCGCCGCCACATTCAGGAGCACGACGTCCACACGCTGAAGGCGTGGGGCGGCCTGCCGCTGAACCTTGAAATGGCTGCCGTGCCCGCGATGGTCGAGTTCGCGCTGGCGGTGCGGCCCGATGAGGTCTGCTTGGTGCCGGAGCGCCGTCTCGAACGCACGACCGAGGGAGGGCTCGATGTCGCGACGCGGCGCGCGGAGCTGGCGCCGGTGGTTCGGGCCCTGACCGACGCCGGGATCGTCGTGAGCCTGTTCATTGAGCCCGAGCCGGCGCATCTGGAGGCGGCCGCCTCGATCGGTGCGCCGTATGTCGAGTTGCACACGGGGCGCTATTGCACGGCGGAGGGCTCGGAGGCAGCGCGCGAGCTCGACCGGCTGGTCCACGCCGCGCGGTTGGGCCATCGGATCGGGCTGCGGATCAACGCGGGACATGGCATTCATCTTGGGAATCTGCCGGGGATTCTTGAAATTCCGCATCTCGATACGCTGAACATTGGCCACAGTCTCGTCTGCGAGGCAGTGTTCATCGGCCTCGAAGCGGCGGTGCGCGCGATGCTCGAGGGAATGCGCGCCTACCGGGGAGGGCGGTCGTGAAACGGCGGCGGAGCCGGGCGGGCACGCCAGCGCCGGCGGAGACCATTCTCGGAATCGGTGTGGACGTTGTCGAAAGCGAGCGTGTCCGCCGGGCGATCGTGAATTGGGGTGACCGGTTTCTCTCGCGAGTCTTCCGCGGCGAGGAGCGTGCCTATTGTGAGGCGCAGTCCGCCCCATGGCGGCATTTCGCCGGACGGTTTGCCGTCAAAGAAGCGGTGGCCAAGGCGTTCGGCACCGGCATTGGCGACCGGGTCGGCTGGCGGGACATTCAGGTGATTCGCAACTCGCAGACCGGCGCGCCGGGGGTGCGTCTGTGCGGCGCGGCGGCGCGCTGGGCGAAGCGCCGCGGTATCCTGCGGATCCACGTCAGCATCACCCACAGCCACTCGCTCGCGATCGCGGTCGTGGTGCTGATGGGCCATCCGCCGGACGAGTCGGCGGACGGAGGCGGGCTCAGCCCTGCCACTCGGTCTGATCCACCGTCGTCTTGAAATCGGCAGTGACGACGGCGGGCACCTCCGCGTCACCGGCGGCGGCGATATCCTTCGGTGTCGGCTTGCCGACGTAGATCAAACCGTGCATGGGACATTTCTCGACCGCCGCGTCCACGCCCTCTAGTGCATCGGGATCGTAGGCGTCGTAATCGATGGTGGGCAGGTTCCCGTCGCGGAACTGGAAGAGCGGGCTGCGCTTTCCGCAGGCGCGGCAGCCGATGCACCCCACGGTGCAGACGTCCTTGACCTCTTTGCCGAAGTCCTTGTTGGAGCAGGCCACGGCGAGCATGCGGTCGCGCTTGAACGGCACCATCGTGATGATGTTGCGCGGGCACACGCGGGCGCACGCGCCGCAGCCGGTGCACGCCTCGTAATCCACCACGGCGATTCCGTCCACGATGTGGATGGCATCGAATTCGCAGGCGCGCACGCAGTCGCCGAAGCCGAGGCACCCGTAGGTGCAGCCCTGCACGCCGGCGACGAGGTTCGCCGCCGCGCAGGACCGCTCGCCCTCGTACGGCATCCGTTGCAGGCGATCCTCGAGTTTTGCGCGGCAGTGCACGATCGGGCGCTTCGGCCACGAGGGTTTGACATCGAGGCCCATGATCGCCGCGACCGCGGCGGCGACGGACGGACCACCCACGGGACATTTGTCGGGCAGTTCGCCCTTGAGCACCACGGCCTCGGCGTAGCTGCCGCAGCCGACGTAGCCGCATCCTCCGCAATTCGCACCCGGCAGAGCCGCGAGCACGTCGTCCACGCGGGGGTCAGTGTCCACCCGCAGCGCATCCTTCGCCCAACCGAGGACGTACCCGGCGCCCACGGCCAGCACCAGCATCGAACCACCGGCCAAACCAATGACGATGGGATCCATACTCACCAATATAGCCCGAGCTCAGCCACCTGCACAAACGGCCGAAGCGCCGCTGGTAGTTCGCTTCGCGCCTCGGGAGCGCGTCTGAGCGGGACCACCCGCCGAACAAGGCGCAGATCCGATGGTGGGACTTGGTCGATCAGGCTGTACGGGCAGGGGCGCACACATCTTCCCGGCGTCGGGCTGTAGGCCCTCCGAAGCATGATGAGGTCGGCGGCGGCCGAAGAGCCGGGCGCTCGCAACGGACGATCCGACAGGGCGACGGATGAATCACAGAACGGCGCGCGGGCGACGCGGACGCGTCACCAGCTCGTGATGTCATCGTAGTTTGCGGAATTCTTTGGATCGCTCTTGCCGTTCGGACCGCGGGACCAGACCGCGACATTCTGGCCCGGCAGCGCCTTGTATACGCCGTCCGGATCATGAACGTCGCTGATGCTGCGGTCCATATTGCTGTCGAGCGCAAACCGGTAGGGGTTGCCCCACGGGTCAACCATCAAGCCAGCCGCGTTGGTGGAGATTCCACTGATCTTCAGGAACACCCGTTCCCGGGGGTTGCGGGCTTTCTCGTCAGGATGCGCGGTGAGCACTTTGACGATTTGGATCGTCACATCGCCCTCCAAGCTATTTTCGACGGGCCACTTACTGTATTCCTCGAGATAGGCCTTGAAGGCCGAGTAGAGCGCCTGCACCTCAATCTCCGCGCGACGGAAATCGGCCGCCTTTTGCGCCCGGTTGATCGCGGGGAACACCAGGGCGGCCAGGATGGCGATGATGCCGATGACGACGAGAAGCTCGATGAGCGTGAATGCGGCCCGCTCTCGCGCCGACCGCAGTCTTTTCGCATGGGCTGGCAGACTCATCTCCAGCGTCTCCGCGGGCTCGTCTCCACCCGTCAACCGTAGTATGCCACTGTGGGCAGGACGTTTCAATGCTCCGAGGGGTGGATTCCGGCCGCGAGGCTGGCGGGTGTCCGTCGCCGGAAGGCGCGTCATTCCGACCTCAGGTGTGGAAGAAGGGGGCCGTGGGAGAGCATCCAGACCGCGGTTTGGACGGACAGAGTGCCGATCAGCGCGAGTGCGGCGGCCGCGATCCATGAGATCCGCCACCACGAGGCCCATCCCTCCCATCGCGGAGGAAAGGCCGCCAGAGCCGCCGCCAGGCCTAGCAGCAGCCCGGCCCATGCGAGAAGCCATTGGTCCAAGGCAGCCTCGCCCCAGAGCCGCCGACGTGTCCAGCCCAGCGCCAGTAGCATGGCCAGCTCGCTGCGACGTTCGATGAGGGTGCGCCATGCCAGAACGCCAAACCCTAGCCCTCCGAGCGCGAGCCCCAGGGAGCTGAACGCGAGAAAAATGTCGAGATAGGCACGGTGGACATCGAGGAGCGAGTCGAGACGGTCGCGGGTGGACGTCCACTCGAATCCCCAGTCCTCGAGACGGTCGGCGAGGGTCTCGAGCAGCGGTTCGCGCCATTCGGCCGGCGCCTCAATCAACAACATGCGACGAGGGGCGGATGGGAAACGCTCGAGAAGGCGTTGTTCGTCGAGCACCAGGTGGCCCTGAAAGATTGTGTCATCGAGCAGGCCGACGATGCGCAGCGCAAACGGCCGCCCACGTTCGTCGGTCATGGGGATCCGATCGCCGATCCGTACGCGCAGTCCCCAGGTGGCGACGGAGGCGTCGAGGACGGCGGGGATCTCGTCGGGGGCAGTCGGGAGCGCGAGGGCGGACCACGGCCGACCGGGCGCGGCGTTGGCGGGCGCGCGGCGCCAGGAGAACGCGCCGAGCTCGTCGAGCGTGGCGGTGGGTACGCCGAGCAAGGGCGGTTGGTCCACTCGCTGAATATTGCGACAATCGGCCGCTGTTCCCTCGACGCGCCGCAGGGCGAGCACGCGCACACCGGGCTGGTCGAGAGCGTCGTCCAGCCGCCAGCGGCGGCGACCGTCCGTCGAGGTGGGATCGTCGGGCAGCGCGATTGAGGTTTCCGCGAGCGCGGAAAAACCTCCGGCCGGCGAATCGCGCGGCTCGGTGGGCGGAGTGCGAGGCCGGTGAGTCTCCACCGCGAAGACGACAAACCATCCGCAGGCGGGCACGAGCAGCGCGGCGAGGGTTCGGCCGGGATGGCGCCGCCAGGCGTGCGGTCCGAAGGGCGTGGGCGACGGGTGCGTGCGGGACGGCGGCGAACGCAGCCAGAGCCGCCCCACGAACCCACTGCCGAGGAGCGTGAGTGCGCCGGCGGCGAGTCGGGGCAATGGACGCTCGAGCGCCGCACGGCCAGCGATCCGCGGCACGGCGAGCGCGGCGGCCAACGCGATCGCCGCGAGGGCGAGCGTTGTGCGCTTGGAGACATGGGGCCGGCGGCGACCCGCGGAGAGCGAGTCGGCGCGGGCGGGTGGCGTGGCGGAATGCCGGCGGATCACAGCGGCCGCTGCGAGCAGTGCGACGAGCCACCCGAGCAGGGCGCCGATCGCGGGCGCAGTGAACGGGACGACGGTCCACAGCGGCGCGCCGCCGGCCGCATCGCGCCAGACCGATCGGAGGCCGGCGACCAGCGCGCAGGCCAGTGCGATGCCCGCGGCCGCTCCCGCCATGGCCGCCAGCAGCGCGACGAGGGCCGTTTCGGCCAGCAGCCAACGCGCAATGTCGCGGCGGGTGAAACCGAGCGCGACCAGCAAACGGATCTCCGGTTCACGGCCGGCAAGTGCGGCGCCAAACATCCACCCTTCGAGCAACAGCGCGGCGACGATGACGAAGGCGCCGAGACCAAGAAACAGCATCGTGAAGTCGGGACCGCCGCGCGCCGCGCGGCGGGCGGCCTCGCGCACATCGGTGAATCGCGCGGCCAGCGGGACTCGGCGGGTCGCGCGCTCCACATCCGCCGTGGTGACCGGCGCGGGCCAGCGGATCGCCGTGGCCACTCCGAATCGGTTGCTCCAGAGGGAGACGGCCGTGTCGTACCGTAGCCACGCCTTCGGCGCGCCGCGCCACCGCGACCAATCGTCCTCGTCGGCGGGACGAATCCGCGAGATATCCAGCGGCAGCGACGTCTTCCAATCGCGACAGGAGGTGGCCTGTGAAATACCCGGGAGGTCGGGGACCAGCCCGGGATCGCGGGGCTGCGTGGTGACCGCGCGAACCCGAACGACCGTGTGGGTTTCGACGAGGCGCTGTTGTGCATCGAGGATGAAGTACTCCGCGCGCAACCGATCACCCGCCCGCACTGCTAGATCGTTCGCGAGGTCGGCGTGGACGACGATCTCGTCAGCGGCCACATCGGGTGGAAGCGGTTCGCCGACCACGCCGGACGCAAAGGAGTACGGCACAAAACGGTCTGGGGTTCGCCACGCATTGACGAAATAGGTGAGCAGGGGCCGGCCGCCGCTCAGCGCGTTCGTGAGATGATCCACGATCGCGGCATCAAGGACCACGCCGGCGGATCGGAGCTCGGCACCGCCGTCGGGTAGAGAGCGGATTTCAAAGTTGCGGCCCGCCGGACCGGCAGCCTCCTCAACGGCCCTGCGCAGGTCGTCCAAGGTTGGGACGGTCGCGCTCCGCCCGATCAGCAGAACATTCGCGACACCGGGGCGGCCGCTGAACGCCGCGAGCGCTTCACGGTGGACGAAGGCGTTGAGCGGCGGTTCAACGGAGGGGCGCACATCAAACCGCCCGCCGAATTCGTCGGCGACGATCTGCCGGACCGTCCATCGGGCGGCGGCCCATGCGGTCGGCGCGGCGCCCAACGGTACATCCGAGGGTAGTCCGGAGGCCATGGGGACTCGCAGCACGAGCTCATCGCCCGGCGAGGCATCGAGGCGTTCGGCCAGGCGCCGCGAAAGCCAGACCTCGCCCTCGGCGGGCGCTGCGGGCCGAGCGTCGAAGAAACCGAAGAAGCTTTCGTCGACGCCGAGCACGCGGACGCGGCCAGTCCGCCGACCACGATCGGGTAGCGTGGCCAGACCGTCGAACACCAGAAGGCGGGCCACCGGGGCATCGCCGAGCGGGCCGAGGCCGTTGTCAAGGGCCAGCGGCAACGGCGCTGGTGCGGCGAGTTCGACCGCGACGTGCGCGTGCCCGATGCGGAGGCGGCCAACACGTTCCAAGCTTTCCTGGACCGAGCGGCCCACGAGGAGCGCGGCGGTGATCGTCATGGTGGCGACGATCCCGCCGAGCAGCGTGCCGGCATGACGGCGCAGGTGATGTCGCGCCGAGCGGCGGAGCCATTGTCGGCGTGTCATCACGCGAGCGGTTCAAGGCGACCCTCCGCGAGGGTCCATCGGCGGGCCATGCGGGACGCGAGTTCGAGGGAGTGGGTCACGACGACGAGGGCGAATCCGAGCGCCTGGTAGAGATCCAACAACACCTGCGTGGTGACGAGGGCGGTGGCGCGGTCGAGTGAGCCGGTCGGTTCATCGGCGAGCACGAGGCGCGGGCGGCGCACGAGCGCGCGGGCGAGCGCGACGCGCTGCTGTTCACCGCCCGAGAGCTGGGCCGGGCGGTGGTGAAGGCGGGACGAGAGACCCACGCGGTCGAGCAGTTCCCGCGCATACTCCTCGGGCGCGGCCCCGCGCTGGTCAGCGAGCAACGGCAGCAGGACGTTTTCGAGAACGGTCAAATGTGGCATGAGAAGATGTTGCTGAAAGACGAACCCGACCAGCTCGCGGCGTACTCTGGCCAGCTTCGTGTCATCGGCTTCTGCGAGATTGACGCCGCCGAGCCGCACAGCCCCCGAGGTCGGGATATCGAGAGCACCGGCGAGGTTCAGCAGCGTGCTCTTGCCCGAGCCGGAGGGGCCGACGATCGCGGCCGACTCGCCATCGTTGAGTTGCCACGTCACGCCGCGGAGCACCTCGACGGGCGGCCCGCCTTCGGGGCCGGGGTAGGTCTTGGTGACGTTGAGCATGTCCAGCAGGGGAGTCGTCATATGTTCGATGCGACGGTATGAGGGCGGACCGAGTCCAGAACACGCAGCCAGCGAGCGGCGATGACCGAAGACGAGAACTCGCGGATCACCACTTCGCGGCCGTGGGCCCCCCGCTCACGCAGTCGGGCGGGGTCGGCGAGCGCCGCCCGCAGGGTTTCGAGCAGGGCGCGGGGATCTGAGGGGTCGTAGAGCCAGCCGCCGCCGGTGAGCCGGACAATCTCGCCAAAGGCGCCGCGGTCCGGCTGGACGACGGGCACCCCGGCGGCGAGGGCTTCGAGCAGTTGGAGGCCGCCGCCGTCCTCGATGTGCGAGGGCACGCAGAGCAGCGAAATGGATAAGTGGAAGTCGGCGGTGTGGGTGGGATCGAATTCGGTTTCGAAGTTGGCGTCGGACAGATCGCCCGAGGCGGCGAGGCGACGGCGCCATCGGCGCAGCACGGCCCGGTCGGGTGGGAGCGCGCCGCCCACCGCGCGCAAGCGGAGGCGATGAAGGGTCGGGTCGCGCCGCAGTTCAAGCCACGCCCGAAGGACGTCCTCCAGACCGAGCGCCGCACAAAGGCGCGCTCGAAAGCCGATGGTCGGAACGGAGGGTCGCGGCGCCGGCTCGGCGGGGGCTTCGACGGGCGGACCGATCACCTCGATTTGGCCGGAGGCCAGGCCGAGGCGCGGGGCAAACCGGGCGGCGTAGGCGCGCGTGACCGCGACAAAGCCAGCGATATCGCGCGCGCGATCCCGCAGTTCGGCCTCCACTGCCGCCCGGTGGGAGGGCGGCAGAGCGTCGAGCCAGACATCCTCGTCCTGCAGCAGGCAGAGGACCGGCGCGTGGAGTTCCGTCCGTAGGCGGCGTGCAAGGCCGACGAGCAGCGCGTTGGACAGAACGATGGCATCGGGCGGGCCGTCGTTCCGGAACCACTCGATGAGACGATCGAGTTCGGCGGCTTGGCGGCCCGTTTCGCCGCGCAGCATCGAAAGGGTCATGGGCCCAAGCCGACGGGGGTCCACGCGGCCGGCCCGCCGAGCGGCGAGCTGAAGACCTGCGGGAGCGTCGAGCCACGCGGCCAGACGGGGCCATCGGCGGGCAAAGTCGGGCGCCCATTGTTCTAAGGCGATGCGGATGGCACCGAACTGCAGGGGGGCTTGACGCACCGCCGCGGCGGTGGGATCGGTGACCGGGAAGTAGAGCGGCACCATCACGGCGTCGGCGCCGGCGGCGCGGAGCGCCCGGGCGAGCGCGAGATCCCGGTGACAGTTTTGGCAGTAGAACTGCCCGCCGGATCCCGCCGTCACGATCGCGATCTTCACGCCGGCATCGTAGTGCGCGCGCGGCGGAGCCGCAATGTTCGATGTGCGGCGTAGGTGAGTGGAGATCGGCCTCGCGATGCACCACGGCAGGGTGCCGTTTGCCCAGGGCGGATTAGCCGCGGCGGATGAGCCGGGCGGCGTAGGCGCCGTCGGTGGAGGTGTCGGTGGGCACCAGCAGGCGTTCGGCCGCCAGCGTGAACTCGGGGTGCCGCTCGAGAAACGCCGCGACTTGGCGGGTATTTTCCTCGGGCTCGAGGCTGCAGGTGCTGTAGACGAGACGGCCGCCCGGACGCACGCGGGGCGCGAGGGCATCGAGCAGCGCGGCCTGAACGCGGGTGAGCCGCTGGAGGCGTCCGAGCGAGAACGACCACCGGACGTCGGGTCGGCGGCGGATGACGCCGGTGTTGGTGCACGGGACGTCGAGCAGGATCGCGTCGAACATCGCGGGCTGCTCCGGAGTGGGTGTCCAGTGGGCCGCGTCCGCCTGGACCATTTCGATGTGATCGAGCTTCAAACGATGCAGGTTGTCGCGGAGGCGGGCGAGCCGGTCGGCGTGCACGTCGCAGGCCAAGAGGCGGCCGCGGCCGCCCATGGCTTCGGCGAGCATCGCGGTTTTTCCGCCGGGCGCCGCGCAGGCGTCGAGCACGAGTTCACCGGGACGTGGGTCGAGCATCGCTGGCGCGATCGTGGTGGAGGGATCCTGAATGTACAGGAGGCCGGCCTCGAACCCGGGCAAGGCTGTCGGCCGCACGCCGTGGGCGAGCGCAATGAAGCGCTCCGGCGCATACGGGTGGGGTTCGGCCGCGAGGCCGTGTTCTCGCAGATTCGCGAGGTACTCTTGCACAGCGGGGGCGCCCGGGCGGAGGCGCACGCAGACCTGCGCAGGCTGGTTGTTCCATTCACACAATCGGTGCGCGCGCAGCGCGCCCAGTTCGCGTTCCCAGCGCTCGATCAGAATCGGCGGGTGGGAGAGCCGCACCGAGGGCGGCATGCGGCGCATTCGCAGCAGAATCTCGTTGCGGTTGGCCTGCGCGCGACGGAGTACCGCGTTGATGAGGCGGGCGGCCCATCCCACGCCGAGCGCGCGCGCGGCCTCCACTGTCTCGTACACGGCGGCGTGATCCGGGATTTTCTCCATGAACAAGAGCTGAACAAGACCGAGGTGCAGCAGCGCACGCACGGGCGAGGTCGGGCGTTCTCTCAAATGGCCACGGAGGATCCAGTCGAGCGTTTCGCGTCGGCGGACGGCGGCGAAGACGTAGTCCTGAACGTCAGGTCGCCCGGTTGCGACGGTCTCGAGTAGGCGGTCCGGAAACGCGCGGGTTTCAAACCAGCGCGCGAGAATGCGCGCCGCGGCCACGCGCGGCGGCTCGGGACCGGCGGTTCGGAGTGTGGGAGGGCGTCCTCGCACGCGCGAGAGTATTCGGCGGGACAGTGGCGGCCGCAAGCGGATCCGTGCCCGGAACGGATGGCGCCGAGACGAACGCCCGTCGGCCGACCGGGCCGCGACCTTCGATGACTCCATCGGTGCGTCCGAGTGGGCGCGAGCGTGTGCAGGGTGGGCGATGGAGGTGGGGCGGCGCCGCAGAACCGAATTGGAGAATCCGTTGGTCCGCTGAGATTCCGCGAGGCGAACGCGGGTAGAGACGACACGCCGTTTCGGTCGCCGCGCCATCCCGTGGCTTCGCGTGTTGACTCATTGCCCGCACAGCTTATATTGGGTTGCAACATATGAGCGACGAGATTCGCGGCCGCAGGTCAGAAGCATGGTTATGGGTCCATGTACGTGGACGGCGGAGAGAGTTGACACCGAGAAACAGGTGTGGGTAGGATGTAGCCAGAACGGGGGTGTGCAGCGATGAACAAATGGTGGGCGATCGCGGCGATGAGCACGGTGCTGGCCATCACGGCGATGGCGCAGACCAACGTGTACAGCAAGAACGCGGTGGGCGTCATCCGCGTTGACATCCCTGCCAATGCATGGCGCTTGGTCAGTTCTCCGCTTGTTCCGATGGGCGGAACGAATCGGGTGAGCGATGTGCTGGGGACCAACGACATCCCGAACGGCGCCACGGTGCTGTTTTGGAACGGGCTCCAATATGTAGCGGAGACGTTTTACGCGGGCTTCGGCTGGTACCCGAATACAAACACCTTGGCCCGGGGGTATGGATTCTGGTTGCGTGCGCCGAGTGCGTTTTCGCTTTACCTGACGGGGGAGGTGCCCTCGGTCACGAACACGACGGTCAACCTGGCGCCCGGCTATCAGTTGGTGGCGTTTCCCTATCCCGTGGACGTGCCGATTTCGAACAGCGTTCTGAACGTTGTGGCGTCGAACGGAGACACCATTCTGGCGTTCACGGGCAGCAATTACGTGGCGTCGACCTACTACAGCGGTTTCGGTTGGTACCCCGGGGACTTTATGCTGCGAATGGGGCAGGGATACTGGTATCGGGCCGGTAGCGCAACCGAATGGAACGAGCCGAAAAACACTCACTATACGTATCCATGAGCGGGTTCGCCGGACGGGGCACGTACGTAGTAAGGAGAACGCGAATGAATCAATTCACACGGTTGGTGCGAAGAGTCGCGATCACACTCGTTTTGGCGGCGGTCGGAACAGCCGCGGCGGGGATCCTGGTGGATTGGACAACTCCTCCCGTGCCTCCGAATGCGCCGAAATTCTATCAGCACGACGGTGTCTCGCTATTGCCGGACGCCTCGTTGTTTCTCGCCTTCTGGTCTCCTGACCTGACGATTGGCTTCAATCCGACAGCGCCAGGGTCTCCGACGGGCGGCGATGTGTTTTTGGGCGCGCGTTCGACGCACGGTCCGGTGGCTCCGCCGATTCCGTTCAATGGCCAGATCGTCGGGTATGGGGCGGGAGATTATTTTGTCGAAAGCTCGTACAGTCTGCCGCCCGACGCGTTCGTGGGTGGCTATGTCTACATTGTTTTCTTTGAGTTCCCGTTCTCGTCCTACACAACGCCGTCATCGATTCCACTCGGTACGTTCTATGGGATTGCTCCCGTGGTCCCGTATGGGCCGTTGAGCGATGCTGACCCCAGCAATGCCCCGCCGCCGCCGCCGCAGGTTGTGGACTACGGACCTGGAACGTTCATCGCATCCTATGTCATTCCTGAGCCGGCGACGGCTCTGATCACGTTGGTGGGCGCAGCGTCGGCGATCTGGATTCGCAGGCGCCGCCGGGAGAAGGGCGCCGAGTAATCGGCGAGTGTCGTCGGCGACGGACGGGATGTTCGGACCCCGGTGGGCTCAACCGCCGGGGTTCGTGTTGTGGGCGGCGTTCGCTTGCGCCGCCGCGTCCAGCACGTGCTCGAGCGCGTCGGCCGTGAGGGGCTTTCTCAGATACGCGAGTGCACCGGCGCGGCGGCCCTCCGTGATGCGCGCCAGGTCGGCGAATCCTCCCATGAGTGCGACGGGACACTGACCGCCCAGCTCGACGATCTGGCGCAGGAGGTCGACTCCATCGGTCGGTTCTCCGAGCACGAGATCGGCCAGCACAAGGTCGTAGGGGGTGTGGCGGCTGCAGTTCTCGCTGATCTTGTCGAGTGCGTCGGCCGACGACGAGGCTTCATCGGATTCACAGTTGAGTGAGCGAAGCAACTCCACCGCGTGACGCCGGTGATGGGGGGCATCGTCCACGACCAGCACACGGCGCCGCGGACGCGCGGCCGACGCGGTTGAGCCCGAGCCCGTGGCGGCCGAGGTGGAGGCTGCCGGCCATGCGCGGGGGAAGAGAAGCCGGATTTCCGTGCCGGCGGGCGACGGCGTCGAACGAACGAGGGAAAGGCCGCGGTGCGCCCGCATGCACAGAAGGACGCGCATCAGCGCCAGACCGTCGCCGGACACGATCGAGCTCACCGCGTAGGGTTCGAAGATGTGATCCATCTCCTCGTCGGTCAGCCGCGCGGTGGTGTGCAGACGGATCACGCCGTAGGTGCCGCTCACCCCTTGGACGAGATGGCCCCAGGGGTCCACGTGCTCCTCTTCGCGCAATTCGACGGTGAGCCGTCCGCCCGAGGTCAGTGCGCGGATCATGGCCGCCACCAATGGGCCGATCGCGGTGCGCACGGTGGCCGGGTCGCCGGTGGCCGGGAGGGGCGACGATCCGCGGTCCACCTCGACAATGACATCAGGTCGGGCGGCGCGAAGATCATGAATGATCGGGGAATCGAGGGCGGCCCCGACGGCGTCTCGCAGGTCGAATAGCTCCGCCGAATCCCGCGGGGACTGGCACAGTGCCCGAAGCGTGCGCAAACGATCGAGACCGCGATCGAGGGCTTCGCGCTGCTCGGGCGGCCAACTGCGCACCAGATCGGTCGGCAGATTCGCGAGGAGACGGAGCAGTGGATCCAGCTCCGCGCCCAGCCCACGGACGAGCCGGTGGGCCACCTCGAATCGCTCGGCGCGGACGGCGCGAGTTTCTCGGAGGGTCGCATCCTGGCGTGCGAGCTCCCGTTCCGCCGCGAGCCGGTCCCGCAACCGGCGCGCCGCGATGGCCGCATCGAGCCGGCGCGCGATGTCCTCGGGGCGGGCCGGTTTCTGCAGGTAGTCGGCGGCACCATCGCGCAGCGCCTGCACAGCATTCGCGGCCGTGCCATGGCCCGTCAGGATGAGAACCGGCACGCTGGGATGCCGCTCGCGGACTCGGCGCAGAAGCTCCAGACCATCCATCTCGCCGAGCACCATATCGGCGAGCACCGCATCGGGCGTTTCGCGCTCCATCTGTTCGAGGGCGGCGGCGCCGGACGCTGCCCCGGTGACCTGATAGCCGAGATCCTCGAGGCTGGCCGCAAGGCCGGTCAGCACGAGTTCGTCGTCGTCCACGATGAGAATGCGCGTTGTCATGGGCGATCGGCCTTGTCGGCTGCCAGTGGCAGCTCGAGGATGAACGTTGTGCCCTCACCGACGCGGCTTCGAACCTCGATGTGGCCGTGGCGCTGCCGCACGAGCGACTCCGCAACGGTTAGGCCCAGTCCGGTGCCCTTGCCGCCCTTGGTCGTGAAAAACGGCGTGAAGATGCGCGGGAGCAGCTCGTCGGGGATCCCGATCCCGGTATCGCTGATGCGGAGGGCGACGCGGCCTTCGTGGGTCTCTGCGGCGATGGTGACCGACCCTCCGTCGGGCATCGCATCGCGCGCGTTCATCAGAAGATTGAGCAGAATCTGGATCAATTCGCGTCCGGGCATAGCGAGCCGCACATGCAGTTCCCGCGCGTCAACCTGAAGGGCGATGCCGCGGCGCTGGAACTGATGTGCGAGGAGATCGCGTACGAATGCGATCGCGTCGCCCAGCACACAGCTTTCGTTCGACGCCTCCGACGGTCCTCCGAGACACAGCAGCTCCCGCACCAGCGAGGCGATCGTCTCAATGCCCCGCTCGATCATTTCGAGGTTCTTTGCTCGCGGGAAGTCGGCCGGCAGGGCATGGCGAACCGCGTCGAGGTGGCTGAGCATCCCTTGGAGCGGATTGCTGATTTCGTGCGCGAGGCCCGCGGCGAGGACGCCGAGCGAACTGAGCCGATCGGCGCGTTCGAGCGCTTCCCGCTGGCGCGCCTGCATCGCCTCGAGCTCGGCTTTCAACTGCGCCTCGCGCGCCTCGCGCGACTCGGTGACGTCCTTGACCATCCCGTCATACCCGATCAGACGGCCGTCGGCGTCGCGTCGCGCCGCCACGTGGCTGCGCACCCACCGGATCGATCCGTCCTTGCGGCGCAGCCGATGCTCGATGGGCTCCGCCGATCCGGTCGCAAGCACCTGCGCCGACTGGCGGCGGACGAGGTCGCGGTCCTCGGGGGGAACCATTTCGATCCACAGATACCGATCCGCGGCATATTCCTCCGGCGTGTACCCGGTGACGGCCTCGCAACCCGGTCCGTGGTGCGTGGCGACCGGCTGACCGTTCCGCAGTTCGACGGTGTAGACGTAGTCGGTGACGCTCTCGAGAAGCCGTTTGTACCGCTGTTCGCTTTCGGACAGCGCAGTTTCGGAGGCTCGGCGCCGTGCGTTCTCCTCACGCAGGCGGCCGTTCGCGAATTCGAGATCGCGGGTACGCTCAGCGACCATGTCTTCGAGGTGCGCACGGTAGCGCTCGAGCTCCCGCTCGGCCTCGTGGCGCCGAGTGACGTCGATCACGATCCCCTGATAGCCGACCAATCGGCCGGACTCGTCGCGGCGGATGAGTCCGCGTTCTTCCACGTAGTACACCTGCCCCGCCGCCGGGACAAACCGATACTCGAGCTCATACGTGTCGGCGCCGGACCGCACCGCGGTCGCAAGTTCTTCGCGCACGCGCGCAATGTCCTCCGGATGAATCAACGACGCATACGGCGGACGGCCGGCCAGCAGGTCGGCCGGCTCCAGGCCGAAGCGGCGGACGTTGTCGCTGACGTTCAGCACGGGCCAGTCATCGCCCGGTCCCCACTCGAACACCACGGCGGGGCTGCGGTTGACGATCGCGATCAGCTCGGCGTAGCGCTGCGCGGTGGCCTGCATTTCGGCTTGGGCACGGCGCTGCGCGGTGATGTCGCGCGAGATTCCGAAGGTGCCGATCACGCGACCGTCCGGCGTCAGCAGCGCTCGTTTGACCGTCGACACCCAGGTTTCGCGGCCGTCCGGCCACGTCTCGCGTTCCTCCTTCCGGATGACGTCGCACTCGCGACGGATCAGCCGTTGCTCGTCCGCGAGGGCTTCGTCCGCGTGAGGTGAGGCAAAAACATCCGCATCGGTTCGGCCGATCAGTTCCTCGGGCGAGTCGCGCCCGCACCAGCGCGCCATGCTCCGACTGACGAGCACAAACCGGCTCTCGAGATCCTTGAAGTAAATGTTGTCGACCGAGTGTTCGAGCAGCGCCTGTAGGCAGAGGTCGCGGGTGGGGCGGTCAACCGATGTCATGGCGGTTATTGATTTCGCTTCGGGCTGAAGTATAGCAGAGAAACGACGCGGCCGCCCTTGTAGCGCGGCGAGGCGGCTGAACCGTTGGGTCCCCTCTCGGCTTCGAGGCAATGGAGTGCAGCGGGGGCTCGCCGCAAGGGCCGGCGGCGACCTCATCCGCACGCCGAAGGGCACCCACTGCGGTCTCGGCGCCCCGGTGGCAGCGAGCGGAGTCACGGTGATCACGCACAGGCCCGATGCCATCCGCTCGACGCTACGCGCTCCCACCTCGATGTGGCTCCCTCTGGGCTCCGGTCGAGACTTGCGCTGCGGTGTTCGTTCGGGCGGATCTCGCAGTGACCGTTCCGCTCGGTCTCGGCGGGCAGGACCCGGGAGAATGCACGCGGGGCGCTTGGGCAGCAGAACGAGGATCAGCACCGGAAACGGATGGTTTCGACGGCGGTGGAGATCACGAACGTTTCGGTCGCGGCCGCCGTGATCGCCGATGATCGTTTGCGCGGTCGGCGTCTCTGAGCTGACGATACGGTGGGCGGACGGCGCGTCGCACCAGCCCTGGTCGCCGGTGTCGGATTCGATGTGTTCGAGCGGCTCCGCGGGCGAACCCGACGCGGCCGGACCTTCGAGGCGTCGGCGAACCCCATGCGCCTGCGGTCGATCGCGCTCGAACTCGTGGGCGAACGATGGTGCCTTGCGACACGGCATGCGGAGCGTGCTCAGCATGACGTCCACGGGGTGGAGGCGGAGGAGCGTGCGAGCGCGGGCGCGACGGTCCGTTCCTTCCATGTTGCCGCGCCCAGCGCACGGCGGGCGAGACGTTGGGTCCGCATCGGGGTCTGCTCGACGGGTGGTGCGCAGGCGACTTGGCGGAGGTGATCCTACCGATGGGGACGCGAGTGCGGTCCTCGAATGCGATTCTGCCGCTGTGTTCGTGCAGGACGCCCTGCGGGCCGGCGGGAGGACCGAGGCGACGTTCACTGCCGAGCGCCGCGACGGAGCGAGCGCGAATCGATGGCGAACAGAACGCGCTCGGCCGCCCTTGCGGCAACGGCCAAGGCAATCGTGATGAGTTTGGAGATCTTGAATGGGGCAGGTGATCGCAGCGGTCAGGCGGAGGACGGTGGTGAGGCGGACGATCGGCGATCCGCGGTGCCGAGGTACACCGCTTCGAGCCGTTCGCCCTGCGAGAGGCCGAGGATCGGGACCCGCGCATCGAGAAGGGAGCGCAGAATGGCGTCGTGGACCTGCTCGGGCGGGAGGCGCCGCGCATCGTAGCGGGCAGTGAGTCGCCGCTCACTGGCCGACCACGCAAAGGTGACGGCGGGCAAGAGGGCGCGCAGCGCGTCGAGCGGCGGCTCCTCACGGCCGCCCAGCTGTAGCTGCACGAGGTCCTGGGCGCCCGTGAGCTCGTCGATGGGACCCGAGCGAACGGTTCGGCCGCGCTCGATGAACACGACGTGGTCGCAGAGCAATTCGATTTCGTGCAGGTTGTGCGAGGAGATGACGATGGTTCGGCGGCCGCGCTGGCGAGCGAGGAACTCGCGCATGTGAGCCACCTCGCGGGGATCGAGACCGCTGAGCGGTTCGTCGAGCAGCACGATTTCGGGCATTCCGAGAAAGCACTGCGCGATCATGATCCGCTTGCGCATCCCGTGCGAGAGTGTTCGGGCGGGCGCTCGAGCGCGGTCGGAGAGGTGGACCAGCTCCAGCAGACGATCGGCTTCGCGGGCGGCGGTGCGGGGCGAGAGCCCCTGGAGGCGGCCAAGAAAGGCGAGAAACTCGCGGGGACGGCTGTCGCGGGGCAGTTCGGAATCCTGCGGCAGCAGCGTCAGGCGGCCGCTGTCGCGCGCGGGGTCGAACGCGCCTCCGAATGCTTCGACCGCACCTTCGTCCGGTCGCGTGAGGCCGGCCGCGATCGCGAAGGCGGTGGTTTTCCCCGCACCGTTGCTGCCGACCAGACCGCAGATAGAGCCCGAGGGGACTTCGAATGAGAGTCCGTCCAGCGCGCGCAGCCGGCGGTATTGTTTCACAACCCGGCGCCATGCGATCGCCGTCTTCACAGATCCCGCCTCCGAAAGACCGCGTAGCCTGCGGAAAGGTACGTCACGCTGAGGGCGGTGAGGTGGATGAGAGCGGGGATCCAGGAGCCGGGGTCGGCGCGCCAGAGTTGCAATCGTTGGTGTTGGGGAGTCAGCCAGCGGGCGAGGTGCCAGAGCTCGCGAATTCCGGAGCCGTACCAGAGCTCACACATCCATGACACCACGCTGAGCGCGAGCATGCCGAGCATCGCGACAGCGGTGGCGCGGCCGGGCGACCGCAGGCAGTGCGACACGCCGGTCGCCAGCCCAACATAGGCCAGCGCGAAGACCCACGTTCGCAGCGCCGTGACCAACATGCCTGCAATCACCGCCGCGCCGTCCGTGGCCGCCATCCGGACTGTCGCGACCACCCAAGCGCCGAGGCCACCGACGAGCAGCGCCACGCCGACCAATGCGACTTGGCCGAGCCATTTGCCGAGACTCCAGGCAAGGCGGGACGTGCGCTGCAATGCATACCGTGCCGAGCCTGAGGCGAGTTCCTCCGAGACGCGGGTCGAGGCGATCAGCACGACCAGCAGCGGTGTGTAAAAGAATGCGAGGCCGCCGTAGATGAGCACAATCGGCGGTGTGCCGATCAGGTCGTTCACGAGGGAATCCTCACCGACGGCTCGCGCAACCATGCGGCGGAATCGCTCGCTTTTCCAGATCGAACTGCTCACGGTGCCGGCGGCGGCCGGCTCATCGAGCTGTAGGGCGCTGCTGAGCTCATCCTCTACCTTTTGCAATACGTTGATCGCGGAGTTGGTCGTGAGCACCGCCATCGCGGTGTAAAGGATCAACACCACGAGCGCGCGCCGGCTCCGCAGCGCGTCGAGAAACTCATGGCCCGTGACCACCGTGAGGGCTCGTAGGAACCCGTTCACGGTTGCGCGCCCCGGTCGGCTCGGCGCAAAACATCCTCGATGCCGAGCAGCGGTTCGGCGACCGAAGGGTCGACGAGATCACCGAGGTCGAGGCGTCCTCCGTTTTGCCGCCACGACGGCAGTTCGCGATCCATCTCGTCGTAGGTCAACACGACGGCGTCGGAGAGGTCACGGATCATGCGCGCACCGACCTCGGGGGTGATCGGCTCGCCCGCCTGCACGGCCGCGGCGAATTTCTCGAACCGGTCCCGCATGCGGAGGTTCATTGCCTGCACCAACACGTCGAACTTCGCGGCCTCCTCCGGCCCCAAGCCGGCGCGAGTGACGAAATTGTTCCGCGCGATTTCGGACCGGACGCGCCAGGCTTCGATCGCCTCGTCCAGCCGTTCGCGGAGGGACCGCTCGTCGCCCGGGCGGCCGCGCAGCTCGGACAGGGGCAGACGTCGCCGCGCCCGGTTGGTTGCGGCCGAAGGCTCAGTGCCGGCTTCCGGAGACGCGACGGGTGCATTCGTGGGCACGTCGGAGGCGGGCGCGGCCGAGCGAGCCGCCTCGGGCAAGCGAATGAACTGCGTCAGTTGCGAAAGCGTGCCGGCCTGCCGCTGACGCTGGCGGAGCTGCTGGCGCAGTTCCTGCGCTTCGCGTTCGAGACGGGCCGACTCCCGGCGGGCGGGCCACGACCCAATGGCCATCCCCAGGACCAGGACGAGAGGTAACCAAATGAGACCTTTCATGCCCCGGTACACTAGCATGAGTAGCTTTCTCACGGAATTGGATGGCGATCCCTACGACAGCGTGGGGTGGCCGAACACAGCGGGGGGGACCGCGCCCGCCGTATACGCATGGCCGACACAGGGCTGTTCCTCGATGGTGAGACGGGCCGACGCAGACGGTCAGCTCCCGATTGCAGGATGGGAGGACGGCCCCACTGTTGAAGCGTCTGCAACGGCGGAGTCCGCCAACCTGCAAGCCGCAGGGGGGCGATCCGATTGTCCCAGGGATTCACCGGGCGGTGGTACGACCCACCGGGTGGGCGGTTCCGGGACGGTTCGTCGCGGCGCGGACGTGGCCATCCCGCCCCGCGGCTCAGAGCTGCTCGAGTTCGCTCTCGAGTTCGGCGTTCGCGCGCTCGACGGATTCCTTCAGGGCCGCCTTGTGGCGCGCGAGGGCTTCGCGCAGCGCCGGGTTCGAGAGGGCCAGAATCTCGACTGCGAAGATCGCGGCGTTCACCGCGCCGGCTTTGCCGATCGCCATGGTTGCGACAGGAATGCCGCCCGGCATCTGCACGGTCGAGAGGAGCGCGTCGAGACCGTCGAGCGCGCCGCCGGAGAGAGGAACGCCGATCACCGGCAGCGTTGTGTTGGCCGATAGCACGCCGGCGAGGTGAGCTGCGCAGCCGGCCGCGGCGATGATGACCTTCAGGCCGCGATCGGCGGCGGTTCGCGCGAAGGCCGCGGCCTCGTCGGGCGTGCGGTGCGCGGATTGGACGCGCACTTCGGCGGCCACGCCGAACTTCTTCAGGGTCAGCACGGCCTCCTTCATGATCGGCCAATCTGACTTGCTGCCGATAAGAATGGCGACCTCCGGTGCGGTGTGGTTCATGGTTGGTCTCCTTGTTGAGAGGTGGTTGGAGTGCCGACGGCCGGCCTCGTCCATGCGCGCAGGGCAATGTCGCGCCGGTACTGCATATTCCGAAATCGAATTCGCTCCACCGCCTCATAGGCTCGGCGCACGGCGACCGGAATGGTGGAGCCGAGGGCCGTCACGCCAAGGACGCGGCCGCCCGCGGTGACCACTTGTCCATCGCGCCGGGCGGTCCCGGCGTGAAACACGACCACGTCGGGCAGGCGCTCGGCCTCCTCCAGTCCTTCGATCGGATCGCCGGTTTCATAGATCCCCGGATATCCGCCCGCGGCCATCACGACGCAGACGCACGCTTCGGGGCGCCACCGGATCAACGAAGGATCGAGGCGGCCGAGAGCGCAATCGAGGAGCGTGCGGGCAAATGGCCCTTCCCAGCGGGGGAGAAGGGCCTGAGTTTCGGGATCGCCGAACCGGCAATTGAATTCGAGGACCTTGGGACCGTCACGCGTGATCATGAGTCCGGCGTAGAGCACGCCGCGGTACTCGATGCCGCGCCGGCGCAGTTCGCGGAGCACCGGTTCGAAGATGAGCCGGCGCAAGCCGGCCGCCTCGGGATTCTCGACGACCGGCGCGGGCGAATACGCGCCCATCCCGCCGGTGTTGGGTCCTTTGTCCTGATCGAAGACGCGCTTGTGATCCTGCGCGGAGGGCAGCAGAGCGATGCGCTCGCCGTCCACTAGCGCGAGGACCGAGGCCTCCTCGCCATCGAGCCGCTCTTCCATGAGCACGGTTTCGCCGGCCTCGCCGAAGACGCGGCGGTCGAGCGCATCGCGCACGGCCTGCTCGGCCTCTTCGATCGTGTCACACACCGTTACGCCCTTCCCGGCTGCGAGGCCGTCGGCTTTCACCACGAGCGGTGCGCCGTGCCGCCGAATCCACTCAATGGCGTCCTCCGAGCGCACAAACGCCTGGGCGCGCGCGGTGGGAACACCGGCGGCGGTGAGGATCTCCTTGCAGAACGCCTTGCTGCCTTCGATGCGGGCGCCGTCGCGGCCGGGGCCGAAGACTGGGATGTTCCGCGCGCGCAATTCGTCCGCGAGGCCAGCGCAGAGCGGCGCCTCCGGCCCGACCACGACCAAGTCGGGGCGTTCGCGGAGCGCGAGCGCGACGAGGCCGGCGATATTGGATGGGGCCACCGGCACATTGCGCGCCAGTTGAGCGGTGCCCGCGTTGCCGGACGCGACGAGGATCTCGGGCCGCTCTGAGTCATGCGCGAGCCTCCACACCAACGCGTGTTCCCGGCCGCCACTGCCGACCACCAGCACCTTCATTCCCGCGCTCTCCTGCGCCCCGTCGCGTCGCGAGGCGCCGCGCACTGATACCGAATGCGGCCGAACGGATCAAGTCCGGTGTAGCAACGTGCTACACTGCGCGGCATGATCCGGCGCTGGATGCGAACATGGTCGACACAGTTGGCGCGGTATGCGGTTTCCGGTCTGGCGGCGGCAGCCGCGGACCTGATCGTGTACGTGGTGCTCAACCGGATGGGCTGGCATCCGCTGGCTGCCCACCTCGTGAGCCGGCCGGTGGGGGGGGTCGTCAGTTTCTCGGCGAATCGCTGCTGGACATTCCGCGGGCGACGCTTTGCATGGCCGCTGCTCGGACAGGTCTGGCGCTATGGGGCGGTCTGGGGCAGTGCCTACGTGGCGACGGAGATCCTGATTTGGCTGTATCTGCAATGGATTCCCGGCCGGCCGGTGGTGGTGAAGGTGCTCGCCGAACTGACGGCCGGTTTTGTGGCGTTTTGGGTACAGCGGGAGTGGACTTACCGTGGATTCGCGGAGGCGGCGTCCTCGGAGACGCCCGGCGGGCGCCTAGGGGGCGCCTGAGAGGTCAAGCGCGAGTCCGTCCCACGGCACCTCGATGCCTCGCGGCAGTTCGCGCTGGGTTGTCTCGTGGTCCAGCGCGTGACAGATGTGCGTGATGAAGGAACGGCGCGCGCCGATCTGCTGAAGCAGTTCAACGGATTCACCGAGGCTGAAGTGGGTGGGGTGGGGCTCGTGCCGCAGACCGTCCAGAATCATCACGTCGAGGTCGTGCAGCGCTTCGCGTGTAGCGGTGGGCAGGTGGTTGCAATCGGGGAAGTAGGCGGCGCGGCGGCCGTCGGCGTCGAATAGAAATCCGTGGATGTTGAACGGGCCGTGGCGGCACGGCAGCGGCGTGATGCGCAGCGAACCGATGGATATCGGTTCCTCCGAAAATCGGCGGAGCTCGAGCGCGGGTCGGGTGGGGCCGGCCGGCTCAGCTTCGAACGCGTAAGCAAACGCGCGGCGGAGGACCGCGAGCGACGCGGCCGAGCCGTAGACGGGCACGGGGCCCCCCTGCAGTTCGTTGAACCGGCGGAGGTCGTCGAGGCCCATGATGTGGTCCGCGTGCGCATGGGTCAGCAGCACGGCATCGGCGCGACGCACGCCGTTGCGGATGCACTGGCGGCGAAACTCGGGCGTTGTGTCCACGACAACCGCCTCGCCGGTCGCGGCCTCGACGTAGAGGCTGCTGCGGTCGCGCTGGTTTCGCGGATCGGCGGAGCGGCACACCGCGCAGTCGCAGCCGATCGCGGGCACGCCATGGGAGGTGCCGGTGCCGAGAAAGGTCAAGCGCATGGGGGGGGCTCCGGGGCGGGGGGCGGCAGGCCCAGCGCGCGCGCCAGGCGGGTCCAGGCGGCCGGCTCGAGCGCATCCGGGCGGTCGCGGGGCCGAACACCGAGGCCGGCCCAGCCGTCACGTTGGTCGAGGGCCGCGAGATCTAGGCCAGTGCGTTCGAGCGCGCGCCGCAGTTGTTTGCGCCGGGCACCGAACACCTGTTTGAGCAGTCGAATCAGGGCGGCGATATTGACCGGTTCGCCCAGCGGCGAAGGTCGGCGGTCCAACCGGATCAGCGCGGACTCAACCTCGGGAGCCGGCAGAAAGCAGGTCGGGGCGATGATGCGGGGACGGCTCATCGCGTACAGGTGCTGCGCGACGATCGAGAGCAGCCCGTATGCCGGCGAGCCCGGCGGCGCGATGAGACGTTCAACCACCTCGCGTTGCAACGTGATCACGAGCCGGCGGGGCGGACGGGGTTCCTCGAACAACCGTACAAGGATTCGCGTGCCGACCGAATAGGGAAGGTTGGCGACCACCACCTCGTGTCCCGAGCGCAGCCAGGCGCCGAGATTGGCGGTCAGCGCGTCCGCGCGGACCACGCAAAGGTTGGGGGAACCTCCCAGCCGCTCTTGCAACAGACGTGCGAGACGCTCGTCCATTTCGACGGCGACGACGCGGCAGCCCCGTGCCAACAAGGGTTCGGTCAGTGCGCCGCAGCCGGGTCCGATTTCGAGGACACCCTCGCCCGGGACCACGTCGGCGAGGTCCACCACGATCCGTGCGACGTTTCCATCCACGAGGAAGTTTTGCCCGAGCCGGCGTGAGGGACGGAGCCGGAGTTCCGCCAGCCAGCGACGGACCTCGCTGGGTCGCGTTACGTTCATTCCTCCGCCCATGGGTTGCGCCGGCGGGATAATTCGGCAGCCATGCGAAGGGCGGCGAGCATCGAGGAGGGCGAGGCGAGGCCTCGGCCGGCGATCTCCATGGCGGTGCCATGATCGGGCGACGTTCGAACCACCGGCAGGCCGAGCGTGATATTGACCCCACGGTCCATCGCGAGGGCTTTCAGCGGCGCCAGCCCTTGGTCGTGATACATGGCGATGACCATCGCATAGCGGCCGAGCCGGGCGTGATGAAAGACCGCATCGCCCGAGAGCGGACCGACCAACGGCCATCCGCGGCGGCGGGCCGCCCGGACCGCCGGCGCGATGATGCATTGCTCCTCGGTTCCGATCGTGCCGCGATCGCCCGCGTGCGGGTTGAGACCGCACACCGCGATCTCACCGCTCAATCCGAGCCACTGCAGCGCCGCGACGGACAGTTCGAATGTGTCGTGCAGCAGAGCGGCGGTGATCCGGCCGGCCACGCGGCGGATGGGAAGGTGCCGGGTCGCGAGCAGTACGCGTAGGCCACCCCCGCACAGCAGCATGCCGACGCGCCGGCGACGGCACAGGCGGGCGAGGTATTCCGTGTGACCGGGCGCGGTGATGCCGGCGGCGGCCCACGCGGCCTTGTGGATCGGCGCGGTGACCAGTCCAGCCCACCAACCGCGGCGCGCGCCGACGACGGCTGCTCGAACCCATGCGGCGGAAGCGCGCCCCGCATCGGCCCGGACGCAACCGGGGCGGCGGCGCACACGGGGCGAATCCGGCGGCGGCCATACCACGAGGCGGGCCCTCGCCGGACGGGTTGGATCCTCGATCGCCGGTGGCGCCGCGCAACCGAGCTCTCGAGCCGTCGTCCGAAGCACGTCGGGATCTCCGATCGCCACCGCGGTCACACCGCGCGGCCACGCGCGGTCGGCGGCGGCCTTGAGCAGAATCTCGGGGCCGATGCCGTTGGGATCGCCGAGCGTGACCGCGAGCGTCAGACGGCTCATCAGAAGGTCAGGGGCGCGTCTCCTGCAGCACGCGGACGAAGTGCCGAACGCGCAGCTCACTCATCCACTCCTCCATTCTCTGCTCGGTTTGCTGTTTGATGAGTTCGCGTTCCAGCTCCAGCGCGACTTCCGAAAAGGGTCGCACGCGCGCCTCGTGGCGTGCCTCGAGCCGCAGCAGGTGCAACTCCTCGGGAAGTTCGATGACGGAGCTGACCTCGCCGGGTCGGAGCGTTTTCACCACGCGCGCGAGTTCCGGCCGCAGCTCGGTCGGTGGTCGCCATCCGAGGTCGCCGCCCTGGTCGGCGGCGGGTCCCTCCGAAAACTGGCGCGCGAGGTCGGCGAACGACTCCCCCCGGCGGATGCGCTCGCGCAGCGATTCGGCGAGGCGGCGGCGCGCCTCCGCCTCCTCGGCGCTCGAGCCCTTTCGCAGCACGAGCAGGCGGATACGGACCTGTTCGGGCTCGCGGTATGACTCCAGTCGCGCGACATAGGCGGAGTACAGTTGGGCCGGCGAGACGGTGACGCGATCCCCGACTTCTTGGCGCCGCAGCAGCATCACGCGCAAGTCGTCACGGATTTGCCGGCGGTACTCCTCGTAGCTCATGCCCTCCGCGGCGAGTGCGGCGAGCAGTCCCGCGCGGCCGCCCTCGAAGCGCTCACGGACGATCTGGTTGATGTGCCCCTCGACGACGGGGTCCGGCAGGTCGAGCTTGCGGCGCTCGGCCTCGGCGAGGATCAGTTCGCGTTCGATCAGCGCGCGCAGGCCGGCTTGGTAATTGCGTTGCAGTGCCTCGTCCAGCTCGCGGCCGCTGAGCGTTCGCGCGGCCTGCCGGTCGGCGCTCTGCACATACCGCAGCACGTCACTGACGAGGATCGGTCGGTCGTTCACGACGGCCGCGTAGCCATCCAGCAGCAGGCGCTCCGGTGCCGTCGACGCGGGGGTGGCGGCAACGGTCAGCAGCAGCACGGACACGATGGCGCGCATGCAGATGATGGCGGGCATGGCCCTCATTTGGTACTCGAGTTTGCGAACAGTTTCAAACCGGCCCCGCGCGCGGACGCGCGGCGGAGTTCGGAGAAGACGCCGGGGCCGCGAGGTGGATGCGGCGAATCGGTTTTCTCAGACCGTGATTCGCCACATGGGGATGCCCAGACGGCGGCGGGCATTTTCGCCGGGCAGGCGGAGCGTGCGCCGCCAGGGCTCCTCGTCGCGCTCGGTGCGGGGGTGGGAGGAGAGAAACAGTGCTGTGCCGAGCGCAAGGCAGTGTTTGCCGTAGAGTTCGCGGACCGCGTCCATCACGCGCGAGGCGGCGGTCATGCGCTCGATGCGCGGCCGGTCTTCGAAAAGGTCGGGCTGCTCAACATGGTCGGCCTCGATCTCGCCGAGCACGACCATCGTGGCTCGGTACGGCGTGGCCGGCTCGTACAGACGTTCGAACAGCGCCCGCAGCGCGGGCAGGATCTCGTGGGTAGCGGCGGTGGCGCGGTCGAGCCGCGCGCCGGCGGCGCGACGCCGGAAGTCTTGCTTCACCAGTACGGCCAGCAGCGAGCGGGCACGCAGGCCATGGCGCCGCAGTTTCATGAAGGCGGACTCGGCGTTGCGCACGAGTCGCGCATACACAAATTCGCGGTCGGTGGAGGGCGAGGAGAAGGTTTTGCCCTTGCTGATGGTCGCATACGTGCTCGTTGGGGCGGGCCGGACCGGGTACATCGAATCACCGCGAAGCTCGTTCCAGATCTCAAGCCCCACCTTGCCGAGCCGGCGCTCCGCCCAAGCGGGGGACTGTCGCACGAAGTCCAGCGCGGTGCGCAGGCCGTATGTTTGCAGCAGGGCGACGGTGTTCGGGCCGAAGCCCCAGATTTCTTCGAGCGGCCGCTCGGCGAGGAACTGGTGCAGTTCGACGCCGGGCACGGCGGTGAGGCCGGCAGGTTTGCGGATGTCCGAGGCGAGCTTGGCAAGGCTTTTGGTCAGGCTCAAACCGATCGAGACGGTCAGACCAAGCTCCGCGGCGATGGCGGACTGGATGCGGCGGGCGATGCCGATGTAGTCGTCGCGATGGATCCGGCGCAGGCCCGTGAGGTCGGCAAATCCTTCGTCAATCGAGTGCTCTTCGACCATCGGCGTGAAGCGGCGCACGATCTCAAACATGCGCAGCGACATCAGGCTGTAGGTTTCGTAGTCACTCGGCAGCACGACGAGATCGGGGCAGCGGCGACGAGCCTCCCCGAGAGGCACGCCACGGCGGATGCCGAGCGCTTTTGCCTCGTAGGAGGCGCAGGCGATGATGCCGCGTTCCTTGCCGGTAACGATGGGGCGGCCACGCAGTGATGGATTGAGGGCCTGCTCGACTGACGTGAAAAAGGCGTCGCCATCGAAATGGATGATCGCACGAGGGTAGTCGTCGAGCCGCCACGGTGAGCCGACGGAGGCCGCAGGCGCGCCGGAGGGAACTGGCGTGGACGGGTCCATGCGTTCAGCCGTACTTGCGGATCACGGCGCGGACGACGCCGCCGATGACGAGCGATCGGCGCGGCCGGATGGGGGAGTACTTGCGATTGGCCGGATCAAGCCGGACGCCTTCCTCGTCGCGGATGAAGTACTTGAGCGTCCATTCGTCATCCACCTGCGCGACGACGATGTCGTTGTTTTTGGGCTGCACGCCCCGTTCGACGAGCACGAGGTCGCCGGGGTGGATGCCGGCTTCGATCATGGAGTCACCGGTGACGGTGAGCAGAAACGTCGCTTCGGGGCGGCGGATCAGGAACTCGTCGAGGCTGAGGATGTCGGCGAGCTCCTCCTCGGCGGGCGAGGGAAAGCCGGCGGCGACGGTGCCGAGCATGCGGAGCGTGCCGCGCAGTCGCGGGGTGGGGGCCAACTTGCCGGCGGCATCCTTGCGGACGTAGCCGAGGCGGGTCAACCGCGTCCAGAGGCGGAACGCGGAATGGCTGGAGCGGAACCCCATCAGGGCCATCAGTTCCTGATAGCCGGGGAGGCGGTCGTGAGCGCGCACGAACTCGCGCAGCCGCCGCAGTTTGTCGTTCCATGTCAATCTTCGTCGGGGCATGGTGGCGATCTCCGTGCTCATGCTGACAGGGATACAATAGTGAACGATCGTTCACTTTTCAAGTGGTGCCATCTCCGCCGTGGTCCCCGTCGTGATCCCGCGGGATGGGGGGCGACGGCCTTGGTGCCCGCGCGAGTGGATGGTGCACGAGGCCGGGGCTGTCCAACGATTGGACGGGCGTCGAGGTGGAACGTCCAAGCATTGGAAAATGCCCGCGATCTCTGGGGCTGCCGGGACGGGCGCACGGCAGTGTGCCGTGGACGGCTGCGGTGAAGTTCGGACCTTGGGGGCCGCAGCGTTGCGAGTGTCTGCCGCCGCTCGGTGGCGAGCCAACGCGGTGCCGCGCGCGCGGTCGCTGGTGGGGGACCGCGCTTCCCAGGCCGCGCACGTCGCGCACCGCTGGAACGGCCGCCCTCAATGCGCGCGGCGATCGCGCGCGGAGAGGCCTTGGAACGGGCGGGGTCTCTCGGGGGGCGTGTTCGCTCGGCCGTGGAGAATTTCGAACTGTGCAATCCGCTCGCGCCGGGGTTGCCGCGGAGGGTGGGAGGCGTTAGGTTGCAAATCTCAGCCCCGTCGGGGCGGGGCGAATGGAGCGAGACATGAAAAAGGTGGTGATCATCGGCGGTGTGGCGGGCGGGGCGTCGGTGGCGGCGAGGTTGCGGCGGCTGGACGAGTCGGCGCAGATCGTGGTGATCGAGCGCACGCGCTACGTGTCCTACGCGAACTGCGGGCTGCCGTACCACATCGGGGATCTCATCAAGGATCGCAACCTGCTGCTGATCCAGTCGCCGGAGAGCCTGCGCGCGTCGCTCAACATTGACGTGCGGACGGGCGAGGAGGCGATCGCGATTGACCGCGGGGCGCGGCGGGTGCGTGTGCGGCGGCTCGCGGACGGTAGCGAGTACGACGAGGCCTACGGCGTGCTGGTGCTCGCGCCGGGTGCGCGGCCGGTGCGGCCCGCGTTGCCGGGCATGGACGACTCGCGCGTGTACGTGTTGCGCAATGTCGAAGACATGGACGCGATCCGGCAGCGCGTGGACGCGGGCGCGCGCGCGGCGATCGTGATCGGCGGAGGTTACGTTGGCGTGGAGATGGCCGAAAACCTGCGGCACCGCGGGCTCGAGGTGGATCTGGTGGAGATGGTGGACCAGATCCTGCCGCCGCTGGACCGCGAGATGGTGGCGCCGCTCGAGGAGCACATGGCGGCGCGCGGCGTGCGGCTGCACCTCGGGACGGCGGCGGCGGCGATTCGAGAGTCGCCGGGCGGGCGCATCTGTGCGGAGCTGAAGAACGGTACGGTGCTGACGGCCGATTTCATCGTTCTGGCGGCGGGTGTGAAACCGGAGAGCGAGCTGGCGGCGGCGGCCGGGCTCACGATCGGACCGCGCGGCGGGATTGTGGTGGACGAGCACATGCGCACCTCCGATCCGAACATCTACGCGGTGGGCGATGCGGTGGAGGTGCGGCACGCGGTGCTGCCGGGGAGCTGGACGGTGCCGCTGGCGGGTCCGGCGAACCGCCAGGGACGAATTGCGGCCGATTCGATCGCGGGTCGTGACAGTGCTTACCGGTCCACGCAGGGTACCGCGATCGTGAAGGTGTTCAACATGACCGCTGGCGGCACGGGCGCAACGGAAAAGAACCTGCGCGCGGCGGGGATCGAGCACCGCAAGGTGTATCTCCATCCGTCGGGACACGCGGGCTACTACCCGGGCAGCGCGCCGATGCACATCAAACTGTTGTTCACGCCGAAAGAGGGCCGCATCCTCGGCGCGCAGGTGGTCGGGTACGACGGCGTGGATAAGCGGCTGGACATTTTTGCGACGGCGCTGCGCGCGGGACTGACGGTGTACGATCTGGAGCATCTCGAACTGGCGTACGCGCCGCCGTACGGTTCGGCGAAGGATCCGGTGAACATGGCCGGATTCGTCGCCTCGAACGTGCTGCGGGGCGACGTTCGGTTCTGGTACGCGGAGGAGTTTCCGGAGCAGACGGAGGGCGCGTTGATTCTGGATGTGCGGGGGCCGGCGGAGTTCGAAAGCTGGCACATTCCGGGCGCGCGCAACCTGCCGCTGGGAGAATTGCGGCGGAGGCTCGGCGAGCTGAACCGCGAACAGCCGATCCGGCTCTACTGCAAGGTGGGGTTCCGGAGCTACTTGGCCTACCGGGTTCTGGTGCAGTCGGGTTTCCGCGACGTCGCGACGCTGGCCGGAGGGGTGACGACGTTCCGGTGTGTACATCGCGCGCTGGTGGCGAAGCCGGAGCGGGAGCCAATCGCGACGTTGCCATATGCGGAGGAAGAAATGGAGGCACCCGCGGCGCCTCCGACGGCCGCGCCTGTCGCGGCGCGGGAGCTCGATTGCGCCGGCTTGCAGTGTCCCGGGCCGATCCTCCGGGTGCGCGAGGCGATCGAGCAGATGAAACCGGCGGAGGAGCTCGTCGTACGGGCGTCGGATCCGGGGTTTCGCTCGGACATTCGTGCCTGGTGTGAGCGCAGCGGACACGTGCTCCTGGACCTGGTGGAGGAGGACCAGGGAAGAATCCGCGCGCGCATTCGGAAGGGCGGCGCAGCGGCCGTGGCGGTGGCTCCGGCCGCCGCGAGCGGCGCGGCCTCCCGTGACCAGACGATCATCGTGTTTTCGGGCGATCTGGACCGAGTTCTGGCGGCATTCGTGATTGCGAACGGCGCACTGGCGATGGGCGGCCGCGTGACGATGTTTTTCACCTTCTGGGGGCTCAACGCCTTGCGGCGTCGTCCCACCGCGCCGGTGGAGGGAAAACCGCTGCTCGACCGCCTGTTCGGGATGATGATGCCGTGCGGGGCGGGAGCGTTGAAACTCTCGAGGCTGAACATGGGCGGACTCGGAACCGCACTGATGAACTATGTAATGCGGCAGCGGCAGGTGGCGAGCCTGCCGGAGATGATCGAGTCGGCGCGGCGCGGGGGGGCGCGGCTGATTGCGTGCACGATGTCCATGGAGGTGATGGGCTTGAAACCGCAAGAGTTGATGGAGGGTATAGAGTTCGGTGGCGTCGCGACGTTTCTGGCCGAGGCAGAGCGGTCGGGCGGTGCCTTGTTCATCTGAGGCAGCGGAGGGCGTGATGCAAGCTGGGCGAAACGGCGGAACGGGGAGGGCGGGAGGTGTGCGGTGGACGCTGGCGGCGGCGATCACAAGTGTGCATTGGGCGGGAGCGGCGGAGCTGTCGGCGTCGAGCGTGGTGTCTGCGGGCGCGGCGGACGTGCGAACGGCGGCTCCGCTGATTGAGATCTCGGCCCGGCGTCCGCATCACACGCGCCATGTGTTCGGTCCGCCGCCCGATGCGTCGGGCGCGGTGGTCGAGTGTCGGATGCATCTGGCGGAGTGGAGCGGGTCGCCGCCGGCCGTGTACCTCTACGCGATGCAGACAGGCGGGTTTGCCTACGCGCGGCTGACGCTGGCGCAACTGGCGGTGGGGCGGTGGACGCCGCGGCGCGGCGCGGGGGGGCCCGGCAGCACGGTGGCGGTGCCGAACTGGACGGGCGGATGGGCGCGGGTGCGGTTTGCGTATGCGGCGAATGTGGTCGCGGCGAGCGTCTGGCCCGAGGAGGGGCCGGAACCGACGTCGTGGCAGGTGTATGACGCGGTTGATGGGTTGGCGGTTACGGGCCTTGCGGCCGGGGTGTGGTTGCCGCCCGAGGGCGGATCGCGTGCCACGGTCTGGATCGAGGATGTGCGGATTCGCGCGCCCGCGCCGGCCGACGGCCTGGATGTGCTGGTGCCGGCGCAACTTCCGCTGGAGTGGCCGCCGAAGGCGCCCGGACCGATGGTGATGCAGACCGCGGGGTGTGTGACCGTGGTGGGCGGCGATCTCGCGGCGGCGATGGATGCACGTTCGGGCCGATGGCTGCGTCTAACCCACCGCGGCAGCGGTTTGGAATTTCTCGACCCGCACAGCCGGGAACCGTTGTTTCGGTTCAGTTGCGTGGAATGGCCCGGCGGACCGCCGCGGACCTTCAGCGCGCCGGACTTCACGAGAATCGAATGGCGCACGGACGGGGCGGGAACGATTGAAGCGGTGTTTCGGGATGGGCCACCCGAGGTGACCGAGGCGCGGGTACGGTTCGAGGCCACCGCCGATGACGGAATCCTGGTCCGCTGTGCGGTGGAGTGCCCGAGCGCGATCGTGTCGCGGGTGGAGTGTCCGATTCTTCCGATTTCGCTGGCGCTGGGCGGTGATTCGTCGGACGACCGTCTTTTGATTCCGCACAGTCACACGGATGGCATTCTGGTTCGTGAGCCGGGGGCACGCGACCGGAGCCTGGGCGGACGCCATCCGGGCGACGCGGCGGTGCAGATGATGGCGGTGTATGACGAAACGGGGGGCCTGCTCACCGCGGCGCGGGACACGCGCGGGGAAATGAAGGAACTGCGCGCGGTCACGCGGGCTGGCCGGTCGTTCACGATGGTGTGGGCGCACGATCGGCCGCAGGTGCGCGGGGGAGGCGAGGTCCCGTACTCGATCTGGCTGGGGGCGTTTCGGGGCGATTGGCGCGACGCGGCCGATCTCTACAAGCGGTGGGCTCGCCAGCAGTTTTGGTGTGCGCGGCGGTTGACCGAGCGCGATGATATTCCTGGCGTTCTGAAGGAGGGGGCCGTGGGCGTGATCTATGCGATGGCGAACGAGCAGGGGTACACGGGCGTATTTGGGGAGGGGCTCGACCGCGTGCCCGAGGTGGCGCGGAGGTGGCGAGAGCGGCTGGGTGTGCCGCATGTGATCGTCGTGCCCTATGGCTGGGAGCGGCGAGGCACCTGGGCTGGCATCCATTACTTTCCGGCGGTGCCGTCGGACGAAGCGTGGACCGAGGCGAACCGGCGTCTCGCCGCGGAGGGGAACGCGTCGCTCTTTTTGATCTCCGGCTTTTGGTGGGTGGTTCGCCGAGCGGCGACCCGCAACGGGCCGGCGTTCGACGATACCGCGGAGTTCGAACGTCGGCGGGGAATCGTGATTGCGGCGCCGGACGGTTCACCGTGGTGTGTGGACAACTACGGGAAAGTCGGCACGCACGGCGACTGGCGGGGCTGGTCGGTGGCGCTCTGTCACGGTTGTGCGGCCGCGCGGGGCACAATGAAAGAGATCGTTCTTCGGGTGGCCGCGCTCGGGGTTCCGTTGATCAGTTTCGATCAGGAGATTGGCGGGCGACAGGCGGCGCCGTGCTTTTCGGCGCAGCACGATCACCCGCCGGGATGGGGGGCCTGGATGTGGAGCGACTTCACGAATCTCTGCGCCGGTATTCTGAAGGCAGCGAAGGCACAAGGGCGGACGATCGGTCTGCTCACGGAGAACTGCGGCGAGATGTTGATCCCGGTGATGGCCTCGTTCTGGAGCCGACAGTTCGGGGTAGTGGACCACGCGACGCCGGGCGATGAGAACGTCGGCCTGTTTTCGTACCTCTACCACGAGTACGTCACCGCGATCGCGGCGGCGATGGTGCAGGGGCAGGGACCCCGCGAGGCGGTGCCGAGTCCCGGCCTGCGCGCACAGGCCATGGCCCACGCGCTGGTGCGCGGGCTGATTCCATGTCCCTTTGCGCTGTTGGTGCCCACGGAGGGCCCCGCCGAGCGGCGTCCCGCGATGGCCGAAGCGTTCCTCGGTTTCGCGCCGGCCTACGGACGGTTCCCGGAGTTTCTCTTGCTCGGCGAGACACTGCGGCCGCCTCCTCTGAGGTGCGCGCAGCGCGAAGAGCAGTACACGGTTCGAGGCGGCCCACGCCAAGCAGGTCCCCGTCGCGTCGCGGTGCCGCTACCCAACGTGGTGGCGGGCCGGTTTCGCTCGCCGACCGGGGCAATCGCGACTGTGCTCGCGAACCCGACGGCGGCGGAGCAAACGGCGGAGGTTGCGCCGTTCGAGGCGGGACGGCCGGCCACACTGTACGGAGAGGGCGGCCAGAGGTTGGAGGAGTGGTCCGACCTACCGGCGCGATGCGTCGTGACGATGCCGCCGTACTCCTGTCGGTTGCTCGTTGTTCCGGCGGCCTCAGCGCCCTGACGCGCACAGATCGGGCCGCGGCGCGGCGCGTCGCTCCTTCCTTGTGGCGGCGGGCGGCGACCGCTACGATGGCGGTATGCGAGGGCGCGCGCGGGACACCTTCGATGCGATGTGCAGCGCGATCGCGGTCGCCGCGGACTTGGTCGCGGTGTTCGCGGGCTTTCTGCTCGCGGTGTGGATCCGTTTCGATTCCGGCTGGATCGCGGTTCCGAGAGGCCACCCGCCGCGCGCAATGTATGTCTATGCGGCCGGCGTGGTCGCCCTGCTCTACACGCTGCTCTTTCAGGCGCTCGGCCTATATCGTCGGCCGCAGGATGGCCACTTCACGGACAAAATTCCGCGGCTCGTGCGCGCGTCGGCGATCGGCACGCTGCTGGCGCTCGCGCTCGCGTTTGTGATTCGCAGCGAGCCTCCCTTCTCGCGTCTGGTGGCGGGGATCGGCTTTGGGACGGTCACGCTACTCGTGCTGGTCGAGCGCAACATCCTGTTCCAGCTCGAGCGACATTGGGCGAGGCACCAGGCGAGGCACCGCGCGGTGCTGATCATCGGCGCGGGGGCGCTGGCCGCGCAGTTGCGCGACGAGTTGCACCGCGACCCGCGACACCGCGCGCGCGTGATTGGTTTTTTGAAAGCCGAATCGGACGAGGTCGCCGCCGCGATCCGTCCCGGCGAGGTGTTGGGTGAGGTGCGCGACCTGGCCGCGGTGATGGATGCGCATGAGGTGGATGAGGTCATGGTCGCGAATCCGTCCGTGCTCACCGCGGATCAGCTCGAGGGCATCGTGATCGAGGCGGGGCGGCGGCTGGCAGGTTTCTCGATGGTGCCCGACACGTTTCGGCTTCTGACCAGCCGCGTGGACGTGCGCCAGATCGGGGACATCTCGCTGCTGGGGATGGCACCCTGGCCGCTCGACCGGTTCTGGAACCGCGTGCTGAAACGGATCGAAGACGTTGTCGGAGCCGTCGTGGGGCTGGTGCTCACCGCGCCCTTCCTCGTGGTGGCGGCGATCATCATCCGGCGCACATCGCCTGGGCCGGCGTTCTACCGTCAAATCCGCTGCGGGGAAGGTGGCCGGCCGTTCACGCTCTACAAGCTGCGCACGATGGTGGTGGATGCGGAGGCGCAGACCGGGCCGGTGTGGACGCGGCCCGACGACCCCCGGCGCACGCGGTTCGGCGCCTGGCTGCGGCGCTCGAACCTGGATGAGCTGCCGCAGTTGTGGAACGTGCTGCGGGGCGACATGAGCCTGGTGGGGCCGCGGCCCGAGCGGCCCGAGTTCGTCGAAAAGTTCCGCGACGAAATCGGCCGCTACATGTGGCGGCACGCGGGCAAGCCCGGCATGACCGGCTGGGCGCAGATCCACGGTTTGCGGGGCCAGACCGACCTGCGCGAGCGGATTCGGTACGACCTCTGGTACCTCGAAAACTGGTCACTCGCACTTGATTTCAAAATTCTGGCGCGCACGCTCACAGCCCGTCAGAACGCGTACTGACACTTCGCGTCGCGGCCGCTCCGTGTTCGGTGTAGAGTGTGACTCGTCGCGCGGCCGGCCCACGCGCGCGTCCGAGCTGGCGGTGGACCGGCGGCGGCAGGGACGAACGTGAAGCAAAGGAGAACACGATGGGCACGAAAGGTCGTGAAATCGTCGGGATGGACCTCGGGCGGCTGCTCGACATGCTGAACCGTGCATACGCGGACGAGTGGCTGGCCTACTATCAATACTGGCTGGGCGCGAAGCTCGCGAAAGGTCCGATGAAGGATGCGGTCATGGCGGAGCTCACGCAGCATGCGGCCGACGAGCTGCGGCACGCGGACATGCTCGCGTTGCGCATCATCCAGCTGGGCGGCACGCCCGTGCTGACGCCCGCCGAGTGGCTCACGGTCTCGGGTTGCGGCTACGACGCGCCGGCCGATCCGCATGTCGCGAGGTTGCTCGAGCAGAACATCTCGGGCGAACAATGCGCGATCGTGACGTACCAACAACTGATCCAGGCGACACAAACGGCCGATCCCGTGACCTACAACCTCGCCGTGCAGATTCTCTCCGACGAGGTCGGACACGAAGAGGATCTGCAGGCGCTGAAGGAGGACATGGAGCTGCTGATCGCGCGGCAGGGTCGTTGAACCGCGAGGGCGAGAGCAGTTCGCAGGTACCGGAGCAGACGCCATGAGCGATGCGCCAAGCCGATTGCCGCTGATTGGAGAACCCGCACCGGCGTTTGAGGCCGAGACGACCCAAGGACGCATCCGCTTCCCGGCCGACGTTCACGGGAAGTGGGTGGTGTTCTTTTCCCATCCGGCCGACTTCACGCCGGTGTGCACGACCGAGTTCATGACGTTCGCGACGATGCAGCCTGAGTTCGAGAAGCGCAACTGTCAGTTGCTCGGCCTCTCGATCGACAGCACCTATAGCCACATCGCGTGGCTGAGAACCATCGAGGAGAAGATCGAATACAACGGGATGAAGAACGTCGAGGTGCGATTCCCGGTGATCAGCGACCTCACGATGGAGGTCGCGCGCGCCTACGGCATGCTGCAGCCTGGCGCGAGCACCACGCAGGCGGTGCGCGCGGTCTTCATCGTGGATCCGGCGGGCATCATTCGCGCGATTCTGTATTATCCGCTCTCGCTGGGACGAAACATCGACGAGATCCTTCGGATGCTGATCGCGCTGCAGACCGCCGACCGGCACCGGGTTGCCACCCCCGCGAATTGGCGGCCGGGCGAAGACGTGATTCTGCCGCCGCCCGGCTCGTGCGGTGCGGCGAAAGACCGCGTCGAGGCGCCCGGGCCGGACGTGAAGTGCCTCGACTGGTTCCTGTGCTTGAGGAAGTGTCCGAAGGACTAACGGCGCCGCGGTTGCGGCGGCGAGGGCCGGTGCCGACGGTTCTCGCACCCCGGCCCGTGGGTCGAGCGACACCGAGGAGGCGATGAAGACGATGACGCCACGCGAGAACGCGCTCTCGCGGCGCGACTTTTTGCGGGCCGCCGCGATCGTTTCGGCCTCGGGCGCGGGCGGTTGTGTGACAAATCCCGTGACTGGCCGCTCCGAGTTCTCGCTGATGTCGCAGGACGACGAGGTGCGGCTCGACCGCGAGAATGCGCCGAAACAATTCTCGAGCGATTTCGGGCCGCTGCGCGAGCCGCGGGTGCAGCGGTACGTGGAGTCGGTGGGGCAGCGCCTGGTGGAGGTCAGCCACCGGCCGGCGATGCCGTACTCGTTCCGCGCGGTGCGGGCCTCGTACGTGAATGCGTATGCGTTTCCCGGTGGCAGCATCGCAGCGACACGGGGGATTCTGCTGGAGCTGGAGAACGAGGCACAGCTGGCGGGGCTGCTCGGGCACGAGATCGGCCACGTGTGCGCGCGACACACGGCGCGTCGCATGACCTCGGCGATGCTCACGCAATTGGTCGTGGCAGGGGCGGCGGTCGCGCTCGATCAGGCCGGCCACGACCGCAGCGCGATGATCGTGGCCGGCGCCGGCACCGTCGCGGCGGGTGCGCTGTTGGCGCGCTACAGCCGTGCGGACGAACGCGAGGCTGATCGGCTCGGTATGGAGTACATGGTCAAAGCCGGCCACAACCCGCAGGGCATGGTCGAGTTGATGGACGTGCTCGTGCGCCAGGAGAAGAAGAAACCCTCGGCGCTGGAACTGATGTTTGCGACGCACCCGATGAGCCGCGAGCGGCGCGATACCGCGGCCGAGGTTGCGCGCACCACCTGGGCGGTGGGCGCCGGACTGCCGCTCGGACGGGAGCGGTATCTGGACGAGACCGCGCCGCTCCGCGCGATGGCGCCAGTCGTTCGCGCGATCCAGGAGGGTGACGAGGCGCGGCGCGCGAACCGGCTGCCCGACGCCGAAGCCGCGTACGACCGAGCGCTCAGGGCCGCGCCGGAGGATTATGAGGCGCTGCTGAAAATGGCGTTGGTGCTGATGGCGCAACACCGGTATCGGGAGGCGCGCCAGTTTACAGAGCGGGCCCGGGCGGTGGACCCCGAGGAACCGCAGGCGCTGGCGGCGCTCGGCGTCATCTCGCTCCAGCTCCGGCAGGCGGACCGAGCGCACCAATGTTTTGCCGACTACGATCGGCGTCTGCCCGGAGATCCCGGGATCGCGTTCTTGGACGGCCTGGCGCTCGAACACCTGAACCGGCGCGAGGAAGCGGCGCGGCGATACCTTCAATTTCTTCAGGCGGGCGGCGGCGGCGCCGAGGCGCAACATGCGCGCGACCGTTTGGTGCAGTGGGGCGTGCGGCGGCCGGAAGGCCGGTGATCGAACGGCGGGGGCGGGGATGAAGAACGCCGAGCTGGTCGTTGCGCTCGATGTGCCGGCCGTGGACAAGGTCGGCGCCGTGTGCGATGGGCTGCCGGGCGAGGTGCTCTGGTATAAGGTGGGGCTCGAACTCTTTGCCGCGGCGGGGCCGCGCGCCATCGAACCGCTTCGCGAGCGAAACAAACAGGTGTTTCTCGACTTGAAGCTCCATGACATCCCGCGGACGGTCGAGCGGGCGGTGCGCGCCGCCGCCGCCCATGGGGTCGGTTTGCTCACCGTCCACGCGGCGGGCGGTCGCGCGATGATCGAGGCGGCGGTGTCCGCGGCCCGGCAGGCGGGAGGGAATCGGCCTCACATTGTCGCCGTGACGGTCCTGACGAGCCTAGACGCGGTGGAGCTTGAACGGATCGGTTGGCCGGGCGATCCGGCCGACGCGGTGCGTCGGCTCGCCGAGCTGGCGATCGGCGCCGGCGCCGACGGACTGGTGTGTTCGCCCCGGGAAGCCGCGGGGCTCCGAGCGCGGTTCGGGACGGATGTGTTGCTGATCACGCCCGGCATACGGTTGCCGGAAGGTGAGGCGGGAGACCAGAAGCGAATCGGCACGCCGGCCGACGCCGTGCGGGCGGGAGCGACGCATCTGGTCGTCGGGCGGCCGATCCTTGATGCGCCCGATCCGGCGGCGGCCGCGCGCGCCGTGCTTGCGGACATGGCCGCGGCCGCGGCGGGGTAACCGGATCCCGGCGCGCGGAGCCGAGGGGTGACTACGGCGCTCTGGATCGAGCTCGGCTACGCGGTGCACCTTGGAGCCGCGATCGCGGCGTCCCTGCACTCGATCCGGATCAAGCGCGAGGCGGCCTCCGCGCTGCTGTGGCTGCTCATCATCTGGTCGTTTCCGTTCGTCGGTGTCCTTACCTATGTGGTCGTTGGTGTGGACCGGATCGCGGCGCAGTCGCGGCTGCGAGCGCGGTCGCGGCGGGCGTTTGGTGATTCGCGGCGGGAACGGGAAGCCGCGGAGCGCGCAATGGCCGACTGGCGCGGCGTGCGCGAATGCCGGTGCGCACTGCCCGAGGGAGAATGGGCGCGCGCGCTTCACCGTGCCCTC
>CALLFZ010000008.1 GCA_938010045.1 uncultured bacterium
GGTTCGGAAATGAGCGGCCGCTACCGGCGACGGCAAAGGGAGGGAAATATCGCTGACCCCAACGACCGCACACCATTCGCCGGCGCCTTCCTCGGGACAGGCACCCGGATAGACGTTGGGACGGGACATTGGGGACAGGCATGGATTATTGGCCGGGCACTTCGCGACCGTCGCCTCGCGCCCGCCACCATGGAGCCGCCATGGAGACCGCCCGAAGTGCACTCCTACCCCGCACCCAATCCCCTCGCCTCACCCCTCAAAACAATTCACAGCACCTTCGGCTCAATCTGACCAAGTACGCCTTGAACGTCACGGAGTTCAGCGACACGTTCGGAACGGAAGCCTCGGCGGTGAAGGCGCAGACAATAGCGCAAGTGCCATCGTGCAGCATGGCCATGACGTAGGAACTAGCGGCAGGCTCCGTATCGGCATGTCCGCCAGGGGCGTTCGCACGAGTCCAAGCTGAGCCCACGACGAGGCGTGATCCTTATTGAATGTGACACGCTCCTAGGATTGTTGTTTTGCCGCGGACGACGGCGAAGACATGATGGGGGCTCGCCCGGGCGGGAAACCTCAACGAAGCGAGCGCTACTAGCCAAGAGGGAACGACTAGAAAGAAGAGTTGACCGACGCACGTTCGCATCGGTTTGGACGCGCTAGCCCGGCTCCACGCCAACACTTCGACGCCGCTGCTCGAGCGGCCGCACTTCGGGGGCTGCAGGGCGCGAGCCCACGCTCGTTCTCGCTGACGTCGCTCCAAGACCACGGGCGGTGGGCCGCTCCTTTTACGAAGAGATGGCCGGAGCTTCGGCAATTCCGCAGGGGCTGCGTGGGGTGCGCTGCGATCAGGAGACCGTCGTCGCCCCCCGCCAACGCTGCGGCGGAGGCACGATGCCCGCCTGCCGCATTCGAACGTTCATACTCGGCTTGTGGGCATTCGTATCCAGGTCGGCCGGCATGGTGGCCGGCCGTAGACCACACGGAGGCTCGTCAGTCTGATCCTGCTCACTTTACTGCTTGGTAAGCGTCAGACACCGCACGGGGCGGATCACCACCGGCCCGATGAGGCCGAACGGTTGAAGGGGAGTGTCGGCCCTCAGTTGACCCGGTGGCGGCGGCACGGCCACCCACGGTTTTTCCTCGCGGCCTTCGGCGCCGGGCAGGCCCTCGGGATGCCGGAGATGCCCGATCCACCGATTGCGCCGCGTCCCGGCCACACGCACCACGATCTCGTTTGTACCGGCCCGTAGCCGCCCGGTGACATTGATCGAGTACGGCGCGATCCAGAGCACGCCCAGTCGCTCGCCATTGAGCCAGACCTCTGCGACGGACTCCACCTGCCCGAGGTCGAGCCACCACTCGTCCGCGGCGGGCTCGCCGGGCGGCGCCCATTCGAATGTCGTGCGCCACGCCGCGTCGCCTGCGCAGTACCGCAGCACCGGGTTCGTGTGCTCGTTGAGGGGCATTAAACGCTCCAGAGCGAACGGCCCCTGAATGCCCATCTCAGGGGGCAATTGCACCGACCAGCCGTGCACGACCTCCAGCGGCGGCGGCAGCGTTACTTCGGCAGAGTTCTCCGAACCATCGGCCCAGCGCGCGCTGTACCGACCTGCACGAAGGGCGCGCACGACGACACCGCGGCGCCCGGCCTCCGCCAGCGGTACAAGATCATCTCCGGGATCTAGGGGCAGCGGACGCGCTGCGACCAGCGCGGCAATCTCGTTCGAGGACAGCGGCCGCGACCACGGCATCCATAACCGACATTCGCCGCGATACGATGCCGGCGGCGGCATGGGCCGAACCACTGAAGGCACCGGCATCTTCGCGCCGGTGACGCCAGTCCGCACACGTTCGCCGTTCAGCCACAGTTCGGGGCGGCGGTCGCGATAGACGACCGCCACGTGCACTAGACCGGTCAACGGCACGGGATGCACCAGCACGGGCGCGTAGTACTGCGCGCCGTGTTCCCACACCACGACCCCGTTGGTGCCGATCGAAACGCCGACGCCGGCATACTGTCCGGACTGTGAGCCGGCGATCCGGTTGTCACCATGCACAGCGGTCATGGCCTCGTTTCGCGGCGTCTGCAGGTAAACGCCATTGCCGCTTTCATTCGGCAAACCGGTCTCCGCCGCTGGCCGCGTCCATGCAGTCAGCGAGAAGCTGCCGGCTACCGCCGCAAGGTCCAGCTCGCCCGCGGGCGCCGGCTCCGTTGGCACTCGCGACGACAAGATTGCGACCCCGCCGCGCGTCAGCTCTGCCGGCGCCGCGTCGTGGCGGCCGGCCGCGCGGCGGAACACCACCAGACGGGACCCGCGCGGCTCTATCCGGAGCCCCACGCGGACCCCCTCGCGTTCAACGCACCAGACGGCCGCCGTGGTTATTCGGCCGTGCAGGGGGTCCCAGATTTCCGGCAGCCGAGCGCCGACCCGGAACCAAGGTGAGACCAGAAGCGGACTACTGCCGTGGTGAGATAAGAAGAAGACCTCACCGTCCGGCGTCGTGCGATGGGTCCAGAGCAATCCGCCCGCATCGGAGATCGCGGGCATGATTCCGCATAGTTCGATGGCCTGCGCGAGCGTGCCGCCTTCGATCACGCGGCCGCGTCCGACCGCCCGTGCGCGCGGCCCCTCGCCGGCGGCGGGCGGCGGCTCCGTGCCCCACAGCTCGGTGGCCAGGCGGCGGACCTCGGCGTCGGCGCCGGGCCATCCCGCCATGCTCGGCGAGCGCACCGGCCGGGGGCCCCACAGCGTGCCGCCTTCCCGCACCCGATCGCGGATCTGCGCGAGGGTCTCCGGCCGCATCGCGTCCCAGGGCGGGAGTGCGAGCAGCGCATATGAGGCGCCCGAGCGCAGCGTCCAGCGGCCCTCGCGAATGCGCGCGCCGCCCAGCACATCGGAATTCACGAAGTCATAGTCGAACCCTGCCGGCACTTCCCGCGCGCGGGGGCCGGTCATGACGGGCGTGTCCTCGCCGATGAACAGCGCGATCTCCGCCGCACGTCGTCCGACCTGCAGCACGCCGTGGATCCGCCGCCAGTATTCGATCCACGGCCCGAGATGCTCGAACCATGGCGTATGGCGGTTGAACTCGGTGCTGAACCACGCGGTCATGCCGGGCCGTCGGTCGTCCCAGGGCTGATGATTGTAGACATGCAGAACCCAGTGGTTGACGCCGTGCGTGACGGCCCAGTCGCCTCGCGTCTTGAGCGAGGCCGGCGTGCTCTCGAACTGCAGCACGCTCGTGAACGCTTCGGCCGAGACGCGCCGCCGGCCGTAGATCGCGCCCGCGGACGAAGCCGCGCGCAGCTCGGTCTCGCCCGTGCCACCCGGCTGCGCCCAAAACTCGCCGCCGATGCCGTGCGAATCGCGGCCATACAGCAGAAACTCCGAGGGGAATCCCCAGTGCCCGTAGTTCTCGAGCCAGAGCCGCAGGCCGTGCCGCTCGCACTCCTCGCGCAGGCCGCCCACGTATTCCGTGGCGATTCGGTCGGCGATCAGTCGGCGCAGGTCCCACAAGAAGCGATCGGAACGGTCCGGCGACTCCACAACCTGACCGATCAGCGCCGGCAGCCAGGGCAGCGGATCGTAGCCATAGCGCGCACGGAACTGCTCGCGCAAGCCGTCCGTCCAATTCTGCGCGCCGGTCTCGTAACTGTCGGCGACGACCCACTTGAACGCGCGCCGCTCGCGCGCGGGCATACGGTCGAGCAGGCGGCCCACATAGGAGCGAAAGTGGTGCCGAACGTGCTCACGGTTCATCTTGTCCACTTCGAGGCCCCGCCCCTCCGGCGCGGCAGGATGGTTGCTGACCATCGTCGGGGCCATGCCGAACCGCACGACGCGCCACTCGCCTGGCGGCGGCGTCCAGCGCAGCCAGCCGTCCGGCCCCAGCCGGTTGCTGATGTTCGTGACGCGGCCGGCCTGGACGGAGCCGACGGCTTCCGCCGCTCCTACCTGCGGAGTCCAGCGGTAATGGCTCCACGGCGGCACGGGATTCGGACACATTTTCGCGAGCTGTTTTTCCACGAAGCGTTCGAGCACCGAACCGGCACGGAGTTCGATCTCCGTGACGCCGGCCGTAGCGGTCAGTCCCGAGACCACCACTCGGAACGCCGTGGAGGTCGCTGGTTCCAGGGCGATCGCCACCGGACCGGTGGTCCAGTACCCCACGATCGGTCTCAGGTTGTGTCGCTCGACCTTCGCACGTGCGAGGCAGGCCCACCCGGTCGCCGCGCTCCACGCGAACACATCGAGATCCGCCCGCATGGGCACAGGCGCCGGATGAAGCACCAGTGACCGTGCCGCGAACGGAGCCGCCGCGGTCGCGATGAACTCGGCGGAGCCGCCGGGCGCGACGGTCGCCGCGGTCTCGAGGCGCCCGTCGAACGCGAGCGGCGCATCGGCGACGTTCGGCGAGCCGGTGACCCGAAGCGTCGTCTCGGTCAGTGTGCGTTCCAGCTCCGGATCGACCGGCCAGGCGAGCACCGCGATGTCTTGGAAGTTCTCCTCCGGCGGCGGCAGCGGACGGGCCACCGGATCCGGCCCCGAAACGCGAAGCTCGGTCCATGCCAGCCGCCGCATCGCCTGCGTCGGCGCGATCCAGGGCCCGCCCGACTGGCTCCAGCCGGGACAATTGAACAAGCCAAGTTCAACGCCCACCCGACCCGCTTCGCGCACCGCGTGTTCCAGCGCGCACCACCACTCCTCCGAGAGCATACGAACGTCGCCCCGGACGGTGTCTTCTAGGAAGATGTGGCCCATCATCGCCCCGCGGATGCCCACGCGCGCCATGGCCTCGAGGTCGCGCGTCAAGCCGTTCGTACTGATGTTGTCGCTGATCCAGTACCAGTAGCACCACGGCGCGGTGTCGGGCGGCGGCGAGCGAAACGCCCGTTCGAGTTCATCCAAGCCACGGCTGCCCGCCGCGAAGAACATGCAGAGCGCGGCGATCGCCACGAGCGACCAATTTTGCGGTCTCATCCCAGCTACCACGCTGCACCTCCGTGTTCGCGCGAGCGGTCTCACTACCACCCAATTCACGGTCGTGGTTCCGAACGGAGGGGACCGGCAAACCACAATCGGGATTTCACACTGGGACGCTGCTCCGACACCAGCTCCCAGAGCGTCCATTCCGCCGGATCGCGCCCCGAGCCTTCACGAACTGTTCGAAACTCTACTCGAACGCCGGCCGGTGGTCCATTCGACCCCGCGGCCGCCGCACCCCATCCGCGGGCGGCAGACCACGACCGGGTGGCCCGTTCGAGGTCCTCGGCAAGCCGGGCGTACTGGTCGAGCCGGGCAACGAGCATCAGCGCGCCCGCGGCGGCCGCCGCGAGCACCGCCGCCACGGCCGTCGCGACCACCACCTCCACCAGCGCAAATCCACGCGTCCGGTTCATCATCCGCGGCCACCACCACGGCCTGCGTTCAGCATGGTACCGGATTCCGGGTCCAGCCCAAGCCACCCCACTGCGCCGGCTGTTTCCAACGCCGTGAGGCTCGCCGCTCCGCTTGGCAGGGCGACTACGGTTGAATCGGGGCCGCGGAGGGGTGGTAGAGGCGAAGCTCGTAGAGCGAGTAGCCGCCCCAGTCGGTCGCACGACGTCGGCAGAGAAGCCGCACGTGGCGCGCCTCGACCGGGTCAAAGCTCACCACGTCCGTGTTGCCGAGGAACTCGCGTTTGTTCGTCACCTCGTGCACCGTCCGCCACGTCACGCCGTCCGCCGACACCTCAATTGCCCAGTCGCGCGCATAGGCCTTCCACCATGACACCGCCGCCGTACCGATGCGCTCCGCCCGGCCGAGGTCCACCGCCAACCACTGGTCGTCTTGTTTCGCGCCTTCCCACGAAGTGAACAGGTCGTCATCGCCCGCTCGTGCCGCGGTCGCTTCACCCGACGAGGCCGTCCAGCTCTTTCCGCGCGCGAGGTTCTCCAGCCCCACCGTCACTCTCGCACCATTCGAGAACGTCCGCCGGCCCGCCCGATCCACCGCACGCGCCACCACCGTGTAGAAGCCCTCGCGCGGAGGCGTCCATCGCACCGACCACGGCGCTGAGGTCACCACCCCAACGCACTCGGCCGCCGCGAACACGTTCGTCAGATCACGGTCAGTCATCATCCAGAGGTTCTTCCACGCACCCGGCATCGCGAGGACCTCGACGCGCTCGAGCGGCGCGCCGCGCGCCAGCGCATGGACCGAAATCTCGATTCTGCCCGACGGGAGTTCGGCGCCATCCGACGGCGCCACCAATCGCGCGATCGGCGCCGCCTCGGGGTTCAACACCGGCAGCCGGTCGAGCGTGACGAAGAACGGATGGTGTATGGCGCGACGCGTCCACTCGGGCGGATCGGTGAACCACGGCAATACATAGAGCCAGCGGGGGCCATCGCGCTCGAGCCGCTCAGGGTCGAGCAGCCCGTGGCATTCGCACAGCGCGATCAGCTTCCGCGGCGCAAGATTCGTGACCAGCGCCCACGCCGTGGGGTAGGTGTCTTCGCGGGGCGGACCGTAGCCGGTGGTCTCGTGGGCGTAGATGTGGCGCGCCTCGATCGGATAGACGTCGATGCCGGCGATGTCCACGTACGCGTCGCCGGGCCAATAGCGGCGGCGGAACGCGATCTCCTCCTCGCGGGAGCCCGTCCGCTTCTCTCGACGCAGCCGGTCCGCGTAGCCACCCGCCCGCAGACCCGCGCTCCAAACCCAGATGAGGTTGTGAAGTTTCCGCTCGCGTACAAGATACTCAAACATCAGCCGCCAGGCGGCCGCGGTGTGCTCGGGCGTGTCGGGGTCGGTCCACCAGAACCAACCGCCATCAATCTCGTGAAACGGACGCCAGAGCACCGGCACGCGCGCCGCGGCGAGCCGCTCGAGGTAGTCCGCGTGGCGCGCCAGATCCCGCAGGAAGGCCTCGTGGGCGGGCGTCCCCGTGACAGTGACGGAAGCCATGTCGTATCGACCGCTGCCCGGCCGGCCGCCGCGCGCGCCGACCCACGCGCTGCCGTCCGGTTTCTGCGGATGTTTCCAGTGGAACTGCATCGAGACGATTCCACCGCGCGCCCACCACTCGAGCGCCTCCGCGACCGCGCGCTCGACGACCGGTGTATAGGTAGGGCCCCACGTCGGACTGTTCCACCCACAGAGATCCAGCGCGAGGATCGCGGGCTGATGGCCCGTGGTCTCGCGCACCCAGCCGGCGTTATCGGTGCCCGAGATCCCCAGCACCGTCCGCTGCCCGAACACGCCCGCCAGATACTCCAGCACCGCCCGTGCCTCCGGGATCAGCTCCGGATCGGCCGATTCCACCGCGGCCGCCCGCACTCCGCCGATCGCCGCCGACATCACCGCCACTGCGAGGATTCGATTCATCGCTGACGAACTCCCATCCACTGCGCGGACGAACCTGTCTGCGCCCTCGTCGTCCGCCGCGGCACAGTCTACTCGAGTGCGCGACGCCCCGCAACGAACGCGGGCTTCAGCGGGCCCGCCTCGTGGAGCGTCGGGTCAAGCGACCGCTCGTCTGCGGCGCGCGGCCCACCGGCCGCCAACAAGTAGAACTCGAGATCGCGGTACGTATCGACATCGGGGTAGCCATCGGTGGTCGGCGGGACCGAGAACCGCGCCTCGCCGGTGGGGAAGAGCGCCTCGCGCAGCAGTGTCGCCGATTCGGCTGGCGGCTCGGGCCCCGGACGCATCGAGGGCGGTCGCGTGCCGTTGCCCTCGCGGCGGATCGCCCAGCCGCCCGGATACGGATCGGCGGGATCGTCAAGGCGCGGCGGCGCAGGATCGCCAGCGCGGTTGTGGTTCGCCAGCGTGAAGCCGCGTGCCTTGCCCGGCTCCTCAAACCCCACGAGGAACGCGTAGCGGCGGCCGGCGCGGCATTCGAGCCGGTCGTCGCCGTCGAGCCGCCACATCATGTACGCGAGCCGGCCCTCGCCGGCGGCCGCAAGGTTCGGCAGCACGCCGCCCCGCACGAGGCGCAGCGGACGGTACCGGACACCGAGGATCACGTCATCGCAACGGTGATTCTTCGAGAACCCGTGCGTTGCGTCGGTGCCCGGCGGCGTGCCATGATCGTCAAGCTTGGGCTCGCCCTCGACCTCGAACAACTGGATGAACACGCGCGCGCCGGCGCTGCCGGGAAGGAACGCGATGTCGCCGGGACCCGTGCGGAGCACAACAGATTCGAGCCAGAAATCGCACGGCGCGGTGAACACCTGCCCGAGATCGCGGTTGCGCTGAACGTAGCCGCTGGCCTTCCACTCTGGCGGGGCGCTGTTGCGGACCGAGGTATTCCCCCCGCGGTCGAACCGCGTCTGGGCGACGACCGTGCGTCCCGCGGGCGGCGTCCAGTTCGTTCCCAATGGCACCACCTCAAGTGCGCCGCGCGCCGCCGGTGCCAGGATCAGCGTGGCGACCGCCGTCCGAAGGCACCACCGGACCCACGCGGTCGGACGGCGTTGGGTCATGATCGCCCTCATGAGCCCCTCACAAGCCCACGGCCGGTCCAGCGGGTGTACGGATGTGTGGCCAGTACCTCGCGGATCGCGGCATGCACCGCCGCCGCGCTCTCTTCGGTGATGGGCAGCAGTTCCCCGCCGTCATGATAAGGGTCGGCGCCGTACTTCGCCCGGTCGTTGTAGAGCCGCCAATCAAGGCGGTCGGGCGGAGCGTCGAACAACATGTAGAAGAACAGGGCCGCGACGGTGTAGCGCGGCAGGCCAAAGCGAATGTGCTGCACATCCGTATAGAAATCACGGATGTCGCGGCACCCCGGCACCCGTGCCGTACGCATCCGTTGGTCAAGCTCGAGAAACAGGTCGCCGGCAGGAATCATGCGCAGCCGTCCCTCGCGAGCGAGCGCCGGGAATTTCTGCTCCAACCCCCGGAAGACCCGAACCGAGAAGTCGCGCGTTCGATGAACATGCCCGGTCCAGTGTGTTTGGGTCAGCGCATAGGGCTGCTGCCATCGCGCCGCGTAGTCGAACGCGTCGCGGTCCGGAAATTCCGCGGCGCGAAGGTTCGGCATCGTCTTCGCCCACTCGGGCCGTTCGTCCGGCGGAGGACTACGTCCGGCGTCCATTGGCGGCCACACCTGATCAACATACACGCGTCCACCCTCAGCGCGTTCGAGACAACGCTCCACAAGGTCGGCGGCGGCGGCGAGGTCGCCCACACCGCGGTTGCCGCCGAGATCTCGCCCCCACAGCCGGTTCGTGACGAGACTGACGTGTGAGGCGAACAATTGCAGCACGCGCGCATCCCAGGGCTCCTGCAGAAACCGGCGCACATGATGTGCGACGGGCTTGAGGAGGTCCTCCTCGATCGTGAGATCACCCTGAGAACCGGCGCCGAATGTGTCGCGTCCGGCCAACAGCGCGTCGCGATGCGGCCAGAGCTGCCAACCGGCGCCGAGCCACGCGGCGCACGCCCAGCGACAGCCCGCGCTGGCGCCCAGCTCCTCGTGCCAAGCGGGCATCGTCGCCCCGGTCAGGCTGTTGCCGAAGTCGAAGGCGCGAACTGACGGCGCTTCGCCGGCCGCGATCGGTGCGGCCCCTGCGAACAGCCAAACGACCGCCCCGATCAAACCCGCCAAACCCGCGCGTCCGGCTCCACCCGTTCGGCCTGCTCGAACATGTCGTTTCAATACATCGGAATGCAATTTCAAACGATCCCTGGTCTTGATCCATACGAGCCGGACCGATGGTCGAACCCGCCCTCGTACAATCTATGAACCACTCCGTCGGTGCACAAGCTGGCCACCGCACGACCCAATTCCGCTGGTGAGACATCAGCTGGAGATAGAGGCCTCGGCGAACGAAGGGGAACATCGCTTACCTCAACAACCCTGTGCCATTCGTCGGTGTCTCCTTCGGAGACAGGCACGGGGGACAAGGCACGAACGGCGGCACCTAGGACGGCCATTGGGGACAGGCACGCCGGATCGGTCGGGCACTTGGCGAGCGTCGCCTCGCGCTAGCCACCCTGGAGCCACCATGGCAACAGGCACCTCTTGGGGCGGCACTTCTGGGGCCGCAGTGACTGGGGAAATCGAAGAGGGGTGCGAGGGGCGCGGGGGGCCTGTCCCCGGGGGGCCTGTCCCCGTCCCGCTACCCCGTCCGCGATTGGGGACAGGCATATGCGCATACATCGCAACTATATCGTTTTCCGTATATTGTGACTTCTTGTCCGGTGCCTGTCCCCATTGGGCTCCGGGCTCGAAAACCCCGCAAGGAAACCTTCCACTCCTGCCGCCTCCCATTCTTGCGGTCGTTTTCGCTTCGCGAACCACGACGCCCCACAAGCGTCGAGCCGGACCTGGCGGTGGGAGGCTCCTTTTGGGCCAGTGGCAGTCCATGGTCTTCGATGGGGGACAGGCACAAGTGCAATCCAATCCATAGCGCAATCGGCTCCACGCAGCGCGATCCGAGCGCGCACCTTCGACCGCCGGCGCGCGCCGGTGGTTCGACGCCTTGACAGACGCCGGGGCGCGTCGGAAGCTGGTTTCATGAAGCGTCTCTCGGAGCCAAGGACCGGGAGAACCTCGGGATGTCTCGCCCGCATGAGGTCATGTTCGGCGTGGCCGGCCGGTCCTTCCCGCCTGTTCCTCGCCGTGCTGCTGTGCGGCGGAATGGCGGTGGCCGATACACCCACGTCGCGGCCCTCGATTCACCCGCTGTTCGAATCCGCGGAGCCGGCGCGGCCGCACAACCGTGTCGACGACTTTGTTTTCGCGAAGTTTTCTGCGCTCAACATCCGGCCCGTGCTTTGTTCGGACGAGGTGTTCGTGCGTCGGGCGTTCCTCGACATTCTCGGCGTTCTGCCGACCGCGGAGGAGGCGCGCGCGTTTCTGCAGGACCCCGACCGCACCACGAAGCGGCAGCGCCTGGTGGAGCAGCTCTTGGAACGGCCAGAATTCGCCGAGTATTGGGCGATGCGCTGGAGCGACATTCTCAGAATCAAGGCGGAGTTTCCGGTCAACCTGTGGCCCAACGCGGCGCAGGCGTACCACCGTTGGGTGTTGGAGTCGCTGGCGGCGAACAAACCGTACGACCGGTTCGCGCGCGAGCTGCTGACGTCGAGCGGAAGCAACTTTCGCGTCGCGCCCGTGAACTTCTACCGCGCGATCCAGAACCGCACACCCGACGGCATCGCCGCGGCGGTCGCGCTAACGTTCATGGGCACGCGCACGGATACGTGGCCCTCGAACCAACTGGCGGGTTTCTCGGCCTTCTTCGCGCAGGTCGGCTACAAGCCCACGAGCGAATGGAAGGAGGAAATCGTGTTCTGGGATCCGCTTGGCGCTTCGCGGATGCCCGCAAACGTTGCGCCGGGCCGAGACAACATTGTGACCACGAACCGACCAGTCGGCCGCGGTGTGCCGACCAATTTGCCGCCCCGGATGGCGGTGTTTCCCGACGGCCGCCGCATCGCGTTGCCACCCGACCGCGACCCGCGCGAGGTGTTGGCGGACTGGCTGATCTCACCGAACAACCCGTGGTTCGGCCGCGTGGTGGTCAACCGCATTTGGTACTGGCTCATGGGGCGCGGCATCGTTCACGAACCCGACGACTTCCGACCCGACAACCCGCCGAGCCATCCCGAGCTGCTCGACTATCTCTCCCGCCAGCTCGCCGGCGCGAACTACGACCTGAAGCACGTGTATCGGCTCATTCTGACCTCCGCCACCTATCAGTTGTCCTCCGTACCCCGGGACACCCGTCCCGAGGCCTCAGCGGCGTTCGCGGCCTACCCGATCCGGCGGCTCGACGCCGAAGTGCTGATCGATGCGATCAACCAGGTCACCGGCACCAGCGACCTGTACACGAGTCCGATCCCCGAACCGTTCACCTACATTCCGGCCGACCTGCGCGCGGTGGCCATCGGCGACGGCAGCATCACCAGCCCCTTTCTCGCCCTCTTCGGCCGCACTGCGCGCGCCACGGGCATGGAGAGCGAGCGCGACAACCGTCCGATGCCGGCCCAGTGGCGGCATCTGCTCAACTCGAGCCACATTCAGCGCAAACTCGAGACCGGGCCGAAGCTGCGCACGATCTGGGAGGGTGGACGGTCCACACGCGAGGTCATCGAGAATCTCTACCTGGCGATCCTCTCGCGATACCCCACCGCGGACGAAGTGAAGACCGTCGAGGCGCACCTCGAGTCGGCGGGGGCTGCGCCCGTCGCATCCGACTCACGGCGCGACGGCCGGGGCGGAGGGCGGACGCGTTCGGATGCAGCCCAGAGGCGGCGCGACGCATGGGTGGACGTCGTCTGGGCGCTGCTCAACAGCAACGAATTTCTCTTCCGGCACTGAGGAACTCGGCCCGACCCACGGAGGCACGACCATGAAGCACAGCCACTCGAAACCCTCGATCACACGGCGCGAGGCGATCTGCCGTGTCGCGGCCGGCGCCGCCGGCTGCGCACTGGCCGGCCGGCCCGGCGAAGCCAGCGCCACCCCCCCCACCCCGCCGCCGTCGGCCAAGGCCAAATCGGTGATCCAGATCTTTCTATGGGGCGGCATGTCGCACATTGACACCTGGGACCCGAAGCCGAAGGCCGGTTCCGAGTATATGGGCGAGCTGTCGAAAACGGTGGACACGAACATCCCCGGCCTTCAACTCGGCGAGCTGTTTCCGAATCTCGCGAAGCAGGCGGACAAGTTTTCGCTGATCCGCAGCATGACGCACCGCAACAACGGCCATGAAACCGCCGCCTATTTGATGCAGACCGGCCACACGCCGGGCGAGCGGATCAGCTATCCGAGCATCGGCGCGGTGTTCGCGTACTTCAAGGAGCGCGAGTACAAGGGCCTACTGCCGCCGTACATCGTGCTCACCCAGCCGCAAGGGCGGTTCTCCGAGGAGGGGTTTCTTGGCCCCAAGTACAAGCCCTTCGCGACCGGCGGCGACCCCAATAACCCCCGGTTCGAGGTGGAGGGCATTGTCGCGCGCGGCATTTCCGATGAGCGCCAGCGCGCCCGCCGCGAGCTGCTGGGGCGGATGGACCCGCTCACCCGTACGGCGGCCGCCAGCCCGGCCATCGCGGCCGCGGAAGAGGCGAAGCGCGCCGCCTATGAGCTGATTTTGGGACCGGGCAAGGACGTGTTTGATCTCTCGAAGGAAAAGGACGAACTGCGCGACCGGTACGGCCGGCACACGTTCGGTCAGGAGTGCCTCGTCGCACGGCGGCTCGTCGAGAATGGCGTGCCCTATGTGGTGATCAACTACCCCGGCGGCTGGGACACGCACAGCAACCACTTCCCCACCATGCGCCGGCAGTGTCCACAACTGGATCAGGGCCTCGCCACGCTTCTGGCCGACCTCCACGACCGCGGACTCTTGGACTCCACGATCGTTTGGTGCACCGGCGAGTTTGGACGGGGGCCGAAGGTGGACTGGCAGCCGCCCTGGAACGGCGGCCGAAACCACTACGGCGCGGTATTCACGGTACTCGTCGCCGGCGGAGGATTCAAGGGCGGACGCGTCGTGGGCGAATCCGACGATAAGGCGATGGAGGTGCGCGATCGCCCCGTGTACCCGGTGGACCTGCTCGGCAGCATCTACCAGCTTGCCGGGATTGACCCGAACGCGCCGCTGCCGCACCCCATGGGCCTGGACGCCCATGTCCTGCCGCTCAACGAGCCGGGGGTCAAGTCGGCCGGGCGGCTGACGGAATTGATGTGAGACGATGAAGCGGCTCGGTTGGATGGGGCGCGGAGTGGTCGCCGGGGCGCTGTGCGCGGGCGTGGTCGCGCCGGCGCAACGGCCGTACGTTGGGTTCGTGTATCCCGCGGGCGGACGCCAAGGCACGACCGTACGGATCCAGATCGGCGGCCAGAACATTGACGGCCCGTACGGACTCTACGTCACGGGCGGCGGGGTGACGAGCCGCGTGCTCGAGTTCCACTGGAACCTGAACCCGCAAGAGGTGCGCCTGCTGCAGGAGCAGCGCGACGAGCTTCGCCGCCAAGCGACCCTATCCTCCACCCACCTCTCGAACCTGATACGACGGCTTCAATACCGGCTCGACCACTACGTGCAGCAGCCGGCCTGCCGCTCGATCGCCGACATTGTCATCGCCGAGGTGACGATCGCGCCCGACGCGCGGCCGGGAGAGCGCGAGCTGCGCCTCCTCACCGCCCGCGGCCCATCGAATCCGCTGGTGTTCGATATCGGCCAGTTCCCGGAGACCGTGCGGCCGCCGATGAACACCATGCCGAAGCAGGTGCTCGGCAAGGAGGCGCTCGCGCTGCGGCAGCGCCCGCCCGAGGAAGAGACGGTGCGCATCGAGCCGCCCTGCACGATGAACGGACAGATCGCCTCGCGCGAAATCAACCGCTACCGCTTCGCCGCCCGCCGCGGGCAGCGTCTCGTGATCGCGGTGCGCGCCCGCCAGCTCATCCCCTATATCGCCGACGCGGTGCCCGGCTGGTTCCAGCCTGTGATCGCGGTTCACGACGCGCGCGGCCGCGAGGTCGCCTACGCGGACGACTTCCGGTTCCGGCCCGACCCCGTGATCCTGTTCGAGCCGCGCGAGGACGGCGAATACGTGCTCTCGATTCGGGACAGCATCTTCCGCGGCCGCGAGGACTTCGTCTATCGCGCGACCATCGGCGAGATTCCGTTGGTGACGTCGATCTTTCCGCTCGGGTGCCGCGTCGGCGCATCGCCGACCGTCTCCGTCGAAGGTTGGAATGTCGAGGGCGCACGGGTCGAAGCGCCGCCGACGGACGTGGAGGGCCGCGCGTCGGTCGTCGTCGTTTGTCAGGGGATTTACGCCAACCCGATGCCCTTCGCGGTGGACGCGTTGCCAGAACTCCTCGAGAACGAAACCGCGTCGCCCGGCGCGCTCCGCATCACGCCGCCCGTGATCATCAACGGACGCATTGACCGGCCAGACGACTGGGACGTCTACGAGTTCGTCGGCCGGTCCAATGAGACGATCGTCGCCGAGGTCACGGCGCGGCGGCTTGATTCGCCGCTCGACTCGGTGCTTCGGCTCACCGACGCCGCCGGCCACCTCATCGCGTTCAACGACGACTGGGAGGACCTTGCCTCGGGCTGGAACACGCACCATGCCGATTCGTACCTGGCCGTGCGCCTACCCGCCGACGGCCTCTACCGGGTGCACATCGGCGATACGACCCGACACGGCGGCCCCGAGCACGCCTACCGTCTCCGAATCAGTCCGCCGCGGCCCGATTTTGAGCTGCGGGTAGTTCCCTCGTCGGCGTTGGCGCGTGGGAAAGATACCTTCAGCGTCAGCGTGTATGGCATTCGCAAAGACGGCTTCAGCGGTTCGATCGAGCTGGGTTTGGCGGACCCTCCGCGGGGTGTCGTTGCGCGTCCTGCCACGCTCGTCCTGAACGCAACCCAGGCGGTCGCGCGGCTATCGGTGAACGTGTCGGGCGACGGTTTCCACGACGTGAAGCTTCTGAAGTTTGAAGGCCGCGCGAAGGTGGGAACCCATGTGATTGTGCGGCCGGCCGTCCCGGCCGAGGACCGCATGCAAGCGTTCCTGTGGCGGCACCTGCTGCCCGCGCGCGAGTTTCCGCTCACGCATTCGAGCGGGGCGACCGCGCTTCAGCTCCCGAAACCGAAGCCGCCCGAGCCACCCCCGCCCGACACCCATCGCCCGCCGGTCACGGCCTCGGGTGCCGCCCGCACAAACCGGTTCACGAAGGCACAGGTTGAAGGGCGGCTGCGGCAGCTCCGACGGCTGTACGAGGCCGGCTTGCTCACCGATGACTTCTATCTCGCCCGCGTCGCGGAGTGCCAACAGGCTCAGTAAATTGCCCTCGAACGCGGCGCCCGCGGAGGGACCGCCCAAGGAGTGCGACATATGCGCATGACGTGTTCCTTCGCTTGGGTCCCCACGTCGGTGGTGGGGCTGATCGGAGCTCTGCTCATCGCTGCGGCGGCGGCCGGAGACGCCGAACCGCCGCCGTTCATCGAAACGGCGATAGAGAACGGCTCGCCGCTGTGGTGGGATCGGGTCGGCGAGCGCGCGCTGCGGCTGCACCTGCTCTACGACCACGAGCGCGGCTCGTCGAACCGCGCAGCCGGACACATACACATCCGCCTGTACGCGCCGACGGGGACAACCTGGACGCTGGAGTTCACCCATCTCATAAACGTCTGGAACGGCCGGCCGGGCTCGGTGGCGTCGGAGTTGAAGATCGTTGTGGTGTCCGCCGACGGACGCGCATGGGCCGCCGTCCCCGTGGAGATGGTCCACTCGAACCTCGTGCGTGCCGCCATCGCGGTCACCTCCTCGCCGGTCTGGGTAGCGCGCATCGAACCATACCGTCTCTCGGATCTTGATCGGCTGATTGAAGAATTGCGCGGACGCCCCGGCGTGCGGATCGAGCCGATCGGCCGCACGGTCGAGGGCCGGTCGCTGGAGATGGTCTCGGTGGGGCCAGAACGGGCGCGGTACTCGTTCGTGGTGCGCGCCCGCGCACACCCGTGGGAGGCCGGCGGCAACTGGGTCGTGCAGGGGCTGTTGCGGCGCCTGGTCCGCGAGGGCGATGATGGGGCGCGGCGGTTGCTCACTCGCGCCTCGGTGCACGTGATGCCGATGGCGAACAAGGACGGGGTCGCGCGCGGCATGACGCGCTTCAACGTGCGTGGCGCGGATCTGAACCGCCGATGGGACCGCCCCGCCGACCCTGAGCTCGCGCCGGAGAACCGCGCGTTGGAAGAGTGGATCGAGCGGCGGATCCGCGAGGTCGGGTCGCCAACGCTCGCGCTGGATCTGCACAACGATGGCCATGGACGATTGCACATCGCTCGTCCAGCCGGCGTGGCGCTGGAAGCTTACCTCGAACGCATGGCCCTGTTCGAACGATGTCTGCGCGCCCGCACCTGGTTTACGGAAGGCTGCAGCGCGGCCACATTCTCGAACCCCGGCTCATTCGGGGAAGGTTGGCTCGAGCGCTATGGTATCACCGCCGCGGTGCTGGAGCTGAACGCCAACTACGTCGCGGGCCGCAACGCCCCACCCTCCGGCGCGCTCTGGGAGGAGTTCGGCGAGGGGCTCGTGGAGGCATTCAACGACTACTGCGACGCGCTCGACGGCCGCTGATCCGCCTCGTCCCTTCCCGGTGCGCCAGCGCGGGCGATGCCGGCCGACGGACGCGCGGCCGCCTCACCGCCGCGGCTCGGCGGCAGCACCGGCGGCGAGCGCACGCTCCGTAGACCGCGGTGGACATATTGCGCGGCCGAGATCAGCGCGCCCACCGCCGAGACCGCGGCCAGGGCCGAGACCATCGCGGGGCGGAGGGCGCCGAGCGCGGCGACCACGCTCGCCATCTGAAGTGCGGTCGCCGCCTTGCCGATCAGTGTCGGACGGATTTCGAACGCGCCGGTATGATGGCGCAGCGCGAACGCGCCGACGCCCAGCAACGCGTCGCGGCTGAACGCAATCAGCGCAAACCACACCGGAAGCTGAGGCCGCAGGGCCGGCTGGCCCGGTGCGGTGAGCATCACGATCGCGGACCACAACAGCAGTTTGTCCGCCAACGGATCGAGGATCGCGCCCAGCCGCGTAATCTCGCCGCGCGACCGGGCCAGGAATCCGTCCAACGCGTCAGTGAGCGCCACGAGCAGAAACACCAGCAGCGCCGCCGAGCGATATCCTTCCTGCGGCGCGCCGTCCGCCAGCGAAAGACGGTAGTACACCATCATCGCGACAAACACCGGGATTCCCAGAAACCGCAGCAGCGTCACCCGCGTGGCGATCGTGAGGCGCAGCGCCGGCGGGACACCGCCCGGCCGCGGCGCGGAGGGTGCGACCGGCGCCTCAGCCGTCATGCGAAGCGCTCACGGCCGAGGCGCGCTCGATCGCCCGGCCCAGACGGCGGAGGACGCGGTCGCGGCCGAGCACCTCGAGCATCGCGAAGAGCCCCGGACCGGCCGGCGTACCGGACACCGCGAGGCGGACCGCGTGAATCAGATCGGCGGCAGGACGCTGCAGTTCGGCCGCGGTCGCTTTCAACATGGCCTCCAGCGACGCAGCCGACCACTCTCCCGCCTCGGCCCACCGCCGCCGCAGCTCGTCCAGCGCCGGCAGCACGCCCGGCCGCGCGACGCGTTTTCGCCAGGCCGCCGCATCCACGGGATATTCGTCACTGAAGAAATAGCGCGTTTGCGCGGCAGTGTCGCTGAAGACCTTGATGCGGTCCTGCATCACCTCGAGCACGCGCAAGAGCTCGGCCGGGTCGGGGTCGAGGCCATGCGCCCGCAGATCACGGAGATGTCCGTCGAGTCGCTCCATCGGCGGCAGTCGGCGCATGTACTCGCCGTTCATCCACAGCAGTTTCGTCATATCGAACCGAGCGGGCGAGGCCTGGACGCCGTCCAATGAAAATGCCTCGATCATCTCGGTGCGGGTCATGAGTTCGCGCCCGTCGCCGGGCGACCAGCCCAGCAACGCGAGGTAGTTGAAAAGCGCGTCGGCAAGGATGCCGCGGTCACGGAACTCGCCGACATACGCGTCGCCATCGCGCTTCGAATAGGGTTTCCCCTGCGCGTTCACGATCATCGGCAGGTGGGCGTAGCGCGGCACCGGCGCCCCGAGGGCGCGGAACAGTGCGATGTGGCGGAACGTGTTCTCGACGTGGTCGTCGCCGCGGATCACGTGCGTGACACCCATCTCGATGTCGTCGAGCACATTCGCGAGATGGAACACCGGATGGCCATCGGACCGCACGATCACGAAATCCTTGAGATCGGCGGCGGCTTTGCGGAGGCGCCCTTTCACGAGGTCGTCGAACTCGATGTCGCATCCAGGCATACGGAACACGATGCACTCCCCGCGGCCGGTGCCCCCCTTGTCCTCGCGCACGGCGTGGCCGCTGGCGAGCAGCCGCTCCGCGGCCGCCAGGTGCGCTTCGCGCCGGGCCGACTGGTAGAGCGGCGGCTCATCCCAATTCAGGCCAAGCCACTCCATGGCTTCGATCAGCGTCCGACAGGCCGCCGGAGTCGAGCGCTGTTGGTCGGTGTCCTCGATCCGCAGCAAAAACCGCCCGCCCGTGTGCCGCGCGAACAGCCAGTTGAAGATCGCGACACGGATGTTGCCGATGTGCACGTGGCCGGTCGGACTGGGGGCAAATCGGGTACGAATCTCGCTCATGCTGTTCTCCGGGTGCGCAGAGGTCCGCGCGGCGCACGAATGTACCACACCGCAGCGGGCGTCGCGCTCGGCTTCATGAGGGCGCGGGCGGTTCCCAAGCTGAGGCTGTGCCGATCCGGCCGCCGAGCGCCGCCTCGGCGACGCTCCGGCCGTCGGCCAGCACCGGCGACCGCCGCGGAATCCACAAACGCCGACGCGCACGGGCAATCAAGCGGTAGCCGGGGCTCAGAAACAGCGCCGCGTCCAACATCGTCACCGCCCAGTTCAGCCACGCCCACTGTCGCCATGCCACTGCCTGCGCGCGGCACAGCGTGATCGGATCTGGCCGCCCGCCGGCCTCCGCGCCGGCCAGCCGCTGCGCAATCCGGCAGGTCATCCGGTCCGCCAGTTCGATCATGAGCCGCCCGTATCGCCGGCAGTCCTGCAAGTCGAACCCATCCTTCAGCACCTCGTACAGGCGGGCGACGGTGAACCCCCACCGCGTCCCCGGAGCGGCACCGATCCAGCGTAATGGCGCGACGTGGGCCGCGAAGGGCACGTTCAGCACGAGCCGCCCAGCTGGCTTCAGTACGCGGTGACACTCGCGGATCGCGGACGAGGGTTCGCCGAGCTGTTCGAAGCCACCGACCCACACGACGACGTCAAACGATTGCTCCTCGAACGGCATCGGCTGCCCAGGGGTCCATGAGGCCACCGCGCGATCTTCACAAAGGAACCGCAGCGTCTCCAGCGCCGCACCCGGCGGCTCGACGCTCGTCCAGTCGCCACCGCGTTCGCGCAGCAGCGCACTGACCCACCCGCCGCCGCCGATATCGAGGCAGCGGAGCCGCGCCACATCGCCCAGCAGAATCTCGATCTGGCGCAACAACAGGGCCATCATCGGCGACGCGCGCGCAGCGGCCCGCAAGCCGGCGGGCGCGTACGGCGTACCGTCAGGGATGGCCGGTCGCGCATGCATCGGCGGGTTCTCATACACCGGCCCATCAGCCACACGCAACCGTTCCAGCCACCGTCCGACCACGGCGCAGAGGCATGCCGACGGCGTTGAAATTCCGCGTTCGCGTACGCATTCTCGTGGCATGTTCGGGCGCCGCCCGTACCGTGATCTCGAGCGCGCCCTCGGGTACCGCTTCCGTCGTGTCGAGCTGCTCGAGGCCGCGCTGACGCATCCCTCCTACCGCCACGAGACGCCGGGAGTGGCCTCGGACAATCAACGCCTCGAGTTTCTCGGCGACGCGGTGCTCTCCCTGCTGACCTCGGCATGGCTCTACGCACGCCATCCGGAGATGTCGGAGGGCGATCTGACGCGTCGTCGCGCTCAGCTAACCCGTTCGGCGGCCTTGGAGGCGCTGGGTCGCCACCTCGGGCTCGGCGCGCTGCTGCGGCTCGGGCGCGGCGAGCTCAACTCCGGCGGCCGCGAGCGCAGTAAAATTCTCGAGGATGCCGCAGAAGCCCTGATCGGTGCGGTATTTGTGGATGGCGGCATGAAGGGCGCCCAGATGGTCTTCCAAAAGTGTGTACTGCCCTGTCTCACCGCGGCGCCGGATCCGGCACGGTGGGACAATCCCAAGGGCGCGCTGCTGGAGTGGTCGCAGGCACATGGGTTTTCGCCGCCGGTGTACCGCGTCGTCGAGGAACGCGGTCCGATGCACTCACGTGAGTTCACGGTGGAGGTCGCTGTGAACGGAGAGCCGATGGGACGGGGCATCGGACGCAGCAAGAAAACAGCCGAACGCGAGGCCGCGCTCAATGCGCTCAGCCGGATCTCCGCCGGCGCACCGTGACGCGAGCCCACCCGACGCGTGGCTCGGACCTTCCGCACGGGCGGTGTCGGCGGCGGGATTGTTCGCCCAACTGCGAACGGAGAATGATCGCGGCCCCGGCGTCCGATGGATCATCTCAACGCCACCGGCCGTCCCAACCTTGGACCGGTCACGACGTGGCGTGTCCCTACCTTGGACAAAACCTTCGAAAGGGCCGGGCATCGCGCGGCTGTAGGTCCGGGAGTCCACGGCCGATCAGAACGGTCAACGCCCCCCGGTGGGGCAAACGCGACGTCCCGCGGAGGCGGGTGCACGAGCAGCCGCCGGCGGGCGCGGCGGTGGCGGTGGGGAAGCGCGCAGCGGACCGCGAACCGCTCAGGCCGACTGCAGGATCATGTTCGCGTACTGGACGGTGTCCGCCGTGCGAATCAGACCGACCGCGAACGGCACGCGCCGCTTGAACTCGACGTGCGGCTCGTACTCGACCGGCAAGCCCGCCAGCGCCTCCTCGAACCGGGCCCGCACGGAGTCCGTATTTTCTCGCAAGAACTCCTCGGCCATCCAGACGCGTCCGATCACAACCACCGGCCGGATTGCCCGCAGAACATCCAGCACGGTCGGGATGTTGTCCACCAGCGAAAGATCCACGGTTTCGATTTGAGGCCAGAACGGGAAGCCGCGGTCGGCGATCACGAGAGTGTTGGTGTGGCGCACGCGCGCCAACAGCGAGAGCACCGCCGGGTTCAAAATACCGGTGCGCAGCATGGGCGCCTCTCCATCAACGGATGAGCAGCATCACTCCGCGGTGTCCGGCCCGCCGCCCGGAACGGGGGTGGAATTCGGGTCCGCCGGCGCTGGCGGATCGTCCACCGGCGCAGGAGGTTCGATCGGCCGGCGAGCGTCTGCTTGGGCGTGATGGTGATGCCGGTGATGGCGGCGGCGCTTGTTGCCGCCCTGACCCGGATGCCGGAATTCGTTTCCGTAGCGCGAGTTGCCCCCGTAGCCGCCGGACGGATATCCGGGGGCGTAGTTGCCGCCATAGCCCCCACCGTACCCAGTGGCTCGGTTGTAGATCGAGTTACCCCGCGCCCCGCCGTTGCCTCGCGATTGCAGTTCGTTGGCGATATCGCGCAGCAAGCGGGCCAGCTCGTGCAGCGGCATTTGCCGTAGGTCCACTCTCATGGCGGTCTCCCGTGTCGCCCCGCCGGCCCAGGTCGGTCCGTCGGGCCGCTGTTCACTGTTCCATCGCACCTTCGGGCGACGGTCCCTCGCCTCTTCCCTCTCCATTGCGGCCGGCGCCAGCTCCCCAAAGGGCTCGCCGCCGGCGCTTCGTTACACGGCCGTGAAACAAAGTGTCGCGTTGTGTCCGCCGAATCCGAGTGAGTTCTTGAGGCAGGCGCGCACGCGAAGCTCGCGGGCCTGATTCGGCACATAGTCGAGGTCGCAGTCGGGATCGGGTGTCGTGTAGTTGATCGTTGGCGGAACGACGCCGCGATGAATCGCGAGCGCGCAGACGATCGACTCAACCCCGCCCGCGGCCCCCAGCAAGTGTCCGATCATGGACTTGGTGGAGCTGACCGCGACGCGGCGCGCGGCGGTGTCGCCCAGGGCGGCCTTGATGGCCATGGTCTCGCAGCGGTCGTTCAATTCGGTGCTGGTGCCGTGGGCGTTGATGTAATCCACCTGATCTGCCGGCACGCCGGCGTCGGCGAGGGCCAGCCGCATGGCCTGGGCGGCGCCCTCGCCGCGCTCGTCGGGCGCGGTGATGTGGAAGGCATCGCAGGTGGCGCCGTAGCCGGCCAGTTCGCAGTAGATTCGCGCGCCGCGGCGCCGCGCGTGTTCATATTCCTCGAGCACGAGCGCGCCCGCTCCTTCGCCGATCACAAACCCATCTCGGTCGCGATCGAACGGACGGCTGGCGCGGGGTGGGTCGTCGTTGCGGGTGCTGAGCGCGCGCATCGCGCAGAATCCGCCCACACCCAACTCCATGATCGCCGCCTCGCTGCCGCCGGCGATCATCACGTCGGCCCGGCCTTCGCGGATCATGCGCATGGCCTCGCCCAGCGAGTGCGTGCCGGTCGCGCACGCGGAGACGACTGCAAAGTTCGGCCCCCGCAGACCGAACTCAATTGCGATCAATCCCGGCAGGATGTTCGTGATCATCTGCGGGATCATGAACGGAGAGAATCGAGACGGGCCGCGGTCGTAAAACACCTTGGTCTGCTGAAAAAGGATGTGAAGCCCGCCGATACCGCTGCTCATCAGCGCACCGGCGCGCGTCAGGTCCTCCCGGCTCCAGTCGATTCCGGCATTCGCCACCGCCATTTTGGCCGCCGCCAGGCCGTAGTGGCAGAACGGATCCATGCGCCGCTGATCCTTTTTCGGGATGAAGCGGTCGGCATCGAAGTCACGAACCTCCCCGGCGATGCGCGAGTCAAACGCGGACGCGTCGAACTTCGTGATCGGCCCCACACCGGACTCGCCGCGCAACATGCGCGACCACGCCCCTTCCAGATCGCACCCCAACGGAGTGATCCAGCCGAGACCTGTGACGACAACTCTGCGACGATCCGACACGTTCGCCTCGAAACGAGCCGCCGCGGTGGACGGCGGCGGCGGCCGGATTCGATCAGTTGAACCCTCGTTCCTTCAGGTAGTTCAACACCGCGCCGACCGTAGTCAGCTTTTCGGCGTCCTCATCGGGGATTTCCACCCCAAACGCCTCTTCGAAGGCCATCACAAGTTCGACGGTGTCGAGGGAGTCGGCGCCGAGATCCTCAATGAAGGATGCCTCGGGCGTGACCTGTTCCTTGTTGACGCCGAGCTGGTCGGCGATGAGATCCCGGACCTTGTCTTCGAGTGACATGTTGGCTTCTCCTTCTTCTTCCGGCTCGTGGCGGGTCAGGCCATCACCATTCCCCCGCACACGGAAATCACCTGGCCTGTCACGTAGGCCGAATCGTCGCTGGCCAGAAACAGCACCACGCGCGCCACGTCGTCGGGCTCGCCGAACCGCCCCAGGGGGATCGAGCTCAGCATACGGTTCCGCAGCTCGTCGGGAAGTTTATCCGTCATGGCCGTCCGGATAAAGCCCGGCGCAACCGCGTTGGCCCGCACGTTCCGCGAGGCCAGCTCTCGGGCAACCGCACGGGTCAACGCGATCAGGCCGCCCTTCGACGCCGCATAGTTGGCCTGGCCGGCGTTGCCGATGATGCCGATGACCGAGGCGATGTTCACGATCGAGCCCGAGCGCTGCTTCAACATCCAGCGGCTGGCAGCCTTCGTGAACAGAAATGCTCCCTTCAGATTCACGTTGAGCACCGCGTCCCAATCGGCCTCGGACATGCGGGCGAGGAACGTGTCGCGCGTGATGCCTGCGTTGTTCACAAGGACGTCGAGCCGGCCCCACGCCTTGGCCACCGCGTTGACGCCGGCCTCGACCTGGTCGGCCCGGCTCACATCACAGGCGAACGTTTCGACGCGACGCCCGGCCGCCCGGATCGCGGCGGCGGTCTCCTCGAGCCACGACGCGTCCAGATCACACACAGCGACGTCCGCGCCCGCCTGAGCCAGACGAACGGCGATCGCCCGCCCGATTCCACGAGCCGCGCCCGTCACCAGCGCTGTCTTCCCACTGAGATCCGCCATCGGCGGCACCCCTTCTGCCAACCCCACGCCCGCTCAGCGGGTGCCGGACAGCGTCCGGACGACCGCGTCCAACGTCGGGGAATCGCATACGTTAAGGATTTCGGCGTCCTTGTCAATGCGACGGATGAGCCCCGACAGTACGCGACCCGGTCCGGCCTCGACGAACCGGCTGATCCCCATCCTGCGCAGCGTCTGCACGCACTCGACCCAGCGTACGGGCGATGTGACCTGCTCCACCATGCGCGCGCGGATTTCGTCGGGCGAGCCGTGCGGGCGCGCCGTCACGTTTGAGATGACCGGAACGCGGGGGGGATGGATCGGCACGTCGGCCAGCACCTCGGCGAGCCGGCGGGCGGCCGACGCCATCCGCGAGGAATGGAACGCGCCAGCCACCGCCAGGGGGATCACTCGGCGGGCGCCCCGTTCGGTCGCGAGTCGGGCGGCGGCCTCAACGGCGTCCTTCCGTCCGGACAGCACGGTCTGTTCCGGGGAGTTCAGGTTCGCGATTTCGGCGCCGCTGGCGGCGGCCACCTCGCGCAGCGCCTCGGGCGAAAGACCGATCACGCTCACCATGCCCCCGGGCGCCGCCTCGCAAGCCTCCTGCATAAACCGGCCGCGCGCCGCCAGTACGCGGACCGTGTCCACAAAGGACAACGCCCCCGCCAGCCACAGCGCCGCCCACTCGCCGGAGCTTAGCCCCGCGGCGGCGGACCAAACCAGGCCCGGCACTGATTCCGCCAGCGCCTCCGCGCAAATGACGCTCACCACGAAGATCGCGGGCTGCGCCCGGTCGGAACGGGTCAGCTCCTCGGCCGGCCCCTCGGCGCACAGGCGGCGAAGGTCGTAACCCAATATCTCCGAGGCCTCGGCCCATCGCGCGGCGGCCGCCGGCCGCTGCGCGGCGAGGTCGATCCCCATGCCGAGGCTCTGCGCCCCCTGCCCCGGGAACACAGCGCCCATCATCGTTGAATTCATGCGCGGCCCGTCCATTCCATTACGGTGGCTCCCCACGTAAAACCCGCACCGAAGGCGACCATCAACACGAGGTCGCCCTCACGGATCCGGCCGTCCCGCACGGCCTCGTCCAGCGCTAAGCCGATCGAGGCGGCGGATGTGTTGCCATACTTCTCCACGTTCACAATGAAGCGACTGGCCGGGCAATGAAGCCGCTCGCCGATCGCCGCAATGATTCGGAGGTTGGCCTGGTGAGGGATGACCCAGCGAATGTCCGAGATGGAAAGCCCCGCCTTGTGCAGCGCAGCGAGGCCCGCCTCGGCCATATGCGTGACCGCATAGCGAAACACCTCCCGCCCTCGCATCCGCAGACAATGCTCGCGCGCGGCGACCGTTTCGGCGGTGGCGGGACGACGAGACCCGCCAGCCGGGATCATGAGCAGATCCGAGAGCGACCCGTCCGAGCCGAACACGGACGAGATGATCCCGCGCCGCCCCGCCGGCACGGGTCGCAGCACTGCCGCCCCCGCGCCGTCGCCGAACAGCACGCACGTCGAGCGATCAGTCCAATCAAGGACGGCGCTCATTTTCTCGGCCCCGATCACGAGCGCGGTCTGCGCAGCACCCGCGGCAATATAGCACCGCGCGGTCTCCATGCCGTACAGAAAACCCGAACAAGCGGCCTCCAACCCCATGCAAAAGGCGCGGTCGGCGCCCAATTGGCGCTGCACGAGACAGGCGGTGTTCGGAAAGGGGTAGTCGGGCGTGATCGTCGCAACGACGATCATGTCGAGATCTGCAGGCTTGACGCCCGCCGCCTCCAGGGCCCGGCGGCCGGCCACGACGGCCAAATCCGAGGTGGCCTCGTGCTCGGCGGCGATCCGGCGTTCGCGCATGCCCGTCCGGCTGACGATCCACTCGTTCGTCGTCGCCACGATCCGCTCGAGGTCGTGGTTGGTGAGCACCCGCGAAGGCACATGCGATCCGACGCCCGTCATCCCCACCGCGCGCACGATGCCGGACGGCACGGACGAGTCTGCGCCGGCCGCCGTCACTGCCGTCCCCACTCCGCAATACCGCATTCGATCTTGTCCGGTACGCGTCGGCGGACCGCCTCGATCGCGACCCGGATCCCGTTGGCCGCCGCCGTCGCGTTCGAGGCACCGTGCGCGATGATCACGACTCCTCGCACGCCAAGGAGGGGAGCGCCGCCGTACGATGAGGCGTCCGCCCGCCGCCGCAGCTGAGCCAAACCGTTGCGGATCAGCAGCGCGCCGAGCCGCCGCGCCCAGCTGTCCATCAGCGTGTCCTTCAGGGCCCGGCCGAAGAAGTGCGCGACGCTCTCACAGGTTTTCAGCACGACATTGCCGACGAAACCATCGCACACCACTACGTCCACGCGGCCGCTGAAGAGGTCGTTGCCTTCGATGTTGCCTTCGAACCGCAACAGCGAGGCGCGGAGCTTCGCGAGAGCCTCGCGGGTGATTTCGTTGCCCTTCGTCTCCTCACCGCCAATGCTGAGTAGACCGACGCGCGGCGCTGGAATGCCGACGATCTCCCGAGCGTACACCGCGCCCATCACCGCGAATTGAACGAGCAGGTCGGCCGAGCAGTCCGGCGTGGCGCCCGCATCGATCAGCACCCACGGCAAGGAGCCTGGACCGGGCATCGAGGTGGCGATCGCCGGCCGCAGCACGCCGGGGAGCGTCCGCAGCTTCAGCGTGGCCGACGCCACCACGGCGCCGGTGTTCCCGGCCGAAAACATGGCATCGGCCTCGCCGTTTTTCACCAGATCCATCGCGCGGTTGATCGAGGAGTCGCGCTTGCGGCGAACCGCGGCGGCCGCCGGTTCGCCCATCTCCACCACTTCGGTCGCCGGCAGAATTCTCACACGGGGCGGCAGCCGGCCACCTGACACCGCGCCAAGAATCTCCGGCTCCCGCCCGACGAGGATCAACTCCTCCACATCCTCCGGGAGATGGTCGGCCGCCTGCAGCGCGCCCGCCACGATTTCGCGAGGGGCAAAATCGCCCCCCATCGCGTCAATCGCGATCCGCATCGTCGCGCAACAGCATCACTCAGTGGACATCGTCACGACCTGCCGGTCGCCGTAGTACCCGCAGCTTGCGCACACGCGGTGGGGCTGCGCCCACGCACCGCACTTTGGGCAACGGCTCAGCGGCGGCTTCGGCCGCCGGTGGGACCGAACTCGCATCTGCTTCCGACTCTTTGACTTGCGTCTCTTCGGAACACCCATGTGCTCATCTCCTTGCCGACGGCGGCGGATCAAACGGCTCGTGCGGGGACCAGTTGTCCAAAGCCGCCCACTCTCGCCCCGCCGGCGCGTCGCCTGGCCCACACGTGCATGGCCCTTCGTTCAGGTTGCGGCCGCACTTGGGGCACAGGCCCGCACAGCCCGGCGCGCACAGCGGGTGCGGCTCCAACCGAAGCAGCAACGCCTCCCGCAGATCGGGAGTGATATCCACATCCCGCTGGCCCTCACGCGTCTCGTATTGGTACAGAAAACATGATTCTCGCGAAAAAGTCGAGAACGAGCAACCGCACCGGCGGCAGGTCGCCCCCAGCCGCACCTCGACCGTGCCGCGAACCACCAGCCGCCGGCCCACCATACGGGCCTCCAGGTGGTACCGAATGGGCCCCTCCGGCGCGTACAAATCCGCCGCCGTCAAATCGAGAAGCGCGGCGTCCTCCTCGCCCTCGAACACGGACCCATCCGCGGAGACCTTCGAAATCTCGATGATCATGCGGGACCGTCCTTCACGCCAAGGCCCTGCGAAAACCGTTCCTGCAGCGCCGCCCAGGCACAGGGCGGAACGAACCGGCGCACATCCCCACCGAGCTCCGCGATTTGCCGGACTGTGCTGGAACTAACGTAGCTGTACTCCTCGCTCGGCATCAGAAACAGCGTTTCGATGTCCGGGGCCAGCTTCCGGTTCGTCAACGCCATTTGGAACTCGAACTCGAAGTCGGAAAACGCCCGCAGTCCGCGCACGAGCACCCGCACTCCCTTCGACCGGGCAAACTCGACCAGCAGCCCGTCGAACAGCTTGACCTCAACGTTCCGTAGCTCTCGCACCGCCTCGGCCGCGATCGCGGCGCGCTGTTCTGGTGAGAACATGGTCCGCTTGGGGGGCTGGCGCGCCACCGCAAGGATCAGCCGCGGAAAAATGGCCGCCGCGCGTCCGATCAGATCGAGGTGCCCGAGCGTGATGGGATCAAAGGTGCCCGCGTAAATGGCTGCTCGATTCATGGATTGCCTCGGCTTCCCCCTCTCGAAAGCATCAGCTCAGCGCGACCTCCGCCGCCCAGACCGCGAGCGCGCCCGGCGGCGACGCGCGGGTCCACCCCCCGCCGCCCGCGGCGCGGGCGAGCTCACTCTCGCTCGGCGCGCCCGGCGGATGGCGGCGCACCGCCGAGATCGCCCGCGGGCGCCCGCGCGCAGGCGGGTCCGCGCCTCCTCACTTTCCGGCCGGGCGGCATCGGACGCCGTGACCTCCGGCCCCGAGGGCTGCCCCGACGGCTCTTCAAAGTGGAATGGCGAATCGGGCGGCGGATACTTCGGGTGCGGCACTTTCTCCTCCAATAAGTCCCTGAGTTTCGCCAATGCGGAGTTTTGAAGCTGCCGCACCCGCTCGCGCGTGATGCGGAAACGCCGCCCCACGTCCTCAAGGGTTTCGATCGACGCCCCGCCAAGGCCGAAGCGGTATTTCAGAATTTCTCGCTCGCGATAGGGTAGATAGCGGATCAGTTTTTCGGCCTGCGTCCGGAGCTGCTCGTCGGCCAGTTCCTCGGCAGGCGTCCGTGCGCGCTCGTCACCGACGATCTCGCCGAACGTGCTCCCGTTCTCGTCGCCGATCGGCGCGTCCAGCGAGGTTGGGCGGATTGCCACCGTCTGCCAGTGCGTGATCGTGGCCTCGTCGAGGCCCATTTCCGACGCGATCTCGGCGTCGGTCGGATCCCGGCCCAGCTCTTCGGCCAGCTTCCGTTCGGCCTTGCGCATCCGCGAAATCTTGTCCACGAGGTGCGCGGGCAGCCGGATCGTCTTACTCTGGTTGGCCAGCGCGCGTTTGATCGCCTGCTTGATCCACCAGGCGGCGTACGTGCTGAGCTTGCCGCCCTTCCGCGGATCAAACCGTTCGACCGCCTTCACGAGGCCGATGTTGCCCTCAGAGATGAGGTCCAGCAACGGAAGTCCATAGCGGGCATAATCCTGGGCGATCTTGACCACCAGCCGAAGGTTCGCCGCGATCATCCTCTGCCGGGCCTCCATGTCGCCCTTGCGGATGCGGGCGGCCAACTCGATTTCCTCTTCAGGCGTCAGCAGGTCCACCTCGCCAATTTCCTGAAGATAGATTCGAATTGTCTTGTCGCCATCACTCATAGTCCGTCCCGCCGCCGTCCGTCCGAGCCGGACCGGCAACCTCGCTGCTGCGCATTGTCCCACATGCCCACCGGGAACGAAAGCCGTGCCCGGCCGCCGCCCTCATCTCAGCTCGACAGACTCGATTCGCACCGGCTGCAGCGGCATGGCCTCGGATGGCCCGATGGCACCGGTCGGCACCGCCGCGATGCGATCCACGGTCTCCATCCCGCGGACCACGCGGCCGAAGACGCAATAACCGTAACCCTCCGGCGTCGGCGCGCGGTGATCCAGCGCAAGGTTGTCCGCCAGATTGATGAAAAACTGGGCGGTCGCGCTGTGCGGGTCTGGCGTGCGGGCCATCGCCACCGTGCCCCGCCGGTTGGAGACGCGGTTCGAGGCCTCGTTGCGGATGGGCGGCCGCGTCGGTTTCTCGCGGAGGTCCGGCGTGAACCCGCCCCCTTGGATCACAAAGCCGGGAATGACTCGATGGAACAGTGTTCCGTTGTAGTGGCCCTCCTTCGCGTACTCCGCGAAGTTTCTCACCGTCAGCGGCGCGCGGTCGCCGAACAGCTCGATCTCGATCTCGCCGAGGCTGGTCCGGATCACCGCGCCCGTCGGCAGCGCCGGCGCTCTCGGTGCCTCCGTCGGCACCGACGCGGCCGCATCCTTCGCCTCGGTCGCGCGATCCGGGACACGCCCGCACCCGGCAACCAGCCACACCACGAACGCGATTCGCATTCCACGTTTCATTCCGTGCTCTCCAGCGGGCCCGTCCACCCGACGATCCAGCATGGCCATCGCCGGACGCCCGCACAAGACCGGCGGTGACGAGACGTCTCGGCAGCGTCGGGCCCCGTCGGTCCTTCGGCGAGTCCCTCCCCCGCTGCGGTATTCCCGGCACCCGCACCCGACGGGCACTCCTGGCCGCTGGCGCGGCCGCTAACGCTCCCCGCCGCCGGCGGCGTGCTGCAGCCGATGCCGCGGTGGGGTATAGTGGATCGGCCGCGCTGCGGCCCGGAAACTTGGATGGCTGACTTCGTTCATCTCCACGTCCACTCGTTCTATTCCCTGCTGGACGGCGGCAATCGCATCTCGGCGCTCGTCGGGAAGGCCGCCGAGCTGGGCATGAAGGCCATCGCGCTGACCGACCACGGCAATTTATTCGGCGCAATCGAATTCTACGCCGCCGCGCAGAAGGTCGGCGTGCGGCCGATCATCGGAATGGAGGCGTACATCGCGCCCCGCGGTCGCCATTCGCGCGACGGCAGTGCGCGCGAGGCAGCCGCGCACCTGGTGCTGCTGGCGATGAACGAACGCGGCTGGGCGAACCTGCGGCGGCTCAGCACCCAGGCGTTTCTCGACGGCTTCTACTACAAGCCCCGCATCGACCGCGAGCTGCTCGCGCGCCATCACGACGGCCTGATCTGCACCTCGGCCTGCCTTAGCGGCGAGATTCCGCGCGCGCTCCTCGCCGGCCGCGAGGACGAGGCCCGCCGCATCGCGGGCGAATACCTCGACATCTTCGGCCGCGACCGCTTCTTCATCGAGATCCAAAACCAGGGCGTGGACGACCAGACCCGCATCAACCCCGATCTGGTCCGCCTGTCGCGCGAGCTCGGTGTTGGGCTGGTCGGCACCAATGACGTTCACTTTCTCCGCCGCTGCGATAAGCAGGCCCACCACACGCTCACCTGCATTTCGACCAAGCGCACCGCCGACGATCCCGACGCGCTCGACCATCCCGAGGAGCTCTACCTGAAAAGCCCCGACGAAATGGCCGCCGCGCTCGCCGAATGGCCCGAGGCGATCACCAATACACTGCGCATCGCCGAGATGTGCGATCTTCGCCTCGACTTTTCGCAGAAGCACCTCCCCCGTTTCCCCACCCCCGATGGAAGCTCGCCCGACGAGTACCTGCGGCGGCTCGCCCACGAAGGGCTTCGAGCACGGTTTGGAGGCGCCGAACCTCCACCCCAGTACCGCGAGCGGCTCGATCGGGAGCTCGCCGTGATCGCAGGCAAGGGCTACAGCTCATATTTTCTGATCGTCAACGACTTTGTTCAGTTCGCACGCCGCAACAGCATTCCGGCCGCCCCCCGGGGCAGCGGCGTCGCCACGCTGCTCGGTTGGGCGCTGGGCATCGCCCACGTGGACCCGATCCGCTACGGCCTACTGTTCGAGCGGTTCACCGACCCGCAGCGGAAGGAAGACCCTGACGTGGACATTGACATCTGCCAGGTCGGACGAGCGCGCGTCCTGCAGTACGTGCGGCAGAAATATGGCCACGTTGCCCAGATCATCACCTACGGCACCTTGAAACCGCGCGCCGCCGTTCGCGACGTGGCGCGGGTTCACAAGTGGCCGCTCGACCGCGTTGACCGCATCGCGAAACTGATCCCTGAGGGTGTTCGCGCATCGCTTTCAACGCTGCTGGGATTGTCCGACGACGATGAGGACGACGGCGACGACGAGGACACCCTCGCCCCGCCCGTGGCGCCCGAGCTGCGCGCGGAGTATGACCGCGATCCCGACGTCCGGCGGCTGATCGATCTGGCGCGCGAAATCGAGGGCGCGCAGCGGCACGCCGGCGTTCATGCCGCGGGCGTTGTGGTGTGCGACCGGCCGCTCGAGGACATCGTGCCGCTGTGCCGTCCCAGCGACCGCCCCGACACGATCACCCAGTGGGATGGGCCGACCTGTGAAAAGGTCGGCCTCATGAAGATGGACCTGCTGGGCCTCAAGACGCTCAGCGCGCTCCAACGCGCGCGCGAGCTGGTGCGCCAGCGCACGAACGTCGACATTGACCCCAACCAGCTCCCGCTCGACGACGACGCGGTCTACGCGCTGTTCCGCGCCGGCGACACGGACGCCGTCTTCCAGTTTGAATCGCCGGGCATGAAGCGCGTCTTGGTCGAAATGCAGCCGACGCGCATCGAGGACCTCATCGCGGCCAACGCGATGTTCCGGCCCGGACCGATGGAGCTGATTCCGACGTACTGCCGCCGAAAGGCAGGCCTGGAGCCGGTCGAACGCATTCATCCGCTGGTTGACGACATTCTCGCCGAGACCTACGGCGTGATGATCTACCAAGAGCAGGTGATGCAGGTCCTCAACCGCCTCGGCGGCCTGCCCCTCGGGCGCGCGCTAACGCTGATCAAGGCAATTTCAAAGAAAAAACGCGAGGTCATCGAAAGCGAGCGCGCCGCGTTCGTTGAGGGTGCGCGCCGCAACGGCATCAGCGCCAGCGAAGCCGAGCGGTTGTTCGAGTTGATCAGCCGCTTCGCGGGCTATGGCTTCAACAAAGCCCACTCCACCGGCTACGCGATCCTCGCCTACCAAACCGCTTGGTTTAAACGCCATCACCCGGCCGAGTTCTGGGCCGCAACGCTGACCTTCGAGTGCGACAAGATCGAGAAGCTGGGACAGTACATCGCGATCGCCCGCAAATCCGGCATTCCCGTGCTGCCGCCCGACATCAATCTGAGCGACGTCGAGTTCTCGGTGGATGGCGACGCCGTGCGGTTCGGCCTGGCGGCCGTCAAGGGCGTGGGCGAGGCCGCGGTGCGAGCGATCCTCGAGGCGCGGCGGCAGGTCGGGCGGTTCAACGATCTCGACCACTTCTGCCGCACGGTGGACCGGCGCGCCGTGAACCGCTCCGCGATCGAGGCCTTGATCCGGTGCGGCGCGTTCGACCGATGCGGCTCCTCCCATCGCGCGCAGATGTTGGCCGCGCTCGACCTCGTGCTGGCCTCCGCCGCCGATGCCGCCCACGACCGAGCGTCAGGCCAACTGTCGCTGTTCGGCACCGAAGAGCTCACCCGCACCATCCGTTGGCCCGAGGTGCCGCGGTGGACCCTCTCCGAGATGCTCACGGCCGAACGCGAAACCCTTGGTCTGAGCCTCACGGGGCACCCGACCGACGACCACCGCTGGGCCCTAACGGACCTGCGGTGGCCCCGCTCGCTCTCGCTCGCGCATCCGCCCGCGCCCGACGCCGCGGCCACCGTCCGCATCGGCGGCGCGATTTCGCGGCTCTCCCACCAAACCGTCAAACGCGGCCGCACGGCCGGCCGCCGCATGGCGGTGTTCACAATCGAGGACGGCCAGACCGGTGAGATTGAGGCGGTGCTGTTCCCCACTGCATTGGAGCGCTGCCCCGCCGACGTGCTCCGCGAAGGCGCGGTGGTCGTCGCCGAAGGTATCCTGCAAACCAATCGGCAGGGCCGGGGGTCCGTGTCGGTCGAACGGATCATGACGGTGGACGAGGCACTGAACGGATGTCTCGACGGAATGACGATCCGGCTCGCCTCCGAGCTGCTGGACGATCCCGACGTGTTGTCCGGGCTCGAAGATGCGCTGCGCGCTCATCCGGGACACCAGACCGTGGAGTTCTGGATCGAGTGGGAGACTCCGCCGCGCCGGATGCGCATCCGCGCCGGCGGGTCGTGGGGCGTTTCGATCTCGCGGGCGCTCTACGATCGTCTCGCGGCTCTCGTCGGCGCGGAGGCAATTTCGTTGCGGGCCCGTCCGCCCGAGACGCCGCCGCCACGGTTTGGCCGGCCGCCGCGCGGGGAGCCGCACGCATGAGGTGCCCCCCCCCACCCAGTCGCGCCGAGGTGCTCGAGTGGCTGCGCGCACGCGGTGAAGACCGCCAGGCCGTGTGGCTCGAAGCCGACCGCGTGCGGCGCGAATGGATGGGCGACGAGGTCTGGCTCCGCGGCATCGTCGAGTTCTCTAACGTCTGCGCGAACAACTGCGCCTACTGCGGTCTGCGCCGCTCCAACACCGCGGTGGTTCGCTACCAGATGGAGCCCGACGAGATCCTCGCGTGCGCTCGCGCCATGGTGTCGCACGGCGTAACGACGATCGTGCTTCAGGCCGGGGAAGCGCCATCCATTGCGGGCGATCGCCAGCTCGCCGAGGTGGTCCGCCGGATGAAGGTCGAGACGCCGCTGGCCGTCACGCTCTCCGTCGGCAACCGCACGCGCGATGTCTATGCGCGTTGGCGCGACGCCGGCATGGACCGGTATCTGCTTCGATTCGAGACCTCCGACCCCCAGGCCTTCGAACGCCTGCATCCGGGCAGCACGCTCGCCGACCGGCTCCGCTGCCTCGACGACCTTCGCGAGCTCGGCGTCCAGGTCGGCAGTGGGTTCATGATTGGACTGCCCGGCGAGACACTCGAACGCCTCGCGGACAACCTACTGCTATGCCGCGCGTTGGATCTCGACATGGCCGGCATCGGCCCCTTTCTGCCCCATCCCCACACGCCGCTGTCCGGCCAGCCCAACGCCTGGGCGCACGATCCGGACATTTGGTTTCTGGCCCTCGCCGCGCTGCGGCGGGTTCAGCCGCGCGCCCACATCCCCGCCACCACCGCGTTCGACGCCGCGGTGCCCGGCGGCCGCGACCGCGCGCTGCAATGCGGCGCCAACGTCTTCATGCCGAACATAACCCCGCAGCCCTACCGCCGCCACTATCTCCTCTACCCCAACAAGCCCTGTGTGGACGAGGAACCCAGCGACTGCTCCGCATGTGTCGCGTTGCGGCTGGCCGCGATCGGCCGCCGAATTGGAGCCGGCCCCGGCCACGCTGTCCGCCCGCCCAACGAGACGGCCGTGGGTCGCTTCGAACGAAAGGAACACGATGAGAATTCTTCGGCTCACCGCCCTGCGCCGGCTTGAACTGCAGAACGCCCCGACGCCCGAACTGCGATCCCCTCACGATGTGCGGATCCGCGTCACCCGCGTCGGCGTCTGCGGGTCCGACGTCCACTACTACGCCGAAGGCCGGATCGGCAGCCAGGTGGTGCGCTATCCGTTCGCCGTCGGCCACGAGTGCGCCGGCGTGGTCGAGACCGTCGGTCCCGCCGTGCGCCGTGTGCGGCCCGGCGACCATGTGGCGGTGGAACCGGCGATCTCATGCGGAACCTGCGACCAGTGCCGCATGGGCCGTCCGAACACCTGTCGCTCGCTCAAGTTCCTCGGCTGCCCCGGCCAGCTGGAGGGCAGCCTCGCGGACGTCATCGTGATGCCCGAGACCAATTGTCTGCCGTTGCCCGCAGGCGCCGACGACGATCTCGGCGCGCTCTCGGAACCCGTCGCCATCGCGCTCTACGCGGTTCGCCAAAGCGGCCCCGTGGCCGGCCGTCACATCGCCGTGCTCGGCGCAGGGCCAATCGGCTTGTCGGTCATCCTCGCCGCACGTGCCGAAGGCGCCACCGCGGTCTACGCGACTGAGCCGGTCCCCGAGCGCCGCGCGGCGGCCCTGCGCGCCGGCGCGGCGTGGGCGGCCCATCCGGAGGATGATGATCCCGTCGCGGAGCTCGCGCGCCGAGCGCCGGCGGGTCTCGACGTCGTGTTCGAATGCTGCGGCCGACAGTCCGCGGTGGACCAGGCCATCGCCATGCTCAGGCCCGGCGGCACGCTCTCGATGGTCGGCATCCCCTCGGTGGACCGCATCTCGATGCCGATTGATCTCGCCCGCCGCAAGGAGGTGCGCATTCAGAATGTGCGTCGGCAGGCCCATTGCGCCGAACCCGCGCTGGAACGGCTCGCGAACGGCCAGATCGACGCCCGCTGGATGATCACCCACCGCTTCTCCCTCGAGCACGCGCCCGAGGCCTTCGAGCTCGTCGAGCACCTTCACGACGGCGTGCTGAAAGCCATGATCCACCTCGACGGCACGCCCTAACCACCCAGCACATCGACCGAGCGCGCCCCAGGTACCGGCCCGCCCGATCGAGCGTCGCGGCTGGTCCAGTACTCGACGGGCCAGAGTGCCCGGCCCCATGCGTCCTCGTTGGATCGCGTCTTCGCGAACTCGCCCGTGACCCGTCTGCCCCTTCCGCAGCGAGACGCCAAACGCCCCAGCCCACGACGCGGCCACCGGCCGCCGCACGCGGCCGGGCCCCGGCGCACATGTGTCCAACGATTGGACCTGCCCCGTGGGCGGCCGTCCAATCCTTGGACCGCACCGGGCGCCGCGGACGCCCCTCCCCTGGGCCCATGCACCCCCATGCGCGCCGTGACCCGCGGCGTCCGTCACCGCCCGCGTCGCCGCGGGGTTGACGGCGGTAATACTTTGTAATACAGTCCCAATATGGCGCGTTCCCGTCCATCGGCCGAAGTGATCACTTTCAAGGCAGAACCGAAGCTGGCCCAGGCGCTGCGCGCGATTCCCAACCGTTCGAGCTTCATCCGCGGCGCGCTGCTGCACGCTTTGGATCACGTGTGCCCGCTCTGCGGCGGCAGCGGCGTCTTTACGCCGGCCCAGCGCGCGCACTGGCGCGAACTCGAGGCCTCACACTCGCTCGAGGAATGCCGCGACTGCCACGCGGTGCACCTCGTGTGCCGCGCCTCCGCAGGTGGCGCACGCCGCCGACGAAAGGTGCACCCATGAACCGCGCCGGATGGCTTTCGCTCCTGCTCGGCGCGGCCGCGCTGGCCGACCCCGCGCCGCAGCCGCGCGTGGTCGCGACGATCTTTCCGCTCTACGACTGGACGCGGGAAGTGGCCGGTCCCGACGCGACCGTCCGCCAGCTGATGCCCCCGGGGGTCGAGATTCATTCGTGGGCGCCGGCGCCGACGGACGTCGCGACGCTCCAGCGAGCGGATCTCTTCGTGTACGCCGGGGCAGACTTGGAACCATGGGCGGTGCGCCTCATCGAGGCCGCCGAGCGACGGCCCGCCGTGTTCGAAGCCGCGCGCCACCTGCCTCCTGAGGTCGCGGCCGAGGGCGATCCGCACTTCTGGACCGATCCCGTCGCCGCGATGGCGGTCGTGAGGGCGCTCGCCGAAACGCTGTCCTCGCTCGATGCCGAGCGCGCCGACGCATATCGCAAGCGCGCCGACGCCTACGCGGCGCGGGTCGCCGAACTACACCGCGACATGGAACACCTTGTGCGTCACGCGCGCCGACGGACAATCGTGTTCGCGGGCCACCGCGCGTTCGAGCCGATGGCGCGTCGGTATGGCCTCCACGTTCGGACGCCCATCGAGGCCGTTTCACCCGACGTTCCACCTTCCCCCCGCGCGATCGCCGAGCTGGTGCAGACCGTGCGAGCAACGGGCGCCCGATTCGTCTTTCATGAGGAAATCCTCGAACCGCGGATCGCCCGCGTGATCGCCGAGGAAAGCGGCGCTCAGCTCCGCTTGCTGCACGGACTTCACAACCGCACGCCCGACGAGGCCCGACGCGGCGAGACGTGGCTTTCGCTCTATCGCCGTAATCTCGAGGCTCTGAAGAGCGAGTTGGACCGGCCATGACCTCACCCGATAGCGCGGCCGTCGTGTTGCGCGTCCGCGACCTCACGGTGCGGCTCGGGCAGGTGGCCGTGCTCGACCACGTGAGTTTCGAGGTGAGGCGCCGCGACTACGTCGGCATTGTCGGTCCGAACGGCGCGGGCAAGACCACCCTCCTGCGGGCGGTACTTGGCCTGGTGCCGATCGAATGTGGTTCGATCGAGTTGGGTGCGGACCCATCGTCCGGCCGCCGGCTGCGCATCGGTTATTTGCCGCAGAGTTTTGCGTTGCCGCTGGCGCGATTTCCGGCCAGCGTCCGAGAGATCGTGGAGACCGCCCAGCCCGAGGCGGACGCCTCTTCGTCGGCGGTCCAAGCGGCCATCGAAACGGTCGGGCTGGCCGCCCTTGAGCACCGGCCGGTCGGGATGCTGTCCGGTGGTGAGCGCCAGCGGCTTCTGCTGGCGCGCGCACTGGCCGCGGAGCCGGAGCTCCTTGTGATGGACGAGCCGACGACTGCGCTCGACCCGGCATTCCGCGAGCAGTTCTACCATTTGTTGGATGAGTGGAACACGCAGCGGGGCACGACGATGTTGCTCGTGACCCACGATACGGCGACGATCGGAGCGCACGCGCGGCGGCTGTTGTACCTGGACCGAACGGTCGTGTTCTATGGAACGTTCGAGGAGTTCTGCGCATCGGAGGCCATGCGGACGCAGTTCGGCGCTCCTCATCAGCATCTAATCTGTCATCAACACGGCGTCGGCGCGGGATTCGAGGCAGGAGCCGGCCCGTGATGGAGATGCTCCAGCACGCGTTCGTTCAGCGCGCGGCCGCGGCGGGGCTGCTCGTGGGTCTGGCATGCGGCCTGCTCGGGGTGGTGTTGCTGCTGCGCCGCTCGGCGCTGGTGGGCGAAGGTTTGGCCCACTTCACCTTGGGGTGCGTTGGACTGGCGCTGTGGCTTGGCTGGGCGCCGCTGTCGCTGGCGCTGCCCCTGGCGGTCGGGGCGGCGCTGCTCATGGCGCGGCTGCCGGAGCGCGGTACGATGTACGGCGACACCGCCATCGGCATGGTGGCGGCCGTGGGCCTAGCGGTGGGTACCGCTCTCGCCGCGCGCGGTGGCGGTTTCCGGGCAGATCTGTTCGCCTATCTCTTCGGGGACGTGCTGGCCGTCTCCCGGCGGGATGTCGCGGTCGCCGCGGTGCTTGCACTCATCGTAGCGGTCGTTGTCGTGCTCCGCCGCCGTCGCTGGCTATCCGTGGCCTTCGATCCCGATCACGCGCGGGTCAGCGGGCTGAACGTGTGTCGGTACGAACACGGGTTGGCGGTCCTCACCGCCTGCGCGGTCGTGATCGGACTGCGCATCGTGGGCAGTCTGCTGATGACCAGTCTGTTGGTATTTCCAGCCGCAACGGCGCTGTTGGGGGCGAGGAGTTTCGCGGGCGCGCTCGCGGTCTCGACCGCCTTGGGCGCGCTCGGCGTTCTGGCCGGCCTGGCGCTGGCGCTGTTTCTCAATCTGCCGGCCGGCCCCTCCATCGTGCTGGTCCAGGCGGCGGCGTTCGCGATCGCATGGCTGGTGTGTTCGCCCGATCGAGGACGATCGCGCGCCTCTGTTTGACCACCCCGGGGACGTCTGATAGCGTGCGAACGCCGGTCCGGACCACCGGCGCGCGGCGCGGCGAGCCTGCATCCTGCCATGTGGAAGCCGCGGAGAGGTGCCAGAGTGGTTGATTGGGCACGCCTGGAGAGCGTGTGTCCCCCAAAAGGGGACCGTGGGTTCGAATCCCACCCTCTCCGCCATCGTCCGACCGCGTCCGAGCGGCTTGTTCGGCAGCGTTGATGCACTCCCGGGCGAAGGCTCCGGCCGTGGCCGTGGCGGTCGTCGTCGCGATCTGGTTCCCGGACCCATGGGCGAACGTGTTGCCGTCGTCGCCGCAGATGGCCGTATGCGCCGACAGCGCGCCGGCTCGAATAACTCACGTCCAGCAACCTCGTCCTCTCGATGAGCCCCCCGCCCTCCAGCGCCGACCTCATCCACGCGGTTCACCTCACGCACATCAGCTTCATCGTGGGACGACTAACGCCGATCGGTCTCGGCGGCGAGAGCCGTACGGCGTGGGTGCGCAACCGAGCGTTTCGTGGGGCGCACCTAGCGCGTGGCGGCGGGAGTCGAGGTCGGCGGCCGATCGTTTCCTGTTGACGCCGCCAGCACACCATGGCGCTCGAACCATGCGCGAATCGCGTTGAACACATCGGCCTCGCGCGCGCGGTCCACATCATGCCCCACCCCGGGCCAGACGATCCTCTCATTCGGGACGCCGGCCTCGTCGAGCAAACGTTTCAGCGCGTCCGACTGCGCCGGCCGAACCACGGGGTCGTCGGCGCCATGGAGCATGAGCATGGGGGTGCGCACGTTTCGGACGATCTCCGGTCCCGGCGCGGGAAATCCCTCGCGCGGCGCCATCCCGCTGCCGCTGATCGCGGCGGCCGCCAACGGTTCCTCGGCCGCCAACGCGATCGTCACAAAGCCGCCCATGCTGTGGCCATACGCCGCGAGGCGCCGCCGGTCCACGTCCGGCCGCGCGCGCAGCCATGCGACGCAAAACCGCGCTCGCCGCACATTCTCCGCGCTGGCGCCGAACGTTGAGCGATCGGAGGACGAACCGCCCGGTCCGGTCTCGGCCTGGGCGTGGGTGTAGTCCGGCGCAATTACGATCATACCCCAACGCGCAAACTCGCGTGCTTTGGTGAGACCGAAGGTCGCGGCGCGACCTCCGAGGCCGTGGCTGACCACGACGGCCGGGAACGGACCGTCGCCCGCAGGTCGCACCAGGATGCCCCGCACCGAGTGGCGGACACTGCTCCAGCGAACGCTTCCGTCGTCCAGACGTTGGGTCGTGATCTCGTCCGCGGGATCGGCAGCGATTCCGTTCACGGCCATGAACGCGATGGCAAGGGCGATGCGCAACCAGAGCAAGGGAATCGAGATGATCATAGTCATCAAACGCGTTCGGACCCGCGGTCATTGTCAGGTGCGCCGAAGAGCGTGGTCCTGGCCGGAAGGTGAAACCGCCGCGGGTCAGCGGCCACGTTCACGCGGCGGTTCTCGAGACGGCTCCACCCCCTGAGGGGACAGCGCTCGTGCGACCTCGGCCAGCAGATCTGAGGTCGGATAAGGTTTCTGGATGAACGGCCAGCCGCGCTCGCGAACCATCTCCCAACGCGAGTAATCATCCGGGTAGCCGCTAACCAGGATCACCGCGATGTTGGGGCGTTGCCGGCGCAGCTCGTCGGCGAGGTCGACCCCATTGCCGTCGGGGAGAACCACATCGGAAAAGATCAGGTCGACCGACGGACCGATCTCCGCAAACAGCGCGCGCGCGGCGGCGGCGCTATGGGCAACGCTGACACGGTAGCCCGCGGCTTCAAGAACGCGTTTGGCCAACCGGGCGATGCTGACTTCGTCCTCGACCACCAGGACGTGCCGCTCCCGGGCCACCGGTGGCGGCGGCGCGCCGGGAGTCGCTGATGGGCCGGCCGTCGGCAGGTAGATTCGAAAGCAAGTGCCTTGCCCGGGCTCGCTGTACACGTGAATCCATCCGCCATGCTGCTGGACGATGCCATAGACGGTCGCAAGACCGAGCCCGGTGCCGCGGCCCCATCCCTTCGCGGTGAAAAAGGGCTCGAACAAGTGTCGGCGCACGTCCTCCGGAATCCCCGGCCCGGTGTCGCGAATCGAGAGACACGCGAACGTGCCCGGCCGAGCGTCGGCGAAAATGGCCACGTCATCGGGCTGAAACGTGACCACGCGTGTCGTGATGGTCAGACGGCCTCCTTGGGGCATGGCCTCACCCGCGTTGGCCACAAGGTTCATGACGACCGTTTCGACCTGGCCCGGGTCGGCCATCACCGGAGCGAGAGTCTCGTCGAGCTCCAAAACCACTTCGATCTGCTCGCCGATCACGCGCCGGATCAGATCCGCGAGGCCGCGCAACAGATCGTTCAGGTTGATCGAACGCGGGTCAATGATTTGCCGGCGGCTGAACGCCAGCAGCCGACGCGTGACATCCGTCGCCTGGCGCGCGGCGGCGCGGATCGTCTCCACATCGGCCCGCCCCGGATCACCGTCGGGAAAGCGGGCGGCGACGAACTCAAGGTAACCGAGGATGGTTTGCAACAGGTTGTTGAAATCGTGCGCGATGCCGCCGGCCAGCCGGCTCACGCTCTCCATACGCGCCGCTTGTGCCAACTGTTCCCGCAGCGCTTCCGCCTCGGTGACGTCCTCCTTGATGGCAATGAAACGCTCGATGGAGCCATCGGGCCGCCGCAGCGGCGTGATGGTCATGCGCTCGGTGTAGAGCGAGCCGTCCTTGCGGCGATTGACGAGCGTTCCGCGCCACACTTCGCCCCGGAGGATGGTGGCCCACATCTGCTCGTAGAACGCGGCCTCGTGGCGGCCGGATTTCAGCAGGCGCGGAAACTGTCCGATCGCCTCCTCGCGGCTGTAGCCCGTCATGAGCGAAAACGCCGTATTCACCCACTGGATGCGGCCGTCGGCGTCGGTGATCACAATGCCGTTCGCAACAGCCTCGACGGCGGCCTCGAGCTGGCGGACGCGCTCATCCGCCGCGATGGCCGAGCTGATGTCGCGCCCGACCATGATGACCGGCGGGGTGCCCGGCGCCGCGATGGCGCTCCAGGAGAACGTGCGCCATGAGCCGTCTCGATGCCGACAGCGGGCCAGGAAATGGACAATCCCCTCGCCCTGTTCGATTCGGCGCCAGGCGCCGATCGCCCGGTCGCGATCTTCGGGGTGCAAGCAGTCGGCCAGGCTGGCCGTCTCCGGCTCGCCGAGCAGCCGGCGCAGGGCAAGGTTGACGGCGGCGATCTGGCCATCCGGCGAAAGCCGTGCGAGCGCCACCGGCAGATGATCGCACAAAAACGGCGGCAGCACCGAGACAGAGCAAGCCGCCCAAAGCATCCAGCTTTGGAGAATGTGCAGACCGCCGGGCGGCGCGAAGACCCTCGGCGGAAGCGGGAGCACGCGAGCGTCGGCGGCCCCATCCGTTGCCGGAGCCGCAGCGATCCGAATGATCGGGATCGAGATCATCGAGCGGTCCGCAAGGGCCAGCGCCTCATCGAGGTCGTGCGGATCTCTGGACTCGATGACCAACAGCGCACCGGGCGGAACGGACGAGCGCGCCACCGCGACAGACGCCACCGGATGAACGTCCAACCCCGCTGGCTGGGCTCGGTCGCGCAAGCGGGCCCACACGCGACCGGGACCGATCCAGAAAATCGGACGCGCCCTCCAGTCGTTCGAGTACGAAAACCCCATGTCTTCCTTCTATCACGTGCACAGACGGAAAGCGATTCGCAAGAGACGGACGTCGAACCACGGCCGGGCTCGCCGAAGCCTGTGGCGAAGGCGTCTTGGCCGCTGGAACGCTGTAGTTCCGCCGGTCCCTCGGCGGAAGATCTGGGGCAAGAAAGCTCCGGCGGCAGAGCGCCGCAGCTACAGCAGAGCGCCGGAGCTTGGCGCTATAGTTCCGCGAGGCGGGACACAGAGGATGGGGACAATGCGGGCTGGATTCGGACGCCGTGGAAGGCGTCCGTCCAGGCATCGAGGCCCTCAATCAGAGGAAAAGGCAGGTGCCGCTCCCCCATCGACCAGGCGACCAGGTTCCTGGCCCCATTTGCCCGCGATGGAATTGGAAGGACGGCTCCCACGCCCTCCGCGATGGTTGAAGGGTCGAAACATTTTTGTTTTGGGAACTCGGCGAGAACAAACGGTGGTGCGGGGTCGTTGGGGTCAACGATGTTCGCCTCCCTTCGCCGAGACTTTGATGTATCGCTCACCCCCCACAGCGCAATCGGCTCACGGGTGGGCGCCGCAGCTAGACGGTGGCCCACGAAACCGCTATACTAATGTGCCATTGTGGCCGCGGGGCCGCCCTCCCATGCGTCGCAAACGCACATATGACCCACCCGAGAGCCCGACCTCGGTCGGTTGGACGGAAGCCCGAACCCTCCGGCTCGCCGACGCGCGCCGGCCGTTCCGGCTCGAACAGGGCGGCGTGCTGCGGGAGGTTGACGTCGAGTACGAAACCTACGGCGAGCTGAGCCGGAACCGCGACAACGTTGTGCTGGTGCTGCATGCCCTCTCGGGCGACGCGCACGCGGCGGGCTGGGACCGAAAAGCGGAAGCGACCGGCCGCACCTGGCGCCTGCGGCGCCCCGGCTGGTGGGATGGCATGATCGGACCGGGCAAGGCGATCGACACGCGGCGCTGGCACGTCATCTGTTCCAACGTTCTGGGCAGTTGTTATGGCACCACCGGCCCCGCCTCACTGGACCCCGCGACGGCACGCCCGTACGGGCTGCGGTTCCCAACCGTGACCGTGGGAGACTGGGTGCGTCTGCAGGCCATGCTGCTGGACCGGCTCGGCCTCCGGCGCGTCTACGCGGTGATCGGCGGATCGCTCGGCGGCCAGCAGGCGCTGGAGTGGGCCCTGCGCTATCCCGACCGCGTGGAGTCCTGCTTGGTGCTGTGCGCCTCGGCGCGACTCTCGGCGCAGGGACTGGCGTTCAATGCGGTGGGCCGGCACGCCATCCTCACCGACCCCCACTTCCGCCACGGCGACTACTACGACGGCGGTCCGAAACCGAACACCGGCCTGGCGGTGGCGCGGATGATGGCGCACATCACGTATCTCTCCGAGCGCGGCATGCATCTGAAGTTCGGACGGCGGCGCCGCGACGATCCGGACGAGGCGGTGGGCTTCGGCATCGCGTTCGAGGTCGAAAGCTACCTCTCCCATCAGGGCCGCGCCTTCGTTGAGCGGTTCGATGCGAACAGCTACCTCTACATCACGCGCGCCATGGATCTCTACGATGCGGCCAACGCGTGGGGGGGCGGCGACCTTGTCCGCGCCTGCCGGCGGATCCGGGCGCGGACGATGCTGATGTCGTTCTCATCGGACTGGCTGTATTCGCCCCGGCAGAGCGCGGAGCTTGCGCTGGCCATGTGCCGCGCCGGCCAAACCGTCACGTTTGTCGAGGTGCCCTCCGATCTCGGCCACGACGCGTTCCTCGTCGAGCTGGACAAAGTGGGGCGACTCGTGCGGGCATTTCTCGAATCCGGGAGGCGATCGTGAGCGGGCGTGCCGGTCGGAAACGGTGCTCACGGGGGCCGCTTCGGCAGTGCCCGCGCTGCGAGCGGCTGGCTCGGGTGTTGTGCTGGCTCGACCCGGCGCTGCGACGCACATCGGCCCAAGGTGATCTCCTGAAGAGATACCAGCAGTATGCGGCGCGTCCGCCGCGCGCCTCCGTGGAACGATGGCAGGACCCGATCATTGTGCGAGCGATTCCGCGCGGCGCCTCGGTGCTCGATCTCGGGTGCGGCTCGGGCGAGCTGCTCTCCGCGTTGATGAAGCGCCGCGCCGTCCGGGCGCAGGGCATCGAACTGGACGCGCACGAAGTCATGCGCTGCATCGAGCGCGGCGTACCCGTGTTCCAGTGCGACCTTGACCAGGGGCTGGCGGGCTTCGCCGACGGGGCGTTCGACTACGTGGTGCTCGAAGAGACGCTTCAGACATTGCGGCGCCCGCTCGCCGTCCTGCGCGAAATGCTGCGCGTCGGCCGGCACGGCATCGTCTCGTTCCCGAACTTCGCGTGGTGGCGCGTGAGACTTTCGCTGATGCTCGAAGGTCGGATGCCGGAGACGGAACGGCTACCGTATCGGTGGTACGATACCCCCAACATCCATCTGTTCACGCTTCGCGATTTTCTCGAATGGGCGCAGCGGGAGGGCGTGGAGATTCTGAGCGGTTACTCTTGCACCAACGGAACCGTCCGGCTGATGCGGGAGGATGACAACCTCGAGGCAGAAGAGGCGCTACTGTTCCTTCGCCGCGCCCCTCGCCGCCGCCCGCGGCCCGCTGGCCGCTCGGCGCCTCCCCAGCCGCGGGCCTCCTGACCGCCGACCTCGAGGCCTCCCGGCCTCACGTTCGCCTCGGAGGGCGATACGGCTCTGGGTCATGGGGCATCGCTCTCCGCTGAACAATGTGGCATAGTAGTCTCCGAAGGAGAGCATGTGTCATGGCGCGTCATCCGAACCGTCGAGGGTTTCTAAAAGCCTCCGTCGCCAGCGCGTTCGCCACGCCGCTGGTCATCAGCCCAGAGGAACGCCATCTGCTGGCCGCCGCTCCGGCGACGCCACCGGCTTCCCCGGCGACGGCACCCCAGTGTCCGAGCGGCCAACTGGGCGGAGCAACGGTCAGCCGTCTGATCTGCGGCGGCAACTTGATCAGCGGCTACGCGCACAGCCGCGATCTCATCTACGTCTCGCGGCTGCTCAAGGCGTACTTCACCGACGAAAAAGTGATGGAGACGTGGGCCATCTGTGAGCGACACGGAGTGAACACGATGATTCTGAATCCCTCCGACCGCCGCGCGATCGAGCTGTATCGCACCTACCGTCGGCAGGGCGGAACGATCCAGTACATCGCGCAGCTCGACGGCAAACCGAACGGCATGGACCGCGGCATCGAAGAGGCGGTCGAAACGGAGGCGGTCGCGATCTTGCTCGTCGGCAACCTCGGCGACCAATGGTCTCGCGAGGGCGAAGCGGGCGTCGCGAAGATCCGCGACTTCGTCGCGAAGGTCCAGGCTCATGGCGTGCCCGCCGGGGTCGCCGGCCACGAGATCCGCACCGCGAAAGTCTGCGAGGCGGCCGGCATTGCGCCCGATTTTTACATGAAGACCCTCCACAGTGATCGTTACTTCTCCGCCCGACGGCCGGATCAAACCAACGACGTCATCGACAACTACGCCGTGGACAACTACTGGTGCAAGGACGCCGAAGAGACCATCCAATTCATGGCCACGGTTCGGCGTCCGTGGCTCGCCTACAAGGTGCTGGCGGCCGGCGCGATCCGGCCGCGCGATGGATTCCGGTACGCGTTCGAATGCGGCGCCGACTTCTGCGTCGTCGGCATGTTCGACTTTCAAATCACCGAGGACGTCGCTGCCGCGAACGAAGTGCTCGCGAAACTCTCCGGTCGCACGCGGCCCTGGATCGCATGAGGCCACGTGCCGCCCTCCTGCAGCGCCATCGCTGGCGCCGCACGGGGCTCCGGGTCTGGGTCCTTGCGCTCGCGGCAGCGGCCGCCGGCGCTCGGTCCGCTGAGCCGCCCGCCCCCCGCGCATTTGCCTGGGCCGCACGCAAGGGCGACGCCATCGTGCATCTGGTCGGCACCGTGCATGCCGGCACGGCGGACCAGGCGAAGCATTGGCCCGTCGAACTTGAGACCTGTTGGCCTCGGACCGACGCCCTGCTGGTGGAAGCCGACACAAGCGACGCCGCCGCGATCGCGGCGCTGGTTCAACGCCACGGGATTGCCGCATCGGCCGCCGAGGCATGGGGGGATCGGTGCACGGAGACTCTCCGGGAACGCCTGCGCCGCTCGCTCGGCGAGCTGCCGCCGGGGGCCGACCGCATGCGCCCATGGCTGCTGATGCAGGCCGTCGTGGCCGCCCATCTCGCGCAGCACGGCCTTCATTCGCACTACGGTCTCGACGCCCGGCTCGTGGCGCGCGCGCGCGCGGAGCGCCGGCGGATCGTCGAAATCGAGGGCGCCGAGTACCAGTTTCGCATCTTCGCGCAAGCGCCGCTCGAGATCCAAGTCGCGATGCTCACGGATGCGCTCGACGACATCGAGTCCGGCGAGGCCGCGCGCGAAGTGCGGCGCATCATGGAGCTCTGCGAGACGGCGGACGTCGACGCGCTCGAGCGGTGGTACTCCGAGTTGGCCGGCCGAACCCGTCCGGCCGACCGCTACCTGTTCCGCCGCTTGTTCGATGAACGCCATCCGGCGATGGTCCGCGCCATCGAGCAGAGCGCGGCGCATGGAGCGCGGCCGCTGGTGGCAGTCGGTGCGCTGCACTTCGTCGGCCCGAAAGGACTGATTGCTCAGCTCAGGCGCCGTGGCTGGACGGTGGAGCGCATCCAGGCGTCGTCCGTGGAACCCGCCGAAGCGCGTTAAGTCCATTTCGAAGTTGGGGCCCGGCGCCGATCACCCCCGTTGTATCCCAGCCGCGCGGCCCGTACGATCGGCCAATGTGCAGCCGAGCCCGACCATGGTACTCATCACACCGCCGTTCGTGGCGCCGAACGCGCCCTACCCGGCCACACCGCAACTGGCAGGTTTTCTGCGCCGTTCCGGGTGCGACGTGCGTCAAGTGGACCTCTCGATCGAACTGCTGAACTGGGTGTTTTCGAAGCGTGGGCTGGAGGAGCTCGCCGCCGAGACGCGGGATCGGCCGGCCACGTCGCCGGCAGCTCGCCGCTGGCGGCGTCGTTGGCGCAAATACGCCAACGTCATGGATGCAGCCGTCGAATTTCTGCGCGGCCGGTCGTCCCGCCTGCCCGAACTGCCGCGGGGTCCGAGGTTCCGGGTGCTCGATGAGCTGCGCCGCGCGCGCTCCCCGATGGCCGCTGACGCCGCACGGGACGAGCGACTGCGCGCCAGTCTGTTTCTGGATGACCTGTTCGATCTAGTGCGCGAAGCGGTGGATACCCACTTCGGCTTCTCGCGCTACGCCGAACGCCTGGCCGCGGCGGCAACGTCGTTTGAGCCGCTCCGCCGAGCGCTCGAGGAACCACCGGGTCCACTGGAGGGGAGGCTCGACGATCTCGCGACCGAGTGGGTCCGGCGCGAACGTCCCGGCCTGGTCGGCATCACGGTGCCGTTTCCGGGCACGTTGTATGGCGCGCTGCGCGTGGCGCGCGCGATTCGCAAGGCCGCGCCGCGCGCCTTCATCGCGCTCGGCGGCGGCTACGTCAACACCGAACTGCGCGAGCTGCGCGATCTCCGTTTGTTCGATCGCGTGGACGCGCTCGTGTTCGACGACGGCGAACTGCCGTTGCTTGGCCTTACGCAATGGTTGGGGGCCGGCCGCGCGGGGCCACCGCCGCCCCGCGTCGCGACGCGCGAGCGGCCACCCGCGGTCGCGCTCGCCGACCCGGCGGCCCGCACCGCGCAGATCCGCCATCGCGACCGGCCCGCGCCGGACTACCGCGGGCTGCCGCTCGATCTCTACTTCGGGCTTGCCGAGACTCCGAATCCGATGCTGCGGCTCTGGAGCGAACGGTTCTGGAATAAGCTCGCGCTCGCGCATGGCTGCTACTGGCGACGCTGCGCGTTCTGCGATACCTCGCTCGACTACATCGCGCGATTCGACCCCGCCGATGCGGCGACGGTCGAGCGGTGGATGGACGAGGTCGCGGCACAGACCGGCCGCGAGGGCTTCCATTTCACCGACGAGGCCGCGCCGCCCGCGCTGCTGTTGGCACTCGCTCGGCGGCTGGCCTCGCGCGGCGCACCGTACCGCTGGTGGGTGAACATTCGGCTCGAGCCCGCATTCGATGGCGATGCCGCGCGCCTGCTGGCCGACGGCGGCTGCATTGCCGTGACCGCCGGCCTTGAGTGCGCGCAGGACCGTCTGCTGGCCAAGATGCACAAAGGCATATCCTGTGCCGGGGCGGCCGCCGCCTGCGCGGCCTTGGCGGAGGCGGGCATTCGCGTGCACCTGTACCTGATGTACGGCTACCCGGGCCAGACAGTCGAAGACATCGTTGAAGCGCTCGAGTTCCTGCGCGCACTGTTTGCGCGGGGACATGTGCACTCCGCGTACTGGCATCGGTTCGCTCTGACCTGCCACAGCCCGCTGTATCGTCGGGCGCGCTCGCTGGGCCTGCGCGGCCAGCCACTGCGCGGCGGCTTCGCACACAACGAAGTGCCGTTCGAGGAACCGAGTGCGCCGGACTGGGTGGCCATCGGCGATGCGCTACGGCGTGCGACGTACAACTGGATGCTCGGCGTCGCGCTCGATGTGCCCGCGCCGCGCTGGTTTGGGCATACCGCCGCGCGTCGCCGGCCCCGCTCGACCGGTCAGGGGGCCGCGTAGAGACGCCCGCGATCCGCGCAGGTCACCCGTGCGCCACCCACCCGCCGCACGATCACCGGCGCGCACGTGTCTCGGTCCCACGCGAGGACTCGCTCCCCCATCCCCAAACCCGTGCCGGCCGCCGCGAAGGCCGTACCATCGCCCACAGCCGAGTCCCCCAGACCCTAGGCGAGCAGGAGCAAGCTGAAGACACGCCAGGCCCCGCTGCCTGTAGCGCTGCCATCTGCCGATTGCCTCTTTGTTTGGGACCACCCCTAGGGTCAACCGACGGCAGCCCCAACCGCCATAGTGCCGAGACGGACTACGCCACCTTGCCGATCCTCGCCAGTTGCAGGGCGGGCGCCCGCCGTTTTTACGATTTCCCTGCCGGTCAAGTAGCGCCGAATTTCCTACGGCGATGGATGCATCTTGCCCAGCTCTTCACGTCACCCACCCACCGCGAGGGCCGGCGTCATCATGACCTCGAATCACATGAGACCGGCCAGGCTCTCACGCGGTTCGATGCGCGCCTCGATGCCGAGCCCGTGCACACCCTCCTTCTCCTTCGCGACCCACCGGCGGCGTTTCGAACCGCCGGTGCTCGCCATCCGAGTCATGATCACGATGTCGTCTCTTGCGGACGAATCTTGGCCCACACCGCCGGCAGACGCTGCCGGTAAGCGGAAAGGATCAGCTGTTCGTCGTCCTTGAGCGGCCGCACGGGGATTGTGTCCATCACCTCCTCCGAGCGCCGATCTCCCTCGAACATGAGCTCCGCGGCGCCCCGGATCATCGCGACCAGAGCACGGTCGGCGTCGGCGGGGCCGAGTCCGAACTCATGCGCCAGCTCGCGCAATACCTGCCATTGGAACCAGAAATACGTTGGCCCCATCGCCGAGATCATCGCGTATGCTTCTAGGTCGCGTTCCGGCACCTCCGGCGACTCGCCCCACGGCGCGACCAGACGGCGGAACTCCTCGCGCCGTCCCGTTTCAATCGCGTCGGCGAAGGCCACCGGGTTGTAGCCGCGCCCGATCGCAGACGGCGCATTGGGGATCATCCGGATCCATCGGGCGACTCCGCTGAACGCGGCCAGCTCGCGCAGCGTCCATTTCGGAGCCAGCGAAAGCAGCCACGCATCCGGAGGCAGGTGAGGCCGGATCTGCTCCAGCGCGGCCTTCATGACCGGTGGGTGGACCGCCATCACCACCAGCTCCGAGGCGGCGGCCCTCTCGGGTGGCACTGTACGGACATCCGGATGCGCACTGCGCAGTCGCTCCAGTGCCCCCGCATCCGGATCCGCCACCCGGACCTCCGGCGGCATCGCGCCCGCGCGCATCCAGCCATCGAGCAAAAACCGCGTCACGCGGCCGCCCCCGATGAACCCCACCGTTCGAGTCATGGTCGTGTCCTCCGTCAAGTTACGAGCGCGCCGAACACCAGGCCGCCCGTCATCGCGATCACCACCCATATTCCCACAAACTTCAACCTTTTGCAGTCACCCAAAATCGAGCGGATCACCACCACAGTCGGCAAACACAACGCTGGTCCGGCCAGCAACAGCGCCCACACAGGCCCCTGGCCCATACCACTGTCGAACAGTCCGGTAGGACCGACCCTTCCGTAAGCGTCGTGAAGTAGTTCAAAGCCCCGGCGACGGCTGCAAACAGATTCGTCCAGAGGGGACATGCTCGTTTCGATCCAGCGCAGCGGGCCTGCGCGACCAATCGGAGATGGACGCCGCGTTCGACCGCTCCTCGCCTCGTACGATCGTGTGCCTCCGCAGGCCAATGGGCGCAAGAACATGACGCCGCCCCCGCGCGCGCCACCGAGCGGCGCGCCGAGCACACACGCCGTTCGTACCATCGCCCCCACATTGATCGCCCGGGCGGAATACCACACGGTGATCACCGGTCCAAGACCGGTCCCCCGCATGGGCATGCCGCCGATGAGCGGCAGCACCATCGCCGAGCAGAGAGCAAGGATCGCGCCGGACCGCGACGCGATCGGCCAGCCACGTCGGCGCGGTCGCCCCCCCCTATCTCGTCACCGCCAGCCGGCAGACGAAGCCGCCGATGGCTCTGTTGATGAACAATGCCGGGACGCGACAGTGCCGCAGTGATTCGATCACCGCCTCCTGTAGCCGGAAGGAGTCGGAGGATCGCCCGTACAACAGCGCGGACACGCCGATCTCCGGCAGAAGACATCGCACCTCCGCGCGATTCATTGCGAGGCATCCTCCAAGGCGGCGTGCGGCAACGAATGCGCGGTTACGCGATCTTTGCATCGGATCACATCGGGCGCGCACGGCAACGCCCCCCGTTTCATCACATCACACGCGTGTCCCGACGCACCGCTCGGCCAGCAGACCGGCATCTCGCAGTTGCGCACGACGGCGGGAGCCGACCGACGCATCTCCTCCCCGCTCTCGCATAGCCGATTGCGCTGTGGGTTGTTCTTAAAGGGGTGAGACGAGGGGGCTGGAGGCGGGAAGGCGTGAACATTTTCATCATAAGTGAACAACCTCGGGTTTCTCTAGTTCTGCCTCCAGAGTGCTGCTTCGAGATCGCCCCTCTCTCTCCTCGACCGTTTTCGGTCTGCGCCTTAGCGGCTGAGAGCTCGCGTGGCCTGCGACTGTCGAGCCGTAGGAGCGGGGGGGAACCCGACCCTCCAAGGTCTGCTCCGAGGCCGGGGACAGGCACACGCCAGCCCGACCGATCCGCTGCCACGCGGCCCGGATTCGGACGCCGTGGGAGGCATCCCCCAAGGGATCGAGTCAATCGGAGGAAACGGCAGGTGCCTGTCCCCACCAACCGAGGAGGTGCCTGTCCCCATTTCACCAGCGATGAAATTGGAGGCACGGCTTCCACGCCGTCCGCGATGGTTGAACGGTCGAAACATTCGTCGTTTTTGCGGGAGCGGCGAAAAAACGGCGAAAGGCGCGGGATCGTTGGGGTCAACAACATTCGCCTCCCTTCGCCGGCACTAGGATGTATCGCGTATTCCTCGTCGCGCATCGGCTCGGCGCCCCGGCCGGCCCCTTGACAATCCATGGCGAGTGTGATAGTCAAGTACTTGACAATCCACGGACAGTGTGATAGGTGATGAGAAAAATACTAGGGAAAGGGAAAGTGATGAGTACGGCTCATCGGTCTCAGTGGGCGGCCTCGTTGGCCGTTGTATTTGCCTTGTCCGCCTTCGGGCAGGATGGCGCGTGGACAGCCACGACGTCGGGCGATTGGAATGATCCCTTCAATTGGGACGGCGGGACGATCCCATCCGGTGCCGCGAACAACGCCTACTTCACGAACACAATCCCGGGCAACGTCACGGTCACACTTCCCGCTGCTCCGGTCGAAATCGGCGGGCTCGTCTTCTGGACGAATGCGCCGCCGAACGTCACGCCTCGTATATGGACGTTTACGGGCGGCGTGTTCACCAATCTGTCGCGGATTACGATGCCGCGTCCGGTCAGCAACAACAACACGCTTGTGATGGGATCGCGAATCGAGAGCGTCGATCCCAGTTATTCGCTGACGATCCTTGGGTCCACCTCCAACACCGTGGGCGAGATCTGGCTCACCGCCAGCAACGCGTACAGTGGGCCTACCTACATTGGCAACATTGCGCGGGTGGTGGCCACCACGCCGTATGCGTTCGGCGACGCCACCTATCCGACGATTATTTCGAACGGCGCCTCGGTGAAGCTGACCAACAACCTGGAGATCGCAGAGCCGTTTGAGATCATGGGCAACGGCAATTCGCAATGGACCGGCGCGATTGACAGCCTCGCGAACTCCACCAACACATTGCTGGGTGTGGTAGGGTTAGGCAGCGGCGGTTCCCGCCTCGGTGCTTCGTCGCCCAGCGCCGGCCTTGTGGTGCGCGGAGGCGTCACAGGTAATGTGGGGCTCGCGCTGCAGGCTACCGGCCTCATCATCATCACCAACAATCCGATCACGATCGGCATCAACCAGCTCTCGATCCATAGCGCAGGCCAAACGGTCTTCGCCGTGGGAAGCAACTCGGCAGCTACGGTGGAAATCGCATACGGCAATACAGTGGTTCTCGGTGTGGATCACGCGTTCACGAATGTGCCCACGTTGCGGCTGGGGGCCATCGGAGTTGGGTTCAAGGGAACCTTGAACATGAACGGGAAGACTTTGGTGGTCGGTCAATTGACTCACGCCGCGGGCATCACGAATGCTTCGGTGTGCGCGATCACCAGCGCAGCGCCGGCCTTGCTGGTGGTGAATCAGTCGGCCAATACCACGGTGACGAACCTCTTCCGTGGGCCGATCTATCTGGTGAAGGGGATGGGAGGACAGCTGTGGCTAGCGGGCACCAACGCCCTGAGCGTCGGAATCCTCGTCACGGGTGGTGTGCTGCGCGTGGGTCACCCGGAACTGGTGGATGCGGCCCGAGTGCCGCTGACCATCCCGGTGACGAATCAGGCATGGTACGAAATCCGATCGCCGGGGTTGTTGGTCTCGTCGAACACATTCGTGGGGGGCGGCACAAACCGCGCTTGGGGAACGGAGGGCGTGTTGCGGTTGGCTGTGGACAGTCCGGACTTTACCGGTGCTTGGGAGGTGCGTACGGGCGCGCTCTGGGCGTCCTCGAGCTATGCGCTGGGCGCTCATAACACAGGCGCCGTGTACGCGAACTTTCAGGGTGGGCCGACGGGCTCCCGCGCAATCTGGCTGTCGGGTGACGTCGGCATCACGGGCAAACTGGCCGTGGTCAGCGGCGGCGGTTTTACCAACATCACCACCACGATTCCCAACGCGGGCAACTTTACCAACACGGTTCCCCTCGGGCCGGGTGTGATCCGCAGTCTCAGCGGAACGAATGTCTGGGCCGGGAACGTCGAGATGACCGCCGGTGCCGGCAACTCCAGCTTTTCGGCCGATAGCGGTGCGGGCCTGATCATCGATGGGGTGGTGTTCGCTTCGGCGACGTTCCGTGAACTGTACCTCGAAGGCGACGGGATTGGCGTGATGCGTGGCGTGATCTCCAACGGCGCCACCGCGAATCTTCCCATTCTCATGCGCGGCAGCGGCATGTGGACCATCGCGGCCGCGAACGAGGCGGGTGGCAACACGACGATCTCGTCCGGCACACTCCGGATCGGCGAAGGCGGAACGGTGGGCAACCTTGCTGCAGGCTCCGTGTTGAACAACGGCACATTGGTCTTTGATCGCAGCGACACGTACGTCGTGACCAACACGATCTCCGGCTCGGGCGCCCTGATCCAGGCCGGACCGGGCACCACCGTGCTCACCGCGAACAACTCCTACACGGGTCCGACGACGGTCTCGAACGGCACGCTGCGGGTGGACGGCAACTACACCGGCGGCGGTCTGATCACCGTGGACGGCGGAACGCTGGCCGGCACCGGCAGCGTCGGGCCGGTGACGGTCAACAGCGGTGGCACGCTCGCACCGGGCGCCAGCCCCGGTATTCTCACGGTCAACGGCACCGTCACGCTCAACAACGGCGCGATCTTCAACGTAGAATTGAACGGGCTGGCCCCGGGCACGCAGTACGATCAGCTCGACATGAACGCGAATACGCTCTGGCTTAACAGTCCGACCCTCGCCGCGTCGGTGGGGTTCGTGCCCTCGCTGGGCGACTACTTTGACATCGTGACGGATCTGTCGGGGTTCAACCCCGCGACCCACGGCACCTTCGCCGGCCTGCCAGACGGCGCGACGTTCGCCTCCGGCACAACGCTTCTGCAGATCAATTACCAGAGCGATCGCATCCGGCTCACGGTGGTTCCGGAACCCTCCACGCTGGGCATGATCGGTCTGGCGTTGGGCGCAGTTCTGTTGCGTCGCCGCCTGCGCTGAAGCGGCGGACGCCTCGCTGCTTCGAACCAGTCGGATCGGTCCGAAGGATCGCACTGACTGAACCGCGGGAACAATCCCACGCCCTGCGTGCGCGATCGCTGCCCAATGAAGCGGTCCAGTGGCCCGCGAGCCGGCCACCGCGCCAGGCAAGACGAACGCGATGGTCGGGCTCCATAACCGCGGAGTGTCGCGGTTCCAGCGGCGATCGGTTGAACACCCCAGCTGGGTGCCGAAGGTCGCGCAAACCACCCGGCATTGCGCGTAGGGGATTCGCCCAACGAGCTCGCGATGTGTCCCCAAGACGCGCAGACGCACGGAACTGCGAGGTGCGCCAGCCGCCGTTTCGAGAACCAACATCCGCACCGAGGTGGCGACCATCACTCAGCGGATCATCCGCGTTGGACAATCCGTTTGGCGGAAGCTGTGTCGGACACGGTGAGGGCGATTCATCGATCGCACACTTCGCTTATGGGGGACACCTCGTATTTCACCGCCTCGCTCGGTTTGCTGCGTTGTCATCTCGGCCCCGTCCAATTAAGCTGGGGCGGTTCGATCGGCGGACAACCGCCACTGGAGGTGTCGGATGACGATTCCGGCCTGTTTCCGCGCCCGATGTTCGCGCTCGCTGACGGCCTTGTTGCTCGCAGTCGCGGCGGCGGCGGCGGCTTCGGAGGGCACCGTGAACGCGACGGCGTTGCATTGCGAGCATCTCGTCAATCCCGCCGGCATTGGCGTGGCGCAGCCGAGGCTGGGATGGGTGGCCGTCTCGGGCCGGCGAAACGATGCGCAAACTGCCTACCAGATTCTCGTGGCCAGCTCGTCAGAGCGGCTGGCGCAGGACGTGGGCGACCTCTGGGACAGCGGCCGACGGGAGGGAGATCGTGCCCGTGACCACCGCTACGCCGGCACGGCCTTGCGGTCGAACCAGCTGTGCTGGTGGAAGGTACGCCTTTGGGACCGCGATGGGCGCCCCGGCCCGTGGAGCGATCCAGCGACATTTTCCACCGGTCTGCTGCCGCCGGACGAATGGGTGGCGAAATGGATCGGGTGGAACGCCAGCCGGCCCGAGCCGCGTGAGGAAGACTTCGGCGCGGCGCGCTGGATTGCCCATGCCGCCGACCCAGACCCAGCGCCGGCCGAACAACGGCATGTCGCCCGAGAGTTCGTTCTTCCCGCGCCGGCCACCTCGGCCGTCCTGCTGGTCACGGTGGATGATCGTGGTTCCGTGTGGCTGAACGGCGAGCGTGTAGTGAATACGCCCAATGCGCCGGACGCGTGGAGACAGGCGCGGCGCGCCGAGGTCGCCCGCCATCTTCGCGTCGGCACGAATGTGATTGCGGTGACCATCCAGAACGCGACGCCCGGCCCGTGCGGCGCGCTGCTGCGGCTGGTCGTGGAGATGGCCGATGGCCGCCGGTTCGAACTGGTCTCCGACGGCGAGTGGGTCTCCACCGCGCGCGCCCCGGGCACATGGAGCAAACCGCCGGACTTTTCGAAGTGGCCGAGGGTCCGCGTGCTGGGGCCGCACGGTGCCGCGCCGTGGGGGCGAATCATGGCCGCCGACACTCTGCTGCCGCCGGCGCGGTATCTCCGAGGCGAATTCCACGTGGATCGGCCGCTCCGCCGCGCGACGCTCTACACGACGGCGCTCGGCATCCACGATGTCTGGCTCAACGGCGCGCGCGTGAGCGACGACTGGTTCAACCCCGGCTGGACCGACTACGGCCGCCGCGTCTATTGGCGCGCCTATGATGTCACCGCCCGCCTGCGGCCCGGCACCAACGCGATCGGCGCGATTCTGGCGGACGGTTGGTACAGCGGCTACGTGGGCTATGGCCGCCAGCGCGACCATTACGGACGTCATCCGCGCTGGGCGGCCCAGCTTCATATCGAATACGCCGACGGCTCCACCGCGATCGTGACGACCGGCCCGGAGTTCCGCGCCTCAACGGGCGCCCTCCGCGAGGCCGACTTCTTGATGGGTGAGCTGTGCGACGCGCGACTCGAGCCTCGCGGCTGGTCCGAGCCGGGATTCGATGCCTCAGGATGGGCGGCCGTGGATGTGGGTGCGGAGCGTTCACCGCGTGTCGAGTGGCATCCGGGACCGCCAGTGCGCGTCGTCGGCGAGTTCCGGCCGCGTGCGTGGACCGAGCCCGCACCAGGAGTGTGGGTCGCGGATCTCGGCCAGAACTTCGCAGGCGTCGCGAGGCTGCGCGTGAGAGGCCGGCCGGGCCAGCGGATCCAACTGCGCTTCGCCGAGCGCCTGAATCCCGATGGTACGATCTACACCGAGAACCTCCGCTCCGCGCGCGCGACGGACGTCTATATCTGCCGGGGCGAAGGCGTCGAGGAATGGACGCCACGGTTCACATTCCACGGCTTCCAGTACGTCGAAGTCACCGGCCTCGACGGCCGGCCGCCGGAGGACCTTATCGTTGGCCTCGCCCTCAGCAGCGACACGCCGCGCGTCGGGGAGTTCGAGTGTAGCGACCCGGCCTTGAACCGGCTCTGGCTCAATACGCTCTGGACGCAGTTCGCGAACTTTATTGACATCCCAACCGACTGCCCGCAGCGCGACGAGCGCCTCGGCTGGACCGGCGACGCCCAGGCCTACATCCGCGCCGCGTGCATGAACACCGATGTTCAGGCGTTTTTCACAAAATGGTTGACCGATCTCGCGGACGCGCAGCGCGCCGACGGCCAGTTCCCGATGGTCGCCCCCCTCCGGGTCGCCGGCGACGACGGCGGTCCGGCATGGGCCGATGCGGGTGTGATCTGCCCCTGGACAATCTGGGAGGTCTATGGCGACCGCGACCTGCTCGAGCGCCACTACGACAACATGAAGCGCTTCGTTGAGTTTTGCGTGGCCCGCTCGACGCCCGATCTTCGTCCGCCGGAGAAGTTCCACTGTTTCGGCGACTGGCTCCACATCAACGCCGAGACGCCAAAGCCGGTGATCTATTCGGCCTACCTCGCGATCAGCGCAGACCTCACTGCGCGCGCCGCCGCGGTGCTCGGGCGCGCCGACGACGAGCGGCGGTACCGCGAGATCTTCGAACGCGCGGCCGCCGCGTTCCGCGCTGCCTACGTCAAGCCCGATGGTCGCATCGAGGGCGACACGCAGACCTGCTACATCCTCGCGCTCGCCGCGAACGTCCTCGAGCCCGCGCAGCGCGAGCTCGCCGCCCGCCATCTGGCCGATCGGATCGCCGAACGCAACTACCACCTTTCGACGGGGTTCGTCGGCACGCGCGACATCATGCTCGTGCTCTCGACGATCGGCCGGCACGACCTGGCCTACCGCCTCCTCCACAACGACACGTTCCCTTCTTGGCTCTTCACGGTGCGGCACGGCGCGACGACGATCTGGGAGCGGTGGGATGGCTGGACGCCGGAGAAGGGCTTTCAGACGCCGGCGATGAACTCCTTCGCCCACTATGCGTTCGGCGCCGTCTATCAGTGGATGGTCGAGAACATCGGCGGCATCCAGGCCGAGGCGCCTGGCTATCGCGCCATTCGCATCGCGCCGGTGCTCGACCCCTGGTTGGAGTGGGCACGCGTCCGCTACGACAGCGCCGCCGGCCGCATCGTGAGTGCGTGGCGTAGGACGCCCGAGGGCGGCGCCCGTTTCGAACTCGAAGTGCCCTGCGGAGTGCGAGCACGCGTCGTGCTGCCCGCCATCGGCGGCACCGCAACGGTGATGGAATCGGGCCGGCCATTGCGCGAAAGCGCCGACGTTCGAGTCGTGGCCGAGCAGGAGCGCGGGGTGGAACTCGAGGTCGGCGGTGGCCGCTACGAGTTCGTGGCGATGCGCGTCACCTCGCCGCCGAGCATCGAACGCACTGCCCGCTGAGCGGGCGCGCACCCCTCATGGCGCGCAACGCTCACACAGATCTGAGCGCGCCGCCGATGAGCCGCTCCGCCCGCGCCACCGGAGCCACGCGGCGCCCCACGTGAGCCGGTTCCTCGCGAACGCAGCGTAGAGCCGGTCGAACACCGGCCGCAGCCCGGGCCACCCCGTCGGTGCGACCAGCCAGCCCAGCCCGACAGCGCGGTACGCCGCGCGCACCGCCTCCATGGCGCACACCACGCGCCCATCGGGAGTTCTCACATGCAACACGCGGCGCACCTCCGACGGATCAAGACCCCATTGAGCGGCGTCAAACCCCGCCGCCGAGATGTCCACTGCGCTCAGCCGCCCCCGTCGGTCGCGTCTCCGTAGCCACTCGATGTCCGCGCGACAAAAGGGGCAGGCACCATCGTAGTACACCCGCCAAGGCCTCGGACTGCCGGTCGGATTCTTGGTCGCCATGCGATACCATCGCCCGCCTCGCGCTCTTTTCAACTCCCCCCCCGCGCCGACGCCCGCCGGCGGTGGGCGGGTCCGAATATTGGACGTCCTAGCCCAGGCCCTTCCACGGAGTGGGCTCGCCGTTGGCCGCGCCTCCCCGCAAAAAACTTTGGTCCCGAGACTTGAGTTGGCGCCTCCAGCTATGGATAGTGTCCAACCCATGCGAATCATCGTCACAGGCGCCACTGGTTTCCTCGGCCGCGACGTCGTGCGCCGCCTCGCGTCGGAGCATGAGGTCGTTGCCGTTGGCGGCCGGCATCCGCCGCCCGGCGGCGTGGCGCTCGACCTGCGCCGCCCCGGCGTTTGGCGGCCGCTGCTCGATAACTGGCGGCCCGACTGGGTCGTTCACCTGGCGGCCTACCGCGAGCCCGACTTCTGTGAAGAACATCCCGACGAGACCCGCGCCCTGAACACCGCACCGGTGGTCGAGTTGATGCGCGAGTTGCCGTCGTCGTCGCGCGCGCTCTTCGTCAGCACCGACTACGTCTTCGACGGTGAGCATCCGCCCTACCACGAAGACAGCCCCCGCCACGCGGTGAACGTCTACGGCCAGAGCAAAATCGAGGCCGAGGACGCGGTGCTCGCACGGCCGGACTCGATCGTGCTGCGCATCCCGCTGCTGGTCGGGTCGGGGCCGACCTTCGAGTCGTCGGGGTTCCTGTATCAGATCGTTGGCGCGTTGCGCTCACCCGCGCCGCAAACGGCCGATGCGGTGCTGCGACGTTTTCCAACCTGGATTCGCGACGTCGCGGAAGCAATTTCGTTTTTAATCGCCCGCGGGTTCGCAGGCATCATCCACTACAGCGGCGCCGAAGCCATGACGAGGTACGACATGATCCGTTCGGCCGCCGCGGTGCTGGGGCTCGACGCCCGTCACATCCGCCCCTCCACCGACGTCGTGCCGCGCCGCGCTGCCCGTCCACGCGATTCGCAACTGGCCACCGACCGCATCCGCTCGCTCGGCTTCGCGCGGTTCACGCCCTTCGCCGAGGTGGTGCGCTCGTTCGCAGACGATTTCCCGGAAGCGATGGCCGGTTCGCGCTGAGTCGGCCCCGATCGGATCCCACCCAGACGCTCTTCTCTCAGAACGTGGAGCGGCGCATCCAGCGCGGAATGGCCAACCAGCCCCTCATCGAAACCCCCAAGCTGCATGAGGGCGAGGGCACACTGGACCGTTTGACCGTGCCGCGGAATTCGTAATCCTAAGCCATATGAACGACCAACCTCGCCGCTTTCATCTGCGCACGTCCGATGCACCGACGGTGTATGGACCCGTGACGCTGGAAACGCTGCGGCAGTGGGCGCGCGAGGGGCGTATCGGTCCCGGTTGCGAGGTGTCGCCCGACGGACACCAGTGGATCGCCGCAGACCAGATTCCCGAACTCGGCCTGCACTGGTGGATGAAACTGCCCGACGGCCGCTGGTACGGGCCGGTGCACCTGACGGCCGCCGCAGCGCTCGCGGCCGAACATGGGCTGTCCCACGACCTTGCGGTCCGGCGGGGATCGAACGGCATCGAAATGACGTTGGCCGCTGCGCTCGCGCAGAGCCAGGTGTCGGTGGCCTCGACGCCGATCTTCGACGAGGAACGCGTTCTGGAGGATCTTCGCCGAGCACTCGGCATCCGAGGCCGGCTCTAACACAGATTCGGCGGTGTTCGGCCTTTTCGACGCACTGGCGGAGTCTTTGCCGTCGGACCGCGGACTCCTCTGCCGCATCATCTCCGCGCGTGATCGCACGATCTTCATGAAGCATGCCCCCCGGCGCCAGCGTGGTCGTCCCCCGGCCGGAGAGCTCGAACCGGCGCGCTTCATCGCTCCTACCCCAGTCGCGCCAATTTCCGCGATGTGATAGGTTGGAGGTGTTGGATAAGGAGTCGTAGCCATGAAGATCCGAGGGACCATCGTCACACTGCTGACGGGTGTCTGGGCGGCGATCGGAGCGGACTCTTGGCGGGTCGCTGTGCTCGACTTTGAGGACCAGACGGCCATGCGCAGCGAACCTGCGCTCGGCGGCGTGGCGGATCCGGCCGCGATCGCTGCAAAAGGGGTGTCGGCGCTCGGACGCCTCTGGGCGAATCGGCCCGGCTTTGTGCTCGTGGACCGGCGCGACGTACTGGCCCAGATGACCAATGCCGCTACGGGCCAGCCCCGCCCCTCGCCGATCCGTGTCGCTCAGGCGGTGAATGCGGACGTGCTTCTGCGCGGCTCCCTACAGGCGCTCTCGGTCGGCAAGACCGCGGTCCGCCAAGGCGGCCACCAAGTGGACTTCTCCACAGTCACCCTTCGGGTGGGGTTGGAGGCGATGGACGCGACGGACGGTTCAATCATTGCCTCTTCGGTCGGCAGTGCCACACGGCAGCTGCGGCAGACTGAGAGCCTCCAGACCGTGCTCGGCGAGGCGGACCTTCTGAGCATGCTCGACGAAGCGCTCGCCGCGGCCGCGCCGGACATCGAGAAGATCCTCCTCCAACGCCGCGCCGAGATCGCGGAGCGTCCGACCGTCCGCATCACGGTTCGTACCACCGCCGATCCGGCGCTCGTTGAGATCGACGGCATGCTCGTCGGCACGACACCGCTGGAAAACTTCCGGGTCGGGAAGGGCGATCACGTGCTCACGATCGGCCGCGCCGGCTACCGCGACCTTCGCAAGCGGATCCTGATTGATCGCGACATGACGATCGAGGTTCCCATGATCCGCACCGAGCTGACGGCCGAGGAGCTGAAGGACGTGCTGGACAAGGCCCGGGTGCACGCGGTGATCGGCGAGCCGGGCCTCACGATTCTGCCGCTGCAGTGAGCGACGTCGGACAGCCGCCGAACCGGACGGACCACGGGGCGGAGTCGGCGCAGGCCGGACCGGGACGGCGCGGCGCGCACGACTGGCTGCGCGACCCTTCGCGGAGCGCATGGCGGAAGTACCGCGATGCGGTCGTCGGGGATGTCAGCGGCGGCGCGTTCCTGTGGTACGAGCTCTGCACGAGCCTCTGGGGTGACTGGCCGGGAGCACTCGGCTATTGGCTACGTTCGAAATTCTACCCGTCCCTCTTCCGGCGATGCGGCCGCGGCGTGATTTTCGGGCGCGGCCTCACGCTGCGGCAGCCCCGACGCATCACCATCGGCGACCGCGTCACCTTGAGTGACGGCGTTGTGCTTGATGCGAAGGGAAAAGCGGGCGACGGCATTCTGATTGCCGACGAGGTGTTCGTCGGCCTGCACAGCATCATCACGACGACGGACGGCACGATCGAACTCGGGCGCGGCTGCAACATCGGCGCCTGGTGCCGGATCGGCTCCTACGGCCGCACGCGAATCGGCGAAAAAGCGTTGTTGGCCGCGTGGGTCTACGTGGTTGGCGCTGGCCATGAGACCTCGCGCACTGACATTCCGATTCTCGACCAGCCGTACATCACGCGCGGCGGGGCAGAGGTTGGCGACGGCGCCTGGATCGGCGCAAAGGTCACGGTGATGGACGGCACGAAGGTGGGCGCCCACGCCATCGTCGGCGCACATGCACTGGTGACCTCCGACGTGCCGCCGTGGGCGATAGCGGTGGGCATCCCCGCGCGCGTCACCGGCCTGCGCCCCGGCGCCCCCCCCACCTAACCGCCCCCTCCCGCAGACCCACCGCGCAGATCGCAGCGGGCCGGGGCGCATCAACATTTTTGAGTTTTCGAGCGAGGCAAGCCCCAGGATCCGATGCCGGCATGAGCCGAACAGCATGAGGCCACTGAACCTGGCTCTTCACCCTGCCCTGCGTGACGCTGCGTGACGGTTGCCGGCGTTCACCCTCGATGATTTCGTGCCTGATTTCGTGCCTGTCCCCAATCGAATCGCTCGCAGCTCCAAATAAGAGCAGGCACGCGACAAAAAGTCGCAGCAGATTGAAATCGAACTTCTTGCGTCGTCCGCGCTTGTGCCTGTCCCCCATCGATCCCCCATCGACCAATCGAAGACCGGCAAAGACCGGGGACAAGCACCGAAGACCGGCCGGGGCATAATGGGGATGGACACCTGGCCCCCGCTGGCAGCGCCGCCCGCTGGTAACCCCAGGCGTGCCTGTCCCCAGCGCCGCCAGGCGTGCCTGTCCCCAGCGCCGGCACTTGGCGCCCCCGTTCGGTTTTCTGCGCCCGCTGCGCCCAAAGAGGTACCTGTCCCCAACGGCCGTCCCCAACGGCCGCCAGCGAGGCCGCCGACGGCCGTCTTGGGTGCGCCCGTCTCCCGGGAAGCCCCAAGCCCGCGCACGCATGAAACACCGCACCGCCACCCGCGTTACCGTCATCCACCCCCGAGACCACGTTCAGCTGTCCCGCAACGCGCTCAGGGGTTTTTCGGGGCCGCAGAGTCTAGAAGAAGCCTCGTGGAGTTGGGAGGTCGAGTGAGTCGTCGAGGCGATCCCCACCGAAGAACGAGGGGGTGTAGTCGAAGTTTCATGCCGTCCTTATCCACCGCACCCCATACCCGCGTTCAGGCCTGACTGGCGAATGGCGAGGTCGGTGGGGCAACCGATGTTCACCTCCCGTCGCCGACGCCTGTAGTGGCCGCTCAGTCCCCCACAGCGCACTCAGCTCACGCCCGGTTGCCGGCCGTTTCGGGCTGTGATAGCGTGCCATGGAATCGGCGGGATGGACCGGGCCCTGCGCGGCGGTGCGCGGCCGAACCCCGTCAGGCCCGGAAGGGAGCAGCGGTAAGGCCACCGTGCCGAGCGCCGCAGTCCGCCCGGTCCGCCCGCTTTGTACCCTGCAGCGCAAGCCGGCTCAAGACTCATGGCATACGAGGTACTGGCCCGCAAATGGCGGCCGCGACAGTTTGACGATGTCGTCGGACAGCAGCACGTCACCCGCACGCTTGTCAATGCGATCACCTCCGGCCGCATCGCCCACGCGTATCTGTTCGTCGGTCCGCGCGGCATCGGCAAGACCTCGATCGCACGAATTTTCGCGCGCGCGCTCAACTGCGCGGAGGGTCCGACCCCGCAACCCTGCGGCCGCTGTGCCTCGTGCACCGACATCGCCGCGGGCGCGTCCTTGGACGTCATCGAGATCGACGGCGCCTCGAACAACAGCGTGGATCAGGTGCGCGAACTTCGCGAGACCGCCCGCTTCGCGCCCGCCCGCGACCGGTTCAAGATCTACATCATTGACGAAGTCCACATGCTCACCACGGGCGCGTTCAACGCGCTGCTGAAGACGCTCGAAGAGCCGCCCGCGCACGTAAAGTTCTTCTTCGCGACCACCGAGGCGCACAAGGTCCCCGCAACGATCCTCTCGCGCTGCCAGCGGTTCGATCTACGAAGGATCTCCACCGCCGACATCGTGGCGCAGTTGAGACGGATCGCCGAGGCCGAGCAGATCGAGATTGGCTCGGAGGCGCTGCGCGCGATCGCACGGCTGTCCGACGGCGCGCTGCGCGACGCGGAGTCGGCGCTCGACCAGCTCGTCGCATTCTGCGGCCGCACGATCACGGAGGAGGATGTCCTCTCGGTGTTCGGTCTAACCTCTCGCCGCCATGTGGAGGGAATGGCCGAGAGCGTCATCCGGGGCGACGCCGCGGGGCTGCTCGCAGCGGTGGCGGCTCTTGAGGCAGCGGGCAAGAACCTCGCGCGGGTACCGCTGGAACTGGTCGAGCATTTTCGCAGCGTGCTGGCCGTCGCCGCCTCGGGCGAGGCGCCGGCGGCCTCACCGGACGAAGTCGAGACGTGGCGCCGTCAGGCGGCGGCGGCAGGCTTTGAACGGCTGCTCCGCGTGGTAGAGGTCCTCGTCGAATCCGAGTCGCGGGTACGGCAGTCGATGTCGCCGCGAACCGCACTGGACATCACGCTGCTGAGGTGTGCGAGGATCGCCGCAGGGCCGTCCCTCGATTCGGTCATGCGGCGGCTCGACGAGTGTCTGGCACTGCTCGGCGAGCGTAGCGGCTCGGCCGGCTCGGGCGGGATCGCGGAGCCCACCGCTCCACCGCAATCGCGGGAATCGCCGCCGTCCTCCGTCCCTCCGCCCCCACCCTCGCGAGTCGCGGAGCCCGCGGAGAGCGCCCCGCCGCGCCATAGCTGGGCGGCCGCGGTCGAAGCGCTCGGCGTGGCGGATCCCTCGTTGCGCCCCTTGCTGAACGGATCGAGACTCGAGAGCATCGCGCCCGACCGCGTACGGATTGTCGTCGACGAACGGTCGGCCGAGGCGGCGCGCTCACTCGAGCCGCGGCAGCGGCGCATGATCGCGAAGGCGGCCGCGCGCGTCGCGGGCCGCGAGGTTGACTTCGAGCTGGCCGCCGGAACTCCTGCCGAGGATCCGCCCACGCCGCGCGTGCACGAGACGCCGTGGCTGCCGCCCGAGGTGGAGGCGCGCCGCGCCGCCCGTGAACAGCGGATGAACGAGCCGAGCGTGACGCGGTTGCTGGAACGATTCGATGGCCGGATCGAAGAAATTGAGGATTGACACCCAACGGTTGAGACGCGGATGAACGTGTGTTCGGCGATGCGAGAGGTGGCGGCGCTGCAGCAGACAATGGCCGAGGCGCAGGCGCGGCTGACGGGGCAATCCGTGGAGTTCTCCAGCCGAGGCGGCGCGGTGACCGTAACCGTGAAGGACGATCTGGAGGTCCCCTCCGTGCGCATTCCACCCGAGGCGCTCCACACGAACAGCCCGGCCCGGCTGGAGGACCTCGTCCGAGCGGCGGTCAACGGAGGACTGCGCGCCGCGCGCGAGATGATGGAGCGGGAGCTGGCGGCCGTCGCTCGCGAGCTCCGGCGGCCGACGGGCCCGGGCGTGGGACGGTAGAGCACTGGGCGGTCATGATCGAACCCCTCGAACGGCTGATCGAGGTGCTCGCCCGCCTCCCGGGCCTCGGCCGGCGTTCGGCCGAGCGCATCGCGTTGCGTCTGGCCCGCGACCGAAACCGCGCCCTGACCGACGAACTGATCGCCGCGCTGACCGAGCTCCGCACCCGCGTGGCTCAGTGCCGACTGTGCGGCGGGATCACGACCGCCGAGGCCAACCCTTGCGCGATCTGCACCGACCCGCGGCGCGATCCCGGGATTCTGTGTGTCGTCGAGGACCCGGCCGACATTGCCGCAATCGAGGCCAGTGGTGCGTTCACGGGCCGCTACCATGCGCTCCTCGGCCGCCTCTCCGCGGTCCGCGGGGAGGGGCGCCACCATCTGCGCGCCGACGAGCTCTTCCGCCGCGTCGAGTCCGAGCACATCGAGGAGGTGGTCCTCGCGCTCGATACCGACGCCGAGAGCGAGGCCACCGCGCGCTGGCTGGCGGAGCATCTCGCCGCGCTACGCGTGAAGACCTCACGAATTGCGTGCGGTCTGCCGGTCGGCAGCGGCATTGCCTACTCCGATCCGCAGACGCTCGAGCAGGCGATCCGCCGGCGCGTGCCTCTCTAAGCGATCGCGCGATGCACCGGATCACATTTCACATCGAAAGCCCCGCGCTAAACCGGCCGCTGCGGGCACATGCGCTCTGCCCGGCCGGGCGCGGCCCCTTCCGCGTCCTCTACCTACTGCACGGCCTGGGTGCGGATGCCGACATCTGGCGCTTCTACGATTTGGAAACACAAGTCGCGCCGCATCGGCTCTTGGTCGTGATGCCCGATGGCGGCGCCTCCTACTATGTGAATGATCCCCGTCCTTCCGGCTTGGGCCGCTGGGAGGATGCCATCGTGCGCGACCTGCGCGGCGCGGTGGATCGTATGTTCCGTACCTTCGCGGAGCGCGGCGGACGCGCCATCGCGGGCATCAGCATGGGCGGATACGGCGCGGCGATGCTGGCGCTGCGACATCCCGACCTCTTCGCGGCCGCCGCCGTGCTCTCGGGTTCGCTCTATTTCGGCCATACGGCCCACCCGCGCGGACAGGCATTCCAGAACGAGCTGGCCGCCGAACTTCCGGCCGGCGAATACGACGTATTTGCGCTGGCGGAGCGAATCGCGCAACGGGGCGGGCCGCGGCCGGCGATGTGGATGGCGTGCGGCACCGAGGATGGACACCTCGCCACCCACCGCGCATTTCGCGATCTTCTGCAGAGGCTCGGTTGGCGCGTCGAATCCACGGAAGGCCCCGGCGCTCACGACCGCTCGTTCTGGCAGCCCCGCATGCCCGATCTCATTCGATTTGTCGCCGAGCAGCTTGACCCGGACCCGGCGCAGCGGGAGTGACGGCCGCGCGGCGCGCGCCCACCTGCGCCCGCCACTGAACGCCACCACGTACCGACGCCGCGCGGTCGCGGGATCGATCGCCTCCCCCCGTTTCCAAGGTTTGGATGGTTTCACCGCACGTTCGTTCCCTCATGGGTCATCCTGAGACCATGCCGGACGCGGATCACGAATCCCCCCGCCCCAGTCACGTTGTGCCCACGAAGAGGTTGTCCGCGACCATGGGGTGCAACAACAGCGCAGACGCGGCGCAGGTGACGCGAACCGACGGAATCGGCCGGATCAGTCCGTGTCCGCCGCCAGCTTGCGGTAGAGCGTGGTCAGGCTGATCTTCAGTGCGACCGCGGCGGCTTCCTTGTCGCCGCCCATGCGGTCCACCACCATCTTCACGTATTCGCGCTCCTTTTGGCGCAGAAACGCCTTCAGAGAGCGGCCGCGAAACTCGTCCGGCGAGGGTTCCGAAGAACTGCCGGAGCCGGGGACGGTGGAGCCGGTGGCGTTGACGATCCGGGCCGGCAGGACGTCCGGAGTGATCGTGTCGCCGCGCATAAACGTCAGCGCGTGGCGCACCGCGTTCTCGAGCTCCCGCACGTTGCCCGGCCACGAGTAGTGTTCGAAGATCCACTCGACCCGCGGATCGAGCTTGGGAATCGGGGCGCCCGCGGGCCGCTCGCGCCGTAGCACATAGGAGACGAGCGGAAGAATGTCCTCACGGCGTTCGCGCAGCGGCGGGATCCGGATCGGAATCACGCTGATCCGGTAGTAGAGGTCCTCCCGGAACAGGCCGCGCGCGATTCGGTCTTCCAGCGGCTCGTTGGTTGCCGCAAGCACCCGAACGTCCACGGGGTAGGACTCAGTACCGCCCACCTTGCGAATGGTCTTGTCCTGCAGCACCCGCAGAAACTTCGCCTGGATGCTGGCCGGCATCGCCCCGATCTCGTCGAGAAAGATCGTGCCGCCGTCGGCGACCTCAAACAGGCCCTGTTTCTCGCTCACCGCACCCGTGAACGCGCCCTTCACGTGACCGAACATTTCAGATTCCAGCAGCGGTTCAGGCATCGCCGCGCAGTTGATCGGCACGAAGTTCTTCTTTCGCCGGAGGCTCTGGTCGTGGATCGCCCGAGCGACCACTTCCTTGCCGGTGCCGCTTTCACCAATGATCAGAACGGTGGAGTCGGTGGGCGCGACCCGTGTGATCACCTCGCAGATCTGGCGCATCACCGGGCTGACGGCCACCAGCGACGGGATGCCCGACAGCTTGTTGCGCAGATCTTGGTTTTCAAGAAGAGCCGCGCGGTATTTGAGGCCACGGCGCAGGGTCGCCAGCAGCTCGTCAATCTTGAAGGGCTTCGTGCAGTAGTCGAAGGCGCCGCCCTTCATCGCTTCCACCGCGGTCTTCACGGAGCCGTACCCTGTCAACAGGACCACCGGCGTGATGGGGCAAATCTCGCGCGCCCGGTGAAGCAGCTCGATCCCGTCCATCGGCGCCATGTGGATATCGGTGAGAATCAGATCGAATTCTTGCTTCCTCAGTTCGGCCAGGGCCTCTTCGCCGTTCGCGCGGGGGACCACCTCATAGTCGTCCTTGCGCAAGATCGAGGAGAGAACGTTCAGAACACTCGGTTCATCATCCACGACGAGAATTCGCGGCATGTTCACTCTGCTCCCACAAGCCCGGCGTTACGCATATTCAGCCGACGTGGTTCACTTCTTTACCAGTAAACGTCCACAGAATCAAGCTTTTTTCAAAAATGGAAGTGACACGTCCTTGTTCTTCTCTTGAAAATGAGTTGCAGGGATTCCTCCTTTGCGCTTCGGCGAGCAAGGATCTCGGCTGCGTTCGGGAGATGAGGGGCTCCAGGGTCCCACATCGATCGTCCGGAGAATCCGGGCGGCCGGAGGCGTCGGCGCGGAACCGGATCGGGTGGCCCACGGTCGAGCCGGCGCTCGCCGGTCGGCCGGAGGCGTTGTCCGGGTTGCGGCTCGGGCCTCCGCCTCCGCGGAACTCACAGCCAAGTACCGACTGGATGACGGGACGGTGAACCCCTGCGCCGCGCGCCCTGGAACTACAGGCGAACCGACGCCGGATCGGTTGCGTCCTCGCGGACGCTCTTCATGAACATGTGCCATGCCGCGTCGCCCCGCGAGACGAACGGCGTGCCGTCCGCCGGCACGAGATCTCGGCCGTTCAGGCTGACCTTGAGCGGGCGGACGGTGTGGGCGGAAGCGTTCGTTCCCGAAGCGCGAGGAACTGCGGCCCCTGACGACCAATCACAGGGCGCATTGCGCATTCTCCGAAACGGTCTGGCGCCCCGAGAGTCCGCGACGGGTCATCCCCTCCTGCTCGCCCTACTGGCGCTCGAGGGCCACAAACAACGGCGGCCGCGCCGGGACGGATCCCGGCGCGGCCTGTTCCTTCGGGACGGCCTACGGCTGCGGTTGTGCGGGAGCGCTCGGCGCGGGCGCCGTCTCCGCAGCAGCTGGAGCCGAGGGTTCCGATTCAGCAGCGGACGCCACGTTGGGCAGTTTGTGCAGCACGACCGCCAAAATCGCGAGCACCACGCAGGCCGGCAGCAGAAGCTTCAGCGCCTTCTGCACCGACGCACCTTTCGCCATGTTCCCGATCGCCTTGGGCACAATCACCGCACCCAGCAGGCCCACGGCGAAGATGATGCCGAATAGACTTCCTGACCCGCCGCCGAACTTGCCGAACGTGACGCCGACGGTGGTCGGAAACGCGGGCGCGAACACAAGGCCGGACACCGCCGCGAGCGCAAAGGCCGCGCCGCTGCCGGTCACGCCGGTCATGATCAGGATCACCACCGCCGCGATCACGGCCGAGCCGGCGATCAGCCATCCGCCCGCGTTGGTGATCGCCGTGAGCCCAGTGATCAGCCGCCCCACCATCATCGCGATCGCAAACACCGAGAGCATCCGGGCCGCCGAGGCATCCAGCTGCGCGGTCGGCATCCCTGGCTGCGCCTTCGAAATCACTTCCTTGCCGAACGGCGCCAGCCAGTTCGTGAAGCTCGACTCGAGCGCGATGTAGCAGAACAGCACCAGCGCCGCGACGATGGTCACCGGCTGCTTCAGAAGAGCAAAGGCGGACGCCAGCGTGAAGCCCTGCGCGGCCGGGTACTTCGCCGGCAGCGTGAACAACACCGGCACCAGCAGGATGATGCCGAGCACCGACACGGCCTTCTCGTACGGCAGCTTCTGGAAAAGGAAGCTCACCACAAACGGCGTGAGAAACAGCCCAAGACCGAAGCACACGTTGACCAGGTTGTTCGCCGCGGCCGGGTTGTTCTTCAGCATCTGCCCGACCACCGCGGTTCCGAGCACGTTGCCGGTCGTATTACACGCCATCGCGCCGACGCCCAACAGCACACACGCAATGGCCCCCGCGTTATAGTCCTTCGCGTTCGCCAGAATCAGCACGCTCACCGCGGCCGCAACAAAACCGATGATCGCAACCGCCTGGAACCCCAATTTGTCCTGCAGCGTGCCGACCACCAGCGACGCAATGAGACAGGCGAACATGAACGCGGAGATCATGGAGCCGAACTTCGCGGAATCAATGTTCATCCGCGGCATCATCTTCACCGCGATCGAACCCAGCATCGCAAAACACATGCCGAGGCCGAAGGCGCCGCTCAATCCCACGATCAACGTCCACACGTTGTGGTCCATACCATCGTACTCCCCTTGGTTCTCGGCGCCGGGCCCCCTCGCCCATGCTCCTGGGCCATAGCGCCCGACGGCCGAGTCTGTTCGTAACCATCGCAAAAACACCGAACCTTCGCAAGCCAACGTCAGCGTCCGGCCGCATCCCTCTGCCCGGTCCGGGCCACCGAGCCGCCCACCGCTACCGCTCTGCGTACCACAAAGAGAACCCGCGACCGTGACTCCAGCGGCCACGGGAGATCTCACGATCCAGGGCTCCGACTCGCCGACGGTTCAACGAGGCGAACGCGATCGGTTCGGCCCGGTGGTGAGATGCGCTCGCGATGCACTGTCCGCAACGAATCATGGGGTCCAAGACCACAACCCTCCGCACGCCGTCGCCTCCGGCTTCGGGATCGCCGCGCCGTTCTCTCTCAATCCCACCGATTCACGAGGCGCCAGATCCAGTTGGCGGTAACGACGGCCACGCCGGCGATGATCGCCCAGCGGATTCGACGACGCGAGACCACGGGATCGGCGTCGGTCGCCCACGGATGCCCACGCAGCAGCGTGGCGCCGCTCCCGAGCGAGATGGCAACCAGCGCCGCGGTCACGGGGATCGCCACCGGACACTCGCGAACTACCCGGTCCAAGTCTCCGTGAAGCACCGCCTGCACGCCCCGCGTGAGCCACAGGTCGAGCACGGCAGTCCCGTCCAGCGACCGAAACGGCACTTGAGCAGGGGAACCCGCCGGCGGGCAACCCATCGGCGGCGGCGAGCGCCGCCAGGCTCACCGCGAGCGCGGCCGCGTGACCAGAGCGCTACGCTGGCTGTTCATTCCGGCCGCCCCTGATGTTGGCCGCCATCGGCGCTTCACACACGTCGCTCGCTCACGAGCCGCGCGAAGGTCTCGAAACGGCGATCCCACGTCGGCTCGACGTCGGCCGGAAAACAACACGCGGGGAGCTCGCGCGCGCCCAGATGGTACCTGAGGCATTCGCAGCAGATTCCCTTCCGCGAACAGGGTTCATACGAGCAATGGCAATCCCGACGGTTCGAGACGATGCGACATTCCATCGTTCGAGTCTCCTTCCTCATCATATCACGACCCGCCGAGCGAGCTGGCGCCGACCGGCGAGTCCGCCGCGACCGCCGGGGCCTAGCGGAGAACCAGCTCGCGGAACGCGTACGGGATTTCGGTCACGACGTCGCCGGCGACCATGCCGGTCTGGGAGCTGCGCCAGGCGGCCATGTCGCCGGCGCGGCCGTGAAGAAACACGGCCGCGCGCGCCGCGTCGAGCGGCGCGATCCCCTGGGCGAGGAGGCCCGCCAGCAGCCCCGCGAGCACATCCCCGCTGCCGCCGCGCGCCATACCGGGATTGCCGGTCATGTTGATGAAGGCAGGCGGTTCCGCGGCCGTCACGATCGTGCCCGCGCCCTTGAGCACTGTCACCGCGCCGGTCAGCGCAGCGGCCGCGTGCGCGGCGCCGATACGGTCCGCCTGCACCTGCGCCACGTCCCGCTGAAGCAGCCGTGCGATCTCGCCCGGGTGCGGCGTCAGCACGACCGAACTGCGCGCCCCACGGATCGCGGCCGCTTCGCCCGCCATCACGTTCAATGCATCCGCATCGAGCACCAGCGGCGTCGGACACTGTTCCAACAGGCGACGAACCAGCCGCGCGGATTCGGGATGGGTGGTGAGGCCGGGACCGACCAGCACCGCGTCGAACTGCGCAAAACGGGGCCACCATGACTCCAGTGCGTCGGACCGCAGGGAACCGATCTCGGTCTCCGGCGCCGAGTGCACCATTGTTTCCAACGAGGCGCCGGCGACAATCTGAGCGATCGAGGCGGGCACGAGCGCCGTGGTGAGCCCGACGCCCGATCGGGCGGCCGCCCGGCAGGCCAGCGCGATGGCACCCGCGTAGCCGCGCGCCCCGCCGATCAGCAGCAGGTGGCCGTACGTGCCCTTGTGCGACCCACGCGCGCGCCTCGGAATGAGATGCCGAAGCTCGGTCGAATAGATCATTTCGAGGTTCGCGACCGCGGAGATCTCCTCGACGAAGGCGGGCGGAATGCCGATGTCGACGACCTCGATCGTGCCGACAAACTCGAGCGCCGCGGGTGCCAGCAGACCGATTTTCGGCAGCCCCATGGTTACGGTCACGTCCGCGGTGACGGCCGCGCCCTCCGCGACGCCGCGGTCTGAATTCAGGCCGGAGGGCACGTCGATGGACACCACGTAGGCGTCGTTTGCGGCCGAGTTGATGTATTCGATCGCCCAGGCCACTGCCCCGCGGGGCGCCCCATGGCTGCCAATGCCCAGCAGGCCATCCACGATGAAATCGGTGGCCAGCGGACGGGCCAGGTTCTCCTGCCAGTCTTCGCGCGTTGGGAATTCCTCGATCGTGACGCCCTCCGCGCGGAGGTTCGCGAGGTGTTTGAGCGATTCGCCGCCAATCTGGCTCTCCGGCCCGGCGATCCACACGATGACCTCGAACCCCAGCTCGCGAAGATGCCGGCCGGCCGCAAACGCGTCGCCGCCATTGTTACCCCGCCCGGCGATGATGAGCGCTGAGGGCGCCCCCATGCCGGCCATGTCCGCGAGATAACGGATTACATCGGCCACCCCGCGGCCCGCCCGATCCATGAGCTCGTAGGCCGGAACACCCGCTTCTTCGATCGTGCGGCGATCGAGCTGGCGCATCTGTGCGGTGGTGACGATTTTCATCGCTCCCTCATTCTCAATGCGACGCTCCGTCGCTGCAAGCATCGCCATGCCACGCCGACGCGGTGGCGCTCGGCGACACGGACCGCGGATCGCGCAGTTCGAGCAACGTGCGCCGGCGCCATCCGAAGGGCTGCCGCGCTTCGCCGGGCACTGCGCTGCAACGCCACGCTCACCGCGCGCGGCTGCAGCCGGAGGGTAGTCGCGGCGGGCGGTGACCGCGGCGAACATCTTCCGGCATTCCATGACCGGACACGACGACCGGCTCACCCCAGCCGGCGGCCACACGGGCTCTTCGACCTCCGACCGTCGTGGGCCGGACGGCAGAGGCCGATGGACTGCGTTCGTACCCGATTGGCCCCACGAGAAACGAAGGCGCGGTCGTTCCCGGTGGTCAACGGCCGCAGCCCCCCAGCGGTGTTCCGAGACTCTCGCGGCAGGACAAGGTCAGTACGACTGGCCGGGGATCATGGAGCCCGGCATCAGGAGCTGCCCCTCCCATGGCTGCTGCCGGTTCCACGGCAGGTCAGACTCACGGTCGGGATCCTGAGTCGTCACACAACCGGCCATTCCCGCGAGCAGCGCCGTGAGGAGCACGAGCAACCCGTAGGTTCGGCGGCGCCCGCTCACGGTCGGCTCACTTCGGCAGAATGGGCCAGACGCTCGGATCGGCGCTGTAACTCTGCAGCTCAGCCACCTGCAGGACGACCACACCCGCGAGCAGCAATACGGTGACAATGCTCAGCACAGCCATTAGCCTAATAAAGAACACGGTCGCCCTCCCGGATCGGCGAGGACAGCCAATCCCGCTCAATGTCCGCGATCGCCCAGTGCTCGCTTGCCTGCGTGATGCGCACTTTCCCGACCAGCTCGTCCAAGCGATGCACGAGCATGTGCGCGTCCTTCACAAGCCCCTCACGAGCCCCGATGTCGAGTACGACGAAGTTCCAGTCGGTGTTCACCGCGACCACGTTGCCCGTCAAACCGCGCGGCATCTGCTTCACGATATTCGGATCGTTCAGATACCGCGCCAGTTCCACCTCAAGCCGCTGCACCTCGTCCTTCAGATCGGCCTTTTCGTTGTCGATCTGCGCGATCCGGTTCTTGTTCTCCTCGATTGTGCGGTTGATCTCAGCGACCCGCCCTTCAAGCTGTCCGATCTGCGTTTGCAGGTCGGCCAGTTCCATCTCCTTGCGCGCGATCTGCTCGCGCAGGTCCGCGATCTCGCGACGCGCCTGCTCAAGGTCCTGGCGCGTCTTTGCGAGGTCCGCCTTGGTTTGGTTCAGTTCGTCGGTGGTCCGCTTCAGGTCGTCCTTCGTCGAGTAGAGCTGGTCGTAGCGGTTGTCCGCGAGGACCTCAATCACGCGAAGCTGTGGGCTCATCTCGCGCGACTGCATCAACGCGGTCCGATTCACTTTCTGGTCCATCGCCTCGATGTACGGCTCGCGTGCTGCGGCGAGCGTCTCGGCCAGCTCCATCGCGCTGCGTTCCAGCGTCTGAACGCTGCGCTTCAGTTCCTGCCGCCGAGCGTACAACTGATACTCGAGGACGACGGCGGCGGCGCCCATCAGCACCAGCAGAATCACCAGCACGCGGAGCAGTTTGCCCATGGCCGTTCGCTCTCCCGACGCCTATTGCACGAACACGCGATCGCCGGGCTGCACCGGCTCGCGCATCCATTCGCGATCGATGTCGCCCACCGACAGCTCATCGCGGACGTCCGAGATCCGGATTCGAGCAATCATCTGATCGCCGCGATGCACCAATAACGTCGTGTTTTTCTGGACGCCCGCATTCTTCCCGATGTCGAGCACCACGAAGTTCCATTGGGGATCGGCCAACAGCACCTGCCCCCGCAAGCTGCGGATCATGTCGCGGCTCGGAATCGGCGGCGGCAAGAACGGCGCAAGCGCATCCTCGAGCCGCTGCTTCGCCTCGGCCAGCTCGGCCTTGCTGCGCTCCAGCTGCGCGATCTGCTCTTTCTGATCGTTGAGTTGCCGGTTCAACTCTTCGATCTGGCTGTTGATTTCGCTGATCTTCTGCCGCGCCTGGGCGATCTGCGAATTCTTCTGGGCGACCTGTTCGTTCAGCCCCGCGATCTCCTGGCGGGCCGCGTCGAGCTCCTGCCGCGTGCGCGCCAGCTCCTGCTGAGTCGCGGTCAGCTCGTCGCGGGTCTGTTTGAGGGTCTCCTTCGTCTGAAAGAGCTGGTCACAGCGCGCCACGGCGTTCGACGCGAGCGCGGCCAGCGGCGCGGCCATCGCTTCACTGCTAGCCAGTTGCTCCGGGCGAAGCGGCTCCCCCAGCGCCTCGACATACGGCTCCCGCGCGGCGGAAATCTTCGCGGAAATCCGCGACAGTCCTGCCTTCAACGTCGCCTGTCGGCGCTGCAGCTCCTGGCGTTTCTGGAACATGTGAAACTCAAGCACGAGCGCCGCAATGCTGACCGGCAACGCCAGGATCAGAAACACCCGCAACACCTTGCCCATGCTCTCACCTCCAGGCGGGTCGCCGCCACGGCGCCGCCGGCTCATCCATGATCGGATTGAACACAAAACCGGCCGCCAATGCAACCCGAACTGCGCCGGCTCGACACCCCCCGCCCTCCTCACGCTAGGATGCCCGCGTGATGAACTCGTGGGACGACCTGCTCGCCGCGTTGCCGGATCTTCGCGCTGCGGCGCTCGCCATCCGCGATCCGCTGCTGTCGGATGTGATCGCGCTGGTCGAGACACCCGCCCCCACCGGTCACGAGGAGGCGCGGGCGGATCGGCTGGCCGCTCGGCTCACCGAGGCGGGCGCCGACGTCGGCGGCGTGGACGAGCAACGTAACGTCGTGGCGGTTCTCCCCGGTATCGAGGGCGCGCGCACCTTGCTGGTGGCCGCGCCGCTCGATGCACTCGACATTCCCGATGCCCAGCGCGAGGTCCAGCTCGGCCGCGACGAGCTCATTGGGCCGTTCGTCGGCGACAACGCGATCGCGCTGGCCGCGATGGCCGCGCTGCCCACCTTGCTCGATCGCGCGCAGATCCGCCTCCGTTCGAACCTCCTGTTGATCGCGGCAGCGGGTTCGCTCGGCCGCGGCAACTTCGCGGGCCTCCGGCACGCCCTCGCGTCGAGCCGCTGGACCCCAGCCCTCGGCTGGTGCCTCGAAAGCGTTCAGCTCGGCCGGCTCAACTACGCGGCCACGGGCCTGGTCCGCGGCGAGATCCGATGTGCGCTGCCGCCCGACTATGACTGGGCCCAGTACGGCGCGTCGGGCACCATCCTGCCCATGGCCGACATCATCGAGCGCATGGGCCGCATCCCGCTGTCCCAACGCCCCCTGAGCACGCTCGTGCTCGGTTCAATCCGCGGTGGCATCTCCCACAGCAATATCGCGCGCGAAACCACCCTCTGCTTCGAGGCGCGGAGCGAGTCGGCCGACGAACTGCGCCGCATCCGGTCCGCCATCGAGGACATCGTCGAAGATGCCGCCGCGCGCTCGGGCCAGCAGGTCAGCCTCGACGTCGCCGCCTGGCGCGATCCTGGCGCCCTCGACATTGGCCACCCGCTCGTGCGCCGCGGTCGCGCGATCCTTCAGGCCCTCGGCATCTCGCCGATGCTCTACCCGACGACCTCGCAACTCGGCGCGCTGCTCGACCGCGGCGTGCCCGGGATCACTCTTGGGTTGACCTCCGGGCGACGCCGGAGCGACCTCGACGAGGTGGACGAAGCCGTTTCGATCTCCGCGCTCGCGACCGGACTAACGCAACTGGTCGCGCATCTCGTCGCCGCCGATTTGGAGCTCACCCCGTGACGGCCACCGCTTCGTCCGCACGCCCGTGGGATGCCGAACGGGTCGCCCGTTGGCTCCGAGACAACACCTACCATCATTCCCGGTTTGCGGACCTCGATCGTCTCGTCCGGCTCAAACGCGAGCAGGGCCGGACGGTGTCGCTCTGCCTGCCGACCCTGAACGAGGAACGCACCATCGGGAAGGAAATCCTGCTGCTGCGCGCCGAGCTGATGCAGCGCCATCCGCTCCTCGACGAGATTGTCGTCATGGACTCAGGATCCACCGACCACACCCGCGAGATTGCGGCCGAATGGGGCGCCCGCGTGTGCCTTGCCTCGGAGGTACTGCCGGGCGTCGAAAGCCGCCGCGGCAAGGGCGAAAACCTCTGGAAGGCGCTCTACCAATGCGAGGGCGACATCATCGTCTATGTCGACGCGGACATCCGCAACGTTCATCCCCGCTTTGCCTATGCCCTGCTCGGGCCCCTGCTGGAGCGGCCAGACATCGAGTATGTGAAGGCGTTCTACGACCGCCCGATCGAAGTCGTGCCAGGCGTCCGCACCTCCGGAGGCGGCCGGGTGACGGAACTGCTCGTGCGCCCGATGTTCTCGCTCTTCGTGCCCGAGTTGGCGGCGCTGATTCAGCCACTCTCCGGCGAGTACGCCGCCCGCCGTTCGATGCTCGAAACCCTGCCATTTCCGATCGGCTATGGGGTGGAGGTCGCTCACCTGCTCGACATCTACCACCGGCGCGGGCTCGACGCGCTCGCCCAGGTGGACCTCGACCAGCGCGTACACCGCAATCAGCCGCTTGACGCGCTCGGTCGCATGGCATTCGGCATCCTCCAGGTCATGTTCGACCGCCTTCACCGCTACGGTCATCTCGCCCAACGGCCGCCCATCTCGTCTGTGATGCGGCAGTTCTCCGTTCACGGCGAAGGTGGCTACCAACCGGTCGAATATCGCCTCGCCGAGGAGGAACGCCCGCCGATCATCACGGTGCCCGAATACCGCGCGCGGTTTGGCCGCCCTCCGCCCACGCCGTCGGAGCCGTGAACCCCACCGGGCAACCGATCCGTGTCCGTGCGGTGCTGTGGGACGTCTTCGGCACGCTGGTCGCCGCACGGGCCGCTGAACCGGTCGAGCTGGATCGCCCCAACGGCGTGGCTGCAATGCGCGCCGCTGTCGCCGCCGCTGGCCTACCGGAGCCCGATGAGGCCACCGCGAAGCGCCTCCTGCAACGGTGGCAACATGAGATCCGGCATGCCCGGGCTGAGGGTCGCCGACGCGGCGAACCGTTTCCGGAACCTGATGTTCGCGCTGCCTGGCAAACCATTCTTCAGGCGGCCGGCGCCGCGCCGCCAAGCCCTGTTCAAGTCGCATGCGCAGCCGACACCTGGGAGCGGCTGACCAACCCGGTGGGCCCGATGCCCGGCGCCCATGACGTGCTTCGCCGGCTGACGCAGGCGGGATTTGCGCTCGGCATCGCCTCGAACGCACAGTTCGACACACCTGCCCGGATCGCCGCGCTGTTCACCGATGCTGCCCGCTGGGACGAAGACTTGTGCGTTTGGTCGTGGCAGATCGGTGTCGCGAAGCCCTCGCCGACCTTTTACGACGTCGTGCGGCGCCGGCTGGCCGCGCGAGGTTGGACACCTGCCGAGGCTCTCATGGTCGGCAATAGCCCGCGCAACGACATCGCCCCGGCCGCCCGCGCGGGCTTGCGGACCGTCTGGTTTCGGGACCCGGATGCGCCCGCGCCTGACCCCGACACCGAACGCGTCGGTCGTACCGCCGAACACGTTCTTACGAACCTCGTCGGCCTTTCTCAACTCCTTAGGCGCGCGGTCTGAACGAGCCTCGAATGCGACTTCGTTCTCCGGTGAGACCGCGAGCCGGCTTTCCCCCAGGGGGGCGCCACTCCGACCTCGACCCGCCACGAAGCATACCCCGCCGTTCGAAGTGGCCGCCCCCTCAGCGCGGGACATGGGCCGCCACCTCGACACGTCCCCACTCCATCCACGTCTGCGGCACGAGCAAAGTTCCGTGAAACGTTGCGCGATACATCGCCCGTCCCGATTCGACACGGATCTCCGGGCGGGGATGCGTGCTGCAGTCCACCAGTTGGCTGGGATCTGAAACCGATCATGCGAGGCCGTCGTGTCGCCGAAGATCCGCTGGCCGATCATGCGAGAGGAATTGCCCGTGATTGCGGTGAGGTTGACGTTCGTGACGTTCGCAGTGCAGTGCTGGACTGGCCGTTCAGAATCAACCCCATTCACCATTCATCGGCTCGCCGTTGGCCCCGCGTCGTTTGCCTCGGCATTCCACTGGATATTCAGGGCATGCGCAGTCCCGACAACGCCCCACGCGACGAAGACTACCCTCACCGCTGGACGGCGAGTGAACCTCTCAACTCCACGGCGACCCGTTGATCGTTCCAATGGTGGTCGTATGACCCCCAGCGATCCGAGGGAGACAACGGGCGCGCCCGTTCACGAACATGCCCGCCGGCGCACATCTCCATTTCGAACTGTGCCAACCTGGAGTGGAATCCCAGTTGGGGCGCGGGACTTGCCGCCCGGGCACTCGGCGTTATCCTAAGGGGTGCTATGTGGTCGCGGCGCATGTTGTTTTCGATCTGGCTCGGCGGGTGGATGACCGGCCGCGCCGCTGAGTCCGGCGCGGACAACGCTTCGATGATCCGGTCGTACGACTACGACCCGAAGACCCAAACGCTCACTCTCGTGATGGCGAAGGACGGCCGGGCATACCGATATCTGCGGGTGCCGGAGAAGGTGTATCGCGATTTCCTCGCGGCGAAGTCCAAGGGCACGTTCTACCTGCTCTATATCAAGGGGCGGTACGAGTTCCGCACCGACTGACGCCCGCCGCGCTGGCGGCCATCTTGTTCTCATCCTCGCCCTCGCGCGCCGCTCCGAACCCGAGCTCCACCACGGTCGGTTTCAGATGCCAGTCCGGCTCAGCAGCGTCGGGCGCCTCGCAATCTGGACGGCGGTCTCGGCGAGCGTATCCACCAGATCGCGACGACACAGCGCTTGATCTCCTGCTCTGTCTTGCGGGGCAAGGGGGCGCAACCTGCACCGCCCGCCGATGTGCGCGAACTCGAACAGCAGTTGCGCGCGATGAATTCGTTCCGCTGTGTTGCCGGATCGCTGGGCAGCCGTCCCGAGGCCCCTTCGTCGCCGGCGGCGGTGAAGACGCCATCCGTGAATCCGCGCCCGGTCACCATCGAGGGCTCGGCGGAGCGCCCCATGCGCTCGGCAAACCTCGCGTTGGTCGAGAACGACCCGCCGAGAGTGGACCCGCGATGCGGGTTGGACCCCAACCGGCGTGACTACGTTGACGCCGTGGTGCTGAGTGCGGACGGAACGGTGGCTGACGACCCGGCTCCGGTGCCGCTGCATCACAAACGCCGACGGCTGGGCGATCGCGGTTTGCTCGGCGACGGTCGACGCCGGGCGCGCGTACGGCATGGCGGAGGTCACCCGCGGGGACCCTCGCTCAGCCACAACCTGCTGGGCGCCGTCTTCGGTGTCGGCCCCCAGTCGCCCGACCGCTGGATCAACTCGACGCACGGCCCGACCGCGATCACTGGATGATGGGCGGATGCCGTCGCCAGCCTCACCCGCCCCTCGAACGGCAAGACCAACGCCACCGGCGAGGACACGCGCCGGATGCCCACGGTCGAAACGCTCTTCGGCTCGCATGCCACGAACGAGTCGCAGCTCCGCCATGAAACGCCCCCTGGCCCGTGTGGCAATGGTGGACTCGTTGGCACCGTAGCAGCTCGACGCTCCGCGCGACACCGAATTCGCAACTCGGCATGTGCCCGGCGCGGCTCGAGGCCCGGCCCCTCTGTTCGGCGAAAGCCTGATGACACGCGCGATCGGACCAAGGAACAACGGCCAGATGCGTCCGGAGCGCAGCCCCGACGGTCAACGGCCCGTGACACCCGAAACGGCGGCGGACTCCTTGCTGGGCGGGCCACGGAATCACCGTGGAGGCTTCGCGGGTGAGAATCGCTACCTCGTCGACGAGGTGCCCACGTCCCACCCCAGCTTGTGCCGGCCGAACCGCTCCTTACCGTCCCCGCACCGTCGAGCGCGGCCGTCCTCAAGCGACACCGTCGCGCGCGTTTCCCTTTTGAAGGGGCCCCTGACCGCCCGGCTGTCCGTCACCGGTGAGGGGCTGCAGCTCGAATGGCACAGGTTCGGCGAAGTCAATCTCAGATAGAGCCGCGCGGGCCCCAGCTCGGGGAACATACTTGCCCGTCGCGGTCGAGTACTCCCGCCCCTCGGCGTCGAGGATCCGTCCCTCGGTGAGCACGAGCCGGCGGTCGGCGCGCACCACCCGGCCCTCGACCCGGTAGCGCATGCCCACCGGCATCGGTCGCCGAAACCGCGTGAGCATCTCCGCAGCGACACAGATCGAACCTGTGGCAAGAATCGCCGCCCACGTCATGGCCTCGTCCATCAGCGTCATCGCGATGCCGCCGTGGACGATGCCGCGGTACCCGTTGTCGGCGGCCGCTGCGTCGTAGTCGGCCGCGACGATGTTGTCTTCGACACAGAGACGAAGTCGGAAACCATCCGAATTCTCGACCCCGCAAACGAAACAATGTCGGGTGCGGGGTAGCCACCGGTGGGGCGTGTTGTCGGAGCCGTTCATGGTCCATTGTCCCTACGATCGCTGGCCACTGGGGGTTTGAGGTCTCGAAAGCCGTCGGGCAATTCGGCAAGGAAGCGTGACAGCCGGTGGCGTAGCTGGGCGAGCGGGTCGGCGAACTCCACGCGCATGGCGAGGTTCGTCTGCTCGCGCGGGTCAAGGCGGAGGTTGTAGAGCTGATCGCGGTCGAAGTCGGCGGGCTGTTCCTTCAGGGTTTTGAACTCATTATTGTTGCCCGCGATGTGGCCGTAGGGCGGCACCGGCGGCAGCGCTTTCGGCCGGATAATCGGGCGGATCGGGCCATATTCATCCTCCTTGCGCGCATCCACCAGCCGTTCTGGCCGCTCCGGGTAGCGCAGCGCGATGTACTTCCACTCGCCCATGCGCACGCCGCGCGTGAAGCCAAGCTCGAAGGAAAGCGCGTCGGGGTCGCGCCAGGGTCCTCCGTCCAGCGCCGGCCGGAAACTGACCCCGTCCATGATCCCCGACGGGGGAACGACGCCGGCAAAATCAAGAAGCGTCGGCGCGAAATCCACGTTGGAGACCATCGCCGAGCACACGCCGCCACAGGGGAAACCGCCGCGGCGCCAGACGATCGAGGGGCTGACAGTGCCGCTCTGGTAGATCGAACCCTTGCCGTCCTGTCCGTTGTCGTTGAACACGATGATGATCGCGCGGTCGAGGCGACCGAGCTGTTGGAGGCGCGAGAGTATCGCCCCGATGGTATCGTCCAGCCACAGCACCAGTTCCCGGTGCGGCCCGCGGATCCCCGCAGCCGCCAGGCGCTGCGGCAGAGCATCGCGAGGCGGCAGGACGGCGGGAGGCTGCTGTAGCCACCCCTCGGGCGTTGCCTGGAGGTCCGCGCGCCACGAGCGCTGCGGCTCGTACGGCGAATGGCAGAGCGTCGGAGCAACATAGAGAAATAGCGGCCGATCGGAGGGCACACTGTCGAGGAATTCCAGGGCGGCCGCGGCGACCCAGTCCATGTTGTGCACCTGCAGCGCGCGCGGCCGCACCTCGTCGGGATTGCCGGGATACACGCCGCCGGCGAAGTCGAAGCCGGCCGCCTGGATCGCCTGGCGCACCGCCGCGCCATGCCGCCGTAATGCGTCGGCAATCGCGGGCGCACGGGGGTCGGCGTCGAGCGGGATCGGCGGGCGCTCGGGCGTCGCGATCGCGTGGTTCTTGCCCGCAAAGCCGGTCCGGTAACCGGCATCGCGAAGGAGCTTCGGCAACGTGACGTCGCCCGCCACAATGTGCGTGTTCCATAACACGATCGTCGGCCCCGCACGTTCCGCGAGGCGACGGAACGGCGGGGCCCGGCTGCGGCTCGCGTAACGTCCGGTGAGGGATGTGAAGCGACTCGGCGTGCACACCGGCGCGCTGATGTGCTGATTGACCATGACCACGCCCTCGCGGGCGAGGCGGTCAAGGTTCGGCGACAGATTCCGTCCGCGCCCCTCCTCGGTCCAGTTCATCAAGTCCCGCCGCATATCGTCGAGGATGATGAAGACGAGGTCGGGCGGGCGCGCGGCGGCGCCCGCGACCATGGCCAAAACCGACGCAGCGGTCAGGGCCAGCAGCCGGCGGTTCATAGGAGCATCCTAGAGAGCGGCGATAATCGTGACAATCGGGCTAGCCCACGCCGCGCCTTTGCCGATAGGATGCGGGGCGCGTAGAGGCCCGCGCAATGATGCAGACCGGCAAAGCAACGGCCGTGGCCGCCACGGCGACCGCGTTCCTGGTGGCACTGTTCGTGCTGCCGCTCGCGATGGTCGCGCGCGGTGGGCTGATGGACGACGGCCGCTGGACGCTGGCCATTCTCCGCCGGGTTCTCGCCAGTCCCGTCTACACCGAAGGCCTCCGCACGAGCCTGCTGATCGCGGCCGCGACGACGCTCGGTGCGGCCGTCGTTGCGCTCCCGTTGGCCTGGATCGCGACACGGCGCGAATTCCGCGGACGCGAAACGGTCTCGGCGCTCGTGCTACTACCGATGCTGATGCCGCCCTTCGTCGGTGCAATCGGCCTGGAGCATCTTTTGGGCCGGTACGGTGCACTCAATGCTCTGCTGGGTACCTCCGTGGATTGGCTCGGGCAGTACCGGCTCGCCGGCGTGATCGCCCTCGAAACCCTCTCCCTGTACCCGATCCTCTTTCTGAACGCCTCCGCTGCGCTGGCGAACGTGGACCCTGCGTTAGAAGAGGCGGCGGCGACGCTCGGCGTACGCGGTGTGCGGCGGTTCCTGCGCATCACGCTGCCCCTGATGTTTCCGGGCCTCTTCGCGGGCGCGGCCATCGTCTTCATCTGGAGTTTCACCGAGCTCGGCACGCCCCTGATGCTCGGCCTCGCGCGCTGCGCCCCCGTGCAGGTGTACGACTCTCTCAAAGATGTCGCGGACAACCCTGAACCCTACGCGTTGGTGCTCGTCATGTGGGCGATCTGCCTGACGCTCTATTCGGCCGCGCGCTGGACCGTCCGACACTACCTGCGGAGCATGCCGTCGAAGGGGCTGACCGCTGCGCCGCCTGTCCGGTGGACCGGCGCCCGGGCGGGCGGAGCGATCGCGCTGTTCGGGACCGTCGCGCTGTTCGCCGCGCTGCCCCACCTCGGCGTCGTGCTGACCAGCTTCGCGAAGACCGGGGCCTGGTACCAGAGCATCGTGCCCACAGGGTGGACGCTCTCACATCTGCGGGAGGCGTGGGCGCATGAGCTGACGCTGATCAGTATCCGCAACAGCCTGGTCTATGCCGGCGGGGCGGTCGCGCTGGACCTCGTGTTGGGCCTCGCGATCGCGTTGGTCGTGACGCGCTCCCGACTACGCTGGCGGGGCACCCTCGACGCGCTGGCAACCCTGCCCCTCGCGGTGCCGGGTCTCGTAATGGCGTTCGGTTTTCTTGCGCTCAGCGCGCGTCTGAGCCATACCACCTGGGTGCGCGAATCGGCCTGGGCGGCTCATCTCTTCGATATCCGCATCCAGCCGGCCTTCTTCCTGACCGCCGCCTATGCGATCCGCCGGCTTCCGTTCATGAGCCGCGCCGCCATCGCGGGTCTGCAGCAGACGCCGCACGAACTCGAGGAGGCGGCCGCCACCCTCGGGACTCCACCGCTGATGACGCTCCGCCGCATCTCGGTGCCGCTGATCGGCCGCCATCTGATGGCCGGGGCGCTGCTCACGTTCGCCTTCAGCGTGCTCGAAGTGTCGGACAGTCTACTGCTCGCGCAACGAATGGATTTCTATCCCATCACAAAAACCATGTACGAGCTGTTCTCGTTCATCGGCGTCGGCCCCCATCTGGCCGCCGCGCTCGGCGTGTGGGCTATTCTGTTTCTTGGGTTCACTTTGATGGGCGCGAGCCGTCTGATGGGACGGCGGTTCGGTACGCTCTTCCGCGTCTGATCGGAACGGAACCGCACGGCGTTCGCGCCAGGATCACCGCCGCCGAACGGCTGAACGGGGGAACAACAAAGCCCGCCATCCGATTCGGATGGCGGGCCCCCAAGCTCAGCGGTCTCGCGCGATCTGCGCGAACTCCGCCCGGATCAGTTGCTCGCGCCCGACTGGCTCTGCGCCTGCTGCGCCGGAGCGTTCGTCGGCGCCGGAGCTCCTTTCGGCTCCTCCTCCTTCGCGCCGCCGTCATCCGCCATCGCAGTAGCGACACCCAGAGCCGCCACCAGAGCGAGCATCTTCGCAACAGACTTCATCGTTTCTTCTGGTGTTGGGAGCGCTCGTTCAGGCAGGAAAACGGCGGGGGATTGTAGTTTACCCTTTCCCTCGCGTGAAACTACCCGAGCCCCGTTGATCGGGTCCGAATGGACGTCCCGTCGTTCGCACGGCCGACCCACGCAGGGCAGACCGCATTTGGAATATCGAAAGCACGGCCGAGTGCTCCACGTGCCGAGCCTGCGCGGACTCATGCCCGGGCGGACCGGTGTCGCCACGCCGAGTCCGCTAATCTCCCAGCCCAGCGTCTGAACATCCTCCCGCCTCGGCGGCCTCGACACCCAACCGGATCCGATCGTCTGAGCCAATTGCGCTGGGGATGGTTTTGAGGGTGCCCTGGTGCCGTGCACCGGTGCTTATCCTCAATCCCGTTGTCCAATCGCGGTACTCCATCGCGAACGGGACAGCGGACTGGGGACAGGCACCTGGCAATCCCCGGGGCAAACCTCTTCGGTTCCTTGCGCCCAGGCCCCCCAAGAGGTACCGGTCCCGACAACAACTCCACGACGGCTGACGCCGAGTGCCCGGCCGACGGTAGGTGCCGGTCCCCAACGCCCGCCAACGGTCCCAGCGACCGTCCCGCAACGTGCTCAGGAACTTCTCGGCCGGCCGGGTTTGGAAAATGCATTCGAGGGTTTCAAGGTCGGGAGAGTCGTCGAGCCGATCCGAACCGAAACGCGAGGCGGCGTCGTCGAAGTTCATGCGGGCCTTATCTACTGCAACCTCGATCCCCCTGTCAGGTCTGAGAGGTCGAAACATCCGTTTTTTGGGGGGCAGCGTCGAGAACCACCGGCGAATGGCGCCGGCTCGTTGGGGCTAACGATGTTCGTTTCCCTTCGCCGACTCCGGTATTGGCCGCTCATCCTCCAACAGCGCAATCGGCTCCGATGGGATCGCGAACGATTGACAGGCCGCCGACACGGCGGATAGGTTGGCGGGATGAGTGTGATGCCGGCGAGCGGAACGACGAATCTCCCACCGTTGCTCAGCGAGGACGAATTTCTGGATCGCATCTCGCGGGATGATCTCTCAGTGCCGGACCTCGCGCCCGCGCTCGAGGCGCTGGCCGCGAGCGGCGCCCGCGCGCAGGCCGACGCGCGTGCGCGTCTCGCGCAGGAGGTCTTCGTGGAGCGGCGGCGTCCCCTTGACGCGCTCGACCTTCTCGCGATGCGCGTCGCCTGGGCGGATGGCCGCTTCCCGCCCGAGCTGCTCGCCCGCGAAATGGCGGAGATCCTCGGCCCCGGCTCCGACGCCCGCGCCCTGATCGAGTCGGTCCGTCTCGAGACCGGCCGACCCGTCGAGGCGATTGCCCGCCTCCGTACCCTCCTGCAGCTGGCGCCGGGTGTGGTCTGCCTCGACCGCACATGGGGTGTGGGCGTCGTGCGTCAGGTGGACTGTTTCGACCGGAAGGTCGAGATTGATTTCGAGCGGCGGACGGGTCATCGCATGTCGTTGGCCTACGCGGCGGAGACTCTGAAAATTCTGCCCACCGACCATCTCCTCGCGGAGTGGCAGCGCGATCCGGAGGGGGTGCGCGCCCGCGCGAGGGCGCGTCCCGGCGACCTGGTCATGCACGCCTTGAGGAGCTTCGGCCCGCTGACGGTCCAGCAACTGCAGGACATTCTCAGCCCCCGCATCGTGGCGCCGGACGCCTGGAAAGAATTCTGGGAGGCCGCGCGCCGCGAACTGCGCCGCATGGAGGGGGTGCGGATCCCCGCGCGCCGCACCGAGCCCCTAACGTTGGGCGCCGAAGACGCGGCGGTGGAGGCGGATCCCGTAGCCGCTCTCGCCACGGACCGGGATCCCGATCGCATCCTCGACCGCGTTCAACGCGCACTCTCGACCGGTCCACTGTCGGGTCCGCTCCGCGAAGCCGTGGTCAATCGCCTCGATTTCGTGCGTCGCGCGTCGGCACGGTCGAACCGCGCGCGTCTCGTGCGGGCGGCGTTGCTGGCCGCAGCCGCGGAACTCACCGAGGCGGAATTTCCGTTCCGGCCGCTCGTTGAGGCCTGGTCGGATGCCGATGAACTGGTGGAGGCAGTCCATGCGCTCGGAGGCCGTGATCTGCCGCGGTTCCTGCAGTGGCTCGGTGATCGGCTGGGCGAGCCCCTTCACCGCCGTCTGATCGAGCTGCTGCCCCGCTGGCGAGCGACCGCGCTGAGCGAGGTGATCGCCTTCCTGCTCGAGCGCGGCCACGAGCCGGTCCTCGCGACCGCGGTACGCGACATGGTCGCGCGCAAACAGATCAGTGTAGAACTGCTGCTGTGGCTGCACCGGAATTGGGACCGTTGGATCGCCTGGCGACTGGGCTCGTGGGCCGACTACGCGCGCCTCGCCCTCGCGGCGCTCGAGGAGGACCTCAGCGGAGAACGGCTCAAGGCGCAGAACGCGTTGCGCGAACGCCTTGAGAAACCGGACTGGCTGCGCAGCTTGATGGAGAACGCGGGCGACGACGCCACGCGGGTGGACCTGTTCGACCGCTTTCGGCGCACGCCCGCCTGGTCGCCGATCGACCGTCGCGCCGTGCTGGCCCACCTCGTCCGCGCGCGCCCGGAACTCGAGGAGCGTTTGCGCGAAGAGCCGGTCGGCTCCGCAACGGCGCCACTGACGTCGCTGCGGTCGTACCGCGAGCGCCAGGAGCAGCTGCGACGTCTCATCGAAGTCGAAATCCCAAAGAACAGCCGCGAGATCGCGCTCGCGCGCAGCTACGGCGACCTCCGCGAGAATTTCGAGTACAAGGCCGCGAAGGATATGCAGGCGCTGCTGATGCGCCGCCAAGCCGAGCTCGAGGCCGCACTGAAGCGCGTACAACCCACCGACTTCGCCCACACGCCGACCGACCGCGTTGCGCCGGGCGTCGGTGTCGAGATCGAGTTCGAAGACGGCCGGCGTGAGCTCTACTACGTGCTCGGCGTCTGGGACGGCGATGAGACACGGCGTGCGCTCTCCTCCGAGTCGCGGCTGGCGCAAGCGCTCATGGGCCGAACGCTGGGCGAGCGGGTCTCGGTCCCCTCTGAGGCGGGCCAGACCACTGCCACCGTCGCGGCCATCGTGCCGCTGCCCGAATCGTTGCGCGCGTGGGTCCGGGGCGAGGAATGACCGGCACCGCCCTGTTCGCGCTCTCCGCGCAGTTTCTCCGCTACGCGCTGTGCGGACTGATCGCAACCGCCTCGGACGCCGCGGTGTTTTATGTTCTCTCGTGGCGGGTCTGGCCCGCTTTGCGCGCCGATGACCCCCTGGGTCGCCGGCTGCGACTTCGCCTCCGACCGGTGGACGAGCACCAGCGCGCCGCTCGGTTTCTGGTCAACAACGCGGTGGCGTTCCTCGTCTCAAACCTCGTCGGTTACGCGCTCAATACCGCGTTTGTGTTCACGCGCGGACGACACCCCCGGCCACTCGAGCTGGCGCTGTTTTTTGCGGTCTCCGCCGTTTCGATGGCGCTCGGTTCGTTCACCGGCTGGGCGCTCATCCGCGCGGCGGGCTGGGGTACAACGCCCGCCTACGCGGCGAAGATCGCGGCGTCGCTGCTGATGAACTTCGCGGGACGCAAATGGATCGTGTTTCTCGGCTGATCGTCGCCGGCGCACTTCTGGCGAGCTGCGTCGCAACGCCGCCGGACTGGTCCGCCCACCGCGAGCCGCTGGCCGAGGGCGGTCCACCGGTCTACCGCCCCTCCCCGGCGGCACCATGGACCGGTTGGGATGACGCCCTGCCGCCGCAGGTGCGACTCGACCGCATCCGCGGCTGGACGGCTGCGCCCGCGCCGCCGGTACGACTCAACCGCGTCGCCGACGCGTTCAGCGGGCATCATCCGACCGCTCAACTCACCGCCGAAGCCCCAAACGCCGCATTGATGACTACACTGCTACCACCGGCTCCGATTCCGATCTACGAGCCGGCGGACGTCGTCGAGGCCGTCGCGGCCGCGCCGCGTGCGGTGCCGAGCGACGGCCGTCCGCTGCCGTCGCTCGGCGTTCGGCTGCGCGATGCTTCCGGCGCACGACACACGGTGGTGGTCGGCCCCATCCCCGCTGATCGTTGGACCGTGCTGCGGGCGCCGTTGCCGACGCGGTTTCTCCGATGCGATGACGAGGGGCGCTTTGGCTGGATCGAGGCAGTCGAACTGCGCGACTGGGATCCCTCGGCGGCACCGGATGTGCGCCTCGCTTCGCTCGCCATCGGTCCGCGACATGCGGGGCTGCTGCTCCCGCCCGGTTCGCCGGATCCGCCCTGGCGCCGGCCCGGCGTCGAGGACATGCCCAACGCGGCGCCGCCGCCAGTGCGCGCCGCCGCTTCAGTGGAATGGCTGGCCGACGGGCGTGTTGCGCTACGGTCGGCAGCGGACGACGGCAACCTGACGTTCGTGGTGGATCCCGCCGCCTGGCACCACGGCTTCGAGGTGAGCTGGAACGGCCGCCCGCGCCTCCGCTGGCGAGGCTGGCGAATCGAAGGCGGGGCGGTGAACCTTGCGCCGCGCGCGATCGTCGCCGCCGACGACCGGCTGGAACTGGACACCGCCAGCGGTGGGCAGGTGACCATGCGGCTGGCCGGCCGCACGCTCTCCGTGCGCCTGCGTGGCCCGCCGGCCACCCTCGCAATCGTGGCCGCGGGCTGGACCGGCGCCCCATCCGAGCCGATCCGACTGCCGATGATGGAGGACATCCCCGTTGGTGTCTGGCCGGGCGAACCCATGCTGTTCACGACAGCGTTGTTCGATCCGTTTCGATCCTCCGCCTCCGAATTTGGAGGTGGCTCGGTCGATGCTTCGGCGTTCCACGTTGCGCGCTATCGCGCCGCCGATGACGGCCGACCGCACGCGGTGGACGAAACGTTCCATCTCACCATCTCAACGCGCATCGAGGACGTGCTGCCCTCCGTGCCCGCCGTGTCCGGCCGTCGGGCCGCGGACGCTGCGATGAGCATCTACTACGATCCGGGACCCTTCGGACTGGGGCGCATACGCGAGGTCTGGGAGGCGCTGCAGGCCGGCCCGCTGCTGGTGCTCAGCGAGCCCGCGCCGGGCGCCCCGCGCGAGGACGAGCTGGATTGCACCGACCCTCGGTGGACGCGCGAGTGGGCGCGACACACCCCGGACGGCCGCTGGCGGGTGGGTACGGCGCCCGGGCGCTACGCGATCAAGACCCCATGGATGGCCGCCGCGGGCGCGCTCACAGGCTTGCGCGCGGCGCCCACCGACCGTGCGCTTGTGCCCCGAATCAGCGCCGATCCTCCCTGGGCGTTCACCGACTACGATGCGCGCTCCGCCGGCGCGGCCACGTTCCGCTCCGCCTGGGACGGAGTGCTCGAATGGTACCGCCTCGAATCTCGGCGGCGCGCCGCGCCGGTCCTCTGCGATGCCTCCCTCGCCTGGCTCTACGCCGACGCCGCCGACGGCGCGGTCTGGCCCCCCACCCGCGCGGCGGATTTGATCGAGGGCCCTTGGCTTCCGCTGGTTCCCCTCCTGCGGCTGAACCGCGCGCTCCGCCTCGTCGCACCGCCGGTGTCCCTGGCCGGAAATGACGCGGCCTACCGCTCGCTCGCCGCGGCCATCGCGCACGGCATGGCGCTGCGGCTTCCCGCGCTGGACATCACCGATGACCGGTTGTGGCGCTGGACCTTTCTCTCCGCCGCCCTTCACCGCCGACAGGCGCTCCAAAGCATCGAACGGCTCGCATGGGGCACAGACGGCGGGGGGCTGAGCTCCGCTTCGACCGCGCTGGTGAATGGCGAATCGCGGCGGTCGCGGCTGTACCTGCGCTACCGCGATGGACTCGAAATCTGGGTCAACGGCGACACCGGCACATGGGCCGTGGCCATCGGCGGCGACACACTCGAATTGCCGCCCGCGGGCTGGTATGCGGTCGGGCCCGACCTGCTCGCCGCCTCGTCGCTGCGGGGCGGACGCCGACTCGACCGGGTACGTTCGCCCGAATACGCCTACCACGACGGCCACGGCGACCCAGAGATCGTCGACGGCCTCGGCTGCGCGGAACCGCTGCTCGTCCGGCTCCATGAGCGCCCACGCGGGCAGCGCCTCCGGCTGACGTTTCTCCGAGCACCGGCAGCGGTCGGTCTCGGTCCGCCCTTCTGGCCCAGCGACGCGCGGCCGGTCCGCGTCTCCGCTGCCGATCCCGCGGGCACCAGTCTCCCTCCGCCCGATCCCGTTCGCGACGGCGCTCGGCTGCGGCTGCGACCACCCCCCCACGCGCGAGACGTCGAGTTGGAGTGGACGAAATGACCGCGCGCCGCTAGTCTGTGCGCACGCGGCCGGCGAGTCGCAGGAACTCACAACGCAACGACAAGGGAGAGCCCATGACGGCCGAACAGGTTGCGCGGCGGATCGGACACTACCGGTGGGTCATCTGCGCCCTCCTCTTCATCAACACCGCTAACAATTACCTCGACCGGCAGATGCTGGGCATTCTCGTGCCCAAGCTGGAGACGATGTTCAACTGGCCGAAGGAAATCGGCTGGGCGCGCATCGTGATGGCGTTCCAGCTCGCCTATGCGGTGGGCCTGCCGTTCTTCGGGCGTCTCGTGGACCGGTTCGGTACGCGCGCAACCTACGCATGGGCGACGATCTTCTGGGGATTCGCGGCCTGGGGGCACATGTTCTGCCGCCAATGGTGGCAGTTTGGCATTATGCGGCTGTTCCTCGGCCTCGGCGAAGCAGTGAACTTCCCCGCGGCGATCAAGGCCGTCACCGAGTGGTTCCCCCGACGCGAGCGCGCCCTAGCCACCGGTATCTTCAACTCCGGCGCGAACATCGGCGCCGTGATCACGCCCGCACTTGTGCCGTGGCTCGCCACGCGGTTTGGCTGGCAGTACGCGTTTCTTGTCGGCGGCTCGATCAACTTCATCTTCGTCGCGCTATGGTGGCCGCTCTACCGGCGTCCGCAGGAGAAAACGAACATCGACCCCGCCGAGCTCACGTATATCCTCAGCGACCGCGAAGACGAAAAACCCGTCAAGCTGCCGTGGTGGCAGTTGCTGGGCTACCGGGAGACGTGGGCGTTCGTGATCGGTAAATTCATGACCGACCCGATCTGGTGGTTCTACCTCTTTTGGCTGCCGAAGTGGCTCAACAAGGACTTCGGGCTAGACCTCAAACAGCTCGGCTGGCCGCTGATTGTCGTCTACACCTTCGTGACCGTCGGCAGCATCGGTGGCGGCTACATTTCGTCCGCGCTGCTGCGGGCCGGCCGCTCGGTCAACTTCGCGCGGAAGATGGCCTTCCTGCTCATGGCGCTGTGCGTGGTACCCGTGTCGGTGATCACGCGCCTTTCGAACGTGTGGTGGGCGGTGATCTACGTCGGGCTCGCCGCGGCCGCGCACCAGGGCTGGTCCGCGAACCTCTTCACGCTGGTCTCCGACTGCTTCCCGAAGAACGCGGTCGCGAGCGTCATCGGGCTCGGCGGCATGGCGGGTTCGATCGGCGCGATCCTCTTCTCTGAGTTCATCGGCCGCTGGCTCGAGCGCACGGGCCGCTATTGGCTGCTGTTCTTCATCGGTTCGACCGCGTACTTGATCGCGCTGGCGATCATTCAAGCGCTCGTGCCGCGCATTCGGCCGGTGCAATTGCCCGTGGCGCCGGACGATCAGCGCTGAGCGCCGCCGGCGGATCGGTCGGCGGAGGCCCGGATCACCATGCGCTGCGCACACCGCCATCTCGGGCGCGCGGCGGCTCTCGCGGCGGTGCTAGCGGCCCTCCGCGGGCCGGCCGCTCCCGATCCCGCCGAACGTGACGCGCTGCTCGCACTGTGGCGCGCCCATGCCGCCGCGCCCTCCAACCACGCTGCGCTCGCCCGCGCCGCGGCCGATCTCCTCCGTCGTTTCCCCGCCGGCGAGCTGCGCCCCGTCACACAGGGCCTCGGGGCCTGGCACGCGCTGCGCGCCAGCGCCACCAACGAGGCCGCCGCGCTCTGGACCGCCATGCTCTCCGCCGACTCGACCCCGCTCGAACGCGCCGGCCAGACCCTCGCCCGCGCCTGGCTCACCCGGCTCGACCGCGAAACCGTCCGCGCTGCGCTGCGCGCCCACTATGCCGCGCACGCCCTCTTTCCACCCACCCTCCAGCCCCTCCGGGAACTGCCCCCCGACCGCCGGCCCCCGCTCACCGATCGCTTCGGCGACGCCTGGCAGTATTCGCTCGATGCCTTCGCCCATATCCCCGGCACGCGGGGTCACCGATACCGCCTGTTTAGCGCGCGGCTCGGCGAGCAGCTCTCCGACCTGCGCGCCGCGCTCGCCCGCCCCTACGGCGGCGGCCGCGAACCGCCCCGCCCGCTGCGCCGCATCGGCTCCGCCGTCCAATTCGAGCTGGGTACCGAACGGCCGGTCATCACCGAAGGCGCCTCGGTTGGCCCCTGGCACTTGGCCCTCGTGACCGACCGATTCCTCGTGCTCGCAGACGGCGACTACTGGTATCTGGTCGCCCCCCCCGACGCCACCCCCACACCGCCACCCGCGGAGCGACGGCCGTGAACCGAGCCCGCCTCGCGTGGCCCTGTCCAAGGCTTGGACACTTTCAGCGCTCCGTTGTCCAATCCTTGGACCGCCGCCGCCCCGTGAACGTCGCGCCATGCCCGCACGCATCCACCGCTTCCTGACCGCCGACGAGCTGGTGCAGCTCAATCGGCTGTCCCTGCCGTCCCGCCGCGTGGTCGAAGGCACGCTCGCCGGCCGGCATCGCAGTCCGTTCCGCGGTGCAAGCTCTGAGTTCGCCGACCACCGCGCCTACATCCCCGGCGACGACCCGAAACGGCTCGACTGGAAGGTCCTCGGCCGCACCGACCGCTTCTACATCCGGCGCTACGAGGACGAGACGAACCTGCGCGTCTACCTCGCGCTCGACCGCAGCGCCTCAATGGACTACGGCTCGCGCAAGATCACCAAGTTTCAATACGCGGTGCGACTCACCGCCGCGCTCGGGTACGTCGTCGTGCGCGCGCGCGACTCGGTGGGGCTCTATGTGTTCTCCGACCAACTGCACGACGCGCTCGGAGCCGGCAATTCCCGGCTGCACTTCAATAACCTGCTCGAGCGGCTCGACCGGCTGCGGCCGGGCGGCGCCACGCGCACCGCAGAGGCGCTGCACCGCATCGCCGAGGACATCCAGCGCCGCGCGCTCGTCGTGCTCATCTCTGACCTCCTCGACGACCCCGACGAGATCGCGCGCGCGCTCGCCCACTTTCATCGGCAGCATCACGACGTGATCGTGCTGCAGGTGCTCGACCCGGCCGAGATCGAGCTTCCGTTTCCGCGCGGCGCCGAATTCGAAGACCTCGAAAGCGGCGAAGTCATCGCCGCCGATCCGCGCGGGATCCGCGACGAGTACCGCCGCCTCATCGAGGAGTTTGTGGACCGGCACCGCCAGACCTGCGCGCAGCTCGGGATGGACCATCGGCTCGTGAACACCGCGCAGCCGCTCGACCGGTTTGTGTGCGCCTACCTGAACGAGCGCAAGCGCCTCGGCTGACCACGCGCGCGCCGGTCGTCGCGGCAGCGCAAGCGCGGGGCCCAGCGCGCGCGGCCGCCATGCGCGTGGGCCGCGGCGCCCGACGCTCCCCGGGTTGTACCCACGACGCCCCGCCGCACGGGGGCGCGCTCGCGCCGCGCACGCACCTCGACCTGCCGCGCCGCACGGTGGTGGGCACGATCGTACGGCTCTTGGCCGTCCTCCCCGGCCGCGACGATATGAACACGCACAGTCCCAAAGCGCCGGCGCCCAGCATGACCGCAGAGGTCCGGGCGGTTGCACCGGCGTTCGTGGGCGGCCGGCTTGGGCGGATGCGCCAGTGGTCGCGGTGGTGAGCGACGGCTCCTTGACGTCTGAGTCCGGAGGCGATATGAATCTTTCATATAATCGTCATACGCCGCGGATGGGCCGTGGCGGGCCGTGACATGAGGAGGTACCAATGACTCGGATCGAGTGGCGATGGATGGCGGCGGGATGCGTGGCGGCGCTGGCCGCGGCCGCCGCAGACCCGCAGGTGCAGGTGCCGGAGATCGTCGTGACACCCGCACGCGGACCCGCCGCGCTGACCAACGTCACGCAGGCGGTCGGCGTGCTGCAGGACGCCGATGTTGCGACGATGATCGTGCCGAAGGCCAACGTCGCAGAGCTGCTCACGTGGCAACCGGGCACGCGCGTGACGGTGCTCTCGCGCAACGACGCGAACTGGGGCTCGTTCGGCGGACTCGGCCCGAAGTACAGCACGTTCATGCTCGACGGCCTGCCGATCGACGCGTTCGTGGACGCGCAGGCGCTCGATCCATGGGCGATCGAACGTGTCGAGGCGCAGCGCGGCCCGGCCTCCGTGCTTTACCCGAACTACCTTTCGCAAGACTTCGCCGGCAATCAGAGCCCACTGGCCGGCACGGTGAACCTGATCTCGCGCGCAACCATCCCCGCGCCCCGCACCCGCCTCGACGCCGCGTGGGGCTCGTACAACACGTGGCGGCTGCGCGGCGCACACGAACAGCGCATCGGCCGCCTTTCGTTCTTCGGCGGCGCGTTCTGGGAAGACTCGGACTACACAAACTACGGCAGCGAACACTCGTGGCTCAACATGCTCGATGACCCCGAGTACTCGAAGCTCCGCCTCTGGGCCGGCGGCCGGCTCGACCTCGATGAAGACGGCCGCCACGCGCTCTCGGCGTTCGGCAACTGGATGCACCACGAGGGCGACGCGGGACGGCCCAACCGCGGCTTCGACCACGATTACATCCTGCTCCAGGGCGGCTACCGCGGCGAGCTCACCGACCAGGTCTCGCTCTCGCTGCGCGCCGGTTGGCGTCGCTATGACCGCACCTGGCAGGAGGACAACTTCTTCCACGGAGGCGACCTCTCGCTGGCCTCGAACAACGGCGTCGAACAGAACATCGTGCCCATTGATCTCACGCTCGCCATCGGCCATGGCGATGGCCGCCGCCTGACGATCGGCGCCGACGCGCAGTGGGCCGACTACCGCACCTGGACGGAGAGCGGCGGGCGCCGCGACACCGGCAACGACAGCCGGTCGAGCCAGTACGGCCTGTTCGCGCAAGAGGAATGGCTCGCCGGACCCTGGGTGCTGCGCGGCGGCGCGCGCGTGGCGTGGACCGCACACGAAATCGACCGGCTCGGCGGCGCCGCACCGGGCGATGACGAGGCCTCATGGACGCGCCTGCTCTGGAGCGCCGGCGTGCGCTACAACGGCTGGACCGGCGTCGCCCCCTTTGCGAACGTCGGCTCGAGCTTCATGGCCCCCTCGCTCAAATCGGTCGGCGGAACCCTGCGGCCGGAGGACCGCGGCGTGCCGGGCCGCAACGGCCAGCTGCCCAACCCCAACCTCGATCCCGAGTCGGGCATCGGCGCGGACGCGGGCCTGCACCTCACCTGCCCGATGGGCTACCTTGCCACGGTGCGCGGTTTCGTGAATGTGGTCGACGACGCGATCGTCGAGACCGTCGTCAGCCAGACGCCATCGCAGTCCCAGTCGGTCAACGCCGGACGCACCACCGCCTGGGGCGTCGAGGTGGACCTGCGCCAACCACTGACCGACTGGCTCGGATGGTTCGCAAACTACACGTACACTCAGACCGATATCGAGAACGACGAGGATCCGGATCAGGATGGCGCCGACGTGCCGTTTGTTCCAACGCATATGGGGAACGTGGGGCTGACGCTCTCCCTGCCGGCCGACATCACCGTCGCCGCCTACCTGCACCTCGCCGGCTCGATCTACGACAGCACCTCCCGGTCGAACCGCCGCAAGTTCGACTCGTACGAGGTCGTGAACGTGGACGTGCGCAAAGGGCTGTGGCGGTCCGGGCGCCGCAGCGTGGACCTCTACCTCGAGCTCTACAATGTCACGAACAACGAGTTCGAGATGCCGTGGCAGTTCCAGGATCCCGGCGTCTCGGCGATGGTCGGGATCCAGGCCTCGTTCTGAGGCCCTCGTTCGGCGGCTCGCCGCCGCGGCGTTCCTCGTCGCGGCGGCGTCGCCGTTCCCACCGCTCGCCGCGGAGCCATCCTCCCCGCCCGCGCGCCGGATCGTCTGCCTGCTCGAAAGCGCTCTGAGCACGCTCTACATGCTCGGCGCGGACGAGGCGCTGGTTGCGGTACCGGCCGATGCGACGCGCGGCGAGCCGGGCGAACGCTATCGCGCGCTCGATCCGCGCATCGCGCGCGGCGAGCTCCCCACGCCGGGCAACTGGGACTTCGTGAGCATCGAGCGCGTGCTCGCGCTGCGACCGGACCTCGTGGTGATGTGGGCCGCCCAGCGCGAAACCCTTGAGGCGCTGCAGCGGCACGGCGTGCGGGTGCACGCGGTGGACGTACGCGGCTTCGCGGATGTGCACCGCGGGGTGCTGGAGCTCGGCCGCGCCACAGGGCGCCCAACCCGCGCGGCCGAGCTGGTGGATTGGGCGCGCCGCGAAACCGACGCGCTGCGGACCGCGGCCGCTACCGCGCCCGGTCCCGCGCCGCGCGCGTACTTCATGTGGCCCCAGAGCCCGCTCGACACCGCCGGCCGAACGAGCGTCGCGCACGAACTGCTGGAACTGGCAGGCGCCGTGAACGTGTGCACCTCGGAGATGGAGCACGTCGTGGCACGGCTCGAAGATGTGCTCGCATGGCGACCGGAGATCATCGTGATGTGGCCCTCCGCGATGACGCCGTCGGCACTCTCGGGGCTTCCCGGCTGGCGCGCCGTGCCCGCCGTGAAGAGCGGCCGCCTGCACACGCTACCCTCCCCCTTCTGGTGCGATCTGTGGACCCTGAAATACGTCTACGCAGCGCGCGTGGTCGCCGCATGGTGCCGCCCCGGCGCATCGCCGTTGGAGGCCAGCACGACCGAACTGCGGCGCATCATGACCTTCCTGTATGGCCCGCGCGCGAAGGCGTGGTTTCGATGAGCGCGGGCCGCCGATGGGCCGGGTTGATCGCGCTCTCGCTCAGCGTGATCACCGTCTCGCTTGCGGTTGGCCCGACCTCGGCCATCGGGGTGCACGAGGGGTGGCGCTGGCTGGGCTCCGCGATCGCAGGAGGCCCCCCGCCCGAAGCGGAACGGATCGAGCTGATGCGCCAGGTGCTGTTCGAAGTCCGACTGCCCCGGGTGTTGCTGGCGTTCCTCATCGGTGCGGCGCTGTCCGGCGCGGGCGCCGCGATGCAGTCGGCGTTCCGCAACCCGCTCGTTGATCCCTATGTGCTGGGGGTCTCCTCCGGCGCGGCGTTCGCGGCGGCGCTGGCGCTGGCGGCCGGCGGCCGCGCGGTCGCACCGGCCGCGTTCGTGGGCGGGCTCGCGGCGGTGGCACTTACGCATCTCGCCTCGCGCGGCGGACCGCGTGCCTCGGCGCTCACGCTCGTGTTGGCCGGCGTCGTGATCGGTGGTCTGTTCACGGCCGGCCTGACCCTCGTCCAGTTCTGGAGTGACCCGTTCCGACTCCAAACGATCGTGCATTGGACCATGGGCCGCCTGCACCACGCCGGCTGGCCCGCCGTGCGACTCGCCGCCCCGTGGATCCTCCCCGCGCTCGCAGCGCTGCTCGCGCTCGCATGGCGCCTCGATGCCCTCGCGCTCGGCGACGACGAGGCCCGCGCTGTGGGCGTGGACCCGGTCCGCCTGCGCGCCGCGGCGCTGATCCCCGCCGTAGTCGCCGCCTCGGCCGCAGTCGCCGCCGGCGGCGTGATCGGGTTCTACGGACTGGTGCTGCCGCATGCGGCGAGGCTGGTCGCCGGCGCCGACCACCGCCGGCTGCTGCCCGCCGCGATGCTCGGTGGCGGCGCCGTGCTCGTGGTCGTGGACACGCTCTCCCGAACTGTCTTTGAGTTCGAGCTGCCAGTTGGAGTCTTCACCACCGCGCTGGGTGCGCCGGCATTTCTCTGGCTGCTCCGGCGCTCGCGCCTCGGATGGGAAGCCTAAGCCGATGGGCCGGCCCCTCCCGATCGGCATCGAGGTACAAGGCCTGTGCGCCTCGCACGGAGCGCGAGAGGTGCTGCATGGACTCACCTTCGCCATCCGACCAGCCAGCCTCACCGCGCTGCTGGGACCCAATGGCGGCGGCAAAACGACGCTGCTGCGCGTGCTCGCCGGACTTCATCCGCCCGCCGCCGGCGAAATTCGCATCGCCGGGCAAAATCTCTCTGCGCGGCCGCCCCGCGAGCAGGCCCGCCTGATCGGCTACCTCCCCCAGCAGCACCGCGCCGTCTTCCCGTTTACCGTCCGCGACGTCGTGCTCACCGGACGCATCGGACTCAGCGGTTGGCGTCCGTCGTCGGCCGACGAACGCGCCGCGGACGAGGCGATCGTCGAGATGGGCCTGGAGGCTCTCGCCGACCGCCCGTACACCGCCATCTCCGGCGGTGAACAGCAGCGCGTCATGATCGCGCGCCTGCTCGCCCAGCGCCCACCCGTCATGCTCCTCGACGAGCCGACCGCCCACCTCGACCTGCATCGCCAGAACGACCTCCTGCGCCGGCTGCGGAGCTGGCGCGACGCAGGCCACACCGTCGTCGCGGTCCTGCACGATCCGAACCTCGCTTTCGCCTGGGCGGACGATCTGATTGCGCTGCGCGAGGGGCGCCGTTTCCAGCCGTCCGACGGCGGCCCGCTGTGGTCCGCCGCGGCGCTCCACGAGCTCTTTCCAGCACCACTCCATGTCGCACCGGTCGGGGCGCGCGCCGCGGTGCTTCCCTCCCCAGCACATGCGCCCTGGGGGCGGATGGCGCCGCCCGCCGGAGACCCTCCTTCGTGAGCGGCGCCGCGCCCACACCCTGCCGCGTCGAGGTGTTTCTGGTGCCACCCCGCTGGGACGGTACCATCCGCGCGCGGCGCCTCGTCGTGCCGCTGGACGGCCCGCCCGATAGGACCGCGCACTGCGCGCTGGGCCGACGTCGCGCCCTGTGGCTGCACTCGACCAGCTGGCGATGGCACGACAACGGCGTCGTCCTCACCTATCTCGCTCTGCTCGCGCGCACCCCCCGAACCGGCGGGGAGCCGGTCGAAATCTCCAGTCGCGATCTTCGCTCCAACGGCCAGCGCGATCCGCGCAACCCCTGCGCGGGACGCTGCCCGCCGGCCGACGCGTTGCGCCACGGGCTTCGACACCTCGCTTCCCTCTGCAGACGCGCCCACGAGACGCCCTGTCGTGCGCGCCTTCCGCGCGCTCTCCGCCGCCGCCTTGCCGCACTCACGACACGCAGCCGCACGTGAGCACACCGCCAACGCGACCCCTCCCTCGTAGCCGATCTCGGTACGCGTGCGTTCGTCCAATCCTTGGAAACCACGACCGAATCACCGAGCTCCACGCTCGCGGATACACCAGCACAACGTGTGGACATCTGCGATGGTCCACCCCTTGTCGCGCGCCCCCCCCCGGCTGCACAAGC
>CALLFZ010000009.1 GCA_938010045.1 uncultured bacterium
TGCCTGTCCCCAATGTCCCGTCCCAACGTCTATCCGGGTGCCTGTCCCGAGGAAGGCGCCGGCGAATGGTGTGCGGTCGTTGGGGTCAGCGATATTTCCCTCCCTTTGCCGTCGCCGGTAGCGGCCGCTCATTTCCGAACCGCGCAATCGGCTCCGCTGATCGGAGGTGCGGGCGCCTGTCGAACCCGATATCCATGGTGCGTCTCCTCTCGTGGCTGTAGGCCATGTGCAGCGCTACGCGCGCGAGGGACTTGGTCCAGGGAGGCGCGCTGTCGTAATTGCATTCGACAATACCGGTGCGGGATGGCGGCCGCCTCGTGATCAGGGCGCGCGCGAGTTAACTTCGGGTGCTCCGCAGCGTTTTCGAGCGGCGCCATGCTGCGCGGCGCGCCGCACTCCGCCGGGCGGGGACCGTCGGCCGTCGAACACCTATCCGCCCGGTTCCGCGCCCCTCAAGCGACCGAACCTCCGCAGCGTTTCCTCCGCCTCGCGAATATTCTTCGCATCGTTGACCGAGACCCACTCTTCGCCCGGCCCCAGCAGACAGCCGGCCACGCGTCCCTCCGCCGCGAGGGGTTCGAAGAGGAGATCTTCGATCGAACCGCGCGCGGGCAGTCGGTCACGGATCGCCGTGTTGAAGATGTAAATACCGGTGCTCACGGGCACCTGGGGCAGCTCGCGGCCGTACTTGAAGCCTGTGATGTGTCCGTCGGCGGCCAGGTCCACGACGCTGAACCGGCAGTAGAACGGCGCCAGCGACATCGTCACCAGCGGCCGCAGCCGGCGATGCACCTCCTCCAAGCGTGCAAGGGAAAGATTCGTGATTTCGTCGCAGTTCATCGCGACAAAGTCGTCGTCGTTCACATGCCGCTCGATGGCGAGTCGGAACCCCTCCGCGGTGCCGCCTTCGAGCGTATGTTCGCTGAACCGGACTTCGAGCCCCGGCGCACCGCCGTGCTCGACGAAGTCCATGATGCAGTCGCCGCGCCACGCGATCCCGATCACTACGCGCGCGATACCTTCGCCGCGCAGCCAGTCGAGCACCCACCCGATGAGCGGCCGTCCGCCGACGGGCACCATCGCCTTTGGGCGGTCGTCAGTGAGCGGCTTGAGCCGCTCGCCGCGGCCGCCCGCGATCACCACCGCGGTGCGGATCATGGCGAGGTCTCCGATCCGGCGGGCGGGCGGCGGATGCGGCCGACGACGATCGCGTTGCCGCAGGCGTAGGGTGATCCGAACTTTGCCCCGCGCACTTCGAACCACTCCGCTTCGCGCCAACGGTTGTCGCGGCTGATGCGCCGCAGGAACCGTCGCTCTGTGAACGGCAGCGCGCCGGCCTCGAGCAGCGCGTCCACTTCGGCGTTGTACCCCAGCGGCATCGTGACGAGCAGTTCGCCGCCGGGCGCGAGCATACCGTGCATCGCCTCAACCGCGCGCAGCACCTTGCCGGGCTCGCGCGGAGTTTCGTCCCAGCCGATGTGTTCGAGCGTCGAGATACACAGGATCAGGTCGAACGGCGCGTCGGGGCGGTAGTCCACGATGTCCACGTTTAGCACACCGGCGGCGCGCTCATACTTATCGACGACGACGTGAGGGAAGTCGGCGTAGGCGCCGAGCACGTTGCCGACCTCGAGGATGCGCGCGCCGGGTCGCCGCTCCACCTCGCGCAGGGCGATCGGGATTTCCACCGTGCGCTCGTTGTCGAGGATGAAGGGGTGGATCCGATGGCGATAGGTCTCGTTGCCGAGCGTGAAGGGAGGGGCCCCCCGGAGCCGCCGCCAGGCGAACACCGTGCCGCGGTGCACGATCTTGAGCGCGAGCGCGGGAAGCGATCGGCCCTCCGCGGCGGCGGCGAGCCGCACCTGCTCCCACGCCTTACCGAGGGTTCGTGCGCTCATGGGCGGTGGGCGCGCCGGATCACCTCCAGCGCGCCGCGGAGATTGGCGGCGGTCGCGTCGGGCAGCGCATCGCACTCGTCGAACAACTTTTCGACCACCTCGGGCTTCAGCTGGCCGACGAAGATTGTGCGGCAACCGGCCGCGCGGCCGGCCTGCACATCCACCACGCCGTCGCCGACCATCCAGCTTTGCCGAAGCGCAATGTGCCGTTCGCGCGCGGCTCTCCGCAGCAGGCCCGGCTTCGGCTTTCGGCATGCGCAGGCTCGCACCGAGGGATGGTGCGGGCAGCAGTAGATCGCGTCGAGCGCCGCGCCGCGCGCGGCCAGCAAGGCCGCGAGCCGGCGGTGGACCGCCTCGAGTTCGGCGGGCGTCAACGTACCTTTCGCAAGACCGGGCTGGTTCGTCACGACGATGACCTCGTAGCCGAGGGCGCGGACGCCGCGCACGAACGCTGCCGCGCCGGGTCGCAGCCGCACGTGCTCCGGCCGCCGGGGGGAATCGAAGATGCCATGCGTGTCGTCGTAGACCATCTCGTTGAGCGTGCCGTCGCGATCCACGAACACGGCCGCGCGTGCGGCGGCGCTGGAGACGCTGGAGGATGCGCGGGACATGTGGCGCCGGCCGGCCCAGAGCGCAGAGCGCTCAGGGCTCGATCGTCTCCATACGGGCGTTGAGCACGAGGTCCCGGTTCATCGCGACGCGCGGTCCGAGCCGCCGGATGAAGCGCGCGGCCACGCGCCGCTTATACTCCCAACGCTCGGCCTGCCGCAGCAGCAGCCACGCGGCGTAGATCTCGACGAACATATCGATCACCTGCGGGCCGACCATCTCGCGGAAGGGCGCATCCTTTTCGCGGAGCCAGCCGATCACGGCGCGGTAGATCTCGTGGCAGCGGTTCACCTCCTCCTGGAGTCGCGCGAGGTCGGCGTCGGCCAACGTGTGCGCGGCCATCGCGGCGGTCAGATCGTCGAGGTCACCGCGCACGAGGCGCGGGATCGCCCAGTTGATCTGGATCTGCGAGGTGCCCTCGTAGATGTTCGTGATGCGCACATCGCGGTAGAGCCGTTCGATGGGGTATTCCTGCATGAACCCGTTGCCGCCATGGATCTGCAGCGCGTCGTACACGATGCGGTTCGCAACCTCGGTGGTGTAGTACTTTGCGATCGGCGTCAGCGCCTCGGCGAGCCGGCCGTAGCGGCGCGTCTCCTCACGCAGACCCCGCGCCTCGGCGCCCTGGTGCAGGTCCACGATCTCGCTGACCGCGTAGAGCACCGCGCGCGAGGCCTGCGCAAGCATGTGGAGATCGGCGAGCATCGCGGCGACCTGGGGGAGCTCGCGGATCGGTTTGCCGAACTGCTCACGTTGCCGCGCGTAGTTTTCTGCCTCGACGAGCGCGGCCTGGATGATGCCCTGCGCCTGCGCGCCGATGGCAAGCCGCGCCGCGAGCATCAGCCAGGCCGTGTAGCGGGCCAGACCCATGCCGCGCGCGCCGATCAGGTAGGCGGGACACTCGTCGAAATAGAGCTCGCAGGTGGGGGAGCCGTGGATGCCGAGCTTGTGCTCGATGCGACGCACGCGCACGCGCGGGTTCTTTTCGACGAGGAAAAAGCTCAGCCCGCGGCCGCCGCCCTTTTTCTCCGGGTCCTCGCTGCGCGCGAGCACGAGAATCACATCGCCGCAGCCGTTCGTGATGAAGCGCTTCGTACCGCTGATCGTCCAGAGGCCCGTCGCGGGGTCCTGCTGCGCGGTCAGGCCGCCGCCGGCGTCCTTCGCGCGCGTCTGCACTGCGGCGAGGTCGCTGCCGGCGTCGGGCTCGGTGAGCGCCATCGCACCGGTGTACTCGCCGGTGCTCATGCGCGGCAGGTAGCGCTCCTTGAGCTCGTCCGGAGCGAACTGCGCAATCGTCTCTGCGATGCCGCCCTGCAAACCAAAGAAGTTCATCAGAGAAGCGTCGGCCTGCGAAATGATCTCGATCGCGGCAGTGTAGACGGTCTCGGGGAACTGCAACCCACCGTAGCGGCGCGGGATGGTCATGCCCATCAGTTGGGCGTCGCACAGGTCCTTCAGGTTGCGCCGTAGCGCCTCGGGAAAAACCACGTCGCCGTTCTCGAAGCGGCAGCCGATGTCGTCCACCTCCTCCGCGCGGGGTGCGATGCGGTTGGCGGCGAGCTCGCCGACCGGATCGCGGAGCATTTCGATGAAGGTCGCCTTCGCCTCGTCGGCGTCGGCCCAGGGGCAGTCCCCCTCGCCGAAGGTCTCCTTCCACGCGAGGATCGCGGGCCAGTCGACCGTCTGTTCGACAATGAACGCGAGGTCCTTGTTATCGGTGTAGAAGTTGGCCATGCGTGAGCGCCGTCCTTTCTTGCGGCGCCGACATTTCTATCGGATCGCGCATTCGGAATCGAGCCGGCCGTGCCCCGCGCGACCGCTCAGCGGGCACGGGACTCTTCCTGGAAGACGATCGCTGCGGTGTCCAGGTACGCGCGCCAGTCTTCGAGGGTCAGGTTGTGCGGGCCCGCTCGGATATGGTAGGCGAGGCCGTCGCCGCGCATGACCTCCCCGATCGGCGGCATCTCGCTCGACGGCAGGCCCGCACGCCCGAGCAGACGGTACACGGGCCCCGCGTGCCAGACCCCTAAAAATTCGCCTCGCGGGTCGGCCCAGATGTCGTCCTCGGCGCTGCCGACGTGCACCCAGCGCGGCGCGACCAGTGCGACGAGCATGTGGTGGTCCACCGGCAGGTCGTCCTCGCGATTCGCGTACTTCTTGAAGTTCGCGTTGAACCAGTGCGGAAAACCGCGGTTAATGATCTCGACGGTCTCGCGGCCCTCGAACCGACGCCGCAGGATGTTCGCGCCGCCGCAGCCGGACTCGTTCACACAGGCCAGCGCGAACCGTTCGTCCTGCGCCGCCGCCCACAGCGCCGTCTTGCCGCCGCGCGAGTGGCCGACGATGGCCATGCGGCGCCCATCGATCGCGGGCAGCCCGGCCAGCACATCCACGACCCGGCTCGCCGCCCATGCCCACGCTGCGAGAGTGCCCCAGTCATCCGGCTTCGGTTCGCCGTCCGCGAACAGCCCGCGCACACCCTGTGCGAAGCCGTCCGCGCGGTCAGGATCCACGTCCCCGGCGTAGTAGGCAGCGGTCGCATAGCCGCGCCGGAGGATTTCGGCGACGGCCCAGAACTCCTCGTCCACCGGGCGGTCCGCATCGAGCGGGACGGTCGGGCGGTTGCAGATCAGTACCACGAGCGGCACGGGTCCCTCGCCCTCCGGCGTGAAGAGCGAGACGGGGAACATGAGAGCGCGCTCGCCATGGCGCGCCGTCAGCTCGATCCGCCGCCACGTCGCGCGCAGCGCGGGCACCGGCCGCTCGGCGACGAGCTTCCATTCGAGCGGCCGCTGCGCGGCCGCCGGGATGCGCCCATAGACATGCTCGCGAAAGAGCTCGAGCACCTCGCCACGGCGCCGCGCGATCCAGTCCTCCGCCGTCGCCACCGGCGCACCGTCCGCAAACTTCAGCGGATCGGGCAGCGTGTAGGCCGGCATGTTCGTCGGATCCAGCCGGAAACGCCGCGGAGCCGACGCGGGCGGTCCTGCCTCCTGTGCGGTCGCGCCGGCGGCGGCGACGATCCCCAAAGCCAGTATTCGAGGCGTCACGGCGGTGTCTCCATGGATGGGCGGTCGGTCGGCACGGGCGAAAACTCGAGCCAGTCCAGCTCCGCAGCCGCCCGGCTACCAGTATACTGCGAATTGCAACTGATGCTGATCGCAAACGTCTTCGGCGGCGGGCCGCCCGTCATCGCCCGCCAGTCGGCGGCGACGTTCCGCTCCTCCACCAGAAAGTCCGTTCCGCTCTCGCGGTTGCGTAGCGCCATCCAGTGCACGCGGACCATACCTCCTGCGTAGGAGGCCACTCCGGTCGCGCCGATCGGGGTCAGTGTCTCCCAACGGTAGGCGAGGCTCGTGCGCCGAAACAGTCCATCCGTGGCAATGTACAGACCGATCGCCTGATCATCGCGGTCCGGGCGGCGGCCATCCGCGTCGGCCGGCCATTCGATCACGCGCCACCGCCACCGCAGAATCGGTGTGCGCTCGAGGTCCACTCCCGCCACGGGCACGAGCAGCGCCCCCGACGCGCGATCCGCGGTCATTCGCAGCACATGCCCACCCGCCGCGTCCGCCGAAGGCACCACCTCGAACAGCGCCAGCGGCGTGCCGGGACGGCCGCGGATCTCCGAGCGGGGCGGCATCGCCGCGAATTCCTCTCGAAACACTGGGCGCTCCACGACGGCACCCCGCACGGCGCATACTCCGAGTCCGGTCCATAGGGCGAGCCAACCGGGCCTCCGCGCCACCGGGCGCGCCGCATGTCTCCGGCAGAGCCATCGCCACATATGCGGAAACTATGGCCCCAACGCACCGCGAAGTCCACAACCTGCCCCAGCCGATTGCGATGTGGATTGGAGTGTTCGAGGAGTGCGCTTGTGCCTACGCTTGTGCCTGTCCCCAACGGCCTCCAACGGCCTCGCTCCGGCGGCGGAGCGCCGGAGCTACAGCGCTGGGCGAACCAATCAGGCCAGCCCGGCGCGCGATGGCGTCCGGGTGCCTGTCCCCAGGGAGGTCTGGATAGTCGGAACATTCGTATTGTCTGGGCAGCGGCGAGAACCACCGGCGATTACCGCGGCGTTGTCGGGGTAAACGATGTTCGCTTCCCTTCGCGGGCGCCTATATGGGCCGCTCATTTGCAACAGCGCAATTGGCTCAACCTGCCCGTGCATCCCTCGCGTACATCGCCCGCCGAATCGATGCGTCCAATGCTGAGACGGTGCTCCACCGCCGTTGTCCAACCTTTCAAAACTTGCCGCGGGCCGCCGATCAGGGCGGCCCCTGTGATCCCACCGGCTCGCCGAGGGACTCGATCGCCTCGTAGGGGTAGATCGAGGGTCCGTGCCCATCGGACCAGGCAATGGACACCGCATAGTTGCCCATCGGCTCGATCGCGACCGGCTCGATCGCTGCCGATACGGCGGGTTCAGGAGGGCGGCCGGTCGCGCCGTCGCGGCGCCCAACGCAGTCCGCGCAGCCGCAGGCTTCGCGCAGCCGCCGCGGTGGGACGGCGAACGTGCGGCCGTCGGCCTGTCGCAGCACAACGCCGCGTCCCGCATCCCAGAGAACCTGCGGGGGACGCACCGCGCCGTGCTGCACACGGCTGATTTCGCGGACAACACGGTCGGCCAGATCGAGGAACGCCGTCGCGATCTCGCCGTGCGGCTCGGCGAACACCACCGGACGGCCGCGATCGCCCCAGTGCGACACCTCGGACCGGATCGGCAGGTCCACCGCGATCGGCAGTCCAAACTCGCGGCCGAGCCGCTCGCGCGCTCCGCGGCCGAAGGGGTGGTGCTCGGCGCCGCAGTCGGGGCAACGATACCGGCTCATGTTCTCAACGACGCCAATCACGGGCACCTTGAGCCGCTGGAACATCTGGATTCCTTTCACGACGTCCACGAGGCTGAGCTCCTGGGGCGTCGTCACCATCAGCGCCGCGGTGATGTTCGAGCGCTGCATCAGCGTCAGGTGAATGTCGCCAGTGCCGGGCGGCAGGTCGAGCACGAGGTAGTCGAGCGCGCCCCATCGCGTCTGCGTGAGCAGTTGGTCGAGCACCTGACTGACCATCGGGCCGCGCATGATCGCGGGACCACCGTCCGGCGCGGCAAATCCAAACGACATCAGCCGCAAGCCCTCGCACACCAGCGGCCACAGCATGCCGTCAGCGACGCGGATCGCGCGGTCGTCCGGCCGTAGCATCGTCGGCAGGCTCGGACCGAATATGTCGGCATCGAACAGTCCCACCGCGGCGCCGCGGCGCGCGAGCGCGGCCGCGAGATTGACCGCGACGGTGGACTTTCCAACGCCGCCCTTGCAGCTTCCGACCGCGAGGATCGCTCGGACCTCGGCGAGGCCCTCCGCGCGGGGCGCGGCGGCGGACGGCGGGCGCTGGGTGGCGAGGTGCACCGTCACCGATCGCACCCACGGCAGGCGGCGCAACGCCGTCTCGCATTGGCGACGGAAGTCCTCGCGCAACGGACAGGCCGGCGTCGTCAACCGCAGTGTGAACTTCAGATCGCCACTCTCGAGCCCGGCCAGGTTCTGCACGAAGCCGAGCGACACGATATCCCGCCCGAGATCCGGATCGGTGATCCGACGTAAGGCGTCGAGAACGTCCTTCTCGCGCGAACCGGCGTCGCTCATTTCGGCGCTCTCCGGTTCAGTCCGCCATTCCACCGCCGAGCGTCGGCTCTTCGCCGACTTCGGGTGTATAGACGGTCGGCTGGTCGAAGGCACCGGTCATGAATCGCCAGATGTCGGTGTTGTCCCACGTGCCGCCGACCCGTTCCGCGCCGGGTCCCACCGCCCAGAGTCGCACCTTGGCGCCGGTGTGGCCGCGGCTGCTCCAGGTGACCTCGGGCATCTGGCCCTGCCCGCTGGGGCTCACGACTCGGAGACCGCCGGTCTCGTGATCTGCCGTGACGATCACGAGCGTGTCGCCCCGGGTTGTCGCCCATTCGACGATCTGCCGCACGGCGCGATCGAACTCGATCGTTTCGTAGACGGTGCGCGGAAGGTGGTTTGCGTGGGCGGCCTTATCGATGTTCGCCCCCTCGATCATCAGAAAAAAGCCGGCGCCTCCTTGTTCGACGATCCGTGCGGCCGCCATGGCCATCTCGGAGAGATGCGGGATGCGCTCATAGTCCCGACGCGTGGTGTGGGCGTGGTCGTACTCGTAGCACATCGGGCCGCCGTCGCCGAAGAGTCCGAGCAGACGCGGCGGCGGGTTGGACACCGCCGCCCATAGCTCCTGCCGATCGGTTACGACCGTCCAGCCCGCCTCGGTGGCCGGGCCGGGGCGAAGAGGAACCTTCGGGTTACGGTCCAGTCCGCCGAGCATCACGGTCACATTCGTCGTGGCGAGGTACTGGCGCGCAATAGCGACGGTCTCGTTGCGGTTGGTCGCATGCGCGACGAAGGCGGCCGGCGTGGCGTCGGTGAGATGCGCGGTGGTGACGATCCCGACGCGGCGTCCTTCGCGCGCGAATCGTTCGACGATGGTCTCCAGCGGCGAGCCGTCGCCCGGAAGCGCGAGGCTGACCACGCCGTTGAAGACCTTGTGGCCGGTCGCCATGGCGGTGCCTGCGGCGGCCGAGTCGGTGACCTTCGGCGGCGTCGCCAACAGGTCCGAACCGGGCGGGATGCGATAGGCCGGCGTGGTGACCACCTCGCCGCGGTGCGGCAGCGACTCCAAGAAGAGCGCGCCTTCGCGTCCGTGCGCGTAGAGCGAGGCCGCGCGCACATGTTCGGCCCCCATTCCATCGCCGATCATCAGTACGATGTTCGTGACGGCCGCCCAGCCGACACCCGCAACGAACAGGGCGACGAACACGACGGCGTTCACCCACCGGTCCCGATTCGAGCTGGAGCGATACTTCGATTTCATGCCGATGATCCTCCGCGGATCCTGACACAAACCTATTCACACTACGCCCACCGTTCCCCCTGGGCAAGACCCCCGGGCGCGGGGTGGGGGACCCGACGCGATGAGGCCGGGCCGGCGCTGTGCAGCGTGTCACCGCCCCGCCGATGGCTCCGATCGGTCCGCGAGGACGCGAACCGGGTAGGCCCCGAGCCGACCCGGGCTGCGGCAAGGTTGCGTGCGCCGACCATGGCCGGATCGCGACCGCCACCCCCGCTTGGGGCCGGGGTGCTTCCGGCGAATGCGGCCGGTACAACAGAATGTTGCACGGTGGTGACGCGCCAGCGCCTCGGTTAACGATTTCTTGACCTTTGGCTAACCAAAGCTTGACGGGGGCGGAGAGCGTAGCGGACAATGCGCGCTGTCGTACGACGCCGTCCGCTGGCGCCGGTCGCGGGACACCCGAAAGCGAGGGCCATGAACGGCACGACCCATTTCGATGAGCGGATGCAGCGCGAGATCGGCCAAATTCGCGATGCGGTCCGTCACATGGGCCAGTTGTGCGAGACCGCGATCCGACTCGCCCTTCGGGCGCTGCGGGAACGTGACCGTCAGGCGGCGTTTTCGGCGATTCTCCGCGACCAGCGGATCGACGAGATGGAGGTTGAGATTGACCGCCTGTGTCTTGAGTTTTTGGTGCGACAGCAACCGGCCGGCGGCCCGTTGCGGATGGTGTACGGCACGATTCGCATCACATTGGAGCTCGAGCGGATCGGGGATTACGCAGAAAGCATCGCGCGGCACACGCTGAGACTGATCGGGGAGGAATCGGAGATTCCGACGGCGCGGTATGGCGAGATGGCGGAGCTGACGCTGCAGATGCTCCGCGATGCGGTGGAGGCGTACGCTTCCGAAAACGAGGACCTCGCGCGGCGGACGATCGCCGCGGACGACGCGGCCGACGAGATGAAGCGCCGCCTGAACCGGGATCTTGTGAAGATGTTTCGGGACCAGCAACTGCCGTTCGAGGTCCTCGACGCCCTCATGATGATCACGCGGCGGTTCGAGCGGATTTCTGATCAGGCGCGCAATATTTGCCTCGAGGTGCTCTTCATGCGTACGGGTGCCGAGGCGCGCCATCCCCACTCCGGGCGATACCGCGTGCTGTTCGTCGACAGCGGGGGCTCCTGTCGCAGTCTGATGGCGGAAGCCGCCGCCCGCTCGCTGGGCGCGGAGCGGGTGGAGTTCGCCTCGGCCAGCGTGGATCCGGCGCCGTTGCCGTCCGCCGCAGCCGAGTTCCTTTTGGCGCAGGGCGCAACGGTTGGCCTCCTCCTGCCGGCCCCGCTGTTGCAGGCGGGCGATCTCGAAACCTATTCCGTGATCGTGGCGCTCGATCCGAACGTGCGCGCGGCGCTGCCGCGTGCGCTGCGAAAGGCGGTGGTCATGGACTGGGCGGTTCCGGATCCCTCCGCGTCGCCCGATGACCCGGCGAGCTATGGGGCGACGTGGTCCGAGCTGCGACGTCACATCGAGGATCTGCTGCGCGCGATTGAGGGAGAGGATGGGACATGAGGATACCAGGCACACGGACGGTGATCGAACCGTCGTTCTGGCGGTCGGCGCTCGCTGCGGGGATGGCGGCGATGATCTGCGCTGGCTGCGGCGGGCAGTCCGCCCCCGAAGGAGGCACCACGCTCCAGATCAAGGGTTCGGACACGATGGTGAACGTGGCGCAAGCGTGGGCTGAAGCCTATCACCAGGTTCGGCCTGGCGTTCGGGTGGAGGTCTCCGGCGGCGGCAGCGGCGTGGGCATCGCCGCGCTGCTTCGCGGCACGGTGGACATCGCCGCCTCAAGCCGCGATCTGAAACCGGAGGAGGCCGAGCAGGCGCGCCGCTACACCGGCCGCGAGGTGCGGTCCTTTGTCGTTGGACACGATGCGCTCGCCGTGTACGTCCACGCCTCGAACCCTCTGGAAGAGATCGCTTTCGAACAGCTCGCGGACATGTTCGCGGAGGGTGGCCGCATCGAGCGATGGTCGCAGTTGGGGGTCACGATCCCCGGCGGCGGCGATAAGATCATCCGGGTGAGCCGTCAGTCGAGTTCGGGTACCTACGAGTTTTTTCGCGAGCACGTGTTGGGCCGCCGGGACTTCCGGCTTGGGTCGCGCGACATGAACGGTTCGAAGGAGGTCGTCGAGCTCGTCGCGGCGACGCCCGCGGCGATCGGCTACAGCGGCATGGGCTATCACGAGCCCGGGCGCGTAAAGATGCTACGCGTATCGCCGGGCGCGGGGCGGCCGGCCGTCGCGCCGACGATGGAGACAGCGATGAGCGGGGAGTATCCGATCGCGCGGTCGCTGCTGCTGCTGACGCTCGGCGAACCGGAGGGCGAGATTCGCGCCTTCCTCGACTGGGTGCGATCGCCGACCGGGCAGACGATCGTGCGGGAGTGCGGGTATGTGCCGTTGACCCCCGATGAGCGCGCCGCGCTGACGGCGGGTCGCTGAAGCGGGGTCGAACGCATCGGGATGTCGGCGGCATCTCCAGCGGAGGCGCCTTCGGTCCGGGCGGCTCGTCGTGCTGCTTTGGCCTGCGTCGGCGAGGGCGCGTTGGGGCTGCTGATCCGCCTCTGCGGTATCAGCGCGATTTTGTTCGTGATGGGTATCCTGCTGTTCATTGTGCGCGAGGCCGCACCTGTGGTGGTCTCGGGGCGCGTCAGCCTGGTTCAATTCCTTACCCGCCCGGAGTGGTTTCCCACCTCGGAGGTCCATCGGCGATACGGCGCCCTCGCGATGATCGCCGGCACCTTCAGCGTCACGGGCCTCGCCATGCTGATGGCGGTGCCGTTCGGCCTGGGCGCAGCCCTGTACCTCTCAGAGTTCTGCCCGCCACGGCCGAAGGAGGTGCTGAAGATCGTGATGGAGTTGCTCGCGGCCATCCCGAGCGTCGTGTGGGGGTTCATCGGCTTGACGGTGCTCAGCCGTATCATCGTGACGCTGACCGGTGCGCCGGTGGGCGTCAACATGCTCAATGGCGCCCTGGTGCTGGCGCTCATGAGCGTGCCGATCATCGTGTCCATCGCCGAGGACGCGCTCAAGGCCGTGCCCGACTCCTATCGCGAGGCCGCGCTCGCGCTGGGCGCAACACGCTGGCAGGTCACCTGGCGCGTGTTGCTGCCAGCGGCTCGCCACGGTCTGCTCGCCGCGGTCCTGCTCGGTGTCGGGCGGGGCGTCGGCGAGACGATGGCGGTTCTGATGACCACCGGCCATGCCGTGCAGATGCCGCGCAGCGTGCTCGATTCTGTGCGCACGCTCACCGCGAACATCGCCGCCGAGCTCGGCGAGGCCCCGGCGGGGTCGGATCACTACCGCGTGCTGTTCCTGACCGGCGTGCTACTGATGGTCATCACACTGGCGATTAACGTCACGGCGGATCTCATCGTGCGGGGAGTGAAACGGTCGTGAGCGGCGGCACCGCGAGCCCCCAACCGTTTGCGCCGACGGCCGGCCTGCTTGCCCGGCGGCGCCGCGAGCGCCTTGCGCGTGGCGTGTTCCTCGCGATGACGGTCCTGATGATCCTGCCGCTGGCGGGAATCCTCGGGTATCTCGTCGTGCGCGCCTGGCCGTCGCTCAGCTGGTCGTTCCTCGTGGAGGCGCCCGCGCGCGGGATGCGGGAGGGCGGCATCTGGCCCGCCCTCGTCGGCACGATCGATCTGGTTGTGATTTCGCTGGCCGTCGCGGCGCCGATCGGAGTGCTCGCGGCGATTTACCTGAACGAATACGCGCGGGACAACTGGGTTCACCGCGTCGTGAACCTCGCCGTGATCACATTGGCCGGCGTGCCGAGCATCGTCCACGCGCTCTTCGGCCTCGGCGCGTTCGTGTACGCCGCGCGCCTCGGCTATTCGATCCTGTCGGCCTCGCTCACGCTGGCGTTGATGACCCTGCCGGTGATCATCGCCAGCACCCGTGAGGCGCTCGCGAGCGTGCCGCGCAGCTTCCGCGAAGCCTGCTGGAACGTGGGCGCGACGAGGTGGCAGACCATCCGGGCGGTCGTGCTGCCGAACTCGATCGGCGGCATTCTGACGGGCATCATCCTGCAAGTGAGCCGCGCGGCCGGCGAGACCGCGCCGATCATGTTCACCGGCGCCGTCTTCTACAAGGCCGTGCGCGGCGGCACGCTGCTGCCCTACCGGCTCGACGAACAATGTATGGCGCTCTCAATGCACCTCTATACCCTCGCTACGCAGGTGCCGAACGTGCGGCCCTCGATTCCGTATGCGACCGCCGTGGTGCTCCTCGCGGTGGTCCTGCTGGTCAACGCCGCCGCGATCACGCTGCGCCTGCGCGTCCGAACCCGTCCAAAGTGGTGACACCCGTGGTTGCTCCGTCCCCCTTGCTCGAGGTGCGCGATCTGCGACTGTCCTACCGCGGCCGCGAGGTCCTTCACGGCATTTCGTTCGAGGTGGCGGAACGCGAAATCCTCGCCGTGATCGGCCCCGCCCAATCCGGCAAGACTTCGTTGCTGCGCTGCCTGAACCGGACAGTCGAGATGATCCCCGGCGCCGCGGTCTCGGGGAGCATCCGGTTTCGAGGGGAGGAGATCCTGCGCACCCGCCGCGTCCACGAACTTCGCCGCCGGATCGGCATGGTGGCCCCCCTGCCCGTGGGCTTGCCGATGAGCGTCTACGATAACGTCGCCTTCGCGCCGCGCTGCGCGGGCGTGTACGATCGCGCCGCGTTGGATGCGATCGTCGAGCGCTGCCTGCGGCAGGCCGCGTTGTGGGACGAAGTGCGCGATCGGCTCGACCTGCCCGGCACTCGCCTCTCAGGTGGCCAGCAGCAGCGGCTGACGATCGCGCGCGCCCTTTCCCACGAGCCGGATATCCTCTGCCTCGATGAGTTCTCGATCGCGATCGATCCGGTCACCACCATGCGCATCGAGGAGGTCCTGCGGAAGCTGCGCTCGACCATGACGATCATCCTCGTCACCAACTTGAACCAGCAGGCGCGACGGCTGGCGGACCGCACGATGTTCCTGTGGAAGGGCGACATCGTGGAAACGGGCGAGACGACCGCGATGTTCGAATCGCCCCGCGATCCCCGCACGGCCGACTTCCTTAGCGGACGAGTCGGATGATCCCTCCCGACGACCTGGCGATCGAAACGCGCGGCTTGAACCTCTGGTATGGCTCATTTCAGGCACTTCGCAACGTGAACCTCCGGATCCGTCGCGGCATCATCACAGCGCTCATCGGGCCCTCCGGCTGCGGCAAGACCACCTTGCTCCGTTGCTTCAACCGCATCAACGAACGCGATCCGAACGTCCGCACCACCGGCGAGGTTCGCATCCTCGGCCACGAGATTCACGGGCCGCACGTCGCGCTCGAGGAGTTGCGCCGGCATGTGGGCATGGTGTTTCAGCGGCCGAATCCGCTGCCCTTATCGGTCTATGAAAACGTCGTTTTCGGCCTGCGCGTGCACTGCTCGGCGGGCGCGTTGACGCGCGACGAACTCGATGCCGCGGTCGAAAGCGCGCTCACCGAGGTCGGGCTCTGGCGCGATCTGCGCGACCGGTTGGACCGGCGCGCCACGGATCTGCAGCTCGAACAACAGCAGAAGCTGTGCATCGCGCGCCTGCTGCCGCTGAAACCCGAACTCATCCTGATGGACGAGCCCTGTAGCGCGCTCGATGTCGAGGGCACGCACGCGATCGAGGAGTTGATGTTTTCGCTTCGCGAACGGTATACGATTGTGATCGTGACCCACAACATGGCCCAGGCGCGGCGCGCCAGCGACGAGTGCGTGTTCATGCTGCTCGGCGAGCTCGTCGAACACCGTCGCACGGCCGACCTCTTCCTCGCGCCGTCAGATCCCCGCACCGCGGAGTACATCGAGGGCCGCTACGGATGAGGCCGCGGCGGTGAGTCCGCGAACATGAGAATCGGCTTGGCGCTGGGCGGTGGGGGCGTGCGGGGACTGGCGCATATCCCGGTGCTGGAGGCGTTCGATGCGGTGGGTGTGCCGCCGGCCGCGATCGCCGGCACGAGCATGGGAGCCATCCTCGGCGCATTGTACGCGGCCGGCCGCACGGGCCGTGCGATCCGCCGCCGCGTCCGCAGCCGATCGCCGGCCAGCCTTGACGCGTGGCGCCGCCGGCTGCGCAACCGCGCCGCACTCGCCGGCTGGCTGCGCGCGATCCGTCCCGATCTCCGCCGCGGCGGCGTGCTGCGGACCGACCGCGTGATCGGCTTGCTCGCCGACGACCTCCCCTGCGAAACCTTTGAGGAGTTGCGGATTCCGCTGCGCGTCACCGCAACCGATTTCTGGACGGGCGAGGAAGTTGTGTTCGACCGCGGCCCGCTGCTATCCGCCCTCCAGGCCAGCATGGCCGTGCCGGGCGTATTCACGCCGGTCGAGCGCGACGGCCGCGTGCTGGTGGACGGGGGCATTGTGAATCTTGTGCCATGGAACCTGCTGCGTGATTGCTGCGATCGCGTCATCGCTGTGCATGTGGCCGCGCCGGTGCCGCCCCGCGATCGCCGGCCGGTGCCGAACCTTGCCGAGGCCGTTCTCGGCGCATTTGATATCGGCCATGCGGCGTTGCTCGCCGAGCGCCTGCGAGTGTCGCCGCCGGATCTGTGGGTGCCGGTGCCGTTGCGAGACATCGGTATATTCGAGTTCACGCGGATCGAGGAGGCCCTGCGGCGCGGCGAGGCCGCCGCCGCGCAGGTCCGGCGCACCCTCGCCGAATGGACCGGCCGCGACGTGCCGTCATGAGGGCCTCCGACGACCTTCGCCGCCTCGACCGCGCGCACGTCTGGCATCCGTACACCCCCCGGCCGGACGTCGAGGCGGGTCTGCCGTGCATCGTTCGCGGGGAGGGCCCGTGGCTCTGGGATTCTGAGGGCCGCCAGTGGTTCGACGCGATCTCCTCGTGGTGGTGCTGCGCGGTCGGCCACAATCACCCGCGCATTGTCGAAGCGATCCGGCGGCAGGCGGGGGAACTCGACCACAGCATCCTCGGCGGTCTGATCCACCCCGGCGCGGCGCGGCTGGCGACAGAACTGGCGCGCCTCATGCCCGATGCACGCGTGCACGTGCATTTCGCCTCCGACGGTGCCAGCGCGGTCGAGGCGGCCGTGAAGATCGCGCTCCAGTACCACCACATCGCCGGCCGGCCGGAGCGCTGTGGTCTGGTCGCGCTGCAGGGGGCCTACCACGGCGACACGCTTGCCGCGGTGGGGCTGGGATTTCTGGAACAGTTTCACGCGCCCTTCCGGCACATCTGCCGCCGCGCCCTCACCGTCCGACCGCCGGTCGAAGATCGGTCTTCGGAGGTGGCGCTCGCTGACGCGCGCGAGATATTCGAACGACATCGCGATGGGATCGGCGCGGTGATCGTCGAACCGCTCGTGCAGGGTGCGGCGGGCATGCGGATGTACGCGGCCGACTGGCTGCGCGGGCTCTTCGCGCTCAGCCGCGAGCATGGCGCGCTCTTCATCGCTGATGAAATCGCAACCGGCTTCGGCCGCACGGGCCAGTGGTTTGCGTTCGAACATGCGGGGATCGCGCCCGACATCGTCTGTGTCGGCAAGGCGCTCTCGGGCGGCACGCTACCGATCAGCGCGGCGATTGTTCGCGATGAGATCTACGATGCCTTCGATGGTACTTCGCAGGACCGGACGTTTTGGCACGGTCATACATTCGCGGGGGCGCCGATCGCGGCCGCGGCCGCACTCGCCGCGCTGGACCTCTACCACGAGCTCGATCTGCCCGCCCGAGCGCGCGAGATCGGCGCGGAACTGGAGCATCGGTGGGCGCCGCTGCGGAACCACCCCGCCGTGCGCGAGGTCCGCATCCTCGGCGCGATCGGAGCGATCGAGATGGCCGGCGCTGCAGAGGCGGTAACCGCCACCGCGCGGCGGGCTCGCGACGCTCTCCGCGCACGCGGCATTCTGGCCCGACCCCTCGGCGGGGTTCTCTACCTGATGCCCCCCCTCACCACACCTGCCGAGGTGCTGAGATGGGTGGCCGAGGCGTATCGCGATGCGGTCGCCGCCGCCGTGTGACCCGAGGCGATTCGCGCCATCATGCCCAAGCGTCGCCCTCGAACGTGGTCAACCGGGCTCCGGGCAGGCTGGGGTCGCATCGACACATTTGATTCCGGTGAACAACAGTGTCGCAGAAGTTTGAATCCGTTGCGCTCGCTAGAATGCCCCGTATGGCGGATCCCCAATCGGTCCTTGTGTTTTGATCGCTTGAAAATCGTTACGGCCCGCATTGGGAGTGGGTTGTTCAGCGGAATCAAAATTTGAGTGCGAGAGTGGACCCCAGATCGAATGCCATCCTGAGCCGCCCCTCATGTGGGTATCGAGCCGTGGCGCCTGACCCTGCCTCGTGTGCCGGCCACCCGGCTTGACCGCCCGGCGACGTGCCTGTCCTCCGCAGCCATTAGCCGTTGCAGGTCCCTGTTCCCACCACGTGCCTGTCCCCAACGGCCTTGCTCCGGGCGCGGAGCGCCGGAGCGACAGCGGCGGAAGAACCGTCGGGTCAGCCCTGCTCGGCCAACGGCGGCCTCGCTCTGCTCGCGGGCTTCAGCCCGGCGGCGCTCGGCATCGATCGCGGCTCGAAGTGGGGACCGAAGCGGAGACGGGTACCCGACAGGACGTCACAGGAAATGGAAAGCGAGATTGTTGCGCCGTCGACGCATGTGCCTGTCCCCCATCGCGCGCGCCAGCAACGGACCGGTGCCCGTCACTGGCCCAGACAAACCGGTCTACACTGCCGGCGAACGGCGATGGCAGCGTGACACGCCGGGTTGCGATCGTGGCGTGTGTCGGGCCGAACAACCCGGCGTACACGCTGGCGAAACAACGGCCGCGCCTAGCTCGGCCGCCATCGCATCACGGCCGCTCCCTGCGTGCCCGCCCAATTCTCAAATTTTCTGATTCCGTGTGCCGCCACTGTGAAAACGGCGGCGAATCACATAGACCAGTGCGCCACCCAACGACAGCATCGCCACCGAGCCCGGCTCCGGAACCACCTGAAGCTGGAAGTCATCCACCGCGAGCCCCGGCGAACTTGTACCGGTTTTGTACCACCGCAGCATCAAGTACTCACCGTCGGCGAGTGAACCGGATGTGGCCAGCGAAACGGATGAAAACGTGGCCTGGTTCGCGGGATTATTGCCATCGAGCGCACCCGCCGTACCCGACTGTGGAGCGGTGAAGTCCAGCGCGGTCTGTGGCGTCCACGAACCGCTCAGCGTGTCCGCGATCGGCGCGGACGAGATCTGATAGGCGAACGCAAGGGTCTGCGCCGTCGCCTGCCGCCGCCACTGCTCGCCGACGTAACTGATCAGAATGTTCGCCAGCGGAATGGCGCTGCCCGAGCTGTTCACGAACTGAACGCCAAACGAGATGTTCACGCCGCTCGAGGAGAGGGCACCCATCGCGCGCTCGGAACTCGAGTCCGCGCCGTAGCTATGCCCCGCGCCCGTCGTGTTCGCTCCGCTGTCCGCGATGTAGCCGTAGGTGCTGGGATCGCGACCGCCGGTGCCGTCCCACCACCAGCCAGGGATTGTGGAGTTGTCCGTCCACGAATTTCCCAATCCGCTGATGGCCAGCGTATCGAAGTTTTGCACGTACGTAAACGATGTCGCGTTGTTGATGTTGATGATCTGCGCTTGCGCCGCCAGACCCATCGCCACCGTCGTTGCCGCCAGCACCGAAGTTTTCATCATCCTACTACTCCATATTTTCCCGTCCAGACCCGCTCGTTCAACCCGCGGCCACCGTACCTCTACCGTATGAAAATTTATTACAGGAAAAGTTAGAAAAATCAAAGTTCGAACTCAACGAGGCCAAGGGGGCTGGAGGCGGGTTTCCGCTCATTGTTCTTTGAGCGAGCGCCGGAAGGGCCCCACGAATCCCCGCACAGGCCGCCCGAGGGGCAGGGGGAAACACGGCTCACCAATCTTTTTCGACGGGGATCGGCGGCGCCCGTGGGCGAGTCCGCCAGCGGATCGCCCCTTCTTCGGCCTTGATCTGATCGAGCAGCATTTCCGCCTCTTCGCGCGTCATCTGACTCCGCGGCCGGCCCTCGTCCCGCTGCGGTTCGCCCTGCGTCGCTGCCGGGGTCTGCTCGTCTGGCTTCGGGTCGGTGTTCATGGACGGCTGTTCGGCGCTGGATTCTTGCGGCTGCGGCTCCGTCTCCGGACGGCCTTGGTCCGACGGCGAGGGTTCCGGACGATTCGGAGAGCTATGCTCCTCTGATGATTGAGCCTGGGACTGCGAAGCGTTGGTCATGTTTCGCACAATCTCTTCGAGGAGTTCTCGCGCCAACTCGTAGTTGACTCGTGCGTCGTGGTCGCTGGGCCGCAGGAGAAGCGTGTCGCGGAAGTCGGCGGCCGCGAGCGCGGCGTTGGTCTGCGCGTCGGGCCACCGTCCTTCATTGCGCGCCGCCGCTGCGCGGTTGGCGCGCAGCCATCCGCGGTTGTAGAGCGCGTCGGCCAGAATGCCCCGGTCGGTGGTGCGCAGTGCCTGTTCGAGGGCGGTCTCGGCGGCGGGATCGCCGGCGCGCAGGCGCGCGAGTGCCTCGTTCAGACGCGCGACGGCCGGATCGAGCCGCTCGGTGGGCGCGGCGCGCGCGGCCTCGTCGAACGCGGAGGCGGCATCCGACCATCGCTTCGACTCGTAGTGTCGCAGGCCCTCGCGCATGTGCTCGCGGGCTGAACGGTCGTCGGCGGAGGCACTGCCGCAGAGCAGCACCAACGCGATGAGCGCTGCGACCGTTCGCGCGGCACGGGCGACGTTGCCGGCCAGGAGAGACTCGAAAAGCAAGAGCAGCAGTGCCGCACCGAGCAGCAGTCCAAACCGTTCCTCCCGCGCACGCAGCGTCTTGCGTTCGTGTTCCGCGCGCTGGAGACGCGCCACATGCTCCTCGTACAGCCGATCCAATCCCAGATCGCCGGGGACGGCACGAACGTAGGCGCCGTCGGTTGCGGCGGCGAGCTTGGCCAGCACATCCTCGCGCAGCCCGGCCTTTACGGTGAGGCCTGCGCGATCCTTGAGAAAGCCACCGTCCGACAGCGGGATCAGTTCGCCCTCCGGAGTGCCGACGCCGACCGCGTATACCCGAATACCGCGCGCGCGCAGCTCCGCGACCGTCTCGAGCGGGTCGTCCTCATGGCTTTCCCCATCGGTGACCAACATCACCACGCGGTCGCCGCCGCCCTCGGGGTCAAAGGCGGAGATCGCAGTGCGGATCGCCGCGCCGATCGCGGTGCCGCCGCGGGGGATCGTGTCGGTGGAGACATCGTCGAGCAGCATCAGAAACGCGCCGTAGTCGGAGGTCAGCGGGCACTGGACGAATGCGGTGCCGGCGAAGGCGACCAGCGCGAGGCGGTCGCCGTGCAGCCGCGCGACGAGATCGCGAATCCCCCATTTGGCCTGCTGCAGCCGGGAGGGCTTCAGGTCGGGCGCCAACATGCTCTTTGAGACGTCGAGCGCGACGACGATCTGGAGCCCACGCCGGCGCACAACCTCTTCGCGCTCGCCCCACTGCGGGCGCGCCAAAGCCGCCGTGACCAGCGCGAGCGCCGCAAACCGGAGCGCGAGCCGGCGGCGCGGACGGCGCGGGTCATGACCGGGGATCACCGCGGGCCAAAGAGCCGGCTCGATGAGCTCGGCCATCGCGCGCTCGCGGCGCCGCAGTTGGGCCCACGCCAGCCGGGCCGCGATCGCACAGACCGGCAGCAGCCACAGCAGCTGCGGACGTCCCCACGCGATCATGGCGGCAGCCTCCCGAATCGCGACAAGGAGAGGGCGGCGTCGAGCAGCAGCAGAATCGCTCCGGCCGCGGCCCATCCGGCGAACCGCTCTTCGTAGTGCAGATATCGGCGCGACTCGATCGGCGTCTTTTCCATCCGGTCAATTTGGCGGTACACCTCTTCGAGCGAAGCCAGGTCCGTGGCGCGGAAGTATTGCCCGCCGGTCGCGGCGGCCATGCGCTGGAGCAGCGCCTCATCAATCTCGACCGGCTGCGGCACGTATTGCACCCCGAAGGGCGTCTGCACCGGCATCGGCGCGGTGCCCCGCGTACCGGCGCCGATCGTGTAGACCCGCACGCCGAGCGCGGCGGCCGCCAGCGCGGCGTCGTCGGGCGAGATTGTTCCGGCGTTGTTCATGCCGTCGGTTAGCAGTACCACAACGCGACTCTTCGCGCGGCTGTCCCGTAGCCGGTTGACCGCGGCGGCGAGGGCTGAGCCGATCGCGGTGCCATCGCCGACCATGCCGACGCGCAGCTCCGCGATGCGTTGGCGCAGCCAAGCGTGATCGATCGTTAGGGGGGCAGCGGTGTAGGGCCAGGCCGCGAAGACCACCAGCCCAATCCGGTCCTCGGGGCGCGCGCGCACGAACTCGTCCATCACACGCTTGGCGGCGTCGAGCCGGTTCATTCGCCGCTGGCGCGTGGAGAAGTCCTCCGCGGCCATCGAGGGTGAGACGTCCGCAACCAGCACGATGTCCACCGCCTCGGTCCGCACGACGCTGTCCTCGATGCCGCGCTGCGGCCGCGCAAGCGCGACGATGAGGCACGTCAAACCCGCACCGAAGAGCACCGGCAGGGTGGCAGCGACGCGGACCGCGGCGGTCCTGGGCAGGCGTGCGAGCGTGGAGCCGTCCGAAAACCACACGATTCCACGGGCGGTCGGTCGGGCGCGCCACCACATCAGCGCCGGCACCCCCACCAGCGCGAGTAGCCACCATGGATCGCGAAACGTCACGGAGCGGTCTCCGGCGCGGCCGTGGGCGGGGCCGTGTCAGCGACGAACCGGACCGCGGCCTCGAGAGCGGCGCGCATGTCGTCGGCGCCGGGGCAAGCGCGCGCGAACTTCACCAGGTCGCAGGCCTCGAGCAGGTCGCGCAGCCGCACCTGATGCGTCGGCGCGAGGACGCCCGAGGCGGCCGCTTCGCGCAGGAACTCTTCGGTGGTGCGTTCGGGCGCATGAAGGCCGAAGCGCGCCTCGATGTACTCGCGGACGATGCGGGACAACTCCACATGGAAATAGTCCGCCTGGCCGGCCTCGATTGCGCCCGAGGCGCGCAGCCGTTCGAGCGCCTCGCGCGCGATGCGGTCGGGTGGGGGCGGCGGCGGCCCGGGCGGCGGCCGCGGTCGCCGACGGCGGGCGGTGAGCCATCCGAGCAAGGCGGCCAGGATGGCCACCAGTGGCAGCGCCCAGAGCCACCGTGGCACGCCGGCCGGCCAGCGGGCGGGGCCTTTCGGGGGCCGCCAGTCCGTGTCGGTTTCGCCGCGCACGGACTCCACGTCGATGGCGGCGGGGCATGGAGGCAGGGGCGGCCGGCCAGGCTCGACGGCCAGCGCGGCGGGCGCGCCCGTCCAAAGCACATGCCGCCCGAACTCGAACGAGGTCACGCGCCAGATCCATTCGCGCTCCTCGCGGTCGCCGCGCCGCCGCACGGGCCGGGTCCACCGATCCAGAACGAGCACCTGACGACTCGCACCGACCGGTTCGGCGACCTCGAGAGCGGCGCCCGCTGGGTGAGCGACGCGGAGGCGCACCTCAGCCGGCTCGCCGGCGCCGAAGCGGTTGGTTGGCCAGCTCACCTCGATGTGCAGCGGGCCGTTGGTGGCCGCCCAGCGGCTGGGGGACGACGGGCGGTCGCCGCATCCGGCGGCCAGCGCGGCGGCCGCGGTCACGACGGCGATGCGCACCGCCCCGCTCGACTGCGCGCAGAGTCTCATCGTCGTCCTCACCGCCGAAGGCGGCGCTCCCGCTCGCGGAAGAAGCGCACAAGCGCGCGGTCGTAGGGCTCGCCCGTGGAGACCTCGATCGTGTCCACTCCGATGCGGCGCAGCCGCTCAAGCCAGCCGGCGCGGTGGGCGGCGGCCGACTCGGTGAGCGCACGTCGCACGCGGGCATTCGAGGTGTCGAGCATATGCCGGGTGCCGGTTTCCGCGTCGCACCACTCCACGACACCCACGCGCGGCCAGGCCTGTTCCCGGCGGTCGCTCACGAACACGGCGATCAGGTCGTGCCGACGGGCGGCGACGGCCATCCGTCGTGCGTGCGGATCGGGGAAGAGAAAATCGCTGAGCAGAAATACGACCGCGCGGCGGTGCAGCGCGTGGTTCAGGAACTCCAACGCCGGGCCGGCGTCGGTGCCGGGCCGAGTGGGCTCCGCGGCGAGCACCTCGCGGATCACGCGCAGGCCGTGGGCGACACCCTTTCGCGGCGGCACGAACCGCTCGACCTGCTCCGAGAACAGCAGCACGCCGACACGGTCGTTGTTCCGAATCGCGGAGAAGGCCAGCACAGCGGCCAGCTCGGCGATCAGATCGCGCTTGAGTTGCGCGCGGCTGCCGAACCGGTTCGAGGCGCTGACGTCGGCGACCAGCACGACGGTCAGCTCGCGCTCCTCGACGTACTTCTTCACAAACGGCTGCCCCATGCGCGCGGTCACGTTCCAGTCGATCGTGCGCACGTCGTCGCCGATCGCGTACTCGCGGACTTCGTCGAACTCGATGCCGCGGCCCTTGAACACGCTGTGGTAGCTGCCGGCGAAGACCTCGTTGACGAGCCGGCGCGAGCGCAGCTCGATGCGGCGAACCTTGCGCAGCAGTTCGCGCGGAATCATCGCGCGGCACGGGCCGAGCGCGCGGGACGACGCGGCGCAGCGCGGCGCGAGGCCAGGCGGCGCGGCGGCCGCGCCGGCTGGGCGGCGCGGCGCGACACGGGGCGCTGCTGCGCCAGCGCATTCGCGAACGCGTGGCCGTGCGCGAGAATCTGCAGCACCCGCGGCGGGTGGAGCATCTGGGTTCGCCAAAGCAGCTCAACCAGATGGATACAGCGCTTGGTCGTCTGCTCCAGTTCGCCCCAGAGATCGGGGTCGCGGCACGGAAGTCCGCCGATGCTGTTCCAGGTCTCGACGAAGCGCCGATGGGCGGCCTCGAGTTCGACGCTGAGCGCCTGGCCGGCGAGATCGTCGCGCGGCAGCACCTCTACGAGGTCGCGGATGCGGGCGATGAACCGTTCGGCGGCCTTCGGCAGGTCGGTGACTTCGTACACGTTGTCCTCCTTTGTCATGCCGGCGTCCTCAGGGCACCGGCAGTTCACTGAGGATCCGGGCGATCAGCACATCGGGCGTGATCTCTTCGGCCTCAGCTTCATACGTGGGCAGGATACGGTGGCGCAGCACGTCCGGCGCGACGCTTTTGACGTCCTGCGGCGTCACATAACCGCGTCCGTTCAGAAACGCATGCGCGCGCGCGGCGAGCGTTAGGCAGATCGTTGCGCGCGGCGAGGCGCCGTAGCGGATGTACGGCGCCAGGTCCAGCTTGAAGGCGCCCGGCGTGCGAGTGGCGGAGACGATGTCGAGCACGTACTCTCGGATCTTCTCGTCCACATAAATTTCATCCACCACCGCGCGCGCGGCGAGGATCGCGGCCGGTTCGACGACGGGCCGCACGTCGCGCACCCGGCGCGTGCGCGCCTCGGCCTCGAGAATCCGTCGCTCCTCGTCGCGCGTGGGATACTCCACTCGCACCTTCAACATGAACCGGTCCACCTGCGCCTCGGGTAGCGGATAGGTGCCCTCCTGCTCGATCGGATTTTGCGTCGCGAGCACCAAGAAGGGCTCCGGCAGCGCGTGCGCCTCACCGCCGATCGTCACCTGTCGCTCCTGCATCGCCTCCAGCAGCGCGCTCTGCACCTTCGCCGGCGCGCGGTTGATCTCGTCGGCGAGCACAATGTTCGCGAAGATCGGGCCGAGCCGGACGCTGAACGTGCCGTCGCGAGGATTGTAGATCTGCGTGCCGATCAGGTCGGCCGGCAGAAGGTCGGGCGTGAACTGGATGCGCTGGAACTTTGTGTTCAGCGCCGCCGCCAGCGTGCGTACCGCGAGTGTCTTTGCAAGCCCCGGCACGCCCTCCAGCAACACGTGGCCGTCGGCCAGAAGCGCGATCAAGAGTCGGTCCACCAGATGCTGCTGGCCGACGATGACCTTCGCGATTTCCGCGCGCAGCCGCTCTGCCATCTCCGACTGCGCCTTGACCTGCTCGTTGATCCAAGCAATTCCGTTGCTCATGGAGTGCCCGCTGCGTGCACGTAATGGCCGGTGCGCACCTCCGCGTTAGACATATTTAGAACGAATGACGTTCGATTTAGATTGCCCAAAATCGTGATTTTGTGCAAGGAAAAATCGTAATCCATGATTGGGCAATCGAATACAACTGACTTGACGAGGCGGGTTGCCCTTAGGGACGGGCGCGAAGGGCATGAAATGGCGCACCTACCGCCGTCGGAGCGGCGGCACGCGGCGGTCGTGCAGGGGCCAGGCAGGTGCGCGCAGAGGGGGCGGCGACGTCGGTGCGGACGGAATGCTGAGCACGACCTGCCGGCTCTGCGCGAGGACGCGGTTGAGCGCATCACGCTCGACCGCGGCGAACCGGGCGGCCGGCGTGGAAGGGTGGCGTTCGATGAGCGAGGTGAGCCCGTCTCTCACAGCACGCAGCGCGTCGAGAGTAACCGCCGACCATTCGGCGGCCAGCCAATGTTCGAGCTCTCGCTCGGCGTTCCATCGGTCGCGCACGGCCGGTTCGCGGGCGAGCTCGGCGGCGATGCGGTTGAGGTCTGCGACCGCGCCGGATTCGCAGAGCACGAGGCGCGGATCGTCACGGATCGCCTCCAGGTGCATGGCGCGATGCGCCGGATTGGGCTCGTTGCGGAGCGCGGCGAGCGCGTTCGTCCACCAGCCGTCAAGCGTGGGTTGGGCGTGCGTGCGGTCAAGGCGCCGCATGGCTTGAACCCAGAGCCACGCGTCGAGGCGCGACGCGCCAGCCGGCACATCGTGGCCGACGCGCTCGAACACCTCGAACGTCACCAGCGCGCCAAGAGATCGGTAGAACGTCGCCGATCGGCGCGCGGCTGCGAGGTTGGGATCGGTCTCGCCCGCGCCCAGATAGACCGGTCGGCCCGCGAACGGCGCGCGGTACGGCGGCCTCGGGTCGTCGCTGCGGCGTCCAGCGAGCAGCACGACCAGACCCGCATGGTCGGCCGGATGGCGGTCGTAGAGCGCTGCGGCGGTCCAGCCGCCCATGCTGACGCCCCCCACCAACATCGCGTTCGTCGCCAGGGGCGCCAGCCGGCCCACGGCGCGGCGCGTCTCGAGCAGCCGCGCGCGTTCGCGCGCCAGCCACGCTTCGTACTCCGAACGCGTGCGCCCAACCGGCTCGGGTTCGGCATACGGCATGCCGACGAGCACGTAGTTGGAGGCGGCTGGCTGCGATGCCAGCGGTGCGACGGTGGGCCGGCCGCCCATCCCGTGGTAGAAAAACACCGCGGGCCAGCCATCCGGCGGCGGATCTCCCTCGGGAATTCTCACGACGGCCGCATCGCGGGCGCCAGATACGGACAGCTCGCGCGGCGCGGCCGGAGGGCCCCCGATCACAGTAAGCGGCACCAGGGCGAGGGCCGCAAGGCGGCTACGGCGACTGCGCAAGCACCACACGCGCATGACGCAACTCCACCGGACCGATCAGGCCAGACTCCGGCAGAGGATCTTTGGGACCCCACGGATTGTCGGTCGTCCAGGTCACCCGTTCGGACTGGGGGCGTGCGGAGTCTCCGATCAGGCGGTTGATCCAGAGATTGGTTACGCGTACTTCGACCCGGTTGGTGGCCGCAGGGCGCCACGCCGCGGTGACGTCCACCCGGCACGGCGGCCGCCAGAGTACGCCAAAGGACCGCCCGTTCACGATCACCTCAGCGAGGTTGTTCACAGTGCCGAGGGCGAGCCAGCGCCGCAGCGCCGGATCCTGCTCCGCACCATCCACCGGCGGCGGCACATCGAGAATCCACGTCGCCGTGCCGGAGAAGTGTCGAACACCCTCCTCCGGATGGTTCAAGAGCGACATGAGCCGCTCGAGTTCAATTGCCGGCGGCGCGCTCCGGCCCACCGGAAACTCAACCCGCCACGGCCCCACGAGTGGCTCCGGCGCGGGCACGGCCGCCGCGCGGACGAGCAGGGTTCGTCCGGCTGCGGTGTCTCCCCGCCATTCGCCGTTGGTCCACGCGGTGACCCGCGGTGCACCCGCGACGTCGCATGTGAGCCATGCGCCTTCCCCAGGGCCTGTCCAGCGGACGATCGAATCCGTTCCGGCCGCCGAGGCACGGAACACGACGAACACCGATCCGCACGGATCGAAATCCAGCGGCAGAAGGATTCGGTCATTCTCCGTCCGCCACTGTGGGGCGGGCTCGATACGGCCGCTGTTCGGATCCCAAAACTCCGGCCGGCGGTCAGTGATCCGGAAGGAGATCTCCACGCAGCGCGACGTCGGATCGCGATTACACACAAAGTAGATGTCGGTGGGCGGTTCGCCCGGGATCCTCCGGTGAATCCATCCGATTCGGTTCGTGCGGGCGACGGCGATCTCCTGCATCGCGAGCTCGGGTGGAACCCACGGCCCGCCCGATTGGCTCCAACCGGGGCAGATGTGCATCGTGATCTCGAGGCCGAGCCGGTTGGCTTCGCGGAGCGCCGGCTGCACCCGCGCGTGCCACGCGTCGGAATACACCACGACGAAGCCCGGTGGCTCTCCGTACGCGACGTTGAAGAGGTGGGACCCACCCAGACCGATCCGGTGCATCGCTGAAAGGTCCGCGCAGATGCCCTCGGCGGTGATGTTGCCGCTCATCCGGCGCCACCACGCCTGCGGCCGGGCCGGTGGCGGTGGCGAACGGAATTCCTCTTCGAGTGAGGCCGCGAGGCCGCACTGAAGAGCCAGACTGCAGACGAGGACGATCCAACGAGCCGCGACCCGAGCACTCATGCGCACTTCCAGTCCACACACCTATCCAAACCGCGGCCTGCCGGCAAGACGGATCGGCGTCAAGAGGTCCGATGGCGCTGTTGGGGAATGAGTGGCCAATACAAGCGTTGGCGAAGACCGGGCCTTCCCCGGTGCTTCTCGCCGTTGCCCAAACAAAACGACGGTTTCGACCATCCAACCCTCCCCGGTGGGGACAGGCACCTCTTTGGGCGCTGTGGCCCCAGATACCGAAAGGGGTTGCGAGGGGGTGGCCGGTGCCGTGCCCGGTGCCTGTCCCTATCGGAAGCCGCGATCGTTTTGCTTGGGGACAGGCACATGCGCATGTGTCGTAACCATCACGTTTTCAATCAACTGTGATTTCCTATCGGGTGTCTGTCCCCGCTTCGAGCCGCCGCTGGAGCAAGGCCGTTGGGGACAGGCACCGAATCGGCGTGGGACAGACGGGATGGCCGGCAAGCCCGGCAGGGTAAAGCGCCGAAGCCCGTGGCCACCCGGAAGTGCGGCTCATGTCGGCATCGGAGGCGGCGCTTCCCGTCGGACAACTCAAATTTCGATGCGGTCCCGGCACGCTTGCCACGATGGGCTCGCGTGAAGAGGGCCAGCGCGGAGCGCGCAGGCGGCGGCTGGCGTGGGGCAGCCGTGCCGGGCGAACTCAGTCGAATAAGATCAGCGCGCGGCGCCAGTCGCCTTCGCGCGCGCGGGCGAGCGCGGCCTCGCGGAGGCGCTCGCGCAGCGCGGCGTCGTCGAGGAGCCGGCGCATCGCCTCGGCCCACGCGTCGGGGTCGTCGCGTTCGACGACGATCCCCGAACCGTGGGAGCCCACGATCTCCGGCGGTCCGCCGCGCGCGGCGACGATCGCGGGGAGTCCTGAGGCGTGCGCCTCGATCACGGCGTTGCCGAACGTGTCGGTGAGGCTGGGGAACACGAAAATATCGGCGCTCGCGTACGCGCGAGCGAGCTCAGCCCCGTACAACGCCCCGGTGAAGACGATGCTCCGATCACCACCTTGACGCTCCCGCAGTTCGTTCAACTGTGGACCGTCGCCGACCAGGATCAGCGTCGCATCGGAGCGCTGGGCGCTCAGCCGTCGAAACGCCTCGATGAGGAGATCGAGATTCTTCTCGCGCGCGATGCGCCCGACATACAGAAACTTGATCCTCCCGTTCACACCGTACCGATCCCAGATCGACGTCATACGCCACGCGGGGCTGAACTGGTCGAGGTCAATGCCGCGGGGCATCAGCGCGAGCCGCTGGGGATCAAGGCCCATCTCCACGAGCTGGTTGAGCGTGGCGCGGCTGGGCACGTAGACACGATCGAGCCCCCCATAGAACCAGCGCATGTAGCGCACCGCGAGATCGCGCATCAGGTCATCCTCGGTCCACAGGCGGATGTAGTCGGGGAAGTCCGTGTGGTAAATGCCGGTCTGGCGTAGCGCCAGGAGCCTCGCCGTCCAGAGGCCGCACAAGCCCATGGGGCCCGGCGTCGAGATCAACACCTGGTCCACGCGTTCGCGTTCGAGAAACTCAATCACATCGAGCACCGGCGGGATCCGCAGCGGCTGCTGGGGGTATTCGGGCAGCGTGAACTCGCCAATCGGCTCGAAGACCTTCAGGGGATAGTCGGCGGGCGGCACCTCGCTCTGACAGGTGACAACGACCAGCTCCCGCCCCTCGCGGTGGGCGAGCGAGGCGAGGGAGCGGACCGTACGCGCGACGCCGTTAAGATCGTTGAGCGTGTCGGTGAGCCATGCGGTCCGGCGGCTGCGGCGGCGATGTGTGGCGGCGCCGGGTAGTCGGTCGGCGAGCGACTGCAGAAAGGCTTCGTCTTTGTGCTGCGCGGCGACCGCCGTCAGGTACGGTGCGGCGGCCAGTGCCAACGGTCCGAGCGAGGCGCCCGCCTCGATCGCATCTAAGATGCGGCCCTCGCGTAGGCGTTGCACAAACCGCTCGATGAACACGAGCGCGAGGCGGTGCGCCACCCGGGTCGCGCGTCGGAAGCCCTCGGTTTCGGGGTCGCCGCGAGACTCCGAGGTGGTTGCAGGCGCCTCCGCCAGCGCGAACAACTCCTCGGCGAACTGCCGTTCGGCCGGCGGCAGCCGCCGATGGCGCACGCGACGCGCCACGGCCGCGATCGCGCGGCGGAGCCGGTTGGGACCGGCGGCGGGCCGCTCGACGCCGCCGAGACGTGCAAGCACCGAGCCCAGCAGGCTGCGGTCGCCCGCCACAGCCGGCCACCGCGCCCGCAGGTATTCGGCCGCAATGTGCAGTACGCTGCGCGTGAGGCGTAGGCTGTTGCCCGCCCGACCCGCCGGCTCGTGCCGTCCCGCGCGCAGATGGTTCAGAAACTCCGCCGCGGTCGCGGCCAGCGGCGTGGCGGTGTGGGCGTCAGCGAGGTACAAGCCGCTGTGGTCGTCGCTGCCGCCGGTGCACCGCTTACGGTCGGGGCGCGTCAGCGGATCCGAGACGCCGTGCCGCTCCGCGAACCGCTCGAGGTCCTCCGCGGTGAGCGCGGCGAGAATCGCGCGAAACATGTCACCCGCCCGCGGATCGCGCGAGCCATTGAGCCCTTCGAACGTGTCGAACAACACCAGCAGCCGCTCCACGTGCTCCACCGTGAGCCGTCCGTCCACCCGGAAGAGCGGATGAGCGACCGCGTGCGGCAGTTGGACGGACCGCAGCCAACCTCTCAGCTCATAGACGTTGGGCCGCAGGGACTGGACCGTCTCGAACTGCGCCTCGCTCAGTCCCCAAATCAGCAGGTGCAGTTTGGCGCCGTCTTCTGGGAAATAGCTCGTCGCTTCGACGGATGGAAACACTCCCGGCCGGTCTGCGATTTGGAGCACGCCATCGAGCGTGTTGTGGTCGGTCAGGGTCACGAAGTCCATACCGCGTTCGCGGCAACGCCGGTACGCTTCGGCCGGCGACAGAAAACTCTCCGGCGCGCCAATCCGGCGGAGAAACCACTCGCTGGGCCGGTCGGACGCGCAACTGTGCAGGTGCAGATCCGCCCGAGAGAACGCTGGCGAATTCATTCCCGTGATCCCGACGGCGGGCCCCGCGGGCCCGCACCGGCATCAGGATCCCCGGCGGCCGTTAGATTCCGATTGAGACAACGCGAGCAAACCGTGCATCCGGGCAGGCCATCGCCGTCGTCCGAAGCTGAGGGCGGCTGCGCGTCCCGCCCGTCGGATGGCAGAACGGCGGGCACGCGGCTCAGACACCCAGTGACACCTCGCGACGAACGAATGCGGTCCATCACGGCCGCTCGCCACCGTCAGCCGGAAAAACTCGTGGGCCGCGGAAGCGCCGGCCATCGGGCGCCAGACGGCCGGAGCCACGGCGGGCCACAAGGACGCGCGGGTACCAAGCCAACGGCGGCCCGCTCACGGCCTAGCCGATGAAGACGATGCGGTGGGGACGGGTCGGCCCGCCCAGCCCAACTGGCGGCACCACCGCCTCCGCCGCGCTGGGCGTTCACGGAGTCGCCGGCCCATCAGCGCGGTCAATCAGGATGAAGTATCCGGCCAGGTGGTGGCCGAGCGTGAGCTCATCGGGCTCGAATCGCTGGTTGGAGCCGCAGGCCGGATCGAGCACCCACAGTCCGCCGTCGCATATGCGCGCCAGCACATAGTGCAGTTCGTACCCCTCCACTTCGACGAGCGCCAGCAGTCGGGCGGTGGGACGCTTCGCCAGGTGGCGAAGCACGTCCGACGGCGCTTCGCACGTGTCCGGTGCTACACTCAACTCAGCGAAACGCTCGCACGCCAGCACGTAGCGGTAGTAGAGCCGCCAGAGGAACGGGCAGCGGCGCAAGAACTCATCGAGCCGCGAGCGCCACACCAGAAGGCGGGCGGCGCATCCCTGCCGCTGTGCGAATTTCGCCAGCTTCGCCGGTAGGCTGCCGGTGTACAGCCGCGGGTGCGCGTCCCGCCAGATCCGCAGCTCCTGTGTCTCGGAAAGCTCGCTGCAGCCGAGCTCATGCAACGCCACCATCAGCGCGGCGGCGCCGCACGTGTACTCGCGGCTTTGCGCATACGAAACGATCGGCGTGTTCATCGTCATCTCGGGCGCTGAGCTGCCAGTGTACACGATCCGCGCGCCGCGCTGGTCCGCCACTCCGCCCTGCGACGTCCGGCGCCGCCTCGTCGCTCGCGATCAAACCGTTCTGCGAAGCGGAGGCTCGCCTCGGCAGCGGCCTCGATGCTCACGCGGCGGCATTCCAGCGGGCCCGCGTTCTCGTCGCCACCCTAGCTGCGGAGGGCGGGGACCATGAGGATGGCGGTGACGTTGTCGGTGCCTTCGCGCGACACGTCGCTCTCGTCGACATTGGCCACCGGCTCGGGATCATCCTTGAACAACACGCAGCAGCCGCCGTTCAACGCGGCGCGCGCGAACTGCCGCCGTCGCGGCAAGGGCCACGGTTCGCGGGTAAGGGGCGAGGGGTCTGAACCATCGGCCGTCGGTTCGCCGCCACCCGGGCGGAGGGACGCCGGTGTCCGCCGGGCAGCAGATCACCCCGACTGGCGCGCGGTGCGGCACCGGATGGTCACGCTCTCAGCCTCGAGTGATGCTCCCGCTGCACCGCGTCGGGGGATGGACCGATCAACCGGTCGGCGGCGGTCCTTTGCATGCTCGGGCCTGCGCGAGGCGCTCGCGGCGCGCGTCGCGCCGGCGCACCAGCCACTGGCCGATCGGTCCGCATCCGATGCGAAGCAACAACCGTTGCCAGGGCCGCCAGAGCGTGTTGAGCCGGGTCAGCCAAAACACGATCTCCTTGCGCACCTGTGCGGGGGGAGTGGCGGGCAGGGGCATGGGGTAGCGCGGTACGGGCAGACCCAGGCGGCGGCGCACGCGGATGCGGAACGGGACACGTTCCTTCTTTTCCGTCATCATCGCCGACTGCCCTTCAACGGGCTCCTCCGGCGGTATTTCGAACGCCCGGATCGCGCCCTCCTCGATGAGCTCCTGCCACAGCCGTTGGCCATGCTCGGTGTGAACGATGACCACCGAGTAGCCCTCGGGCGCCTCATACTTCCAGCGGCCGGTTGACCCGCGAATCCACGGGTCACCCACGGCGAAGTCCGAGAACTCGGCTGCCGCATCCAGGCACAGCAGGCAGCGCCCGAGCGGCGCGAGGCGCGACAGCACGTTGAAGATTCCCCGCGGCGAAAGCTTGGTCCGCCACTCGGAGCCGTCGTCGTACCAGATGTGCAGCGAGTTGTGCGGCCAGCCTCGCTCATCGCGGTGGCGAGACCGAATGTTCACCGCTCGAGCGCCGCGCGGCGCGAACGTCTCGGCGGCGAGCCGCACCGCCTCCCAGGGCAGGTTGTAGTGGCATAACAGACCAATGAGGATCGGTAGGCGCGGCCCCCACCGCGGATCCATCAGCTGTCGTTTCCGAATCGAGTGAACCTGACAGGGTAGCCCGACGACCGCGAACGGGCCGTCGTCGTTTTGGATCTGCTGCAGCGCCGCGAGCGTGGGCGCGGTCGTGTAGCGCGACTGCTGCGAGCGGCGGAGCTCCTCTTCCGTCCGCGCGACGACGCCGAGGCCGCGCGCGGGCTCGTCCGGATCAACGTCGGTCACAACTGCGCCGCGAATGCGCCCCGTCCGCCACCAGTGCACCAACGCCCCGGTCACGACGCCGCCGCTGGAGCCGTTCCGGCGGAGCGATTCGTCCGCGGCGTGCGCGATCCAGGCGCTGCGCACCGGGCCGGCGAGCGGGCCGAACCGGTATCCCTCGCCATACAGCGCACGCCCGATCGCCGGATAGTCCACCTCAAGCCCCGAGCACACCCGCACGCAGATGTTGCAGTGTATGCATTCGCGCGCCGGCTGCGGATAGCCGTCTCGGACGTCGAACGTGTTGACGGGACAGAATCCGATGCACGCGCCGCAGCGGTGGCACAGGCCTTCGCGGACCACACGCACAATGCCGTCGGCGTCGCGGTACTCGTCGCCGGCGAACTGGGGCAGTCGTTCCGTCATGTCGCCGGACTCTACGGGAGGGATGCACGCCGCGCAACAACCGCGATTTTGCCCCGCGGCGTGGCGTCCAAGCGTTGGAGGCTCTGTTGGGCGCCCCGTCCAAGCCTTGGACGGCGCGCGGGCAGCGCCCGCGCGGTACGGCCTCGAACCGGCTCCTTGTTCAGGATGCCTCGCGGGCCTATCATGAGGGCGTGAACGAGACGCCGCGGCCGATGCTAACCCAGACGCAGGACCAGCGCCTGCAGCAGGTGCTGGCGCCGCATTTGCGGCAGTCGCTTGAGGTTCTGCAAGCCCCGGTGCTCGAACTCCAGACGCTGATCCGCCAGCAACTCGAGCAGAATCCCGCCCTCGAAGAGCGGCTCGAACCCCACGAGACGATCGAACTCGAATCGCCGCCGGCGCCGACCGCTGAGGAGATCACCGAGGAGGAGCTCCAGCAGTGGCTGGCCTATGACGAAGCCTGGCGCGAGCGCTATCAGCGGGCGCGGGCTTTGGGTGCGGCCTCGCCCGAGGAGGAAGAGCGGCACCAGCGGCTGCTCGAATCGCTTTCGCGGCCGGAATCGCTTCAGGAACACTTGCTGCGCCAGATCGCGTTCTCCGATGCGTCGCGCGAGGAGCGGGAGATCGCACGTCTGCTGATCGGCAGCCTCAACGACGACGGCTACCTGAACGTGACGCTCGGGGAGCTCTCCGAAACCACGGGCATTTCCATCGAACGGTTGGAGGCGGCGCTGAAGCTCGTGCAGGAGCTCGATCCGCCCGGGATCGGCGCCCGGGATCTCAAGGAATGCCTGGCGCTGCAGTTGGCGCGGCGCGGCGAGCAGGGAAGTCTGGCGGCGCGCGTGGTCGAGTCGCACCTCGAAGACCTCGCCAAGCAGCGGCACCTGGAGATCGCGCGCGCCCTCAATGTGCCGGTGTCGGAGGTGTACGAGGCGGCGCGGGTGATCCAGTCGCTCGATCCGAAACCGGGCCGCGATTTCGGCGGCGAACCGCCCGTCGAGGTGGTGCCCGACGCCGCGATCGTCCAAACCGACGACGGCTATGCCGTCGTGCTGAACCGCGAACGGCTGCCACGGGTCCGGGTCAACCGTCAGTATCTGAAGCTGCTCGACGACCCCTCGACCCCGCCCGAAACGCGCGAATATGTGCGCGAGAAGGTGCGCGCGGGCCTCGCGCTCATCCGGAGCCTGCACCTGCGGCAGGACACGCTGGGCGCGATCGTGCGCGAAATCGCGGAGCGGCAGCGCGAGTTTTTCGAGCGCGGACCGGCCGGGCTGCGTCCGATGACGATGGCCCAGGTGGCCGAGAAGATCGGCGTCCACGAGACGACCGTCAGCCGCGCGGTCGCGGGCAAATACGTCGAGACACCACGCGGCGTGTTCCCCTTGCGCTATTTTTTCTCGACCGGTTACCAGACGGCCGATGGGCGCGACGTGGCCGCGACGGGCGTGAAGGATGCGATTCGGGCGATGATCGAGCAGGAGGATCCAGCGGCGCCGCTGTCCGATGAGACGATTGCGCGGCGGCTGGCGGAGCGGGGGCTCAGCGTGGCGCGGCGCACGGTGGCGAAGTACCGGGAGCAGATGGGCATCCCCCCCTCCCATGAGCGGCGCGCATGAGCGCAGAGGCGGCCAGCGCCGCACGCGGTGTGCCGGAATTGCCGTTGTGCCCGCCGGACCCCGTCGCGCTGCGGGACGCGCAGGCCTTCGTGCACACGGTGCTCGTGGTCATGGCGGGATGGGCCGCGTGGAGCGGGTGGCGGTGGTGGCGACGGCGCTGGCCTCCGCCGAGGCGCCGGGCGCCGTCCGCGCGTGCATCGTGAGGATCCGTCGACGATGCCTGGGGGGCCTGGCGGCCGGCATGTTGTTGGTCGTGGCCGGCTCCATCGCGGGCTGCGTGCACCGTCCGGTGCGGACCGCGCTCGGCCCTGCGCCGCTGCCGGATCGGTATTCGCGCGATGTGGTCGGTAGCCCGGCGCCGGAGCGGTGGTGGACCTCGTTCGGCGACGCGGCGCTCGCGGACTGGGTCGAGCGCGTTCTCTCCAACAACGTCTCGCTCGCGCGCGCGTGGGCTCGGGTCGAACAGGCGCGGCAGGCGGCGCGGATCGCGGGGGCGGATGAGCTGCCGTCCCTCACGCTCGAGGGCCTTGCGAGGCGGTCGCGCTCCGCGACGGTCATCTCGGGGCGCGAGACGCCCGCCGCGACGTTCAATTTCTTTTCGCTCAACGCGGCGGCCTCGTATGAGCTCGATGTGTGGGGTCGCGTCGCCGCCCAGGTGCGGGCCGCCCAGGCGGAATGGACCGCCTCGCGCTACGATGCCGCCGCCGCCGCGATCAGCCTTGCGGCGGAAACCGCGGAGGCGTGGTGGGCGCTGCGCGAGCAGGAGGTGCTACTTCGGCTGCTGCGCCGGCAGATGGAGGTGAGCGAGGAGTACCGGCAGCTGGTCGAACTGAGGTTCGGCGCCGGACTCGCGGGCGCGCTCGATGTGTTTCAGCAGCGGCAGCAGACCGCGACGGTCGCCTCACTGATTCCGCCGGTTGAGGCTCGGGCCGAGGCGCTGCGGAATCAGCTGGCCCTGCTCGCGGGCGAGCCGCCCGGCGCGGTCCGGCCGAGGCCGCCCGCCGCCGCCGACCTGCCGGCGCCGCCGCCGCCCCCGCTGACCGGCCTGCCGGCGGATCTGCTCCGGCAGCGGCCCGACGTCGCGGCGGCGTACGAGCGGCTGACGGCGGCGGACGACCGTTGGGCGGCCGCGGTCGCGAACCGCCTGCCCACGTTGCGGCTCACCGGCGGGGCGGGCACCCAGGCGCGAGAACTGTCCGGACTTTTCGACGAAATCCTCTGGAACGTCGCGGCTGGCCTCACCGCGCCGTTGCTCGACGGCGGCCGCCGCGAGGCCGAGGCCGAGCGCGCCCGCGCGGCGTGCGATGAAGCGTGGCACGCCTGGCGACAGGCGATCCTGCAGGCCGTGCGCGAGGTGGAGGACGCGCTCGCCGCGGAGGAGCGGATGCGGGAGCTGGCGCAGCGGCTCGACGAACAACGCGCCGCCGCCGCCGCGACGCTGAATGAGGCGCGCGAATCTTACCGGCACGGCCTCACGGACTACCTCGCGGTGTTGTCCGCGCTGGACCGTCTGCAACAAACCGAGCGCGCGCGCGTCTCGGCGCGTCGGCAGTGGCTGTCGGCGCGCGTGCAACTCCATCGGGCGCTCGGCGGCGGTTGGGGAGGGGCCGCGAACAGTTCATCGGAGTAAGGGATAGCTATGCGACGTTTCTTTGCGCGACTGATTCCTGTGCTCATCCTCGGGGGCGCCGTTGCGGGGATGTGGTATCTGATCCGTACGCGGCCGCGCGCCCGGCCCCGCCCGCAGCCGGAGTTGTCGGCGGCGGTCGAGCTGATCGAGGTGGCGCCGACGTCGCTGCCCGTTCACGTTCGCGCGCTGGGCGTGATGGTCGCCGCGCGCGAGGTCACGGTGATCCCCGAGGTGTCGGGACGGATCACCGAGCGGCATCGAAACCTTGAACCGGGTGGCCGTGTGCGCGCAGGCGAAGAGCTGGTGAAAATTGACCCGCGCGATTACGAGGCGGCGGTGGATCAGGCGGTCGCGGCGCTCGAGCGGGCTCGGTTCGATCTCGCGCTCGAGGAGGGGCGGCGCACGGTGGCCGAGGCGGAGTGGAGCCGACTCGGCGCCGAGGTGCCGTCGAGCGAAGCGGGCCGGGCGCTGGCGCTGCGCGAGCCGCATCTGCGCGCAGCTCGCGCGGCGCTCGCGGCGGCGGAGAGCGCGCTCGAACGGGCGCGCCTGAACCTTGAGCGCACCTCCGTGCGCGCGCCGTTCGATGCGATCGTGCTGGAGAAGGGCGCCGATCTGGGCCAGGTGGTCGGGTCGCCGTCGCGGATCGCCCGGCTCGCGGATGTTGCGGTGGCGTGGGCCCAGGTGGCGCTGCCGATCGGAGATCTCAACTGGATCGTGCCGCCCGGGCCGGACGGCGAGGGCGGCTCGACGGCGACCGTCTGGCTGGAGCTGGGCGGCGGCCGGCGCGCGGTGCGAGAGGGCCGCGTCGTGCGCGTGCTGGGCGATGTGGAACCCGCTGGGCGGCTCGCGCGGGTGCTGATCGCGGTGCCCGATCCGATGTCCACCGCCGAAGGGAGCGTGCCGTTCCCGCTGGGCGTGACAGTTGAAGCCGATATCATCGGGCGGGAAGCGACCAACGTTGTCGTGCTGCCGCGCGAGGCGCTCCGCGAAGGCGATCAGGTGTGGCTCGCCGATGAGCGCAACCGTCTCGAAATGCGTCCGGTCACCGTCGTGCGTCGTTTGCCGGAGAGCGTGTTGGTCGGCGAGGGCCTGCGCGCTGGCGAACGGGTGGTCCTCGGCCGGATTGTGCTCGCGATTCCCGGCATGCAACTGCGCCTGAAGTCGGCATTGGCCGCCGGCGCGCCCGTCTCGGCTCAGTGATGGCGTTCGACGATGTATCGCGCGATCGCGGCCAGGGGCTCGACGGGCCCTGGCAGGCCGTGAAGCTCTGCGACGGCCTCGTCGACGAGCGCCCACGCATCGCGTTGGGCGCGGTCGAGGCCGTGCACCACCACCCAGGTGAGCTTGCCGCGCCGCGCGTCGCTGCCGGCCGCCTTGCCGAGCTGCTCGGGCGTCGAGGTCGCGTTGAGAATGTCGTCCACGATCTGGAACGCCAGCCCCGCCGACCGGCCGTAGCGGCCGAGCTGCTCGACGAAGTCGTCGCCGCCGGCCGCGATCGCGCCCAGCCGGCACGACGCCTCGATCAACCGCGCGGTTTTGTGCAGGTGAATCCGGCGCACGCGCTCCGCGTCGGGCGCGGCGCGCTCGGAGGCGATGTCCTCGTACTGTCCGCCCGCGACGCCGCGGCTGCCGGCCGCGCGCGCCAGTTCCAGCGCGAGCGGGCCCGGACGGGCCGACTGCGCGAGGAGCTCGAAGGCGACCGTCAGCAGGCAGTCGCCGGCGAGGATCGCGTTGGCCTCTCCGAAGACCTTGTGCGAGGTCGGCCGCCCGCGGCGCAGGTCGTCGTTGTCCATTGCGGGCAGGTCGTCGTGGATCAGCGTGTAGGTGTGGAGGCACTCGAGGGCGACGGCCGGCAGCGTCGCGTCCTCCCGCTGGCCACCCACCGCCTCGGCCGCCGCGGCGCAGAGGATGGGCCGCAACCGTTTGCCGCCGCCCAACAGACTGTAGCGCATCGCGGCGTGCAGGCCCTCCGGCCACTCGTCGGCCCGCGGCAGCCGACGGTCCATCTCCGCCTCCACCCATTCGCGCGTACGGTCGAGGTAGTCCTTCAGGTTGAACATGCGGCGAGCATACCGTGCCGGCCCGGCCGCACCAACCGTGGCGCCCGTCGGGGGGCCGGCGCGTGATGACGGTGGCGCTGCTCGTGGCGCTTGCGCTGCTCGCAGTCGCGGTGTGGAACGCCCTCGCATGGCCGCCGGTCGGGACGCGGACGGACGAGGCCGAGCGGGTCTCGATCCTGATCCCGGCGCGCAACGAGGAGCGCGAGATCGAGGGGGCGGTGAACACGGCGCTGCGGGCCGACCGCCACGGCGTGGTGGCCGAGGTGCTCGTCTACGATGATCACTCGAGCGACCGCACCGCGGCAGTGGTCGCCGAGCTGGCGCGTCGTGATCCGCGCGTGCGGCTCATCCCCCCCGCACCGCTGCGGCCTGGCTGGTGTGGGAAACCCTTCGCCTGCGCGCAGCTCGCAGAGCAGGCCTCCGCGCCATGGCTTCTGTTTCTCGATGCGGACGCCCGATTGGACGCGGATGCGCCGGCGCGGCTCGTCGCGGAAGCGCGCCGGCAAGGGGCGACGCTTCTGTCCGCGTGGCCCGCGCTGGACATGCGCAGCACGGCGGAACGCATCTTCATGCCGTTGCTCAACTTTGTCGTGTTCACGCTTTTTCCGGCGCCGCTCTCGCTGACGATGCCGCGGCCGGCGCTCGGCCTGGCGCATGGCGCATGCCTGTTGGCGCGGCGCGAGGAGTACCAGCGTGCTGGCGGGCACGCGCGGGTGCGGGCAGAGCTATTCGAGGACACCGCGCTGGCGCGCGCCTGGCGAGCGCAGGGGTTGAGGTCGCTCTGCCTCGACGGCCGCGGCATCGTGCGCGTGCGCATGTACGACTCGGTGCGCGCGATGTGGCGGGGCTTTCAGAAGATCCTCTATCCGGCGTTCCGTCGCGAGACGAGTTTCTGGGCGTTTTGCGCGCTGCAGGTGTTCGTGTACGTCGCGCCTTGGGTGGCGGTGGCCGTGGCCGCATCCCGCGGCGCGCTGGATCCCGTGGCCGGTGCGGCGGCCATGGCGGGCATCGCCACCCGCCTGGTCCTCGCCGCCCGCTTCCGCCACCCGTGGTGGTCGGCCGCGCTCCATCCGGCCGCGGTGAGCGCGATGATCGCCGCGGCGCTCTCGGCCTGGTGGCGCTGCCGGTTCGGCGCGGGCGTCGAGTGGCGCGGCCGACGCTACCGGGTGGCGCGCCCATGAACGCGGGTGGCCGACGCGCGCTGATCATCGGCGCGGGCCTCGGCGGACTCTCCACCGCCCTACGGCTCGCGCACCGCGGTTGGCGCGTGACGGTCTGCGAGCGCGCCGCGACGATCGGCGGCAAAATGAACCGGTGGAGCGCGGCCGGTGCAGTCTTCGACACGGGTCCCTCGCTGATCACGATGCCGTGGGCCTTCCGCGCGCTGTTCGAGTCGGTCGGCGAGCGGCTCGACGATCACCTCGAGCTGATGCGCGTCGAGCCGCTCGCGCGTTACTGGTTCCCGGATGGACAGATGATCGATCACACCGCTGCGCTTCCAGAGTGGCTCGAGACGGTGCGCCGCATCGAGGGCGGCGGCGCCGAGGGGTGGCTCGCGCTCATGGCGCTCGGCGCCCGATTGTACGCGATTTCGCGCGCGGCCTTTTTTGAGCGCGCGCCCGGCGAACCGCCGGAGGCCGCCGTGCTCGCGGCCGCGCGCGCGATGCCGTGGCGCGCCCTGGCGGGCACACTCGACCGCCTCGTCCGCTGCCACCTGCGCAGCCGCGAGCTGCGTCACCTGCTGTGGCGCTACGCGACCTACGTCGGCTCCTCGCCGGTTCTCACACCGGCGATGATGGCCGTGATCCCGTATCTCGAGGTGGCCTATGGCGTCTGGCACGTGCGCGGCGGCCTGTACCGCCTGGTCGAGACGATCGCGGCGCGGGCGGTCGAACGGGGAGCGGAGATCCGTACGGCCACGCCGGTCGCCCGCATCCTGCACGACGGCCGGCGCGTGCGGGGCGTTGAAACCTCCCATGGCGAACGGATCAACGCAGAGGTCGTCGTGATGAACGGCGACGCGTCGCGGACCGCGCCGCTGCTCGGCGTCGAGCGAAGGCCGATCCCCGAGGCGCGCCGCTCCACTTCCGGCTTCATTCTGCTGCTGGCGCTTCGCCGCCGGCCGGCCGACCTACCCCATCACTCGGTGTATTTTTCCAGCGACTACGAGCGCGAATTCGCAGACCTCTGGGAGCGGCGGGTCTTCCCGGAGGACCCCACGGTCTACGTGAATGCGCCCGGCGCCGACGATCGCGACATGGCGCGCGGCGGTGTCGAGCCGGTGTTCGTGATGGCCAACGCCCCCGCCTCCGATGGCGCGGCGTGGGACGAGGCGATGACCGCGGACGCTCGCCGGCGCCTGCTCGCGCGCCTGGCTGCGGCTGGCGTGCGCATCGAGGAGTCGGACGTCGCGGCGTGGGATGTCTGGACGCCCCGGCGGCTCGCTGAGACCTACGACATGCCGGGCGGCTCGATATACGGCGAGGCCGCGCACGGTTGGCGGGGGGCGTTCCTGCGCCCGCCCAACCGCGTGCGTTCGGTTCGAGGCCTGTACCAGGTGGGCGGCAGCACGCATCCGGGCGGCGGCACCCCGATGGTGGTGTTGTCCTCGGGGATTGTGAGCCGGTTCATTCATGAAGACACGGGCGTCTGAATGGGTGCGATGGAGTTTGCTGGCGTCGCACGTGGTGCTGTCGCTCGGCGGGGTGGTGTCGTACGCGGCGCTGGGAGGGCCGCCGCCGGGCAGCGAATGGGCGGCGCCGGCGTATTTGGGGACGGCTGGGCTGCTCGCGCTGGCGGTGACGCGACGCGCCGAGTGGCCCGCGTTGCTGAGCGGCGCCGCCGTCGGCTGGCTCGCCGAGGCCGCGGGTGTGGCATGGGGCATTCCGTTCGGCGCCTACCACTACACCGCCGCACTCGGTCCGGCGGTCGCGGGCGTGCCGCTGGTGATGGGCGCGGCCTGGATGGTATTGCTCGCCTACGTGCGGCAATGGGGCCTGCCGCCGTGGGCCGGCGCCCTGGCGCTCACCGCGCTCGATCTCGTGATTGATCCGCTCGCGGCCGGACCGCTCGGCTTCTGGGTGTGGGAGCGGTCCGGCCCCTACCACGGTGTGCCGCTGAGCAATTACGCGGGCTGGCTCGTGGTCTCCGGCGCGCTGATGGTCGGCTCGGCGCGGTGGATCTGCGAACCCTCGGCAGCGGCTCGATGGCTCGGGCGCAGCGTCCTGGGCTTCTTCACAGTGCTGGCGGCGCTTTTGAAGATGCCTGTTCCGGCGGCACTGGGGGTGGGACTGCTCGCGCTGGAGGCGGCGCGGAGCCGTTCAAGAGGGCGTCAATCGCCCGAAAACACGCATCGAGAGTCTCCGCGCTCGCCGCCCCTTCCCAGCGCCGCGTGACGTGGCCGGCGGCGTCCACGAGCAGCACATTCGCGCGCCCCGGCGCGAACGCGAGCTGCTCGACCACCTCGCCCGACCAGTCCAACAGCACCGGGTGCGGCACGTGCCGTCGGAACAGCGCGCGGACCAACGGGCGGGCGACGGGCGGCACCCCCCTGAGGCGAGCAACGCCAAGCAGCGGCACGCGTTCGCCGTACCGCCCACACAGCGCGCGGATCCACCCGTCGAGCTGCGCCGATCCGGCCTGGTCGGCGAGCAGCACGATGTTGGCCGCTCGGAACTCGCTGCCGAGGGTGTGCTGCCGGCCGTACTGGTCCTCGAGTTCCACGCGCGGCATATGCAGGAACGTCGCATGCGCGAGTGGGCGGCCCAGCAACGCGCCAGCCCACGCGCCGACCCCCACGGCCCGAGCGATGAATCTCGAGTTCATCGCGCCGAACAATACGGATTCGTCCTGCGGCCGCAAGCTCGCCAACGGGCCGGCACGCCTCGGCACAGCGGAGGCGTCCGCCGCCGCCTTCGTTGCGCGTTCACGTTCACTCTTCCGCGGCGAGCCGACGCCGCGCCGGTGCGCGGTGCGCAACGCGCGCGGGGAAACGATGTAGAATCTGGCGATCCGCAGCGGTCACGGCGGCGGTAAAGTGGAGGTGAGTCCATGGACCGGTACGACGACATCCGCCCGAGGAGTGTTGGTGTCCAACGATGGGCCCCCGCGGCGGCTCCGCCGTCCAATCCTTGGACACGCGCGGCTGCCCGGCTCGGCCTTGCGATGTGGCTAATCGCGACCGGCGCCGGCGCGGCAACGCCATCCGATGAGGTCGGGGCCGCCAACGCGTTCCGTCCGCACGAGCTGCTGCGGGCGGGCCGCGATGATGGTGAGTCGCCGCGGATTGAGTATCACCTGCTCTGGCCGGAGAGAGGTGAGCCACCCGAGGCGCTGGCGCGGGTGCGCGCGGCGGTCTGGAGCGCGTGGGCGGAGGATCCGGACGAGCCCGGCGCCGCGTCCCCGCTGCCGCCGGAGCCGGCCGACGTGGCGCGCGCAATGGCGGCGATCGCGGACCGCGTGGCGGCACGGTACCGCGAATTCCGCCGCGCGCATCCCGAGGTGCCCGGCGGCTGGAGCGACCGGCGCCGCGTGGACATGGTGTCGCGCGTGGAGCCGTGGCTCTCCATCACCGTCGCGCGCGAATGGTTCTTTGGCGGCGCGCATCCGGTGCGGCGCATCCGCCACTTTGTGTTCGATCTCGACCGCGGTCGCGCACTCGCGCCAGAGGACGTGTTTGGCCCAGTGGGAGGGGAGGAGTTTGCGCGCCGCGTCCGCCGCGCGCTGCTCTCGGCGCGGGCCGGTTCGCCCGACGCGCCTCCGGAGGCGGCGGGACTGTTGCCGGATGCGACGATCGTTCCGACGAACTGGTTCGTGGATCACCGCGGCTTCGGCGTCACCTTTAATGAGGCGGAGATTGCGCCGCGCGTCGCTGGGCCGATCACGGTGCGCCTCGGCCGCGATGAGGTCGAGGACTTGCTGCGTTCGGCCGGGCCCAAGGAACGCCGATGACGAATCGCGCCGCGCGCCGCGGCGTGTTCGCCGTGGGTGCGACTCGCCACGCCGGCCTCGCTGGATCGCGAGTGGCGGCCGCGGGAACAGTGGCGGCGCGCGTATCCGGCCCCCCCAGTCCTCCTCGATGGGCGGGGTGATTCGATCCGGGTGCGATTCAACGACGCCGATCTCGATCGCCCGCCGATCGCGAGACGGCGACCGAACGCCGGGATCGTGCGCGCGATCGCCGCCGAGCACGACCTGAACCGTGTACCGTTCTGGCGACAGCTCGTTGGCATCGAGGCGGCGGCCCACAGCCGTTCCGTGCGTCGTGAGGGCGCGGCGCGCTGCGCCGCCGCGCGCGGCGGGGGGACGCCGGAACCCGGCGAGCATTGAGCAGATCAACGCCGACGAGTCCCGCCGCGTCGCACGCGGTCTCGGCCGGCGCGAGTGCGGCGTGCGGTCGCCTCGGCCGATGCGTGGCGCGCGCGGGCTACTTGCCGATTCGCGGCGGGCGGCGGATGATGGCCGTAATGTCGAGCCGCAGTACATCCTTCAACATCACAATCGTCGCGGGTCTCATGGCGTGGACGCTGGCGCAGGCGATCAAGCTCACGCGGGGCGGCATCCGGCAGCGGCGACTCGACTTCCGGCTGCTCTTCAGCACCGGCGGGATGCCGAGCGCGCACACCGCGATGGTCTGCGCGATGGCGACGTCCATCGGTCTCCGCGAAGGGTTCCACAGCTCGATCTTCGCGCTCGCGCTCGCATTCGCGGCAGTGGTGATGTTCGACGCGCAGAGCGTCCGCCACGCGGCCGGACAGCAGGCACGGCTGTTGAACCAGATCGTCGACGAGCTGTTCCGCGAGCACAAGCTATCAGAGCACAAGCTCGCGGAGCTGCTCGGCCACACACGGCTCGAGGTGTTCGCAGGCCTCTTGACCGGCGTTCTCGTGGCCCTCGCGGTTCACCATTGGCTTTGATTGCGAACGCCATTTGTGATTGCGTTTTCCGCGGGGCGAGCTATCATCGCGCGCGGAATGGGTAGGCCGCCGCACCGCGGCCGAGGACAGAAAGGGACGGACATGCCGAAGATGACCAAGTCGAAGATGCTGGCCGAGATCGCCGAGGCTGCGGGTATCAGCCGCAAGCAGGCCGCTGCTGCCGTGGACAAGCTCGTCTCTCTCGCCTACAAGAACGCGAAGGACGGGTTCATGATTCCGGGATTGGGCAAGCTCGTGTTGGTGAACCGCAAGGCGCGCATGGGGCGTAATCCGGCCACCGGTGAGCAGATCAAGATCCCGGCGAAGAAGGTGCTGAAGTTCCGCATCGCGAAGGCCGCAAAGGAGGCTGTGCTGGGCAAGTAAGTCGGGCGACCAGCACACTCATGGAATCGCGGCCCGGCCCGGGTCGCGATTCTGTTTTGACGCCCGAGACGGGGTGAACGACATGGATCCATTGCTCAAGCTGTTGAAGGTGCGCGGGCGAGAGTCGGTCGAAAACCTCGCCGCGATGCTCGATCTCACGCCCGACGAGGTCCGCGCGCGCATCGCGGACTATGAGCGGCGCGGTATTATTCGCGGGTATCGCGCGGTGCTGAACGAGGAATCGCTCGAGGAGGAGAAGGTCGTCGCCGTCATCGAGGTCAAGGTCGTGCCCGAGCGCGAGGGTGGGTTCGACCGCATTGCGCACCGCATCTGCCGGTTTCCCGAGGTCGTCTCGGCCTACCTGATGAGCGGGCAGGCGGACCTGCTGCTGTTCATCGAGGGACCGGACTTGCACACCGTGGCGCGGTTCGTGAGCGAGAAGCTCGCGCTGATTCCTGGCGTTACCTCGACGACGACCTCGTTCATGCTGAAGACCTACAAGAGCCACGGCTTTCTGATGGATGCGCCCGATGAGCATGAACGCCTCTCGGTCTCACCCTGACCGCGTCGCCGCGCACGTGCGCGCGCTGCCGCGATCGGGGATTCGCGACTTCTTCGACATCGTTAGCACGATGCGCGATGTGATCAGCCTCGGCATCGGAGAGCCCGACTTCGACACGCCGTGGCGCGTGCGCGAAGCGGCGATCTACGCGCTCGAGCGCGGCGCGACGCACTACACCTCGAATCTCGGTCTGCTGCGGTTGCGCCGCGCGATCTGCGCGTTCGTGCGGCGCACCTACGGCGTCGAGTACGATCCGGAGAGCGAGTGCATCGTCACGGTCGGCGTGAGCGAGGCGGCGGACCTTGCGGTGCGGGCGCTCGTGAACCCGGGCGACGGCGTGATGTTCCACCAGCCGTGCTACGTCTCCTACGAGCCGCTCGTGCGGCTCGCGCATGGCGACCCCCTGCCCGTGCCGACGACGCGCAAGACCGGCTTCCGGCTCACGCGTGAGCTGCTCGAACGCCATGCGGCGCCCCACGCCCGCGTGCTGATCCTCAACTTCCCGAACAACCCGACCGGCGCCGCGTTGGACCTGCCCGAACTGGAGGAGATCGCGCGCTTCGCGATCGAGCGCGATCTCATCGTTCTCGCCGACGAGATCTACGGCGAACTGCGCTACGACGGCGAACCGGTCAGCCTCGCGGCGTTGCCGGGCATGCGCGAGCGGTGCATCTTTCTGCACGGATTTTCCAAGGCGTTTGCGATGACCGGTTTCCGGCTCGGATTCGCGTGCGCGCCCGCGCCGCTGGTGGAGGCGATGATGAAGATCCACCAGTACACGATGCTGTGCGCGCCGACGCTGAGCCAGGAGGCGGCCATCGAGGCGTTGAACGATCCCGAACGCGATGTGGCGCCGATGCGCGAGGAGTACCGCGCGCGGCGAAACCTACTGCTGCGAGCGTTCGGCGAGATGGGGCTGCCGGTGGTCGAGCCGCGCGGCGCCTTCTATATGTTTCCCTACATCGGGCACCTGGGCTTGAGCTCGCGCGAGTTCGCGCTGAAGCTGCTGGAAGAGGAGCGGGTGGCGGTCGTGCCAGGCGACGTGTTTGGTCCGACCGGCGCCGGTCACGTGCGGTGTTCCTACGCGACCGCGATGGACGACCTCAAAGAGGCCGCGCGCCGGATCGGAGCCTTCGTCGCGCGCCATGCTCCCGTTTGCCGCGCCCCCGTCTGACCCGTCCCCGGCGCCGAGACAACGGAGACTCCGGTGCGCGTGACATCCGCGTTCCTGCTCGCACTGAGGTGCTCTCCCTGCCTCCAGCCCGGCTCGCGGTGGCAGAGTGCCCGGGAACCTAGCAGGCCGGCGCGCGAGCCCGCCGTCGGTTCTCGTCAGCGCGGCACCGGTTGGATCCGGCCGGCGCGCGCCGGCACGCTTCCCAGAACGATCGTGACTGAGTCCCACGGAGGCGAGCGCAGTCAACCGAGAGTGCCCCGTAAGGACCCTCAAGGGATGGTCGGGGACCGCGGTCGGCGTCGTGAATAGCGCCGAGACGAAGGTTTCCCGCAGTGCCTTCATCATCAGGCCGTGCCGCATCCGTCCCACGGGTCCCCGCCCGAACGCCGCGATTCGCGGCCTTCGCCCACAGCGCCAGCGGCCGGCTCTGGCCGGTAGTCTGAACAGTCCGAGCAGTGGTGGGGTGGGCTGCCGCGAGGTGGTGCGCTGCGGTCGGCCGAAGTGCCCGCGGACGCCCGGCACCTCGACGAACGAGCACTATAGCGAACCGAAGAAAGTCTGTGAATCTTCCAACTACCTCGAACGGAGCAACGATCGGCGATGAGAACCAGCTCTGGACGATGGCCGACGACCTGCGCGGCAGTATGGACGCCGCCGAGCACAAGCACGTGGTCCTCGGCCGGATCTTTCGAAACTATGTCTCGGATGCCTTCGAGGAGCAGCACGAGCGACTCGAAACCGGGCGCGCGCAGGGTGCTGACCCCGAAGACCCCGCCGAGTACCCCGCGATCAACATCCTCTGGGTGCTGCCCGCGGCGCGCTGGTTGCACCTCAAGGCCCAGGCCAAGTCGTCCACCATCGGCCAGCTCGTGGACGACGCCATGGCCGCGATCGAGCGCGATAACCCGGCGCTGAACGACGTGCTCCCCAAGGACTACGCCCGCGCCGCGCTCGATAAGCAGCGCCTGGCCAGCTCACTGATCTGTTTCGCAACATCCTGGCCGGTGACGAACAAGCCCGTGCCAAAGGCGTGCTGGTCCGGGTTACGAATACTTCATGTCGCAGTTCACCAGCGCCAAGGGCAGGAAGGGCGGAGAGCTCTACATCCCGCGCTGCGTGGTCCGACTCCTGGTCGAGATGCTGGAGCCCTACCGTGGGCGCGTCTATGACTCCGGCTGTGGTTCGGGCGGCATGTTGGTGCAACCGATGGAGTTCATCCGCGCCCACGCTACCGGCAACGTCAACCTGCCTACGCCGAAGCTCCGGCAGGCCGGCGGCGGCTGCGCCCGGGACGATATCTCCATCTATGGCCAGGAGTTCAACCACCTGTCACATCCTGGTTTCCGGTGGTCACGTTTTGGGGTTGTTTCCCTCGTGGTTGAGCTCCTGCCAGAGAGCGCCGTTTGCCTCCCGCGAGGGGTAAACAATTTTTTCACGCCGGCACCCGATGCACCTCTGCCGGCGTCCGATCGTTCAACGCCGTGGGCGGTCGGCAGTGCGACGCGCGTGCTTGATTCCTGGTGTGATGAGAGGCAGTGTCTGCGCGTCGGAAGGCGCATTCTTAGCGACATTCTCGGCGGCATCAGGACAGAGCGAGCAGACGATGTCAGGGGCTGAACGTGCGATGGTACGGTTGATGCGTCGTTTCGTTGACATGGTCGCCGCGGTGGCCTTTGCGTGGGGAGGTGGCGTCGTGGTTGCGGAGGAGGAGGGGGGGGCTTGGGAGCGGCTCGTTGTGCGCGGCGAATTTCGAGTGAACTGGAGCGCGGATGGGAGCTCGCTCTGGTACCGGGTGCGAACCGGACCGGAGTCGTACGAGTATGTGCGCGTGTGGACCCACACCGGCGTCCGGCAGACGGGGCCTGATCCGGCGGCGATCGGACTGCCGCCCGCCGCTCCGCTGAGATCGTCCGCCATGACGGCCGAGCGCCGGCCCACGCGTCGCACGGGGCTGCCGATCCGGCTCCGATTCACCAACGTGACAGATCGAGCGGTTGAGCTTCGCTGGATCAACGTCGAAAGGCAGGCGGTGTCCTACGGCCGGCTCGAGGCTGGGGCGCGCCGAGTCCAGCCGACATTCGAGGGCCATGTGTGGCTGATTCGCGATGCGGATGCGGGCACGGATTGGGCGGTCTTCGAGGCGGAGAACGATGCAACGGTCATTGTGGACGGACCGGGCCGCGCGGATGTGCGGCCGCGCGTTGGCGACACCCAGCGCGGAACACCGTCGCCCAACGGCCGTTGGCGAGCCTGGGTGGAAAGCAACCGCGTGTGGCTGGCCGACATGCGTGACGGTTCAGGCCGCCCTTTGGCCACCGCCTTCGACGGACGGCCGGCGTTCGATACCGCAATCCAGTGGTCGCCGGACTCGTCCGCGTTTGTGGTCTCACATGGCCGGCCGGTTCCGCCTCGGACGATCCCGCTGGTCGAAACTCGGCCGGCGGATTCCATCCATCCGCGCCTGATCCGCGTCCCGTACGTCAAGCCCGGCGATCCCCTGCCGCAGCCGGTGCCGGTGCTGTTCCGGCTGGATTCGACCGGCGGGCACGAGTGGGTCGCAATCGAAACGCCATGGGCGACCAACTCCGTCCGCGAACGTCTGCACATTCCGGTTCGTTGGGCGCCGGCCGGCCGGGAGTTCTACTTCGACCACAACCAGCGCGGACACCAGGTGTTTCGGATTCTGGCGGTGGACGCCCGGACCGGCACAACGCGGTGCGTTGTGGAGGAGACGAGCGCGACCTTCGTGGACGCCGCGCACAAGACTTGGCGCCACTGGCTGGACGAGACCGGCGAATTGATCTGGATGAGCGAGCGTGACGGATGGTGTCATCTATGGTTGTGGGACGTGCGCACGGGGCAACCGATTCGACAGCTCACCCACGGGGAGTGGGTGGTGCGCGAAGTGCTGCGGGTGGATGAAGGGCGGCGCGAGGTCTGGTTCCTCGCGGGCGGCCGCCGGCCAGGCGAGGATCCGTATCACCGGCATTTGTGCCGCGTGAGTCTGGACGGCAGCGACGTGGTGCAGCTCACCGAGGCCGACGGCGACCATGAGGTTGAGTTCTCGCCGAACGGTGAATGGTTCGTGGCGCGCTGGTCACGCCCTGACCACCCGCCGGTGCATGAACTGCGCGCGGCCCGGGATGGCCGACTGATCGCGATCCTCGAGCGGGCAGACATCTCCGCCCTGTTGGCTGCGGGTTGGACGCTGCCCGAGCGCCTCTGCGCGCCGGGGCGGGACGGTCGCACCGAGATCTGGGGCGTCGTGATCCGGCCGGCCGGTTTTGATCCGACAAAGCGGTATCCGGTCGTGGAGAACGTCTACGCTGGGCCGCATGGACATCACGCGCCCGCGCGCTTCGAGCTGCTTAAGTACCAGCATCAGATCGCGAACCTCGGGATGGTGGTGGTGATGGCCGATGGGATGGGCACGAATCATCGCGGCAAGCGCTTCCACGATGTCTGCTGGAAGAACCTGCGCGATGCCGGCTTTCCGGATCGCATCGCGTGGCTGCGCGCGGTGGCGGCGGAGCGTCCGTGGATGGATCTCTCGCGGGTCGGCATCTACGGCGGCAGCGCGGGCGGGCAGAACGCGGTGCGCGCGCTGATCGAGCATGCGGACGTCTACAGCGTGGCGGTCGCCGACTGCGGTTGCCATGACAACCGGATGGACAAGCGCTGGTGGAACGAGCAATGGCTGGGATGGCCGGTGGATGAGAGCTACGAGCGAAGCTCGAACGTCGCCGATGCGCACCGGCTGCGTGGACATCTGTTGCTGCTCGTGGGCGAGCTCGATCGCAACGTGGATCCCGCCAGCACCTACCAGTTGGCCGGCGCGCTGCAACGGGCCGGCATTTCGTTCGAGTTCATGCCGATCCTTGGAGCGGGGCACGGCGCGGCCGAGACGCCGTACGGTTCGCGCCTCCGCGCCGAGTTTCTTGCGCGGCATCTGCTCGGCGCTTCACGCTCGCCGGCCGACCCCTAGGCAAGGATCGCCACCGAGACGTGGACGCTCGGCGCCGACCATGCTCACCGTGTGGGGGGACCGTCTCGGGGCCATCCGCATCGTCGCCGCTCCTCGGCGGTCAGCGTGAATTTGTCGCCCATGGGGTGGTTCCATGGGTTGGTTGGCGAGGTCGACTCGCCGGGCGGATGGTTTGAGGCCAGCGGATCCGTGCGGGCGATCCGGCTGTTCCGGGGCGCCGTGGGGTGTTTGTTCCTCGGATCGTCGGTGCGGGGGTCCGGCCCTTGGGTTCGCGGCTCGGCGAACGAATGAGACCCCGCGCCGCGGAGAGCTTTCGCGTCACAAAGAGCGGGTCACATCGGTCGCGCCTCGACATTGGACCACCTCTTCGCACGGTTGTCCTGCTCGGGGCGTGCTGTCCGCCGGTCGGCTCGCTTCGCTGATGTGTGTTGGTTCACGGCGGGCCCAAGTGGCGCTGCGCTTCGCTGGGCCCCGACCACCCCAGGCCGCGCTCACCGGGAGCGGTGAGAGGGCATGACCAGGCGGTTGTTCGTCGCCGCAGGCGCCGACTGCGGCCCATCGAGCTCCTTCCCTCTTGGAGTAGGTGTCGAAAGGAGGCATCCAGTGTGGTGCTCGCTTGCCGGTGGGAGCACGCCCGCCCAGAATCAGCATCATGAATTGGATGCCGCCCGGTGACTTGCCATCGGCTGTGTCGCTCACGGATCTATGGGACTGCCATGCGCACCTGCAAGACGCCGCGTTCAAGGGCCGCCTCGAAGAGGTGGTGGGGCGCGCGCGGGCGGCCGGTGTCGCGCGCATCGTGGTCAACGGCACCGCCCCCGACGATTGGCCTGCGGTGGCCGCGCTCGCGCAGCAGTTCTCCGATCTCGTCCGGCCGGCCTACGGCGTGCACCCGCTGTACGTGGATCGCGCGCACGGCGACTGGCAGACCGACTTGCGGCGCCGGCTGGAGACTGAACCGGCCGCGTCGGTGGGCGAGATCGGGCTGGACCGCTCCGAGGCGGCTGGGGCCATCGAGCCCCAGCTCGAGGTCTTTGAATGGCAGGTGCGGCTGGCGGTGGACCTGCGACGGCCGTTCACGATCCACTGCCGTCGCGCCTGGGACTTGATGCTGCCCCGGCTTCAGGCGCTGGCGCCGTTTCCGCGAGGCTTCGTCCTCCATTCCTTTAACGGTGGGGAGGGGCGGGTGGATCCGCTGGCGGCGCTGGGCGCCTATTTTTCCTTCTCCGGCACGCTGACTTGGCCGCGCAACCGCCGCAGCCCCGCCGCGTTGGCGGTCGTGCCGGCCGACCGTGTGCTCTGCGAGACCGATTCGCCGGACCTTGCACCCTGGCGTCCGGACAGTGCCGAGGCCTCCGCGCCAAACGAGCCCGCGAACCTGCTGCTTGTGGTGCGTCGGATCGCAGACCTGCGTAGAGGGACGGTATCGGAGTGGGCACGGCGTCTCTCCGCGAACGCGCGCCGTTGTTTTGAGAGCCTGTGAGCGATCGTTCCGTCAACGCCACCGACGAGGCGAGGTGTTCACGCACGCTTGCATTGCTCGGCCATGCTGGGATGGAGCGGCTGCGCCGCGCCACGGTGCTCGTTGCGGGACTCGGCGCGGTTGGCTCTTATGCGGTTGAGGCACTGGCGCGCGTGGGGATCGGCCGCCTGCGTCTCGTGGACTTCGACATCGTCCAGCCGAGCAACCTGAACCGGCAGCTCTTCGCGCTCGGCTCCACGCTTGGCCGTCCGAAGGTCGAGGTGGCGGCGGAGCGTGTCCGAGATATCCACCCCGGCTGCGAGGTGGAGGCGCGGCGGCTCTTCATCGCGTCGGACACTGTCAGCCAGTTATTCACGGATCCGCCCGACGTGCTCGTGGACGCGATCGACAGCCTCGGCCCGAAGGTCGCGTTGCTGGCGGCGGCGCACCGCGCGGGAGTCTGGACCGTTTCCGCGATGGGCGCGGCGACCCGGACCGATCCGTTCGCGCTGCGCGTGGCGGACATTTCGGAGACCGAGCGATGTCCGCTCGCGCGCTGGGTGCGGAGGCGGCTGCGCGCGCTGGGTATCCGCTCGGGCCTTCGCTGTGTGTACTCAATTGAGCCTGCGCCGCGTGCCGCGGAGGTCGCCGCCGATCCGCCGCCCGCGGAGTATGAACTGCGCCGCGGCCGACGGCGCCGTGCGCTGGGCAGCCTGCCGACGGTCACGGGGATGTTTGGGCTTGTGGCCGCCAACGAAGTGATCTTGTATCTTGCGCGCGGGGCGGGGCCGGCACCGGCGGGGCTCACTGCCGCGGTTCGGGGCGAGCGGTGAGCGGCGGTGCGCCGCGTTAGCGCTCGAAGTAGGTGTAACCGCGCAGGCCCGCCTCGTAGGCGTCCATGATCTCGCGCCGTTCCTGCGCGCTGATCCAGCCGTTCCGGACCGCGCGCTCGGCGGTCGCGCGCATGCGCTCGACCATTTCCGACGGGTTGTATTCGACGTAGGAGAGCACGTCGGCCACGGTGTCGCCGTCAAACTCGCGCACGTACTCGATGCGGCCGCCCTCGCCGACCCGGATGTTGGCGACGTTGGTGTCGCCGAACAGGTTGTGCAGGTCGCCGAGCGTCTCTTGATAGGCGCCCGCCAGAAACACGCCCAACACGTACTCGCGGCCGTCGGGCTCGTGCAGCGGCAGCGCGTTGCGCACGTCATGGAGGTCGACGAACCGCGTGATCTTGCCGTCGCAGTCGCAGGTAATGTCCGAGATCGTGCCGAGCCGGGTTGGGCGCTCGTTGAGGCGGTGCACGGGCATGATCGGGAAGAGCTGGTCGATCGCCCACACGTCGGGCAGGGACTGGAACACGCTGAAATTCGCGTGGTACACGTCGGCGAGCGCGGTCGGGATACCGCGCAGCTCCTCGGGCACGTAAGTGCATTCGCCGAGCAGGCCGTTGATGCGGACCATCACGCTCCAAAAGATGCGGTCGGCCAGCGCGCGCGTGCGCAGATCGGTGAGGCCGTGTTCGAAGAGCGCGCGGATCTCGTCGCGGTAAAACACGGCGTCGTGATAGCTCTCCTGCACGTTTTTCACGTTGAGGCCCCGCAGCACCTCGTGCAGATTCACGAGCGCCTCGGGCGAGCCCTCGGGCATCCGCTCGGGCGGCGGCGAGGCTTCAAAGCGGGTGACGCCGAGCACGTTGAACAGCAGCACCGAATGGTGGGCGACGATGGCGCGGCCGGACTCGCTGACGATCGTCGGGTGCTCCACGCTGCTCTCGTCCATGGCGCGGCCAATCCACTCGACGATATCGTCGGCGTACTCCTGGATCGTGTAGTTGCTCGAGCAGGCGAAGCTCGTGTGCGAGCCGTCGTAGTCCACCGCGAGGCCGCCGCCCACGTTGAGATAGCCCATCGGCGCACCCTCCGCGACGAGGCCCGCGTAGATGCGCGACGCCTCGCGGCAGGCGTGCTGGATGATGCGGATGTTCGGGATCTGTGAGCCGACATGGAAGTGCAGCATGCGGAGGCAGTCGAGCAGGCCGGCTTCGCGCAGCCGGTCCACGACTTCAATGATCTGCGAGATCGTGAGCCCGAACATGCCCCGGTCGCCGGCCGAGTCGGTCCAGTGTCCGCCGCCGCGCGTGGAGAGCTTCGCGCGCACGCCGAGCACGGGCCGCACGCCGGCGCGGCGCGATCGCTCGATCACCAGCGGCAGTTCTTCGGGCATGTCGAGCACCAGCACGGTTTGAAGCCCGAGTTTGCGGCCGTAGAGCGCGAGGTCGGCGAACTCCTCGTCCTTGTAGCCGTTACAGACGATCAACGCCTCGGGGTCGTCCATGTAGGCCAGCGCCGCGATGAGCTCGGCCTTGCTGCCTGCCTCGAAGCCATAGTGCCAGTCTCGCCCAAACTCCGCGATGCGCTCGATCACCTGCTGCTGCTGGTTGACCTTGATCGGGTAGACGCCGCGGTACGCGCCGCGGTAACCGGCCTCGCGGATGGCGCGGTCAAAGCTCGTATTCAGCAGCTCGATGCGGGAACGGAGAATGTCTTCGAACCGCACGAGCACGGGCAGCGAGAGGCCGCGGTCCCGCAGGCCGGAAACAATGTCCATGAGGCTCACGGCTGGGCCGTCGGGCCGCCGGTCCGGTCGGACCAGCACCTCTCCCTCGGGTGAAATTTCGAAATAACCGCGGCCCCAGTGGCGGATGCCGTAGAGCTCCGCTGCCTGGTCCGTCGTCCACCGCTCCAGCAGGTCGGTATTCATGCTCGCGCGTCCGTCTCCTGATCACCATGGCGCAAACTCCGCGCATGGTAGTGGCGTAATTGCCGCTGGCAAGACGCGATCAATAGTAGTTGGGCACGAAGAGCTGTTTGTGCTTCGGCATGCGACGGTATCCGCGCGGCGGCGGCCGCGGCGGCAGCTGGATCTTCGGGCGCGGCACCGACCGGTACGGAATCTGTTCGAGCAGATGCCGGATGCAGTTGAGGCGGGCCCGGCGCTTGTCGTCGGCCTCGACGACGTGCCAGCGCGCCTCGGGGATGTCCGTGTGCATGAACATCTCGTCCTTCGCTCGCGAGTACTCCTCCCACTTCATCCGCGCGGCGAGGTCGATCGGGCTGAGCTTCCAACGTTTGGTGGGATCGCGCAGCCGGTCTTGGAACCGCCGCTCTTGCTCTTCGAGGCTCACGGAGAACCAGTACTTGATGAGATGGATCCCCGACCGCACGAGCATGCGCTCGAATTCGGGGCACGAGCGGAAGAACTCTTCGACGTCGGCCTTGGTACAGAACTTCATGACTCGTTCGACGCCGGCGCGGTTGTACCAGGAGCGATCGAAGATCACGATCTCGCCCGCCGCCGGCAGGTGGGCGACGTACCGCTGGAAGTACCACTGCGTTTTCTCGCGTTCGGTCGGCGTTGGTAGCGCCACCACCGTGCAGCCGCGCGGGTTCAGGCAGTCCGTGATGCGTTTGATCGCGCCGCCCTTGCCGGCCGCGTCTCGCCCCTCGAACACCAGCACGACGCGCAGCCCCTTGTATTTGATCCAGTCCTGCCAGCGCACGAGCTCGCGCTGCAGCCGGGCGAGCTCGCGCTCGTAGAACTTGCGTTTGAGTTTCGGACGCGGCTCCGGTGCGATATCCCCCAACGTCCGGCGCCCTGCGTGGTTCTGCGTACGGTCCTCGCGGCTCATGTGCGGGTACCCCAGTGCCCGTGAACAGTCCGACCGCCTGCGATGCATAGACCACGCCGCCCGGCCGGTCAATCCGCGGGGCGTGACTCCGCGCGTCGAGTCAGGACGACGGCTCGGTGGCGGGGGATGTTCCGGCAGGCAGATCGGAGCGCCGCAGCCGCAGCGTGCGGCCGGCCGGCGAGGCCGCCTCGGCGAGCGCGAGCAGCGCATCCGCGCGCACCCACCCTTCGCGGTCGTCGAGCCGGATGCGCCGCCATTCTCCGCGCCGCTCGATCACCGATACAATCGAACCCGGCGGTAGCGTGAAGTAGGCTCGCGCCTCCTCGAGCGGAGCGAACTGGGCGCGGCAGCCCGTGGCGGTCACCACGTGCTCGGCGTCGAGCCGGCGACCATGGGCGAGCGCCGCCGCCCCAAGTGCACCGACCAACGCCGCGGCCACCGCGCCGCGTCGCAGCCACGGAGCCACGACCGTCGAGCGCGCGGCCCCCGCTCCGGCCAACAATAGCCAGAACGCCCACCAACCGCCCAACGCCAGCGCCCTGGCTTCGTCCGCCGAGAGACGTTCGAGCATCTCCTCGTACCAGCGCCGCGCGGGCGGCGAGGCGCCACCAGCTTCGAGCGCGAGTTGAAGATTCGAACGGATCTGTGAATCGCGCGGCGCTAGTCGCCGGGCGCGCTGATACGCGGCCACCGCCTCGCCGACGCGGCCCAGTTGGAACCTCGCGTTGCCGACGTTGTACCAGAGGGCCGGATCGTCCGCCCCGTTCTGCAGCGCCTGTTCCCAAATTGCCGCGGCGTCCTCGAAGCGCCGCTCGTTGTACGCAGCGGCCGCCGCCGTCCACTCGGACTCCGCTCCCCCGCGCGCCGTCGCGGACCACACCGCGATGGCCATCCACCACCCTGGAAGTCGCCGGATCATCGCCGCACCCGCTCGCACCGGTGAAGTACCTCGAGCAGTCGGTCGAGCTGCGTGCGCCGCTCAGCGCCGGCCGTCTCGCCGCCCCCAAACCGCACCGCGGCGCATTGCGCGAACAGCTCCCCAATCGCGCGGCGCACCGGTTCCTCGATCGAGGGGCCGAACGCGGCCAGAACGCGGTCCGCGTCCACTTCGCCCGGCGGCAGATTGAGGCGATGGCCGAAGTAGCCCGTCAGCGCGCTCCACATCGCATCGTAAAAGGGACGCGCGTCGGTGGACGCCAAAGTCTCACGCATGCGCCGCACGGCTTCCCGGGCCACCCGCGGCGCCTGCATTCGTCGGGCGAGCGCCAAGTCCGACGCGATTCGCTCGCGCCGCCGCACCCAGCCGACGATTGCGCCGGCCAACAGCGGCGGCGTCGCCAGCAGGACGGCCACCTGCGCCGGCGACCGGTTCCGCGCGCGGCGCGGGCGCACCGGCACCGGTTTCAGATACTCGATCTCGGCTGTGTCCGATACCACCTGCGATCCGGAGGCGATGACCCCCGGCGCGATTCGTACCGGCCCCGCGCCGTTGGTCGCCGGGCGCACCACGAGAGGAAACGGACCGCGGACGAGCTCGCGGTAAGAGCCCATCTCGGGATCAAAGTACGAAAAGGGGAGGGGGGGAATTTCGCGGGCGGTCTCGTCCCGCGGAATCACGATCTGTTCGAACACACGCTCCCGCTCGTCCCGGCCCGGGCGTGGCACGAGCCGCGGCTCGTAGACGCGGAATTCCGGCCCCAGCCGCAACGCTGGCGCCTGCACGGTCTCGAGATTCGCGTCGCCGCGGATCGTCATCGTGATCGTGACCGGTTCACCGGCCGTCAGCTCCGTCGGCCGCACGTCCACGTCCCACGAGCATGCGCCCACGGCCCCGCTGAATGACTCTGGCCGCCCGTCCGCCGGCAGCGGCCGCACAACGAGCGTCACGGGTGCGGCGGCGAGTGTCACAACCCGTCGCTCGGCGCGATCGAACGGAGTGCCCGCGAAGAAATCGTCCAAGAGATTCGGACCGAACGGCCAGTCGCGGGAACGACGGCTCCGCCTCACGATCACCTGGGTGCGAAGCTGCGGCTGCAGCAGCAGTTCGCCAGAATTCAGTGCGCGAGCCTCGGTCCGAAACGTGCGCACCTCGAACACCTCTCCCTCCACCACCTCCCGGCGCGCAGGCAATTCGACGAACGGCCCGAGCTTCAGTCCGCCGGCGGGCATGTTGTCGAGCTCGACCTGCCGGTCCAGTTCGACGCCGCGGAAGAGCAGATCAATCTCGACCGTGAAGCGCTCATGGACGTAGACGGAGGATTTGCTCAAGCGCAAGCGGGCCATCGCACGGGCCTCGGTCGCGCCTCCAGCGGCCGCGTGTGCTGGCACCACGCTCAGGCGGATCGCCGGCAGATCCCACACACGGCCGCCCGCCTCGTATCGGAACGGGCCGATCGTGTGTTCGCCGGCCTTCAAGGCGTGGAGCAAGAACTTGTGCACGTGAGAGCGGTTCATGCCCGCTTCATTCATTTCGATCCGCGTCTCGACGCCGGCCGCCTGCACTTCGAAACCATCGATCGGCGGCAGCGAGGGCGGAGGCGCATGGGGCATGTTCTGCAGCGTGATGGTCGCCTGCGCCGCTTCCCCGACGGCGAGCACGCGCGGTTGAACGTCAAACACCACCGACGGTTCGGCCGCCCCGACGGTGGCCGAGACCACCGGCAGCAGCGCACTCAGCGCGGCGCCGGCGCACCAACGGAGGTTGGTCCATCCCCGCGACGTCATACGGTACATATTCGACCACGATGCGACCGCGGCGTTCGACACGCAAGCGGCCCCCGCCGTGGAGCGGGTCGGTGCGCGAGCCCTTCGGGGCAGGATCCGGCGAGGCCCGAGCGGTGGTTGGGCCCACCGTCGCGTGCGAGGAGTACTCAGCGGTCGTCGGAGAACGGCATCATGTGTGCACCCGCTGCTCCGCGACGATCCCCCCGCGGTGCGGCGCTTCACTGGGCACCACACTCCAGATTCGCCGCGCTCATCGCGCGCGGCGCCAAAGCGGCTGTTCTGGCCCCGGGCGGCTCGCCCGCGGTCGGTCGGCTGCGCATCTGGTACGAAGTGGGGGGAGCGCAGCGGAATGGCGTCGCGCCCATTGGCGGGCTCACCACGACCGGCGACAACGCTCATGGGAGGGGAAGGCGACGGCCGTCCGGGTCAAAAGCCACACCGGAGCGAGGTTTGGCGGTGCCCACTCGACGAACATCCGTCCTCCCCGGGGACAGGCACCCGGGAGGCGCTGGGCGCAGGCGCTGGGGACAGGCACAACACCGACACCGGCCGCCGCTGTAGCTCCGGCGCTCTGCCGCCGGAGCGCCGCGCAAGTGCCTGTCCCCACTGTCCCCAGTGTTCGGTCGCCGTCTTGGATTGGTGGATTGGGGACAGGCACAAGATGGGGACAGGCACAAGAGGAGACAGGCACAAGACGACCCCTCGCTGGACCTGCGATCGCCACGCCGTAGACTCGGGGTGGAAGCCGGCCCTCCAACGGCCACTGTAGTTCCGCCGGTCCCCCGGCGGAAGATCTGGGCGAGAAAGCTCCGGCGGCAGAGCGCCGGAGCTACAGCACAGCGCGGGGCTTGCTGCTGCAACGCTGGGGGGTTGGTGGGGACAGGCACGAACTGTCGGCCGAGCTCTCTGGGGACAGGCAGGTACTGTCCCACGGCCGCTGTAGTTCCGCCGGTCCCCCGGCGGAAGATTTTGGGCGAGAAAGCTCCGGCGGCAGAGCGCCGGAGCTACAGCACAGCGCCGCGCCAGCTGCAACGCTGGGGGCTGGTGGGGACAGGCACCTTTCCGCTATGATGAGCTCATGGATCGCGAATCGGCCCGCCAGCGGCTGTCCGAGCTCCGACGCGAAATTGCCGAGCACGACCACCGGTACTACGTGCTCGCGCGGCCCACCATCAGTGATGCCGAATACGATCGCCTCTACGACGAGCTGCTTGACCTCGAACGCCGCTTTCCGGACCTGGTCACGCCCGATTCCCCCTCCCAGCGCGTGGGTGGTGCGCCGATCGAGGGTTTCCGGCACGTCCGGCACGCCGTGCCGATGCTTTCGCTCGAAAAAGCCCGCACCGCTCACGAGCTCCAACTCTTCGATGCGCGCGTCCGCCGAGCACTAGAGGGCGAGGAGGTCGCGTACCACGTCGAGCCGAAGATTGACGGCGTCTCGATCTCCCTGATCTACCGCGACGGGTCGCTCCAGCTGGCTGCGACGCGCGGCGACGGCGAGGTGGGCGACGACATCACCGCCAACGCGCGCACGATTCGTAGTATTCCCCTTCGCCTTCGCGTCGAACGGCCGCCAGCACTTCTCGAGGTTCGCGGCGAGGCCTATATGGATCGCGCCGGCTTCGCGGAGCTGAACCGCAAACTGCGCGAGGCCGGCGAGGAGCCGTTCCCGAACGCGCGGAACGCCACGGCCGGCTCGCTGAAACTGCTCGACCCGCGGCTCGTCGCGCAGCGGCCACTGCGCGCGGTGTTCTACGCAGTCGTCCGCTGCGAGGGCCTCGAGTTCGCGACCCATGCCGAGGCACTCGCATGGCTGCGCTCCGCCGGCCTGGCCACCCCGGCCTTCACCGCGGTCTGTGGATCGATCGCGGAGGTGCTCGACCGCTGCCGCGAGCTGCGCGAACGCGAAACCGAGCTGCCCTACGACATTGACGGCGCGGTCGTGAAACTTAACCGGCTCGAGCACTGGCGGCGCCTCGGCCTGAAGCCGAAGCATCCCGCCTGGGCCATCGCGTACAAGCCCCGTGACTGGGTCGAGCAGGCCCGTACGCGCCTCGTGGACATCACCGTCCAGGTCGGCCGCAGCGGCGTGTTGACCCCCGTGGCCGAACTCGAGCCGGTGTTTCTGGACGGCTCCACCGTCAGCCGCGCCACGCTCCACAACGCGGACGAAATCGAGCGCAAGGACATCCGCATCGGCGATGTCGTCGTCGTCGAAAAGGCCGGCATGGTCATCCCGGCCGTCGTAGAGCCGCTGCCCGAATTCCGCACCGGCGCGGAGCGCCGCTTCCGCATGCCCGACCGCTGCCCCGTCTGCGGCGGCCCCGTCGTTCGCGGCCGTCTCAGCAGCGGCGAGGGCGAGGAGGTCGCCTGGCGTTGCGATAACCTCGACTGCCCCGCCCAGAAAGCGCGGCGCCTCGAATACTTCTGCCGTCGGGCCGGCCTCGACATCGAGGGGATTGGCGGAATCGTCGCGGATCGGCTGATCGAGCGGGGCCTGGTGGACGATCCGCTCGACCTCTACGAACTGCGCGCAGAGGAACTGGCCCGCCTGAATCTCGGCACGGAGGAGGAACCGCGCGTCTTCGGCGAAAAGAACGCCGCACGCGTGCTCTCGGCCCTCGAACGAAGCCGCCGCGCGCCGCTCGAACGGTGGTTGTCCGCTCTCGGCATCCCCGAGGTCGGCGACGTCACGGCGCGCGAACTCGCCGTCCGCCATCGCACGCTCGCCGACGTGGCTGAGTCGCCCTGGCTGCGCGCGATCGTGCGCAGAAACGCGCTGCTCGAAGAGCGTCGCCGGTTGCGGTCGCGCGCGGCGCCCGCACCCGACACCGCCGACCGCGAACACCGCGGCCGACGCGTCGCGGAGATCACCGCAGAAATCGCGCGGCTCGAACGGCAGATCGGCGCCGGCGGCCGTAGCCCCGTGGGTCCTGTGCAGGCCGCCGCGGTGCTGAATTTTTTCGCCTCGCCCCGGGGACGAATGATTCTCCAGCGATTGGCCGCGCTGAAGATCGAACCGCAGGGCGGCGCCGCCTCGGAGGAGTCAACCGCCGCCGGAGGCCCTCTGGCCGGGCAGACCTATGTGCTCACGGGAACGCTCAACTCAATGAGCCGCGAACAGGCGGCTCAGCGAATTCGCGAACTGGGCGGGACGGTGACCGACTCCGTGAGCCGGCGGACCACCGCGCTAATTGTCGGCCAGGATCCTGGCGAGGCCAAGACACGGCGCGCCGCCGAGCTCGGCGTGCCGACGATGGACGAGGCAGCGTTCCTGCGACTCATCAGCAACGCCGGCGACTCCCCTCCGCCGCCCCGCCCCGCCCAGCCCGAGCTCTTCTAATGCCGTCGAACGTGCAATGTGCCGCACCATGTGAGGCGGGTTGGTGTCACGCGTGCCTGTAGGCGCAAAAACCGGACGCGCCGGGACAATCCACACTGCAGCTCTGAGCTCTGCGGCCGGAGGCACGGGCAAGCGCATGGCATGCGCCAACGTCTGGCAACGGGAGATGAACCAGCGAAGGCAACATAGTGCGGAGTTCAAGGTGCGCCCGCGCCGGAGGCGGAGCGCGCCCGAGGTTTGGGGCCAACGGTTTGCTTATCTGCTTTGGGACATGGAGATCGTACGTCCCAACCAGGCGTGGTGCGCGGACATCACGTATCTAGCGATGCGGGGCGGTTTCATGTACCTCACGGTCGTCCTCGACGGGTATTCGCGGAAGGCGCTCGGCTGGTGCCTCTCGAACACGCTGGACACGGGGGGCTACCTGGGGACCTTCGAGATGGCGGTGGCCGCCACGGGGGCACCGTCCGGAGATCCTGGACACCGACCAGGGCTGTCAGTTCACTTCCGCGGAATGGATCGAGCAGGCGGAAGTTGGCGGCACGCGGATGAGCATGGACGGCAGAGGCCCCTGGCGGGACAACATTGTCGTGGAGCGGCTCTGGTGGTCGCTGGTCGCTGAAGTATGAGGATGTTGATCTGCGGACTATGAGACCGTCCCGGAATTGACGGCTGGTCTCGGGGCGTACATCCACCGGTACAGCACCGGGCGACCACATCCGGGGTTGGGTGGCTTGACGCCGCAGCGGCCTACGATGGGAAACGGGCGAATATCGCATAATCGGCGCCGCCCCTTAGAGGGGCGGCAGGGAAGGACGACTCGAGATCAACAACGCCTTGCGGGAGACTGAGACTATGGTTCGCCCATCCGTCGTTCAAAAACCTAGCCCACGGCTCGGCGTAGAACGAATTACGCCATTCATGCTGTCGCCGAAGGCCCCGGCGTATCAAGCGATCCGCTTCCACGCGGCCGGGATTCGGTCGCCGTAGAGGGCGACCCTCCACGGATATGGTCAATTGGCGGAAAAGGCTGGTGCCTGTCCCCATTCGACCTCCCCATTCGACCACGCCGGGCGAGCAAGACGCCCTCAACCGTCGTTGGGCTCCAGAAACACGGGTGTGGAGTCGAGGTGGAGTTCCAGAACGCCGTGCACCGGCGATACGGTGAGCGGCTGGATCTCCTCTCCGGCGGCGATCGGCGTTCGGGTTAGCCGATAACGGGCATCCGGCAGGCGGAGTCGCGCCAGCGCAGTCGGTTCGGTATCGCCCGGCAAATAGCGGTGGCCGTCGTCGTACCACAGCACATAGACGGGCCGTCGCCGGACGGTGAAGCGATAGGCGCGAACACCGGCGCTGAGTTCGAGCGGCTCGACGTTGGAGAAGTCGGAGAGCGTCCGGACCAGCAGGGCCAGCGCGTGGTAGGCGGGCCGGGGCGCGCCCGGGCGAGCCGGCGGGCCGGTGGTGTCCACCAGCCCCTGAAAGGCCGCAGTGCCGGTGATGGTCGGCACGACGGAAAACAGTCCCTCGTCTTTCATGTTTCCGATATGGATGCCCGCCAGTCCCTCTGCCATGGCGAGCACGACCTTCTTGACCAGGCCCCTGGCCTGCTCCGCCCGGAGCCAGGCGACCGCCTCGGCGTGCCGGGGATGGCGGGGGCGGGCCAGCGCTGTCAGCGTCGCTTCGATCGCCGGTTTCTGTCGTTCGGTATACGGCGGCACCGGCACGCCCCAGAACATCAGCGGTGAGGCCGTGTAGTTGACATCGCCCACCCAGATTGGTTTCTCGTAGCCGTTCTGCGCCATGGTCTGGCGCAGGAACCGGGCCATCCCGCTGATCTCGCTCCAATCGCTTAAGCTGTGAAATTCGACCTCGTCGAACAGATCCGGGTGGGCGAGCAGCCGCCGCATGTCGGCCAGGTACTGCTCGGACGTCCGGCGCCGGGCGGCGGGCATGGCCGCGAGCGTCGCGGTGATCTCGCACGGGTCGGGGTGCCCCTCGAATACCCCGGCCAGAAAGAAGCCGATCAGAATGACCTTCGCCATGGGATTGGCTTGTTTGACGGTGGGATAGGCCGCGCGCAGGAGTTCCAGATACTCTTCGAGCGTCCCCTGCCAAAAGCCGGTGCCCCATTCGGCCTCAATTTCCCAGTATTCGACCGGATAGAGCAGCCCGGGCGCGTGATCGGGGTGGCGGGTGTCATAGCGCTGGACCAGGGCGCGCAGGTATGCCTTGTAGTCCTCCATGCATTCGGGTCTGGGCAGCGAGCTGCCGCCCCCGATCGGCCGGACCGGATGACTGGAGGCCCAGCGGTTCATCGCCTTGACATAGACGTGAAAATGTCGGAAGCCGGCCCGCTGGTATTCGAGGATGAGCCGATCGGTCGGCTCCCATCGATACGTGTGGCGGCCGTTCACGGGCGGCTCGGGCTCGATGTCGCCCCAGGAAAACCCCATCCCCATCGCCTTGGCCCAACGCACTCCTGTCCGCGCGTAGACCTCCGCGAATCCGGGCACCATGTATTCGACGCCCAGCGCGAACGGGCGATCCTCGGCACTGATTGCTGCCGTCGCCGCCAAGCCGACCGCCAACTTCCACCGACGGACGCATGCCTGCATCGCGACGGCGGCCCGGCCCAGCGCCATTCGCAGCTTCATGCTCCACCGTTCGTCGTCGTTGTTAACTGTTCACGTGCCCGCTCGCGACGGCCACGCACCTGAGGAAATTGGCTCAACCAATTCCCGTAGCATAGAGCATAGTCTCCCCTCACCGAAAAGGCAGCACAAGGCAGGTGCCTGTCCCTATTTGACCGCGGTTGAATGGGAGGGACGGTTTCCACGCCGCCATGAATTGCCGAGGCATACGCTCGGCCGTGGGTCGGTGTGGAACCCGACCCTCCAAGGCCTGGGGTCGGCTGTTCTCCCGCAACCTTTAGCCGCGTCGAGGCCTGAAGGGTCGAAACACTCGTATCTTTGATTAGCGGCGAGAACAAACGGGCAAATAGCGCGGGGGGCGTTGGGGTCAACGATGTTCGCCACCCTTCGCCGACGTTTTTATTTGCGCTCTTTCTCCGCAGCGCCATCGGCTCTACCCGGGTTGACTCGGCTTCTCAGATACGATCCCGTGTGCGAGCAACGTGATCGCCCACATCGCGAACACTGCACGCAGGATCGGAGATGTCGCGCTGCAATATGATCGCGAGACAGGAACGTTTCACGACGAACGCGCGAGCGCGTTGATCCGGCCGCCGTACCGGGCTGGCTACGACTTGCCCGATCTGGTATGAGTCATACCGTTGTGCCGTTCGCTGGACATCTCACGGCCGGCCACGCGCGATGGTGTGGAGTGTTCGCTGCGCTGCTGGCGAGCGGAGCCGTGGCATGCGGCGACTCACCGCGGCGGCCGAACATCGCCTTGATAGTTGCGGATGACCTTGGTTGGGGCGATCTGGCCTGTTATGGCAGCCGGGACATCCCGACGCCCCACCTTGACCGGCTCGCGCGCGAGGGCATCCGTTTTGAGACCGCTTATGTCGCCGCACCCTATTGTGCGCCGTCGCGAGCCGCGCTGCTGACAGGACGATATCCGACCCGCTTTGGATTTGAATTTAATCCCACGGGCGTGCGGAATTGCGATCCCGCTGTCGGTCTGGCGCTGAGCGAGCGCACATTGGCGGACGCGCTGCGCGAGGTCGGCTACGCAACCGCCGCCATCGGCAAATGGCACCTCGGTGGCACGCCCGCATACCACCCACTGCGCCGCGGATTCGACGAGTTCTTCGGCTTCCTGCATGAGGGCCACTTCTATGTGCCGTCGCCTTGGGACGGGCACGTCACGTGGCTCCGCCGGCGTGCGCTGCCCGACGGCGCCACCGGACGCTGGAGCCGTGCCGACGCGACGCTCTTTTGGTCTACGCACATGGGCCACAACGAGCCGCCCTATGACGCCGACAACCCGATCCTACGCGTCAGCCGGCCCGTCGATGAGCGCGAGAACCTCACCGACGCCTTCGCGCGCGAAGCGATCGCGTTCATCCGGCGCCACCGCGAGCAGCCGTGGTTTCTGTATTTGGCGTTCAATGCGGTCCACAGTCCGATGCAGGCTCCGATCGACTGGTATCGGCGCCTCGAGCACATCGCGGATCCACACCGCCGCCTGTACGCGGCCATGGTGGCGCACATGGATGCGGCGATCGGGCGTGTGCTCGACGAGATCGCGGCGAGCGGCGCCGAATCGAACACGCTCGTGATCTTTCTCAGCGACAACGGCGGGCCCACGCGGGAGCTGAGCGCGAGCAACGGTCCCTGGCGGGGTGAAAAAGGGCAACTCTTCGACGGCGGTATTCGCGTGCCGATGATCGCGCGTTGGCCCGCGCAGTGGGTCGGCGGACGGATCGAACGGCGCATGGTGAGCGCGCTCGATCTCTCTGCCACCGCGCTCGCCGCCGGGGACGCCCGGCCATTGACGCCGCTCGACGGCGTAGATCTGCGCACCGCACTCGTGGGCGACGGGGTGATTCGATCCAACCTCTACTGGCGAATGGGCCGGCTGGCCGCGTGGCGGGACGGCGACTGGAAAGCGCTGCGCGAACGCGATGGCCGCTGGCAGCTGTACCACCTCGGCGAGGACCCTGGCGAGTCGTGCGATCTTGCGAAGGAACGGCCCGAGGTTCTGGAGCGACTGGTCGAGGCGTGGAGCGCTCTCGATCGCGAAATGTCGGAGCCGGCATGGAAGTGAACAGAGAGCGCTCCGCCGCCATGCCACTCGGGTTTGATCCCGAGGAATGGTTCGACCTCGTCGATGAGGCTGGGCGGCCGATCGGTCGAGCACGACGGCGCGAGTGTCATGGCCATCCGGAGCTGATTCATCCGGCGGTGCACGTATTCGTCTTCGGGTCCGACGGCCGTCTTTTTCTCCAGCGTCGTTCACCGGCCAAAGACATTCAGCCCGGCCGCTGGGACACGTCCGTCGGAGGACATCTTCGGCCCGGCGAGGACCCCGAAGCGGGCGCGCGGCGCGAACTGCGCGAGGAGCTCGGCGTCGAAGCTCCGTTGCGGTTCTCCCACTCGTACCTTTGGCGGTCGGACGTTGAGACCGAATACGTGCGGGCCTATGTGGCGAGGCACGATGGTCCTTTCCGCCTCGATCCGGCCGAAATTGCGGAGGGCCGATTTTGGAGCGCGGCCGAAATTGCCCAGGCACGGCAGACCGGGGTGTTCACAACCAACTTTGAGCACGAGCTCGGTTGGCTCGTGCGCGATCCCGCCGGCGCGCTCGCGGAGATGGGGGTGTTGCTCCGGCTGGATCCCGGAGGGGACGTTCGCTGAGTTGCGCGCTGGGTCGAACGGTCGAGCGCGAGATTGGAGGGCGATGGTCATCGGCGGCCCTGCCATGGCGGTTCGTCCAAGGATTGGACAGCAGCGTGCTGCAGGCATCCAATCCTTGGACACCGGACCGGTCCGCGATGTCGGGGCGAGGTTTGGCAGCTGAGAGGCGGGGCCGATAGAATTTCTGAGCTCGGTAAGGTTGGACAAGGAGGCAAAGCGATGCGCGCACGACTGGGGTGCATTCTGACGGTGTGCATGGGGGTCGCCGGCCGGCTGGAGGCTCAGCGGCCTGATCTTGAGGGCGGGTTCTCTCATCCGCCGGCCGATACGCGTCCGCATACCTGGTGGCATTGGATGAACGGCCACGTAAGCCGTGAAGGGATCACGGCGGACCTCGAGGCAATGGCGAAGGTTGGGGTGGGAGGCGCTCAGATCTTCAATGTGGACTGCAGCATTCCGCCGGGGCCAGTGCGGTTCATGTCGCCCGAGTGGATGCGGCTGTTCCGGCATGCGCTCGAGGAGGCGGAGCGTCTCGGCATCGAGATTTGCGTACATAACTGCGGGGGATGGTCGAGCAGCGGTGGGCCGTGGGTGAAACCGGAGCATGCGATGCAGGTGCTGAC
>CALLFZ010000010.1 GCA_938010045.1 uncultured bacterium
CGGCTGAACACCCTGCGCCGGAAGGTGCTGGCGATCCCGGCCATCTACGGCAGCGGCGGCCGCCGGCCGGAGCGGCGCCTCTGGCTGTGCCGGCAGACAGGTGGGCGTGCGCGATCGCAGCTGGCGGGCCAAACTCCGCTAAGGATGACAACACAATCGGTCTGCCGACATGCACCATGTGGGCTCAAGTCACCCAGCAACCGTGGAACACCCTGTTTCGATGCGACTCTGGCGCGCTGCGGGCCATCGGCCGGCCGCCCGCCGCGGGGCTCGACAGCACATGGCCGCGGGTGCATACTGGCATTCCTGTGAAATTCCACAGCGCCAAGTCCCGCGGCGCGCCGCCGCTCACGGAACGCGCGCTCGAGGCAGTGCGGCAGTGGCTGCTCGACGGCCAGCTGGTGCCGGGTCGGATTGTCTCAGAGGCCGATCTTGCCCGCCGCCTCCGCATGAGCCGGACGCCCGTGGGCGAGGCGCTCCGACAGCTGGTACGAGAAGGCTTGATGGAGCAGGTCCCGCGCGTCGGAACCCGCGTGCGCGCGATCGAGCGGGGCGAGCTTCAGGACCTCTACGAGATGCGCGAGGCCCTTGAAGCCTGGGCCGCAGAACGCGCGGCCGCGCGCATTGCTGAACGCGACCTGACCTGCCTCCGCGCCCGGCTAGCGGAAATGCAGCGGCTGGCGCGTCACGTACCCCGGGCGAATGGCGCGGCGCTGCGTTCGACCGCGCTGCGGCGGTTCCTCGAGGCCGACCTGGCCTTTCACCGCCGAATCCTCGCGGCGGCGGGCAATCGCGCCGTGCTGCGGGCGGTGGACGACAGCCGCGCGTTGCCGCGTCTTTTCCAGATCCGGCGTCAGCGGCACGATCGCTCCGTGCTGGACGAGACCATCCGCCAGCATCGAGAGATCCTTGAGGCGCTGTCAGCGCGCAATGGCCCGCGCGCCGCCGCCGCGATGCGGGCGCACGTGTCCGCCAGCTTGGCCGCCGCGTTGGCCGCCTGGGACCGTGATGCCATCGAAACCGCGGCCACGATTTCGGAGTTCGCCCCATGAACGGCGGCTGGCGTGGGCTGGACACGATCATCGTCGCGCTGTACTTCGCCGCGACCCTCGCGCTTGGCCTTGCGCTCGGCCGCCGCAGCCGCACCGCCGAGGGCTTCACCGTGGGATCGCGCGCGCTGCCGGGCTGGGTGTGCGGTCTCTCCATCTTCGCGACCTTTCTGAGCAGCATCAGCTTTCTGGCCATTCCGGGCGGCGCGTTTGCCCGCGACTGGAGCTGGTTTGTCTTCTCGCTCACGCTCCCCCCGGTGACCTGGCTTGCGGTACGCGTGTTCCTGCCGCTGTACCGCCGCAGTGGCGAGGTTTCCGCCTATGCGCTCCTCGAACGCCGGTTCGGCCCGTGGGCGCGGGCGTACGGTGCCGTGTTTTACCTGCTCACGCAGATCGCCCGCACCGGCACCGTGCTGTACCTGATGGCGATGGCCGCCGCGATGCTCGCTGGCTGGAACATCCGCGCGGTCCTTCTCGCCGCGGGCGGCATCGTCACGGCCTACGCCTTCGTGGGCGGCCTCGTCGCGGTCGTCTGGACCGACGCGCTCCAGACGCTCGTCCTCATTGTCGGGGCGTTGGTCGCGCTCGGCCTACTGCTCGCCGGCGTGCCGGGCGGTCCGCCGCAGGTCGTCCGCCACGCACTGGCCCATGGCAAGCTCTCGCTCGGAAGCTTCGACCTACACACGTGGGCGGCGCCGACCTTCTGGGTCGTCTGCCTTCACGGTCTCGCGATCAACCTTCAGAATTTCGGCATTGACCAAAACTATGTGCAGCGATATCTCGCGCCGCGCTCCGAGGCCGAGGCGCGCCGCGGCGTGTGGCTCGGGGGTTTCCTCTACGTGCCGGTGAGCGCCGTGCTGCTACTGATCGGCACCGCGCTGCACGCTTGGTACCACACCCACCCCGCCGACCTGGCCGCGCTTCGCGCGACGGTCGCGGCACAGCAGAGCGCCGCGCTCGCCGCACCCATCGCGCCGGACTCGCTCGGCGACGCGGACCTCGGCGATCGCGCCTTCCCTCACTTCATCGCCACGCACATGCCCGCCGGCTTCGCCGGCCTCATCGTCGCGGCCATCCTCGCTGCCGGCATGAGCACCGTCTCCACCTCGCTGAATTCGTCCGCCACGCTGATCATGACCGACGCCTACCGCCGGTTGTTCCGCCCACAGGCCGACGACCGCGCTTGCCTCCGCGTCCTGCACGCCGCCACCCTCGCCATCGGCGCAATCGGCACCGCCGCCGCGCTGCTCATGGTCAACGTCCGCGGCGCGCTCGACGCCTGGTGGAAGCTCGCCAGCACCTTCAGCGGCGGGATCGGCGGTCTGTTCCTACTGGGCATCGTCTCACGGCGCGCCGGCCCTCGCGCCGCGGCCCTCGCCGCCGTGCTCGGTGGGCTCACAATCGCCTGGATGACCTGGTCGCCCGCATGGCCCGACACGTTGGCCGGCTGGCGCTCGCCCTTTCACCCCTATCTCACCGTCGCTGTGGCCACCGCCGTCATCATGTTCGCCGGCCTGCTGTTCGCACAGCTTGGGCGGTCACGCGCCCCGCCGCCCTCCATCCCCGAGGTGTCCCATGCCCCTTGAACACTGTGCGCCCGCCTCCGACCGCCCGCAACGGCGGCCCCCCATGCATGGCCTCCGCGCCGCGGCCGTTCTGCCCGCCGCTCTCACGGCCGCCTCTGCCGCCGCCCCGTTGCTCACCAATGAATTCATCTTCGAAACCGCGCCGTTCAAGTCCTGCCACGCCTCGACCATCGCTGAGCTGCCCGATGGCACACTCGTTGCCGCATGGTTCGGCGGAACCGCCGAAGGCCACCCTGATGTCGGTATCTGGTTCTCGCGTCGCGAAACCACCGGTTGGACGCCCCCCCTCGAAATTGCCGACGGCCGTCATCCCGATGGCTCCCGCCATCCATGCTGGAACCCCGTCCTGCACGTGGCCCGCGATGGGTCCCTCGTTCTTCTCTACAAAGTCGGTCCCAACGTGCCTCGATGGACGGCCGTCCGCCGCGTCTCTCGGAACGGTGGCCGCACGTGGTCCGAACCCGTCCGCCTCCCCGACGGCGTCATCGGACCCGTGAAGAATACGCCCGTCCGCCTGCCCAACGGCGACCTCCTCGCCGGCTCGAGCACCGAACACGACGGCTGGCGCGTTCACTTCGAACTTAGCCACGATGACGGTCTCACCTGGCTCCCCTCGCCGCCGGTGAACGACGGCCGCGAGATCTCCGCCATCCAACCGGCCATTCTATTCGCGGGCGGCGACGGTCTCGTCGCCCTCGGCCGCACCCGGCAGCGACGCCTCGTTCGCATCGAGTCGTCGGATCTCGGCCGAACTTGGGGGCCGATGCGACTCACCGACCTGCCCAACCCAAACTCCGGTATTGACGCGGTCACGCTCGCCGATGGCCGTCACCTCCTCGTCTACAACCCTGTCGAGCGCGGTCGCTCCCCGCTCATCGTCGCGATCTCTTCGAACACCACCGACTGGACTCCGCTCGCAACCCTCGACGACGAACCGCGCGCCGAGTTCAGCTATCCCGCCGTGATTCAAACTCGCGACGGCCGCGTCCACATCACCTACACGTGGAAGCGGCTCCGCATTCGCCACGCGGTGCTCGACCTCGGCCCCTCTTCAACATCCGCCGCTTCCGCCGGCCTCATCATCGCCGGCCACGGCTGGATCCCCGCCGTCCTTTCCAACGGCGCGCGCGCGTTCTCGAACCGCGGCTACGTCTGGACCAACGTCCCCCCCGCCTTCGCCGGCTGGTCCTACACCCAAACCTCCGGCGGCGTGCCCGCCGAGATCCGCGTCACCTCCCGCACCTCCGGCTCGCTCTTCGCCGCCGCTCCGCCCGCGGCCCGCCTCGCGGGCTGGACCCCCCTGCAGAACGCCACCTTCGCCTACACCGACCGCAGCCTGACCCCGATGTCCATCTGGTCGCGCCCGCTCGCGGCTGACGAAACCGTCCCCCTCCCACAACGTGGGTGGACCGGCACCCTTTTGCTCTGGCCGCCCAGCATGGCCATCGAACTCCGCCAACTCCCGCCGGCTCCCTCCCGCCCCCTCGAACGGCTCCGCTACAACCATCCTGGCCTCGTCGTGGATCTCGGCGTCGGACTCTGGGCCTGGCCGCTGCCGGTGGACTTTGACGGCGATGGCGACCTCGATCTCGTCGTCAGTTGCCCGGATACGCCGTACAACGGCCTGTACGTTTTCGAGAACCCCGGACCCGCCGCGTCGCCGGCGCAGGCGGGCGCGTCGGCCGCGATGCCCGTCTTCAAACCCGGGCGGCGAATCAGCCGGGGTTTGCAGAACGTCCAAATCAGCTACGTCGCTGGCGCGCCCCGCGTGCTGTCGCCGGGCATCGAATATCCCGGTTTCCGTTCAACCGGACTCGACGACGGTGTGCAACTGCCGCTGCCGGCCAATGTCCATCCGAATCGAGTCCGCGCGAACATGTGGCGCTACGTGGACTACGACGGCGACGGAGCCCTGGATGTGATCGTCGGCGTCGGCGACTGGACCGACTACGGATGGGACAACGCCTACGACGCCTCCGGCCGTTGGACCAACGGTCCGCTGCGCGGGTTCGTCTATCTCATCCGGAACCGCGGCACGACCGGCGCGCCCGACTACGAGGCGCCGGTGAAGGTGATGGCCAACGGCCAACCCGTCGAAGTCTTCGGCTGGCCGTCGCCGAACTTCGGCGACTTCGACGGCGATGGCGACCTCGATCTGCTCTGCGGGGAGTTCCTCGACGGGTTTACGTACTTCGAGAATATCGGCTCGCGGACGCGGCCCGCGTACGCCGCCGGCCGGCGCGTGGAGACCCCGGACGGCACGCCGCTGACGATGGATCTCCAGATGATCACGCCGACCGCGATCGACTGGGATGGCGACGGCGATCTCGATCTGGTCGTTGGCGAGGAGGACGGGCGGGTCGCGTTCGTCGAAAACGTCACTGGCGAGGGAACCGGCCGGCCCTCGGCGAGCCTGTGCCGGGCGCCGTGCTTTTTGCCGCCACGGTATTTCCGCCAGGAAGCGGCCGACGTGAAGTTCGGAGCCTTGGCAACCCCGTACGGCTTCGACTGGGACGGCGACGGCGACATTGACCTGATCTGCGGTAACAGCGCCGGCTACATCGCAGTCATCGAAAATCTCAGCGGACCCGGCGTTGAATTCCCTCGCTGGGCCGCCCCGCGCCTCCTCGAAGCCGACGGCCGTACGATCCGCATCCAGGCCGGCCCCAACGGCAGTATTCAGGGCCCCGCCGAAGCGAAATGGGGATATACCACCCTCAGCATCGCCGACTGGGACCACGACGGCCTCCCCGACCTCGTTGTGAACTCGATCTGGGGCCGCGTGCATTGGTACCGCAACACCGGCACCCGCACCGCACCCCAACTCGCCGCCCCCCGCCCCATCGAAGTCGAATGGGACGGCCCGCCCCCCGTTCTCGATTGGGGGTGGTTGCGTCCGGAAGGCCAAGAACTGCTCACACAGTGGCGCACCACGCCCGTCGCGGTGGACTGGAATCGCGACGGCCTCACCGATCTGGTCATGCTCGACACTGAAGGTTACCTCGCCTTCTTCGAGCGCGCCCGGCGCGATGGGCAGCTCGTGCTGCGGCATCCCCGCCGGGCCTTCTGCGACGAGGCGGGCGTGCCGTTACGGCTGAACGCCGGCCGCGCCGGACTCAGCGGCCGCCGCAAGTTGTGCGTGACGGACTGGGACGGCGACGGCCGGCTCGACCTCCTCCTCAACGACGCCAACGCCCGCTGGCTCCGGCAGATCGGCGACGCCGACGGCCGCTGGTACTTCCGCGACATGGGGCTGCTCAGCCACCAAACCATCGAAGGCCATGACGTCAGCCCTACGGTCGTGGACTTCAACGCCGACGGTATCCCCGACTTCCTCGGCGGCGCCGAGGATGGCCACGTCTACTACCTACGCAATCCCCGGAGCGATCCTCGATGAAGTCCCGTTTCACCCCACATGCCTCGCCGCCCAAGTTGAAGATAGGCCGCTTTGTCCAATGCTTGGACGCGACCGCCCGTCCTGGCTCCAAACCTTGGACACACCAATCCGCGCGCGCCGCCGCCGCAGCGTTGCTCGCCGGCGCGCTGACCGTCTGTGCCGCCGGCGGCCCGGTCCGACCGCTCGCGCAGCCCCACGTCGTTGTTGTCGAATCCCCCGATCCCGAACGCATTTACTGTTACACCCCCGGCATCGCCCGCCTCCGCACCGGTCGCCTCGTCGCCACGATGGATTTCGGTGGGCCCGGCATGACCAGCGATCAACCGCGCGGCCGCATCTTCACCTCCGACGACGGCGGCCTCACCTGGACGTTGCGCGGCTCGTTTCCCTTCCTTCACGCCCGCCCGTTCGAGGCCGGCGGCGCCCTCTACATCCTCGGCCACTCCGGCGACCTCATGATCGTCCGCTCGGACGACGGCGGTCTCACATGGTCTGCCCCCGCCCGCCTCACCGACGGCCAATCCTGGCACGGCACCGCCGGCAACGTGCTCGAACACCGCGGCCACATCTACCTCGTGATGGAGCGGCGCGTCTCGCAGACGATCCGCGTCTGGCCCGTGGGCGAGCTGGCGCCGGTCCTCCTGCGTGGCCGCGTCGACGGCGATCTGACCGACCGCGCCCAGTGGCGGTTCGCCTCCGAACTCTCGTTCGCGGCCACCATCCCGAACCTCGCGCTCGATCCTGCGCTCGACCACTTCGGCGTGCCATTCTTCGCGGCGCCCTACCCCGTCGGCAGCCGGCCCAGCGCCCGCCGTCCCTGCGCGCCGATCGGCTGGCTCGAGGGCAACGTCGTGCGCTTCGCCGATCCGGACCACCTGTTGCACGACCCCTCCGATCGCACCTTCTACATCTGGCTGCGCGCCCACACCGGTGGCGCCGGCTATGCCGCCGTCGCGAAAGTCGTCGAACACGGGAACGGCTCCATGATCACACAGCTCGCCACGGTCCCCTCCGGCAAGCGGCTGCTCTTTGTCCCGTGCCCCGGCGGCCATCTCCGCTTCCACGTGCTCTATGACGAACCGTCGAAACTGTTCTGGCTGCTGAGCTCTCAAGCCACCGACTCGATGAGCCGTCCCGACCGCCTGCCACCGGAGCGATATGGCTTGCCCAACAACGAGCGCCACCGCCTGCAGCTCCATTTCTCCCGCAACATGTTCGACTGGTGCTTCGCGGGCCTCGTCGCGACCGGCGCGACGCCCCGCGAGGCGCGCAGCTACGCCGCCATGGCCGTGGACGGCGACGACCTCGTGATTCTCTCGCGCAGCGGCGACGCCCGCGCGAAGTCGGCCCACGACACGAACCTCATCACATTCCACCGCGTCCGCCGCTTTCGGGAGCTGGTCTACTGATGCGCACCGGTTCGCCCACCCGTCCACTCCCCACCGGCATCCTCGTGCCGCTGGCCACGCCGCTGCGCGATCGCGACCGCCTCGATGAGGAGGGACTCGAACGACTGGTGGACCATGTCGTGAAGGGAGGTGTGCACGGTCTGTTTCTGCTCGGCACCACCGGCGAGGGACCCAGTCTCGGGCGTCGGCTCCGGCGGCAGCTGGTGCGCCGCGTCACCGCCCAGGTCGCCGGCCGCGTGCCGGTGCTCGTCGCGGTCACGGATACGGCCTTCGTTGAGTCCGTCGCCCTCGCGCGCGATGCCGCCGAGTGCGGCGCCGAAGCGGTCGTGGCCGCCCCGCCCTACTATTTCCCCGAGGGCCAGCCCGAGCTCATGGAATACCTCGAGCATCTCGTCGCCGAACTGCCCCTGCCGCTGGTGCTCTACAACATGCCGATCCTCACGAAAGTCCACTTCGAGCTCGACACCGTCCGCCGCGCACTCGATGACCCCCGCATCGTCGGCTTGAAGGACAGTTCCGGCGATCTCGAGTATTTCGCCAGCATCTGCAACATGGTCCGTGCAACGCGGCCCGACGTTCGCGTGTGGATCGGCCCAGAGCAATTGCTCGCGCACAGCCTCGCGCGCGGCGGGCATGGCGGCGTGTGCGGCGGCGCGAACGTCGCGCCGGCGCTGTTTGTGGACTGGTATGCGGCGCTGGTGGAGGGCGACGCGGCCCGCGCGGCGCGGCTCGAGACGCGAGTCCGGGCGCTCGGCGAAATCTACCGCATCGGCCGCCACCCGTCGTCGGTCATCAAGGGCATCAAATGCGCGCTGTCGCTGCTCGGCATCTGCGACGACTTCATGGCCGAGCCCTTCCGCCGCTTTCGTCCCCCCGAGCGCGACCGCGTCCGCTCCGCCCTGCTCGCCGCCTCCCTCCTCCTTCCGAGCTGACCGCGTCCCCGAGGCATCTCATGGTGCGGGCGAGAGGATGATCTCCTTGAGGCTGACGCCTCGAACGCGGGGGTGATTGCGCGTGAAGCTCAGCACATTCGTGCCGGAGCGCAGCGCAACCTCGACGGGATCGGTCCACCCCCATCGGCCGACCGTCTCGGGCAACGGAATCTCGACCGCCTCTGAAGCGCCGTTCACCGACAGCTGGAACGACTGCCCCCAGCTCGCGACGGCCACCTGCGCCGTCAGACGGTATCGCCCGCCGCGGGGCGCGATGACCTCGTACTCGAACGGCTCTTCGGGTCCGCTCCGGCTGTAATGAATCTGGGCGCCATTGGGGATGCTCTTGAGCCGGAGAATCTTCTTGGACTGCGGCCCGGGGCGGCGAAGCGCGATCGCCGGAATGTGGATCGCCCCTGTGCTATCCACGGACACGGCCGCCGTGTGACCCACCGCCCCGCCGTCGGCCGCCACATCGCTGGTGGCATCGGCCTCGCCCAGTTCTGTGCCGACGGCCTCGAGGCGGCGCGCGCCGGCCTCTTCGATCATCATGCGTTGAAGGTCGAGCGAGACCCCGTACCAGAACCCTGGCGCTGTCGTCGCATTGGAACTGCCGTAGACCGGCGCCTCCCCGAACGCGTCACCGAGCCATTGCGCTCGCTTGACCCGCAGGAACTCCGCGCCCAACGCCCGCGCCTGGGTGGTCGCCAGAAAGTCCAGGTCGCGGCCATACCACGTGTGCGTCCATCCATGTCCCCAGTTGGCGCCGAGGCACACCACCCAGCCATCTGGCGTCCAGTGCACGAGCGCGGCGTGGCCCTTTTGCGGACGGGCCGTGGTGGGCACGCCAAAGGCGCGCAGGATGAACCGCCCAATGAACGCCCGCCGGCCGCACACGCCCCCGTTGAGCAGAATGTTTTGGTACTTTTGTAAATGCGGCCGGTCGTACTTCACGTCCTGCGAGCCATAGGGGATGTCCGTGCGCACGATCCCGACGTAACGCCAGCGAGCATCGGGATTGCGCACGTGGTCCGGCCGATACTCGCGCAGCATGGCCCGGCCCCACTCGAGGATCTCGTCCGGCTCGTCCCCGTCCACCACCCAGCGCAGGTCCCACACCTCGAGCCGCTCGAAAGCCGGGTCCAGCTCGCGGTTCAGAAACGCGCGCTCGAACTGAAGGTACCGCTTCACCGGATCCACAAACGGAGGCGCATTGGTCGCGGCGGCCGGATTGTCCTGTTTCACCGGCTCCGCGTGCACGAGCGCAACCGCGAGCGCCAAGCGCTGAAGCACCCCTTCGCGCGCGCGTGGGCTCGACGCCAAAATCGCGTCGTAGATCTCGATCGCCCGCTCATACCGCCCGCCACTGGCGCCATCCGCGACCAGCATCACGCGCAGCAGCGGAACGTCCTGCAGATACTCCTCGAGCCGGCGCGCACGGGCGGCATCCTGTTGTGCCCAGGCCGCCAGCCGCCGCGGCGTCGCCGCGCGAAGCACGGCGTGCTCCACCAACATCGGGTCGAGCCGGCTATCGCCCAACGCCGCGCTGAGCCCCGTCTCGCGCAGCGCAGCGCCCACGGCGCGGGTCGCCTCGGACAACTCCCGCTCCAGCACGGACACTCGCTCGCGCAGCGCCGCCGCTTGAGACTGGATCGCCTCGAATGCGCGCTGTCGTTCTTGAAGCTCGCGCTCCCCCGCCGCGCGATCCGCCTGCCACTTCTCGAGCGCGGTTTCTGCGGCACGTCGGCTCTCGGCGTCCGTCGCCGTCTCCAGGCGGCGACGCGCGGCCGCGATCTCCTGCTCCGCGCGCCGGCACCGGTTTCGAGCCTCGTCCAGCCGAGCACGGACCTCACCGAGCTGGTCGAGCTCCGATCGCGCGCGATCGAGTTGCGCGCGGGCGTGCGTTTCGCGCTCGCGCGCCGCCCGATACGCGCCCCGCCGCGCTGCGTCGGTCGCGGGTGCCGACGCCCGGATCCGCGCCGCCAATTCCTCCCGTCTCGCCGTGAGGCGGTGCTCGATCGCGCGCCCCTCGTCGGTCAGCGCCGGCTCGCTGGAACTGCCCGGCGCCGCCCATCCCGGCACGACGGCCGACCATGCCGCTACACTCACGGATATGGCCTTCATCCGACTTCGCATGGGGTCAACCTCCGAATTTCGCCCGTCGCGCGCGGGGCGCGGACGGGCCGCTCAACCACCCACCAGCGCTTGCCGAACAATGTCCAACGCCGCGCCGACCGCGCTCTCCGCCTTCGCTCCGTCGCGGCCGCCCGCCTGCGCGCGCTCCGGCCGTCCGCCGCCCCCCCCGCCCGCGAGCTTCGCGATCGCGCCGGCAAGACGCCCCGCGTGCAGGCCTCGCTTCACGAGCGCGGGCGGCACGGCCACCGCAAAGGCCGCCTTGCCCTCGTTCGATGCCGCCAGCACGATCACCGCCTCCGGCCGCCGGGCCGCGAGCATCTCCGCCGCCTGCTTCAGCGCCTCCGGCGACGCCTCGCCGACATATCCGTGCACCAGTGCCGCGCCACGGACCTCAACGGCCCGGTCCAACAGCTCCGCCGCGCGCGCCTGCACCGCCGCGGCCTCCGCCCCGCGCAGCGCCTTCTGCAGCTCGCGATGGTCCATCAGCAGCGCCGAGACCCGCTCCGGCACCTCGGCCGGACTCGCGCTGAGCAGACGACTCAGGGACTCCACCCTCTCCCGATCCGCGCGCGCCGCGGCCCACGCGACGTGCCCGCACAGCGCCTCGATTCGGCGGATGCCCGACGCGACCGACCCCTCCGACTCGATCCGAAACAGCCCGAGTTCGCCCGTGCGCCGCGCGTGCGTGCCACCGCACAGTTCTTTCGAAACCCCTTCGACATCGACCACCCGCACGATCTCGCCATATTTCTCGTCGAACACCGCGACAATATCCGTTCCGGCCACGTCGCTCAGAGCCATCTCGTACGTGCGGACCGGCCGGTCATCCAGGATCCAAAGGTTCACCTGCTCCTCGATCCGCCGCAGCGTCTCCGCCGGCACCGCCTCGAACCACGTGAAGTCGAACCGGAGCCGCTCCGGTCCCACCCACGAGCCCGCCTGCTTGACCTCGGCACCGACGAACCGCCGGAGCGCCGCGTTGAGCAGGTGCGTGCCGGTGTGGTGCCGCATCGTGGCGCGGCGCCGCTCCTCGTCCACCTCCGCACGCACCCGCGCGCCCTCCACGATGCGCCCGCGCACCACCCGCCCACGGTGCAGCACGATGCCCGCGGCGGGTTTCTGAGTGTCATACACCTCGAACCCACCGTCCGCGCTCTCGATGCGCCCACGGTCGCCGATCTGTCCGCCCGCCTCGCCGTAGAACGGCGTCTCATCCAGCAGAATCTCGCCCTCCTGCCCCTCCTCCAACGCGGCCGCACGGCCCGCCGGCCCAAGAATCGCGCGCACCGTGGCCTCGCACGCCAGCCGGTCGTAGCCGATGAACCGGCACGCCAGTCCCTCCGCCGCAAGCGCCGCAACTTGGTCCGCTGCCGTCCCATCCGCGGCGCGGCGCGCCGCCCGCGCGCGCTCGCGCTGCGCGTTCATCTCGCGCTCAAACTCCGCCTCGTCCACCGCCAGACCCCGCTCGGCCGCCATCAGACGCGTGAGATCGATCGGAAATCCGTACGTGTCGTAGAGCCGGAACGCCTCGGCGCCCGGAAACACCGTCCGGCCGGTGCTCCGCGCTGCCGTCGCCGCCGCCTCGAACAGCTCAAGCCCACGATCGAGCGTCGCCTCGAACGATTCCTCCTCCGCGCGCAGCACCCGCAGAATCGTCTCCCGCCGCCGGCCCAGCTCCGGAAATGCATCGCCCATCACCTCCTCGAGCACCGGCACCAGCCCGCCGAGAAACGGTTCCCGAAACCCCAACCGTCGCCCGAATCGCGCCGCGCGCCGCAGCAGACGCCGCACCACGTAGCCGCGGCCCTCGTTCGACGGCATCACGCCATCCGCAATCGCGAACGCGAGCGCCCGGACGTGGTCCGCGATGACGCGCATCGCGACCGCATCTTCGCCCTCGTACGGCCGGCCACTCCGCTCGCGCAGCGCTCCGATCAGCGACGAGAAAATGTCCGTGTCGTAGTTCGATGTCGTCCGCTGCAGCACCGCCGTGATGCGCTCGAAGCCCATCCCCGTGTCCACGTGTTTGCTCGGCAACTCCTCGAGCCGGCCGTCGGCTCGCCGGTTGTACTGGATGAAGACGAGGTTCCAGACCTCGATGACCTCCGGCGTGCCGGCATTGACGAGCTCTGGCCCCGCGCCACCCGCGGTTCGGTCGAAGTGGATCTCTGAGCACGGACCACACGGCCCGGTGTCGCCCATCTCCCAAAAGTTGTCCTTCTCGCCGAACCGCAAGACGTGCGAGGGGTCCACGTCGGTCACCTCGCGCCAGAGCGCCGCCGCCTCGTCATCGTCGCGGAAGACCGTCGCCCATAGCCGCTCCCGCGGCAGCTCCCAGACCTTCGTGAGCAGCTCCCAAGCCCAAGCAATCGCCTCGCGCTTGTAGTAGTCGCCGAATGACCAATTGCCGAGCATCTCGAAGAACGTGTGGTGATAGGTGTCGCGCCCGACCTCCTCGAGGTCGTTATGCTTGCCGCTCACGCGGATGCACTTCTGCGTGTTCGCGACCCGCCGCGCCGCGGGCTCGCGAGCGCCGAGAAAGATGTCCTTGAACTGGTTCATGCCCGCGTTCGTGAAGAGCAGTGTCGGATCGTGCGGCAGCACCACGGGCGAGCTCGGCACGATCTCGTGCCCCTTGGACCGGAAGAATTCGAGAAACGAGCGGCGGATCTCCCGCGATGTCATCATACTGAAGTCTCCACGCACAACATTTGAACCCATCATCATACATGGTCACCCCTTCGCCCCCAAATCGCGCCCGCGTGGCCGTGACGGCGTGCGCCACGTCTGGTTCGCCGGCGTGCCTGCCCGTCTTCGCCCAGTCGGGGCGCTCGGCCGCGTCGCGAGAGGGCGGGTCGCTTGCAGCCCATCTCGGATGGCGAGGCGGCGATTCCTCCCGCTCGGCGTGGCCGCCCCATTCGACCGCCGCGCGGCGTTGCGCGCGACGATGCCGCGCGATTGAGATACAATTGCTTGTGCGGCACCGGCGCGCGCTCGGGACACCGCTGAACCGCGGGAGTCCACCATGAGAAGTACGCCGTGGCGTGCCACCCTCCCGATGACGTCGCTGGCGGCCGCAGGGGCGCCGGCCGCGGACGTGCCGGCCCGGTACGCCATACCGAGGCCAGACCATCGGATTGCGTTCCGACGGGACGAGGTGGCGATCGCGCGGTACCACTACGCCCCCGACCTGCGCCGGCCGTTCATCGTTCCGGGGATCGGTGCCATCGGTGCCTCGGGCCGGCCACTCACGCGCAGGGGCCATCCGCACGACTCGGTGGAGCACGCCCACCACACTTCGATGGGAATCTCCCCCCATCGGCCGCGGGCGCAAAACTGTGGGAGGAGCGGCCCGGCCTCGCGCACATCGTGCACCGTCGCATCGAACGGCGGACCGACGGCCCCGACGAAGCGGCGCTCGTCGCCCACAACGAGTGGCTCGGCACGAGCGGCGCGCCGGCGCGCCGGGAGCGTCGTCGCGCCACCGCTCGGCATCCTCGGCGTACGAGTCGCCAAGACGATGAGCGTGCGCAACGGCGGCGCACGATCCGCAGCTCCGAGGGCGACGTGAACGAGGCCGGCATCTTCCATCAACCCGCGCGCTGGGTGGACGACTCCGAGCCGGTGGCGCCGGGCGTGAGCGAGGGGCTCACGCGCATGAACCACCACCATCCTCCGAATCACCCGGCGTGTTCCACGTCCGCACCGACGGGGCAATGGAACCGTGTCTGACGATCCGCGGCCCGATCGCGGTTCCCCGCGAAGTGGCGCCGATCTGAGGAACGGCCCGTCCCGCTCAGCGCGGCGCAAGGTGGGCGCGCAGCGCGTACGCAAGCGAGTTCAGCGGGCGCATCCGGTCCAACAGCTCCCACCAAGGCTCATAGGTGTTGCTCACGATGCCCTTGTTCGAGTCGCGGTTGGAAGGATCGGCGCGCGCGTCGGACGGATCGTTGTCCATGTACTTGAACCAGTGCCAGCCGACGCCGTCGGGCGAGGCGAGCAACGCGAGCGCGAAGTTCTGATCGAACAGGCCGCGATCACGTTGCGTCCGCACGGTCCAGCCCGCGCCGGTGATGTTGTCGAGGCCCGAGTCCATACCCTTCGCGTACCACTCGGTGATGATGACGGGACGGCCCGCCGCGGCAGCCCACGCCGACAGGCGCGCCGCGTCGGGCGTCCACACGCCATACCAGTTCACCGAGATCACGTCGGCGTACCGGCCGGCGGCGCGGAACAGCTCCATGCGGTGGAGATCCGCGCCATCGACTCTCGACCCGAGATCGAGATGACCGGGCGCGGCCACTCGGATGGCCTCCGCACAGATCGCGAAATACCGATCGGCCAGATGCTCGCGAAACGCGGTCCGCGCCTCGGCGCTCCACGAGCCGTCCAGCTCAGCCCGGAGCCCGCGCTCGCGCACCCAGCGCTGGGCCTCCTCGCGGCCCGGACTGCCCGCCGGCAACGCAAGGTGGCGATCGAGCGCGTCGGTGGGAAACGGCAGCTCGTTGTCGGAGAAGTGGCCGATGCAGTACGGATCGTCGCGGATCGGCGCGAGCAATTCGACGGCGCGCCGCCGCGCGCATTCGGCGAACCGCGGATCGAACACCGGGATGCAGTTGTTGCTGAAGGCGAGGTGGCCGGCCACTTGCCAGGCGCCGTTGAACGTCTGACCGAACGAGCCGATGAGGCGGAGCTGGGTCATGTAGGGCAGCGGCTCGGACACGACGCGCAGGCGGGTGTGATCGGACCAGCCCGCCAGCGTAGTGAAGCCGTTCGTGCGGAGCAGTTGGGTCGTCGCTGCGGCCCACGCGCGCTCGTCCCCAAACCGACGACGCATCGCCTCATCCGCGCGGGGCGTGCGGTTCATCGCGACGCTGCACACGCCCACGCTATACCACTCGCTGCCGTCGGGATCGACCATCGTCCAGCGCGAGCCGAGCCGCTGCACGCGGAAGCGGCCCGGCGGTGCCATCACGCGGTCGGCCCGCCCACCCCACCGATTCCGCGGCGGCTCGCGCAGACTCGCCACGCCGTCGCCCCCGGCCCGCGTGCGCGTCTTCTGAATCTGCCACTCCGCGTCCGTCGTGCGCCGTTTGACCTCCACCCGCTCCACCGGCGCATCCGCGCTGAGCCGGGAGGGATCGTCCGACGCGCCGGCGGTCGCGGCGATGAGACGGAGCGCGGCCGCGGCACTGCGCGCCGCCCGCCGGCATTTCATCGCGACTCGGCAATCCGGATGTTCCGCCAGCGCACCTCGAGGCCCCCCTCCTTGTGGCTGTGCACCTGGAAGCCGATGAACCCGCGGGCGACGCGGCCATCGCGGACGTCCACCCGCAGCTCGCCGTTCAGCCACGTGCGAATGTGATCGCCGCGGCACTCGACGCGCACCTGGTTCCAGTCCTCCACCTTCGTCAGCCGTCGCCCCTGCGCGGTGAATGCCGCGCCCTCACCGCCGCCGAAGCCCGGAAAGATCCATCCGCGGCATCCCTCCTCATAGAGACCCGCGCTCCAGAACCGCGCGCGCGCCGGATCGTTGTCAATCTCGACCTGGTAACCGTGGACCCGGCCGGCCGGCACCTTGATCGTCTTGCCCGCGTGCGGCACTTCGACTGGAGTCTCGAAGCACTGGCTGCGAATCTGCACGCCGGAGTTCAACTTCGGGTCCACCTTGTACTCGTACTCGAGCACGAAGTCACTGTACTCGCCGGGCGGACACAGAAACGAGTTTGCCTGGCCTGGGACAGTGACGCCGACCAGGCAGCCGTCCTCGATGCGAAACTTCGCGTGGCCGCCCCGCAGCACCCAACCGTTGGTCGAGACACCGTCGAAGAGCGGTCGAAACTCCGCAGCGCCCGCCAGCCCCGCGCCCGCCAACATGATGACCGCGATCCCGTTCATGGTAGACACTCCTTTCCGTGTGGATCTGATCCAGGCCAATCCTATCGCAGGCCCACGAGGTCGGCGAGGCGCCTCCGCGTGCAGCGGCGGCGCGGGCGGCCCGTTGCGCGGCCGATCCGCGGCGCGCATACTGGGCGCGGGTTAGATTCGATGGCGACCCACGTCCAGTCCGCGGCGGCCATCGCGCGCGCCCCCTCGCTCGGCCGGCGCTGGCGCCCTCTCTGCGTCGCGGGCGGCGCGGTCATCCTCGCTGTGGAGGCCTGCGCCGCCGAGGGCGCCGGCCCGCCGCTCACGCTCGATGAGGCCATCGCACTCGCGCTCGCGCACAACCGGGCCCTCGCCAACGCGCAACTGCAGCTCGTGCGCCGCGCGCTGGACGTCGAGGCCGCGCGACGGCAGTTCGACCCCACCGTCTCGCCGGTCGCGCAGGGTCTGGGTCTGGGCGCCGACCGCCAGTGGACGCTGGGCGTGCAGATCGTGCAGCCCACCCGCATCGGCACACGATGGAACGCCTCGGCCGCGATGGTGAACCGCGAAGGCGCGGGGGCGGACGAGCGCACGATCTCGATCGGCATCGAACAGCCACTGTTTCGGCGGTTTGGACGCGAGGTCCACGAAGCGGCCCTGGCCGAGGGGCGCGAACAGTACGAGGCCGAGCGGCGGCACTGGGAGCAGCAGCGCGCGGATCTGGTGCTGCGCGTGGTGGAGTGCATCGAATCGCTCGTCCGCCTCGACGCGCAGCTCGACCTGGAGCGCGGGCGAGCGGCGCGGCTCGATAGTCTCGTGCGGCTCGTGCGGCTTCGCGAACGGCAGGGCCGCTCCACGCTCGCGGATGTGCTCCGCATGGAGCAGTCGGTCGAGGAAGCCCGCGCGCGCATCGTGGAGCTCGAAGAACGGCGCGAGACGCGCCGGCGAGAGTTCGCGGACCTGCTCGGCGTGGCGCGGCCGCCGGATCAGGCGCTCGAACCGCCGCCCCGACTCGACGCGCCGCTCCCCTCGCCGGAGGCCGCGGTCGCGATCGCACTTTCGAACCGGCTCGACCTCGCGCAGGCCGAGGCAGACGCCGAAGCCGCGCGCCGGCGCGGACGGCTCGCGCAGCGCCGGCGGTGGCCGGACGTCGCGCTGAGCATCGCGTTGCGCCGCACGCTGTACGATTTGCCAGCAGCGTCGTTCGGCGATGACGACCGGACGGACTGGTTCGCGGGGCTGTCGTTCGACGGCTTCCCCTGGCGCGCGACCGACCGCATCGCGCGCCAGCAAGCCCAGGTGGATGAAGTGGCCGCGGATGAGGTGGTCGCAATGCGCCGCGACACCATCGCGCGTCAGGTGCTCGATGCGCTCTCGTTCTGCCGCCGTGCCGCCTCCGAGGCGGCGATCGCGGCGCGCAACCGCGAGCTCGCCGAGGCGCACCTGAAACTGGCCCGACGGCTGTACGAGACGGGGCGCGGCGACGCGTTTTCGCTGGCGGACGGCGAGACGCGCCACGCGGCGGCATTGCAGCGTGCGGTCGAAACGGCCTCGACCGAGCGGCTGGCGGTCTACGCGCTGCGCCACACGCTCGGAACGCTCGTCGAGCACCCAGCCGAACTGAGACCCGCCGGCGGGCGATGAATCGCTGGGTCACCATCGGAGCGCTCGGCGCGGCGGCCGCGGCCGCCGCGCTGCGGCTGTGGCCCGCGCGACTCGATGGCCTCGGCCGCCCCGCCGAGGGCGACATCGCCACCGTCGCAGAGGAGCGGTTCGAGCTCTGGGTACGACTCGACGGCCGGGTCGCCGCGCGGCGCGTCGTGACCATCGCCTCGCGGCTGCCGGGTGCAGCCACGATCGTCGAGCTGGCGCCGGACGGTTCGCGGGTGCGCGCGGGCGACCTCGTCGTGCGGTTCGACAGCTTCGCGGTCGAAGCCGATCTCGCGCGCGCAGAGCGCGAGCGCGCGGCCGCCGCCCACGAGCTGCAACTGCTGGATCGTGTGACCCTGCCGACCGAGCTGCGCGAGGCGGAACTGGAGGTGGAACGACTGCGCAAAGAGCTCGCCGACGCCATCCGCAGTCGCGATGACACCGCCGAGCTCGCGCGCGAGCAGCTCGCCTCGGCCGGGGAGATCGAGCGGGAAGAACGTCGCGTCGAGTCGTTGCGCGCGCAACTGGCACACGCGGAATGGAAATTGGCGCTCACGCGCGAGTACGCGCATCCGCTACGGCTGGAGGAGGCGCGGGAGCGGCTGCGCGCGCGCGAAGCCGAACGCGACCGCCTGCGCGACCAGCTCGTGCACTGCGTCGTCACCGCGCCGTGCGACGGCGAGGTCGTTCATCTGCCGGTCTCCGTCGGCGCGGAGCTTCGGACCGTGCGCGTGGGCGACACGGTCTATCGAAACCAGGAATTTCTGTGCATTCCGGACCCGGCCGAGTGGGTCGTACGGTGCGAGGTCGCCGAACCGGACCTGCCCCGCGTGCAACCGGGCCGTCCCGTGCGCGTGACGCTGGCGGCCTGGCCCGACCTCGTGCTCGCGGGCGAGGTGGAGTCGGTCTCCGCGATGGCGCAGATCTCCGCCGGCGGGGTCGAACAGCGCCGCTTCCCGGTGACCATCCGACTCGCGGAACGCCGACCAGAATTGCGCCACGGTTTGACCGCCCGAGTCGCAGTGCTCGCGGATCTGCGTGAGCGCGCGTTGGTGATCCCGAGGGCCGCCGTGCGATGGGATCGCGACCGCCCCTACTGCCGGCTAGCCTCGGCTGAGGGAGTACGACGGCAACCGATTGTGCTCGGCCCGGTGGACGAGCGCCGGGCGGTGGTGCTCGAGGGCCTGGCGGCCGGGGATCGCGTTCTGTGGTGACTGGCAGCGTGCTGACCTTCGCGGGCGTCGCGAAGTCCTTCGAAACGGGTGGACGGCGGGTGGCCGTCGTGCGCGATCTCTCGTTCGAAGCGGGACCCGGCGAAATGATCGCGATCGCAGGCCCCTCCGGCTCGGGCAAGACAACGTTGTTGCACCTCGCGGCGCTGCTCGACACGCCCGACCGCGGTCGTATCGTGATTGAAGGTCGCGCCGCGGAACGTCTGACCGACCGAGAGCGCGCGCGTCTGCGGGCCGCTCGCATCGGGATGATCTTTCAGCGGTTTTACCTGCTGCCGAACCGTTCGGCGCTCGAGAACGTCGCGTTTCGATTCCGCTACGCGGCGGTGCCGGCGTCCACTGCACGCCAACGCGCGGCGGCCATGCTGGAGCGGCTCGGCCTCGAACATGTCGCCCGCACGCCCGCGCGGCTGCTGTCCGGCGGCGAAATGCAGCGCGTCGCGATCGCGCGCGCACTGGTGATGCCGCCCGCCCTGTTGCTTGCAGACGAGCCGACCGGCAACCTCGATCCCGAAGCCGCGGCGCAGGTGATGTCACTGCTCGAAAACGCGCGCCGCGACGGCGTGACCATATTGCTGGCGACCCACAACCCGGCGTGGCTGCCGCGCTGCGACCGGATCGTGCGCCTGCCCGAACCGACCACGGCCGGCGAGGACCGCCCGTGAGTGCCGTCCGGCTCTACCTCACCGATCTCGCAGAGGGATTGCGCGCGCGGCCGAGCCGAACGCTCGGCGCGGCGGCAGGTTTGGCGATCGGCTGGATGTGCGCGTGTCTCTCGCTGGCCATCGGCAGCGAGGTGCGCGCGGCCGCACGACGGCTCGAACGGGAGTTCGGCCTCAATACGGCCGCCCTACGGCTCGAACGAGCGGCGGACATCGATCGCTCGCTGCTCGACGAGTTTCGTGCCGCCGCTCCCGACGCTCAGTGGACCGGTCTGGCGATGCTCACCGCCGACTCCCGCGGCGGCGCGGCCGCACAGCCGACGATTGTCCTCGCGGATGAGGACCTGTTCGATCTCGGCGTCGGCGCGTTGCGCGAAGGCCGCAGCTGGGACGCGGCCGATGTGGCCGCCTGCCTGCCGATGGCGGTGATCACCGAAGCGGCCGCTGTGACGCTGGGTTGGCGCCCCGCCGAGTCCCGACCGCTGCGCGATGGCCGCGTCTGGACTGCGGTTGGCGTCGTCGCAACCGATGGGGGCCCCGCCGCGGCGCTGCTGCCGCCCGCCGCCGTGATCGTGCCCTGGACATCATGGGCCGAAGCGGTGGAATCCCGGCATCTCGACGGCGCCATAGTGCGCGCGGCGGACGAACCGTCGCTCGCGCGCGCGATCGAGCGCGTGTCGCGACTGCTCGAGGAGCCTGGCCGAGCCGGCCGCGCGCACCAGTGGGTGACCGCCGACCTCGTGCGCCGCCGAATCGGACGCTGGCAGCGCACGGCGGCGGCGGGAACCGCGGCGCTCGGCGCGCTCGCGCTGCTGCTCGGGGGCGTCGCGCTGGCCAGTCGGCTGGCGGGAGAGCTCAAACATCGGACCCCGGAGATCGGGCTGCGGCGCGCGCTGGGCGCGACGCGCGCACAGATTGCGGCACTGCTGATCGGCGAGGCGGTGGCGGTCAACCTTGCCGCCGCGATCGGCGGCTGGCTGCTGGCCCTGGCGGCGGTCGCGATCGCCAACGCCACAGGCCGTGCGGTGCCGTCGCCCGGTCCATTCATCGTGGCGGTGGTGTTGGGTGTCAGTGTTCCGATGTCCGCACTCTTCGCATGGCTGCCGGCCCGACGCGCGGCCCGTCTCGCGCCGGCCGAGGCGCTTCGCGACGAGTAGTCTCCGGCCGGCCCCGGGGATGGCCCAAGCCAGCCCGCCCGCGGAGGCGCGAACAGCTTGACGGTCGGCGCCGGTTCGCCCAAAGTCTGCCTCACGCCGGGCAACCGGCGCGACACATCATGCTCAGTCGAATTTTAGGTTTGTTTTCATCCGATATCGGCATTGATTTGGGCACGGCCAACACTCTGGTCTTCGTGAAGGATCGGGGCATCGTGCTGCGGGAGCCCTCGGTAGTGGCCATCCAAGCGGGGACCAACCGGGTGTTGGCAGTGGGTGACGAGGCCAAGCGAATGTTGGGCCGCACGCCCGGCAGCATCATCGCCATCCGGCCGCTGAAGGCCGGTGTGATCGCGGACTTCGAGATCACAGAGGCGATGCTCCGGTACTTCATCCGAAAGGTGCACGGTCGTCGCAAATGGGTGCGCCCGCGGGTGATTGTGGCGGTGCCCAGCGGAATCACGGAGGTGGAGAAGCGCGCCGTCAAGGATTCGGCCACCCATGCCGGTGCGCGCGAAGTGTATCTCATCGAAGAGCCGATGGCGGCGGCGATCGGCGTGGGGCTTCCTGTGACGGAGCCCGCCGGGAACATGATCGTGGATATCGGGGGCGGCACGACCGAGGTCGCGCTGATCTCGCTGGCTGGGATCGTGTTCAGTCGCAGCGTCCGGGTCGGCGGAGACGAAATGGACGAGGCCATCGTCCAGTACATGAAGCGGGTCTACAACCTGATGATCGGCGAGCGGACCGCGGAGGAGATTAAAATTCGAATCGGCTCCGCCTACGCGTTGGAAGAGGAAATGTCCATGGAGGTCAAGGGCCGCGATCTGATCGCGGGCCTACCGAAGACGCTCACGATCACCTCGCAGGAAATCCGCGAGGCGCTTCAGGAACCGGTGACGACCATCGTCGAGGCCGTGCGCACCGCGCTGGAACGCTGCCCGCCCGAACTGGCGGCGGACCTCGTGGACCGCGGCATCGTGCTCGCCGGCGGCGGTTCGCTGCTGCGCGGTATCGACAAACTGATCGCCGAACAAACGGGTTTGCCCGTCCACCGCGCCGACGATCCCATGAGCGCGGTCGCGGAGGGGACCGGCGTTGTGTTGAACGAGCTCAACATCCTGCGCAAGGTCTCCCGCTCCGAAGGCGCCTGAGTCTGCCCCATCGTCTCCGCTTCCAGCCACGCGACGCCGCCACCGCCAGCGGGTGACGCGGTTCCGCGGTGCGAGGCGACATGGTACGACGAGGCGGTTTTCTGATCTGGATGGTGCTGCTGGCGACGCTGCTGGCGATCGCCAACCTCCCGCTGCCCGCCGCCCGCGCCGTGAAGGCCGGGGTGCGGGAGTTCCTCGCTCCGCTGCACGCCCTCATCGCCCGCACCTCGATGCACGTGCGCGAGGCCGCCAGCGCGATCCGCGGGATCGGCGGGTTGGCCGCGGAAAACCGCGCGCTGCAAGAGGAAATGCTCCGGCTGCGCCTCGACATGCAATCGCTGCAGGCCGCCGCGGCCGAGAACGCCGAATTGCGCGAGCTCGCCGGATTCCGCCAGCGCGCCGGCCAGCGAACCGTCGCGGCCGAGGTGATCGCCCGCGAAAGCAGCGGCTGGTGGCAGTCGTTGCGCCTCGATCGCGGCCGGCTCGATGGACTCCGCGCCGACCTGCCCGTCGTCACGCCCGACGGTATCGTCGGCCGAATCACAGACGTCACTGATCACACGGCGGACGTGCTGCTGATCAGCGACCCGAGCTGCCGCGTCTCGGTGCGCATCCCGCGCACAGGATCGCACGGCGTCCTGCGCGGTGTGGGCATGCGGTGGGACGGCCAGATCGTCTGCCGCGTCGATTTCCTGCATCCCCGACATGCCGTGCGACCGGGCGACGAGGTCGTGACGTCGGGACTCGGCGGTGTCTTCCCGCCGAACCTGCCCGTCGGCACCGTTCTCTCCGCCCAGATGGACGCCGCGGGGCTGTACCGGCGGGCGGATGTGCTGCCCCGCGCCGATCTCGGCCGGTTGCGGCGCGCGTTCGTGCTCACCGATGAACCGCTGCCACCGCGCAGGAGCTCGAGGCGATGAACGCGATCTGCGCCCTGCTGCTGATGTTCGCCGGCGGCATGCTCCAGGCGGTGCTGCCCGCGCCGGCGGTCGCGGGTCAGACGCCGATCCCCATCCTCGCGGCGCTGGTCGTCCACCACGCGCTGACGCGTTCCCGGGCCTTCGCGCTGTGGGTCGCGGTCGCGGCGGGGGTGGTGTGCGACTCGCTCGGCCGCGTCCCGCTGGGCGTCTCCTCCGCGGCCTTCGCGGTCGTCGCGCTGCTGGTGGGCCGCTACCGCGAAGAGGTCTTCGAATCGCGCGTCGCCACCCACGCGGCCCTCGGCGCCATCGCGATCCCCGCCGCCACGCTGCTAACTGCGCTCCTGTTGGCCGCGATGCGAGAACTGTCGGTCGGCCTGCCCCGGGTGCTGCTGAAGGTCGCGGGCGCCGCAGTGCTCGGCGCGCTGGTCACTCCAATGGTCGCGGACGCGGCCGCGCGGTTCGAACGGCTGATCGGCGCAACGCCGGAGGTTCGCCGATGAACCGTCCGCGCCGCCCTCTGGATTGGGAACGGGCGCGATTGCGCGCGTTGCTCGCGATCGCGCTGCTCGCGTTCAGCGTGCTGGAGATCGCGTTGTGGCGCCTTCAGGTGAGCCGCGGCTCCGACTACCGGCGCGACCTCGCCCGCCAAAGCGTGCGGCGCGTGCGCGTGCCCGGCCCCCGGGGCTGCATCTACGACCGCCACGGCCGCATCCTCGCCGACAACCGGCCCGCCTATGTTCTGGCGCTCTATCTCGAGGAGATCCGCCCGCGGCGCCGGGGCGAACCCCTGATTCCGCGAATCGTTGCGACGCTCGAGGACATTGCGGCGGTGATCGGTCTGCCGCCGCAGGTGACCACCAACGACCTGCGCGCGCACATCCAGCGCCGCCTGCCGCTCCCCCTCGTCGCCTGGCGCGATCTTCCCGAGGCCGCCGTCGCACGGTGGGCCGAAATGGGCAGTCGCATCGCCGGCGCCGACCTCGGCGCCGAACCGGTCCGCATCTATCCCGCAGGCCGCACTGCCTGCCACGTCCTCGGGTACGTTGGCCGCGCCGACCTGACCGCGATCGAGGAGGAACCCTATCACTACCACCTCTCCGAAATGGCCGGCGCCGCCGGGATTGAAAAGGTGTACGACAACGTACTGCGCGGCCGCGCGGGCGTGCGGCTCGTGCGGGTCGACGCCGCGGGCTACCGCTATCAAGACCTCGGCGGCACCGAGCCAGCCGGCGGCGCAGATGTACGGCTGACGCTGGACCTCGAGCTTCAGAAGGCCGCCGAAGCCGCGCTCGGAGATCGCGCCGGCGCCATCGTGGCGATCGATCCCGACGACGGCTCGATCCTCGCCCTTGCCAGCCGGCCCGACTACGACCCCGGCCGCTTTGTGCCGTCCATCTCGGCCACCGACTGGGCGCAGCTGCTGCACGACCCCACGCGCCCCCTATTCAACCGCGCCGTCGCCGGCGCCTATGCGCCCGGCAGCACCTTCAAACCGATCGTCGCGATCGCAGCGCTTCAGCAGGGGCGAGCATCCCCCTCCACCGTCCACTCCTGCCCCGGGTACCTCGCCATCGGTCAGGCGCGCTTCCGCTGCTGGGACACGCTCGGCCACGGCCCATTGGATCTCTCGCGCGCGATCCGCTACTCGTGCAACGTGTACTTCTTCCACACCGGACTGGCGGCCGGCCCCGACGCGATCGCCGCCGTCGCGCGGGCTGCGGGCCTCGGACGACCCACCGGCGTGGACCTCGATCAGGAGGCCGCCGGATTGGTCCCCGACCCCGCCTGGAAGCGGCGAGCCTGGCGGGACGCGTGGCGCGACGGCGACACCTGCAATCTCTCGATCGGGCAGGGCCCCATCACCGCCACGCCCCTCCAGATGGCCGTCGTCGCCGCCGCGATCGCCAACGGCGGTCGCCGAGTCACCCCTCACCTGCTGCTCGCGACGCGGCCTGCCGGCGCGGACGACTTTCAGCCCGCCCGCTGGCCAGCCCCCGAACCGCTCGGCTGGCCCCGCGCCGCCCTCGATGTCGTCGCGCGCGGCATGCGCGACGTTGTGATGGCCGAGGACGGCACCGGACGCCGCATGCGCGTGGCCGGCTTTGAACTGGCCGGCAAGACCGGCACCGCCGAGTACGGCCCCAAACGCGAAGGCCGAAAGCGAGGCTGGATGATCGCGTTCGGCCCGCTGCCGCGGCCGCGCCTCGCGGTCGCGATGATCGCGGAAGATGCGGTCAGCGGCGGTACCACCGTCGCGCCGCGCCTTCAGCAGTTCTTTGCGGCCGCGCTCGGGGGCGGCGGACCGTCCACGGAGGAGGCGCGCCGATGAGAAGACCCGCCGTGCCGTCGGCTCTCCGGGCGTTACGCCGCTGCGACCGGCTGTTTGTCGTTGCAGCGCTCGGGCTGCTCGCGATGGGCGTGCTGTTCATTTACAGCGCCGGGCGGCAAAGTCCGACGCTCGCGCTGCTCTGGCGCCGCCAGCTCGGGTGGGCGCTCGCCGCGATCGCAGCGTTCGTCGCCGTCGTCGCCACTGGTTACCGGCGGATCCTCGCCTCCGCGGCGGCCCTCTATGCGATCGCGGCCGCCGTGCTCGGCCTCACGCTCATCTTCGGCGTGAAGATCAACGGCGCGCGCTGCTGGCTCAACCTGTTCGGCGTGCAACTGCAACCGTCCGAGTTTGCGAAAGTCGCGACGATCCTGCTGGCCGCGCGCATGCTCGCGCGCCCCGACCTGCCGGCCGACCGCTGGTCCACACTGCTGAAGGCCGCCGCGGTCGTCGGGCTGCCGTTCGGCTTGATTGTGCTTCAGCCGGATCTCGGCACCGCAATGGTGCTGTTGCCCGTCACCCTTGCGATGCTCCTGGTCGCCGGCATGCGCGCCCGCCACCTGGCCGCCCTGACGGCCCTCGGGCTGTTGCTGTTGCCCCCCGCCTGGTTCGTCCTTGACGAATACCAGCGAGAACGCATCCGCGTCTTTCTCGACCCCTGGCGCGACCCCCTCGGCTCCGGCTGGAACAAAATTCAATCCGAACTGGCGATCGGCTCGGGCGGACTTTGGGGCAAAGGATGGCTCGCCGGTACCCAGAACACCCTCGGCTATCTCCCCCGCCCCGTGGCGCCGACGGATTTCATCTTCTCGGTCGTCGCGGAAGAAACCGGCTTCGTCGGATCGTCGCTCTTGATCCTGCTGTTCGCGGTGCTCGTGGTCCGCGGTGTCGCGGCCGCCGTCGAAGCCCCCGACCGGGAGGGCATGCTGCTGGCGACCGGCCTCACGGCGCTGGTCTTCAGCCACGCGTTCGTGAACCTTGCGATGACAATCGGACTGCTGCCGATCACCGGCCTGCCGCTGCCCCTGGTCAGCTATGGCGGCTCGTTCCTGCTGGCGATCGGCATCTCGTTGGGATTGATCCAAAGCGTGCGGGCCCACCGCGCCGACCAGGAATGACACCGGAGGAACTATGATCCGAAAACTGATCCAAGCCATCTTCGGACGAAAGCCCGTGAAAAATCAGATCGTCATCAACGCCGAACGCCTCGAAACCCGCGTCGCGGTGCTGCAGGACGGCGAGCTCACCGACTTCTTCGTCGAGCGCCCCTCCGAGGACCGCATCGTCGGCAGCGTCTACAAAGGCCGCATCCAAAACCTCGAGGACAGCCTCCAGGCGGCGTTCATCGACATCGGGCTCAAGAAGAACGCCTTCATCCATTACTGGGACATGATCCCCGAGGACTCGATCCGGCTCGAGGCCGCCGAGGGTGGCGACAGCGACACCGCCCGCCAGCAGCGGCGCAACCGCCAGCTCGCCACCGAGATTCAACAGCGCTTCCCGATTGGCTCGGAGATCGTCGTGCAGGTCACAAAGGGACCGATCGGCACGAAGGGGCCGCGCGTCTCCGCGAACCTCAGCATCGCCGGACGCTACCTCGTGCTGCTGCCGGGCTCCTCGCTGAAGGGCGTTTCGCGACGGATCGAACAGCGCGAGGAACGCGACCGGCTCAAGAAGATCCTCGCGCGCCTGCCCGTCCCCGAGGGCGTGGGCGTTATTGTCCGCACCGCGGGGCTCGGCACCCGCCCGACCGCCTTCGCGCGCGATCTTCGCTCGCTGCTCGAAATCTGGCGGCAGATCGAGACCGGCATCCGCACGCAGCCGGCCCCCTGCCGGCTCTATCAAGAGCCCGACCTCATCGAACGGACGATCCGCGACGCGCTGACCGAAGACATTGACCGTATCGTGGTCGATTCCCGCGAGGAGTATGAGCGCATCAAGTCCCTGATCGCGCGGATCTCGCGGCGCGCGCGCGGCACCCTCAAGCTGTACGAGGGCGAGGCCCCGATCTTCGACTACTACGACATCGAGCGCAAAATCGAGAATTCGCTGCGCCGCAAGGTCTGGCTGCCCAGCGGTGGTTACATCGTGATTGATGAGACCGAGGCGATGGTCGCGATCGACGTGAACACCGGCCGGTTCAAGGGCGGCAAAAGCCAGGACGAATCCATCCTTCAGGTCAACCTCGAGGCGGCCGAGGAGATCGCGCGCCAGCTCCGCATGCGCAACGTCGGCGGACTCGTCGTCATCGACTTCATCGACATGAAATCCCGCAAGGACCAGCAGCAGGTCTACCGCCGCATGCGCGAGTGCCTGCGCAACGACCGCGCCCGTACGAATGTGTTACCGATCTCACCGCTGGGCCTCATGGAAATGACGCGACAGCGCAGCGACGAAAGCATCCGCGACACGGCCTCGGTCAACTGCCCCTACTGCGGCGGGCGCGGCCGCGTGAAGTCCACGCTCACGATGAGCGTCGAGATTCAACGGCGGGCGGCCGGCGTCCTGCGGCGCCTTCGCCAGCAGGGTCGCACGGCCGAGCTGCGCATCCGGGTGAACCCCGCCGTGCTCGAACGGCTGCGCCGCGAAGACGAAGCCGCCTTGGTCGACCTCGAGGAGAAGTTGGGCGGGCGTCTCGGGTTCGTGGCCGACCCGTCGTTGCACGTCGAGGACTTCGTCATCCAGGATGCGGCCACCGGCGAGGAGATGTATACCACGCGCGAAAGCTGAACTGGTCAGGCGCGCGCGGCGCCTCTATGCTGGAGATGCACATGGACAGTCTTTCCTTGGATCAGTGGCTCGACCTCTACCGCCACATGGTCGCGGCCCGCCGAATGGAAGTGCGGGCCGCCGATCTGGCGCGACGGGGCGAGATCTCGTTTCACCTGGGCGGGGATGGCCACGAGGGCACCGCGGTGCTCGCACCGCGGCTGGGCCCACAGGACTGGTTGCACCCGCATTACCGCGACATCGCGCTGCTGCTCGCACGCGGCCTGCCGATCGCCGAGTTCATGCACGCGCTCTTCGGCACTTCACTCGCCTCGAACGGCGGCCGGGATATGCCGCCCTTTCACTGCGACCCTGCGCTCCACGTGCTGCCCATGCCGACCTTCGTCGGCAATAATGCGCTGCCAGCCGTCGGCGTCGCGGCGCAGGTCGCGGATCAGCCCGACCGGCCCATCGTGTACTGCGGCATCGGCGACGGCGGCTCGCAGCAGGGTGAGGTGCTCGAGGCCATCGCCGAGGCCGTACGCCGCTGCCTGCCCGTGCTGTTCATGGTCGAAGACAACACCTACGCGCTCTCGACACCCACGCGCGGTGCCACCTGGTACGACCGACCCGACGGCGCCGCCGCCGAATTCTACGGCCTCCCCATCGTCCGCGCCGACGCGCGCGACCCGGTCGCCTTCGAGGCCGCGCTACGCCCAATCGTCGCGGCGATGCGGGACGATCGCCGTCCGAGGCTGGTCGTCGCCCGTTGCGAGCGACTCGTCAGCCACTCGAACTCCGACGATCAAACCATCTACCGCTCGGCCCAGGAATTGGACGCGGTCCGTGCTGCAGGCGACCCGATTGCTCGTCTTCGCCAGTGGCTGCTCACCGCCGGCGTCGCGACGGAGCGCCTGACCGCCATCGAGGAATCCGTGGACCGCGAGATCGAGACGGCCACGGCGGAGGCCCGCTCGGCGCCGCCGCCCGTCCATGCTCCGGCCCGCTGGCCGCGCCCCGAGAGCCCGCCGCTGGAGACCCGCCCCGAGGGTCCGCCGGAGCGCTCGATGCTCGAAGCGCTCCGCGACACGCTGGCCGAGCTGCTCGCCTCCCACCCTGACGTCACCCTGTACGGACAGGACATCGAAGACCCGAAGGGCGACGTCTTCGGCATCACGCGCGGCCTCTCCACCCGTTTTCCCGGCCGCGTGCGAAACTCGCCGCTGGCCGAAAGCACAATCGTCGGCACCGCGGTGGGCCGCGCGCTGGCCGGCGGTCGGCCGATCGTGTTCCTCCAGTTCGCGGACTTCTTCCCGGCCGCCTACAACCAGCTCGTCGCGGAGCTCGCCGCGATCGAGTGGCGCACCGCCGGCCGCTACCGGGTGCCGGTGATCGTGCTGGCCGTCGCCGGTGGCTACCGCGCCGGCCTCGGGCCATATCACGCGCAGAGTCCCGAAGCGGCCCTGGCCGCCATGCCCGGCTTGGACGTCCTGATGCCATCCACGGCCGCCGATGCCGCCGGCCTGCTGCGCGCGGCGTTCGATGCGGCGCGGCCCACTGTGCTGCTGTATCCGAAGGCCCTGCTGAATGACCGCCAACGCGGCATGCCCGCCAGCCACCAACCCTACGTGCCGATCGGCCGCGCCCGCCGCATCCGCCGCGGCGACGATCTCACCCTCGTCGGATGGGGCAACACCGTGCCCCTGTGCGAAGAGGCGGCCGCCGTTCTCGCCGGCTCGGGCGTCCACTGTGATGTGCTCGACCTGCGCTCCCTTGTGCCGTGGGACCGAGACGCCGTCCTGGACAGCGTCCGCCGGACCGGTCGGCTCGTCGTCGTACACGAAGCTCCGCCCGTCTGCGGCCTCGGCGCCGACATCCTCGCGATCGTCGCCGAACAAATCGGCGCGCCGGTCACCATGGCTCGCATCACCGGTCCCGACTCTCTGCCCCCCTTCCACGAGGGACTCCATCGCGCGGTCCTCCCATCGGTGCGGCGGATCCTCGAAACGGCCGCTCCCATGCTCGGCCTCGATCTGACCTGGGAGCGCATCGAAACCGATGCGCCCGGCCGGTTCACCGTCCGCGCCGCCGGCTCAAGCCCGTCCGACGAAAACATCCGCATCGTCCGGCTACATGTTCGCCCTGGCGACCGCGTCGAGCCCGGCCGCCGGCTGGCCTCAGTCGAGGCCGACAAAGCTCCTCACGAAATCGCCGCGCCGGTCGCGGGTGTGGTCGACGAGGTGCTCGCCGCCGAGGGCGACATTGTTCGTGCCGGGCGCCCCCTGATCCGGCTCCGCGAGGTCCCCGCCGCCGGCGGTTCCGCCAGCGCCACGGCCGCGGAGATCCCCCGACTCCATCTGCGCTCCGCAGCCGCTCCGGTTCGTCAGGCCGGCCGCTTGGCGTACGGCGAATCGCCAGTCATCCTCGCCGCGGTCTGCCACGCAAACGGGTCGCGCGAGATCACCAATGAGGACCTCGTCGCCCGCCTGCCCGGCTGGAGCTCGGCCGACATCGTCCAGCGCACCGGCATCGCCCGCCGCTACTGGATCGGCCCCGGCGAGAACGTGCTCACACTGGCTGTCGCCGCCTGCCGCAAACTCTTCGCGCAGCTTCGCATCAGCCTTGCTGATGTCGATGCGATCATCTGCAGCACCGGTACCCCACTCTCCACGACCCCGTCGCTCGCCTGCCGCATCCTCCGGGAATTGAGCGCGCCAGGTACCACCGCCGAAATCCAGGCCCACGATATCAATGCCGCCTGCACTGGCTACTTGTACGCACTCCAACAGGTCTGGGACCTTTTGCAGATCCGGCCCGAGGCCAAGGTGCTGCTCGTGACCTCAGAAACCTTATCGCCCATGCTCGATCCGTCCGACCCGAACACCCTGTTTCTCTTCGGCGATGCGGCCACAGCCTCGCTCGTATCGCGGTCGCCCTTCCCCGGCCAGATGAACCTGCGCATCCACCGGCCCGTTCTCTCCGCGATGGGCGAAGACGAGCACGTGCTGTACGTCCCCGCCATGAACAGCGGGGAACACATCCGCATGGACGGCAAGCGCGTCTTCCGCGTCGCGGTCCGCAAAATGATCGAAATGCTGCAACGCGCCTGCGCCGAACAGGGCATCCGCATCCACGATCTCTCGATGATCGTGCCTCACCAGGCCAACGAACGAATCATCGAAGCCATTCAAAAGGCCATCGGATTCCCCACCGAAAAAGTCTTCTTCTACATTCGTGACCACGGCAACACCTCCTCGAACACCATTCCTTTGGCGCTGGAAGCGCTCATCCCAGGACGGTCAACCGGCGAACGGATCGGTCTAACCGCCTTCGGCGGCGGGTTCACCTACGGCGCCGCGATCCTGGAACTGCTCGGCCCGTCACCACCTACGACGCTGCAACCAGGCTGACACTTTATTTATTGCATGCCAATCGCTTGTAAGATCCGTGGCGTGTCTTGACTTCCTCGCCCGATTGGCTATTCTTCGTCTGTGCTTGGATCGCCGCCCCATGCATGACTCGTTCGGCGGCCTCAAGCAAACCAGCGCATCATGGAAAGGGTGCTCTTATGACCACGAAAAAGACCACGACGCCGAAGGTTCAGAGAAAGAAGACGGCCGTCGCCCCGGCGACACCGCCATCGCCGGCGCCCGCCGCGACGCGCCCAGCCCAACCCCCACCCGCCGCGGCACCCAGCGCTCCCCTGACGCCCTCCGCTCCGGTCACGACCAAGGTCTCGAAAGAGGAACGCCACCGCATGATTGCGGAGGCGGCGTACTACATCTCGCTTCGCCGCGGTCCATCGAGCGACCCCATGAAGAACTGGCTCGAGGCTGAGGCGCAGATTGACGCTCAACTGAAGCGCGACGGCCGCCTTTGATCGGTGCCGCCGCACCTCTAACAGTAGGGCCGAAGATCAGCGCTGTACCTCCGACACGCCGGGCCGCCGGCCGCGCGCGCACATTCGTCCGTGAGATGGCGTGGGGGCGGATCCCCAAGCCTCCAGATGCTGGCCGCCGACGCATCGAACTTCCACCATCCCCACCCCATCGAGCGTGGTCGGCCGGTTCGGCCGGCGCGGCGGCGCCAGAACTATACTGGCCAGCCCTCTCGACGCGCGCGTTGAACGCCGCTGCTCCTGCCAGGGGCAACGAAGTTGGTGGGTCCGCCGCCCATCAGCTCCACGTCCGATCTGCCAATTGAACGCTTGCCCCGGCTGCGGCCGGCACAACCCTGCGGCCCCCACCTTGGAGGGTAGTCGAAGGGAATGCACCGGCCGTCCAACCACCGGTCCGCACGGGAGGGTTGATCCTGGGCACCCGCACGCTAGGCTAGCGCCATGAAAACTCCGGCCCGGTTCGTTGCCCCCCCTCCTTCGAACGCTCCGCGGATTCCCCTGCCCGCCATTGGGCGCCGGACCGCCGTCGTGCTGATGGCCGGCGCCGTCGTTCGTGCGGCCTGGGCCGCCGTCACGATCGCAGAGCCGTCCGCGATCCCCGATCCGCGCCACATCTCCAACGGCCGCCCGATCCCCAGTCTCGGCTACGCCGACCAGGCCTACATCGTGCGCACCGATGACGGCGCATGGCTCTGTGTTGTCACCACCGGTTCCGGCCACGAGGGCGATGCCGGTCAAACCATCATCTCGATGCGCAGCACAGACCGCGGCCTCACATGGTCTCCCCCGGTGTTTCTTGAACCCACGAACGGGCCCGAATCGAGTTACGGCGTCCTGCTCAAAGTGCCCTCAGGCCGTATCTACTGCTTCTACAACCACAACACTGACAACGTCAGGGAGGTGCGGCGCGAAGACGGCGGCGTGTTCACGCGCGTGGATTCCCTCGGCCATTACGTGTTTCGCTTCTCGGATGACCACGGCCGCACGTGGTCCCCCCGCCGGTACACCGTGCCCGTGCGCGAATTCGAGTGCGATCGCCACAACGTGTACGGCGGCCGAATCCGATTCTTCTGGAACGTCGGACGCCCCCTCATCCTCGGCGACGAAGCGATCCTTGTGCTCCATAAGGTCGGCGCGATGGGCGTCGGTTTCTTTGCCCAGTCCGAAGGCGCCGTTCTCGCCAGCCGCACCCTGCTCACTGAAACCGACCCGGCCAACATCGTGTTCGAGACGCGACCTCTCGGCGACGTGGGGCTCCGAACCCCACCCGGCGGCGGACGCGTCGCGGAGGAACAGTCCATCGCGCGCTTGAGCGATGGTTCCCTCGTCTGTATCTACCGCACGATAGACGGCTGGCCAGCCTGCGCCTATAGCCGCGACGCGGGCCGTACGTGGACCACGCCGGAATATCTCACATGGCATCCCGGTGGCCCGAGAGTCAAACATCCCCGGGCCGCCAACTTCATCTGGCGCTGCTCCAACGGCATGTTTCTCTACTGGTTCCACAACCATGGCGGCCGCTTCATCGCGGAGCTCGGCGCCGGCGGCCGCGGCGGCCGCAGTCCCTACGACGACCGCAACCCCGCTTGGCTCATGGCCGGCCGCGAACTCTCAACACCCGAAGGCCTCCGCATCGAGTGGTCGCAACCCGAAATCCTGCTCTACGACGACGATCCCTTCATCCGCATGAGCTACCCCGATCTGATCGAAGAACCCGACGGTTCCATGTTCATCACTCAGTCGCAAAAGACCCTCGCCCGCGTACACGAGATCCCTCGGCCGCTACTCGCCGGCCTCTTCGCTCAATTCACGAATTCCCTCGTGAGCACCAACGGACTGCTGCTCGAACTGCCGCGCGGCGATAAACCGATGCCCGCCGAGTGCCCCATGCCGCGACTGCCGGAGTTCGTCCGCCGCGATCCCCGCCCACCCAACCCGGGCCGTCGCGAACGCACCGGGTTCAGCCTCGAACTAGTGACGCACCCGGCCGCGGATGTCGTCGAGGCCACGTTATTGGACACTCGGATGGAGGACGGCCGCGGCCTCTGGATCCGAATGACCGGGGACGGCGCCCTCGAACTCTCCATGTGCGACGGCCGCCAAACATGCTCATGGCGCACGCGCCGCGGATTGATCGCGCCCCATCGTCCCACCCATGTCGTCGTCACCGTGGACGGTGGTCCCAACCTCATTACGTTCGTCGTGAATGGAGTCCTCGATGACGGCGGCGACGAGCGCCAGTTCGGTTGGGGCCGGTTCAGCCCGACCTTGCGCGAGGCCAACGGCGCCGACCGCGCCCGTTTGGGCACATCGCTTCGCGCGTTGCGCGTCTACCGCCGCGCGCTGACCACGAGCGAGGCCGTCGCGCACCACAGGGCCTGGTCCGCCATTCCACGTCCGTGAGGTCCGTCGCCGGCGGGGACCAACATTGGATCTGCCGAACCCATGCCGGGGCGGCTCGCCCCCGACGGCTCCATCCTTCTCTCGCGCTTGAACCATCTCGCGCGGCGGCTGGTCCCCCCGGTGACCGTCCCAGACGCCCTCGAAGGTTTCGTCTCGGCCGCGGACAACGACACGGCCGGTGACAGCCCGCGCGAGCGCCCCTTCGCCAGCGCTCGGCCGGCGGGTCCTGCCCACGGGCGATCCGCGCGCGGCGGCTGGGCGTGATGCCCGCCGCCGATCTCGTGCTCGGCCCCCATTTCGGCGTGCGGCGATCCGAGGATGTGACGCGCCGCTGCGTCCAAGGAACAACGGCGCCAATGCGCGGCGTTTCGAAGCGGCGGCCCCATCGCGGCGTCGCTGGCTGCCCGTCCCACGTTTTCGCGCGTCGCGCACCCTCGTGATATGCTCCCGCTGGAATCGTCCTGCGTTCGAGAACGGGCATGCGACCGCACCACATTGAACGGGTGTTGTTCCCCGAGGACGTCATCGCCCGCCGCGTCGAGGAGCTCGCGGCCGAGATCGCGCGCGCCACCCCCGACCCCGATCTCTGCGTGATCGGTATCTTGCGCGGCAGCTTCGTGTTTCTCGCCGACTTGATCCGCTGCTCTCACCGGCACGGCCTGCGGCCCCGTCTTGATTTCATGCTGCTGCACAGCTATGGCGGCGGCACCGTCTCGTCGGGCGAGATCCGCGTCCTGCGCGACATTGATCTTGATGTGCGTGGCCGCGATACGCTGATCGTTGACGATATCCTTGACACCGGCCGCACGCTCGCGTTCGCGGCCGCGCGCGCGCGGGAGCGCGGCGCCGCGCGTGTGCGCACCTGCGTGCTGCTCGATAAGCCCGCCCGTCGCGCCGTGCCGATCACGGCCGACTTCGTCGCGTTCCCCTGCCCCGACGAGTTTGTCGTGGGCTACGGTCTCGACTACGACTCGCTCTACCGTGACTTGCCTTGGATCGCCGCCGTAACGTTCACCGACGACACCCGCGATTCGACCGCGATCGCCGCCGCGCGTTCGCCCTCGGAGGTGCCCCCATGAAGCTGTCGACCACCGTCGTGGTCGCCACCATCCTCGCGGCCGCCGCCAGCCCCGCCGATGAGCACCGCGTCATCTCCGGCATTCGCCCCCACCTGGCCGTCTTCAATCCCTATGGCGAATGCGGCATCGGCGCCGTCGCGCCCTGGGCTGGCCGCCTGTGGTGGATCACCTATCCGCCCCACGAGCGCACCGGCAGCGAGGACGGCCTTTACTCCACCGATGAGTCGTTCCGGCTCGTCCGCCACCCTGACAGCGTCGGCGGCACACACGCCGCGCGGCTCATCCACCGCGAGTCGCGCCAGCTCTTCATCGGCCCGTATGCGATCGACGAAACCGGCCGCGTGCGTGCGATCAACGTCAAGGCCATCCCCGGCCGCTACACCGCCTGGGCCCGCCATCTCACCGACCCCGCGAACCGGCTGCTCCTCTTCGACATGGAAGGCCCCGTCTGGGAGGTGGACGTCCACACCCTCGAAGGCCGACGGCTGTTCGAAAAGCCGGTCCCCGGCTGGCACGGCAAAGGCGCCTGGACCGGACAGGGGCGGTTCGTCATTGCCAACAACGGCGAACGCGCGGCCGGCCGCACCCCACGCGCCGACGAGTTCCTCTGCGCCCTCCCGCCGCCAAGCCCCGAAGACGCCGGCGCGCTCGCCGAATGGGACGGCGCCACCTGGCGACTCATCGCGCGCCGGCCATTTTGCGAGGTCGCGGGTCCAGGTGGCCTCTCCGGCGCGAACGATGACCGCGAGCCCGTCTGGGCCACCGGCTGGGACCGACGCTCCGTGTTGCTCTACGTGCTTGACGACGGCCGCTGGCACCGCTACCGCCTACCCAAGGCGTCGTTCACCTACGATCCCCGCCACGGCTGGTTCACCGAGTGGCCGCGAATCCGCCCGATCGGTCGCGACCGCTGGATGATGACGATGCACGGTCAGATGTTTGACTTCCCGCCGACGATGAGCGCCGCCCGCGCGCGCGGCCTGCGGCCGATCGCCACGCACCTGCGCTACATCCCTGATTTCTGTGAATGGAACGGGCGCCTCGTGCTCGCTTCTGATGACTGCTCCATCATGCAGAATCCGATGGCCGGCAAATCGCAGTCCAATCTTTGGATCGGCTCCCCCGAGGAGCTTCCAACCTTTGGACCGCCGCTCGGCTGGGGCGGCGTGTGGCTGGGGGATCGCGTTCAGGCCCACGTCCCCTCCGACCCCTACCTCTTTGCCGGCTACCGCCGCCGCTGCGCGCACATTGCCCACAATGCAGGCGCACCGGTCGAGGTTCGGTTGGAGGTGGACCCCTCGGGCGACGGCCGCTGGCAACCCCTCACGAACGTCGTCGTGGACGCCGACGGCTACTCGTCGGTGATCTTCCCGCCGGATGCTCCCGGTGAATGGATCCGCGCCATCGCCTCCCGCGACCTTCCGGCGGGCTCCGTCCACTTCCACTACTTGCCCGACCGCGCCCACTCGCCCGACCCAGCCGTCTTCGCCGCGCTCGCGCCCGCGGCCCGCGCCGGCCGCGGCCTTTCGTGGTCGCGCGCGATCCTCCGACCCGGCGACGGCGTGCTCCATGTGTTGCTCGAAACGATCGATTCCGACGGCCGCACGGCCCAGACGGCCGTGGTGGACGTAGCTGCCGATCTCACCGTACGCGCGAACGCCGATCCGGCTCTCCGCCGCGTACTCGCAACCACCAACGCCATCCGCGCCGACTTTGCGGTCGACCGCGCCTCGATCATCGTCACCGACGCCGCCGGCCGCCGCTGGCGTCTGCCCCGCGCCTCGGACGACTTCGACCGGTTTGCGCCCGACGCGCTGCGCGGTGTGCGCGAGTGCGTCTCCGAGCGCTATCTCGCGAACTTCGCCGGCCTTCTCTACGAGATCCCGCGCACTGAGACGAAAGCCACGCCCAACTACCGCGAAATGAAGCCCGTCGCGGCCCACGGATACGCGATCACCGACTTCTGCACCTGGCGCGGCCTCATGGTGCTGGCCGGCGGCCGTGGCGACGCGGCCGCGGGCGAGCACGTACTGCGCGACGACAGCAGCGGTCTCGTACTGTGGTTCGGCCAGATTGACGACCTATGGAAGCTCGGCAAACCGGTCGGCCGCGGTGGCCCATGGCACGACACGCCGGTGAAGGCCGGCCAACCCTCGGATCCGTTCCTGATGACCGGCTTCGACCGCAAGACCTTGACGCTGCGTCACGACGCACGCTCCTCCCTGCGGGTGCGCGTCGAGGTGGACTACTCGAACCGCGACGACTGGAGGCTCTATCGCGAATTCGAGGTCGCGGCCGGCGCCGTGCTGACCCACGAGTTCCCCGCGGACTTCAGCGCCCACTGGGTGCGGCTGGTCGCCGACACCGACGGCACCGCCACGGCGACGTTCGAATACCGCTGAGCCGCGGCCCGGCCGTGCGGGTGCGCTCACGCTCCGCCGGCGCCCACCGCCTCGCGGGCGAAGCGAACGGCGCTCTGCATCGCGCCACGCCATGACCCCCGCAGATCTCCGTGGGATTTTCAGCGGCGCTCACGACGGGCGGCTACAGTGTGGATGGCGCCGAGCCCGGCGCGGTCGTCACATCTACCGGCGCGGCCGTGCCCGCCCTCTCCGAGGGTACGGCAACCGGCGGAGTTGCTTGCCATGCCGCCCACCCGCGCCGAAGAGCGGCCTTCCAACGTTCCGGCACGTAGCGCTCGAACGCCTCGCTCCACCAGGGGCGCCCGACGTAGATGTTCACGGCCTCGCCCGGCACCGCCGCGATCGGCCCCTCGAGCTCCACCACGATCCGGCGCCCGCGAATCGTTTGGTTGCGGATCGGACTGACGCGCGTGGGCAACCAGGCGATGTCCGGACTGACCGTCACAATGCGGGCGGGCGTCAATCGCGTGAACAGGTCGCGATGCGCGGGCTCGACGAACGCCCTCATCCCTTCGCGAACCTCGCGCGTTACGTACTCGCTGAGGAAGCCGGTCACGCGCTGGCGATTCTCGATCAACAAGGTGATGGTCGGCGTGCCCGCCGGCACGACGTCGCCCGGCTGGAACAGCACCCGGGTGACGACGCCAGTGTGCCGCGCTCGCAGGATGAAGTTTTCCCGACGCGCGCGAAACACCGAGAGGGCCGCCGCATACGCCTCCAATCCCTCCGGCGGAGCGTTCGTGAACACGTCGGGACCGGCCTCGAACCACTGCCGAGCGCGCTCCCAGCGCAGGCGTGCCTCGGCCTCCTCGCGCTCGAGCTCGGCCATCTCCGCCGGGTACAGTGCCAGCGACTGCGCGATCGCCTCCCGCTCCGCGCGCAGGTAGGCCAGCCGCGCCGCATCCTCGACGCTCGCCCCGATCAACAACTGAACCCGTTGCAGCTCCGCATCGAGCACATCGAGTCGGCGCCGCTCACCCGCCTCGCGTATGCGCAAGTCGCGACGCCGTTGGGCGATGCCCTGGATCGCGGCGGCGAACTGGCGCTCGGCCTGCAGCCGCTCCACGGCCAGCTCCGCTTCGGCCAGCGAACTGTCAAACACCGCCAGCACCTGCCCCGGCATGACCCGATCCCCCGGCGCGACGTGGACGGCGACCAGCCGCGCGCTCTCGACCGGCGCGGCCTCCTCGCGCAGCGCCTCAACCACGCCCGGAATCCGCACCGTCTGCACGCCAAACCGGTACAGCACCCCGCCTCCCCAGATCGCGGCCAGCCATACCAGCAGCGGCCACTTGTACTTGATCCGGCTCCAGATCACGCGGGGATGACGGGGGATGGAACGGTGCGCCGCGGCCATCGTCAGATCTCCACCGTCGAACGCTGCATGAGCAGGCTGACATCGGAGATGTCGGGCAGCTTCTGCAGTTCCTCGAGTAGATCCGCATGAAACGTGGGATCCGCCAGCCGGATCTGGTACGAGTATTCCACCGCATCGCCCTGCGCAGCCTCGCGCACCGCGACGAGCACGCTGCTTTCGCAGAACCGCCCCAGCACGCCTCCCACCGCGCGCTCGACGTCCGAATGCGGCGGCAGCAGAAACCGCAGCAGCCCCTCGTACTCACGGCGGGAGGCGAAGGGCGACCAGTGCAGATACAACGCAATCGCGCAGAAAAACAGGGTGCCCACCACCGCCACCGAAAAGACCGCCGCGCCGCAGGCAATCCCAATCGCGAGCGAGGCGAACAAAAAAATGATGTCCCGCGGATCGCGGATCGGCGTCCGAAATCGCACAATTGCCAGCGTGCCGAGGATGCCGAGGCCACGCGCGAGGTTGTTGCCGATCGCCATGATCATCATGCACGACACGGCCGCGCCGAGCACGAGCGTGTGCACGAACGCGCGCGAATAGGCCAGCGACTGATACGTGCGCCGGTACACCCAGGCGACCATCATCGACAGCACGAAACTCACGAGCAGCGCGAGGGTCATCGCCTCAACCCCGAGCATACGGGCCGGGCCGAACACCTCCATCAGTTCATCCATCGCGTCCGACCTCCTTGTCGCGCTGCCTCACCAGACGGTGCAGTTTTCCCCCGCCGCCGAATACATCGCCCCGCGGTACAGCGACTCGGTCCGCATCGCGGCAAAGTACTTGGAGAATCCGATCCGCTGCAGATCGAACCGTTCGGTCAGATCCACCATCCACAGCGGCGCGTCGCTGAACGTCTTCAGTTCGAGAATCACCATCGAGCGCGGCCGGCCCAGCAGCGTCGCGGTGTCGAGCACGTACCAGCGCGCCCGCTCCGGCCAGAGCGTCCACTCGCGCGTCGGATGGTAGCACAGACGTCGGTCGAACGTGAGGCGCGCGTAGCGGTCGTTCCGCCCGAGATACGCCTCGCGATGGTAGCGCAGCAGCATCACCGGCCGGGCACCGATCTCACGCGCAACGCGCACGAAATTGAGATAGTTCATCTCCTCCTGCGCGGTCCGAAACGGCACCCAGCGGCCGGGCGCGGTGACCAAGTCCCCGCCCCACAGCTCGGCCGGAATCGTCGCGCGGCTCTTCACGATCACCCCCTTGATCTTGCGTTTGATCTCGAGGAACACAGGGCACCGCCCGTCGAGCCCATATGTGCGGATACGCAGCTTGAAGCGCGCGAACGCCTCGTGCTCCTTTGCGGAGTAGAGCGCCAGGTCCGGCGTGTCGAGCTGCAGCGTCGTGACCACATACTCCGGCAGAGCGCCCATCGCGTGGTCGTCGGGCTCGCAAAACGGCGCGATGAACTCCCGAATCTCGGGTACGCAAGCGGGATCCACGAGGTATTTCGCTTCGTACCGCTCGAGCTCGATCGTTGAATGGTGGCCGGGCCGCCGCGTCATCGTTGGGCGATCACAAAAACAGAATTATAGGTTCACGCAAAACCAATTTCACGTCCAACGCGCGCTCGCGCCCAGGGTCACTCGAGCGCCGACGCGGACCGACGGGCGCGGGGATCGTCCTCCGGCGGACCGTGAACGAGCCACTCGCGCAAGAGCGTCACGCGCTGGTGCGTGTCGGCTCGCCGCACGGCGATGGCCAGCGCGCGCGGGCTACCGATCAGTACGACGAGCCGCCGCCCCCGCGTGATCGCTGTGTAGAGCAGGTTGCGCTGCAGCATCACGTAGTGCTGCGTGTGGATCGGCACCACAACCGCCGGATACTCACTGCCCTGGCTCTTGTGGATCGTCAGCGCGTACGCGGGCGCAAGGCTGTCGAGCTCAAGCTCGTGGTAGGTCACCACGCGGTCGTCGTCAAACTGCACCCTCACCTCGCGCGTGTCGGGGCGCAGCTCGATCAGACGCCCGATGTCGCCGTTGAACACGCGCTTTTCGTAGTCGTTGTCGAGCTGGATCACTTTGTCACCGACGCGGAATGTCTGCCCGAACCGCTCGATCGCGGGCCCCGATGGATTGAGCGCCGTTTGTAGCAAAGCGTTCAGGCGGCGCGCGCCAAGGTCGCCGCGCTGCATCGGCGTGAGCACCTGCACCTCGCGCATCGGATCGAGACCGAACCGGCGGGGAATGCGGTCGCGCACCAGCCGCACCAGCAGCCCGCGGATCTCCTCGGGGTCCTCAGCGGGTATGAAATAGAAGTCCGTCGTCGCGCGCGGCGAGACCTCCGGAATCTCGGGCATCCGACCCTCGCGAATGCGGTGGGCGTTCGCGACGATGTGGCTGCGGGCCGCCTGTCGAAACACGACCGTGAGTCGTCGCACCGGCACCACGCCCGATTCGATCAGGTCGCGCAGCACCATGCCGGGACCGACCGACGGCAACTGGTCCACATCGCCCACCAGCAGCAGCGCCGCATGGGGTGGCACCGCGCGCAGCACATGCGCGGCCAGCGTCACATCGAGCATGCTGCACTCGTCGACGACCAGCCAGTCGCAGCGCAACGGGTGGGAAGGACCGTGGCGAAAGCCGCCCGTCGAGGGATCAAAGTCGAGCAGCCGGTGGATCGTCATCGCGGTCGCGCCGGTGCTCTCCTGCAGCCGCTGCGCCGCACGGCCGGTCGGCGCGCAGAGCGCCAATCGCAGACGCCGGGCGCGCGCGATCATCGCCACCGCGCGCACGAGCGTCGTCTTGCCGACGCCCGGCCCGCCGGTGAGCACGAGCACTTTCGAGGCCGCCGCCGCGGCAATCGCCTCGCGCTGCGCCGGCGCCAGCCGCAGACGCATGCGGGGCTCCACGAGCGACGCGAGGTCCTCGTCGCGAATCGCCGGCAGCGGATGCGAGCCGCGCAGCAGCTCGCGAATCCGAGCCGCGACCGTTCGCTCGTCCGCATCCAGGCCGGGTAGCAGCACGATCGGCACGCCCCCGGGCGCCGCGCGTGTCACCAAACGCCCCTCCGCGAGGCACTGCTCGAGCGCCTCCGCCACGCGCGCGCGGGGGATCTCCAACACCTCGGCGGCCCGCTCGAGCAGCGGCTCGCGCGGCCAGCCGCAGTGGCCGTCGGCGGTGAGCTCCAGCAGCACATGTGCGAGCCCCGCCTTCGCCCGCAGCAGCGAATCGCGGCCCACGCCGAGCTGCTGCGCGATCCGGTCCGCACTGAGAAACCCAATGCCACGGATGTCGCGCGCCAGGCAGTACGGATCCATCCGGATCGTCTCGATCGCGCGCTCGCCGTACCGCTTGTAGATGCGGAACGCGCGCGCAGGGCTCACGCCGTGGCTGAACAGGAACGTCATGATCGAGCGAACCGACTTCTGCTCCGCCCAGGCCGCGCGGATGCGATCGCGCCGCATCGGTCCGATCCCCTCCACCTCGAGCAGCCGCGCCGACTGCCGCTCGATCACATCGAACACCTCGCGCCCGAATTTCTGGACCAGCCGCCGCGCGTACACCGGCCCGATCCCGTGAATCAGGCCGGATCCCAAAAACCGTTCGATGCCGTCCGGTGTATCCGGCGGCACAAGCCGGAGGTCCTCGGCGACAAACTGACGGCCGTGTTTCGGATGGAGTTCCCACCGGCCCCGCGCCTCAATCCATTCACCCGGGTTGACATCCGGCACGGTCCCGACCACCGCAACCTCGCCACGATGACCGCGCGCGCGCACCTGCATGACGGAGTAGCCGGTGTTCTCGCTATGGTAGGTGACGCGCTCCACCAGGCCGGCGAGCGAATCCATCGTCCTCGCGGCGTCGCCGGAGTCCGGAGGCGCAGCGCCATTCATTCTGCGACCACCAACACCTCGATCGGACCGCGCCATCCGCGTCGCGCGGCTTGCCGTTCCAACGCGCGCGCCAGCCGCCGCTGGACGCGGCCGGCACGAAGCGCTCCATCGCTCGCGCGCGCCCACCGCGGCAGATCTCGAAGCACGAGCACCGGCGCCTCCCCGGCCGCCCAGAGGTCCGCGAGCGCGGCCGCCATGCGATCCAAACGCTGCACCAGCCATAGCTCGTACGGCTCCGGCAGCAGGGGGTCGAGCGCCAGCGACCATGCTCGATGTTCCGGCCGGACCGTCGCCGGCGCGCGCCGCAGCCAGCCCCGCCACGCCCACCGACGCAGTTCCGGCCCCCCGCCACACCGCGCCACCTCCAGCGCCGTTTCGATTCGGCGATCCTCTCCGCGCGCCGCCGCGCCCCGTCCTCCACCCTCGCGTTCATCCAAACCCGCGAGCGCCGCGAGACGTCGCAGCTCGGATGCGGTCAGCCGCTCGCCCGGCCACATCTCCGACGCAAACCACCGCACGCCACTGGCAAGATCCGGTGGTTCAACGACGGCGTACCAGCCGCCCCACGCGACCATCCCGTTACCTCCCCATCAACCCTTCGACCTCGCTCACGAACTGCGTGACGTCGCGAAATCGGCGGTACACGGAAGCAAAACGAACGTAGGCCACCTCATCGAGCTTCTCCAGCCGCGACATGATCCGTCGCCCAATCTCCACGCTCGGCACTTCTCGATCGTACTCGGTTTCGATTTCCGAGATCACCGCGTCCACCAGCGCCTCCGCATCGGCAACGGCAATCGGCCGCTTCTCACAGGCCTTCAGGACACCCGCGAGCATTTTCTGCCGGTCCAGCGGCTCATGACGGCCGTCCCGCTTGACCACTCGCAGCGCGGTCTTCGCAATCTCCTCGTAGGTCGTGAAGCGATGACCGCAGAAGTTGCACACACGACGCCGGCGGATCGCGACGCCGCCGCGCGCCGAACGGCTGTCCACCACCTTATCGTCGTCCTCGCCGCATTTCGGGCAGCGCATCTCGGTCTCCATCGCCCCCGCCGCACGGGCGGGCATCGAAGTTCTGCTAAACGCCGCGCCTCGCAAAGTCAAGCACCGGCCTGGCTGCGCACGGCACGGTCGGCCGGTCACGGCCCAGCGCGCCGACGCTCCGTCCTGCGGCCCACCCAAGCAAGCGACGCCGCGGACGACCGATCGTCCAGTCCTTGGACGCCGCCCCAGCGCCGTGAAATCGTCCCGGCCCGCCGCAGGCCGGCCGGTGCGGCGACAGACCGAGCGGCCGCCCCCCACGGGGCAGCGGCTTGGCTCAGCCGCTCCGCTCGCATACGATGGCACCACCGCGATGGATCCGACCATCTCGATTATCATTCCCGTCTTCAACGAGGCGGAGAACGTGCTGCCGCTCGCCGACGAGCTGGCCGCGGTGGCGGGCCGGTTGCCGCCCTTGGAGGTGCTGTTCGTGGACGATGGATCCACCGACGCGACCCCGCAGCGCATCCGCGAAGCCGCGGCGCGTCATCCGTTCGTCCGCGGGCTCCGCTTCCCGGCCAACCAGGGGCAGTCCGTCGCGATGCTCGCGGGGCTGCGCGCCGCGCGCGGCGAGGTGCTCATCACGATGGACGGCGACCGCCAGAACAACCCGGCCGACATCCCGCGGCTGCTCGAGGCGCTGCGCGGCGTAGATGTCGTCTGCGGACGGCGCGCGCGCCGGCGCGACTCCTGGTCGCGGCGCGCGGCCTCGCGCATGGGCAACACGGTCCGCAATTGGTTCACGCACGACGGCATCCGCGACACCGGCTGCAGCCTGAAAGCGTTCCGGCGCGAGTGCGCGGAAGATCTTCCGTCCGTGCGCGGCGTTCACCGCTTCATGCCGGCCTACTTCCGGATGCACGGCCGCCGCATCGTCGAGCTCGATGTGGATCACCGCCCGCGCGCCGGCGGTGTGTCCAAGTACTCGAACCTCCGACGGCTGCCGCAGACGGTGTTCGATCTCTTCGGCTTTCTGTGGTACCGGCGACGCGCGCTCCGTCCGCCCACGCCGGAGCCGCTGGCGTGACCACCGGCGGCGGAGGCGGTGCGGGTCCCGCGCGACTGGCCGCGGCGGTCGCGCTGGTCGCCATCCTGACCTTCGTCGTGCACCTGCCCGCCGTGTTCAATGACTGGACGAACTGGGACGACGCGGAGCTGCTGCTGAAGGACTCGCGTTGGCATGGGTTCACGCCCGAGAACCTAGCCTGGATGTGGACCAGCACACGCCTCGGTCACTATCAGCCGCTGACGTGGATGTCCTACGCGCTCGATTACACGCTGTGGGGCGTCAACGCGGCGGGGCTGCATCTGACCAACGTCGCGCTACATGCGTTCACGGCGGCCTTTCTGGCCGCGCTTCTGATTCGCTGGTTGCAGCACGCCGCGCGACTCGATGCGGCGACCGCCACGCCGGCCGAAGCGGGCGCCATCGCGCTCGCCGGTCTCGTCTGGTCGCTTCATCCCCTGCGCGTGGAAGCGGTCGCCTGGATCACGGCGCGCCGCGATCTGCTTTCCGCGGCCTTCTCGGCGTGGTCTCTGTGGCTATGGCTCGGCCCGCACAAGGGCGGCCCGCCGTCGCGCGCCCGCCGCATGGGCGCGACCCTGGCGGGAGCCGCCGCGATGCTCTCGAAGGCGCAGGCGATGGTGTTGCCGGCCCTGTTGGCGATCGCGGTCGCGGCCGAACTTGCTGCGCGCCGGCCGGCAGATGGAGACCGACGAGCATGGTGGCGCCGAGTGCGGCCGACCTGGCCGCTCTGGTTGGTGGCGTTGGCGAGCGCGACGGTCTCGGCGCGCGCCGCGGCGGCGTCCGGCGCGATGTGGTCGTGGGCCGCGCACGGATGTGCCGCGCGCGCGATCCAGTCCACGTGGAGCATCGCGCGGCATTGGCTGACGACGTTGTGGCCAGTCGCCCTCACGCCGCTGGTACCGTTGCCGCGCCCATGGACCCCCTGGACGCTGGAATGGTTGGTGCCGGCGGCGGTCATCGGTGGAGTATTGATCTCGATGCCCTGGTGGGGTCGGCGTGCGCCCGGCCTCGCGCTGGCGCTCCTGTGGATGGCCGCCGCCGTCGCGCCGGTGTCCGGCTGGTTTCAAAGCGGCCCACAGCTCACCGCCGACCGCTACACCTATGTGGCGACGTGGTCACTCTCGGCGCTGTTGGCGGCGGTTCTGCTCCGCGAGCTGCCGCACTTCGCGGGTACCGATCGGCGGCCGCTCACCGTCGCGGCCGGCGCCACCGTGGTGGGCCTGCTCGCGGCACTCGCGATGGGAACCCGCTCCCAAATCCGCGTATGGCGGGACCCCGTATCGCTCTGGAGCCACGCCGTCCGGGTGCACCCGGACAGCGCCATCGCTCACGGCAACCTCGCGCAGGCGCTCGATGACGCCGGCGAAGTGGAGCGCGCGCTGGAACACTACGCCACAGCGGCGCAACTCGATCCGTCACTCCTCGCGCCGCGCGCGGGCTGGGCCACGCTGATCGCGCGACTCGGCGACCCGACGACCGCGCGCGCGCAGTTCGAGATGGTCCTCGAGTCCGATCCGCGCCACGAGGCCGCGCTGATCGGCCTGGCGAATCTCGATCTCATCGCGGGCCACACGAACGAGGCGCTGGCGCGCTACGAAGCGGCGCTCATCGCTCACCCGGAAAGCCTCGAGGCCGCCTACAATCTCGCGACGCTCCGGCTGCGGCTGGGCGAGGTGCGCGCAGCGCGCGAACTGCTCGAATCCGTCGTGGCGCGACAGCCCCACCATCCCCTCGCGTGGCACAACCTCGGAATCGCGCGGCAGCGCGAGGGCGATTCGGCGGGCGCCGCCGACGCCTACCGGCGCGCGCTCGAGCTGGCGCCCGAACTCGGCCGACTCCACGCGCCGGCGCTGGAGTCGCGGGCGCCCTGAGCGACGCACACCCTCACGCGCCCAGCGCCTGCCGCAGCGCCGACGCCAACTCCCCCGCACTCGAGAATCGCTCGGCGGGGACCGCCGCAAACGCCCGCTCGAGCGTCTCACGCACCGGCGCCGGCAGATCCTCCGCGGCCGTGGGCCGGTACTCGGCCGGCCCCCTCGGCCGCGCCTCGCCCGCATGGTCGGGCACGTGGCCGCAGAGCAATTCGTGCGCGAGAACGCCGAGCGCAAAAATGTCCGTCCGCGCATCGCCCGGCGCGCCAGCGGCCACCTCCGGCGCGATGTGGAACCAGTGCGCGGGCAACCCCAGGCGAACCGCCGCGCGCGCCAGTTCGCGCTGGCCGAACCCGAGGATCTTGAGGCGGCGCTCCGAGTCCAACATTAAACACTCCGGCCGCAGTTGAGCGTGCACCAAACCGAGCGCGGCAGCCTCCTCGAGTGCAGTGGCACACGCGTCAACGATTTCCACCACCGCCGACGGCGGCAGGTGGCGGCAGCGGGCCAGCACTGACCGCAACGAGGTGCCGCGGACAAACTCCATCGCCAAGATGACCAGCGGGGTTGGCCGTTCGAGCCGGTGCGGACGCACGACGCTCCGGTGGCCGAGGCGCGCGGCGGTGCAAACGTCGGCCTCGATCCGCGCGACGGCGGCCTCGTCCGAAGCAAGCCGCGCGGCGAGCACCTTCAGGGCGACGTCACGACCATCTGCGGTGTCGCGCGCACGATACACCGCACCAAGCCCGCCAGCGTCGAGCAGTTGCAAGTCCGCATAGCGCGAGCCAACCTTCGGCGGCGGAATCGGCGGTGCAAACGTCGGACGGGCCCGGCCGGGCGCGGGCGCAGCCGCCGGCGCTGCGGGGCGCGGGTTCATCCGTAGCCGGACCATCGGCGTCGGGCGGCGCAGAGGGAGAACGGGCGACGGGCGATGCACCTTCAGCGCCGGATCGGCAGCGGCGTGCACCTTCGGCGGAGCCTCGGCCCGAGCGGCACGCGGCGCCCGGGAGCGATAGAGATCCACCGCTTCCCGCACCCAACCGATCAGCGCCTCTTCGCGCCACGGCTTCTCGATTACTTTCCACACCCCCGCATAGTTGATTGCCTCGATCACCGTCTCCTTCGTCGCGTGGCCAGTGACCAGGATCCCCACCGTCTCGGGATTGCGCCGATGGGCCTCGGCGAGGATCTCGATCCCGTTGTGCACCGGCATCGCCAGATCGCACAGCACCACCGAGAAGTCCGTGGCCGCGACCAGTTCCATCGCGACCTCCGGATCGCTGCAGGCCAGCACCTTCAAACCTGGAAATTTCGCGATCAGATGGCGCCGCGTGACCTCAGCGACCGCCGATTCGTCGTCGATCACGAGCAGCGGCGGCACCTCCGCAGTGGATGGTTGGGATGTCATTGCGTATCCATCCTAGGGAGAGCACACCGCAGCACAAGCCCGCCGAATCGGGGAGCGTGCACCGACGGCCCTAGGGCGCACGCGATGCCCCGCTGAGGTCGGCACGCAGTCGTTCCTCGGCGCGGGCGCGAATCTGTTCGAGCGGCGGCAACCCCGTGCGTTCGCGCAGCTCAGGATCCTGCCGGTCGGCCATGTACACACGCCAACAGAGCGCCGCGATCTGCTCGTGGCCCTCGGCGGCCGTCGGATCGCCCAACACCCGCCACAGCGCCGCCTGATAGAGAGCCGCCTCGACGGCGGCCAGAGCCTCGTCGGTGTCGAGATCCCGGAGACGGCCGGCCCACGTGTCGGCCACGAATCGCTCGAACGCAACGCCGACCGCCTCGTTGTGCCGCTGCTGCAGCTCCGCGAAGAGCTCGCGCGCCAAACCTGTGCGCTGGTAGGCGGTGCAAATCATGATGCCATCCACGAGAAAATTGCGATGGGCCTGGCGGACGGTGACATCATCAGGATGCCGCGCGAGCGCCTCCTCGAAGCTGTTCCGGACGGCGGGCAGCAGATCGGGCTCGGGCGCCAGCATCACGGTGCGGCCCTCGGGCGAGACGGCGAGCCGCCCGCGCAGAAACATGGAAGTCATCGCCTGGAAGATCTGGCGACGAAGCGCAATGTCGTCGAACCGCGTGCGCGCATAGGATATGCCCGTCACGGCCCAGTAGAGCGCGTGAGCATACGGGCCTCGCCAATCGAGTGCGACGCCCAGACGCTGTTCGAGATCGAGCATTCGCCGTGGGTCGAGCCGGTACAGCCGCATCATGCGGCGAACGCGCGCGATCGCTCGCAGCGTTCGACCTTCGGGCGTGTCCGTCCAGCGTCGGCGCAAGAGCTCGGGCATCTCGTCCACCGCCGGCGCACGATCGCCGAACACCTCGATCCCATGCCGCGCCAGTTCGGCCGCCAGCGACGCCACGGTCGGGTCCCGCAGCGGCTCGCTCTCGGGCTGATTCGCGATGCGCGCAAGTGTTTCGAGATCGGGTTCGGGTCGCGCGCCGCCGAGCAGGGCGGTCATTTCGAGCGCCCACTCCCGCTTGTACACGCTGTGAGCCTGGTCCAGGTCCATGCCGATCTTATGGTAAAAGATCCAGGCCAGCTCGCGGTGGAGCAGCGCGCTGCCGGGGTTATAGGTCATGCCCTGATCCCGCAGCAACGAAATGCCGTGGCGAACCCATCGCCAACGGTCGTTCGGGTCGGGGATCATGACGCTGACGTTGTAGGCGAGGTTCCAGGCGTGAAACGCCCAGATCGAGGCGAAGCGCGGCTGAAGTTTCGTGATCCAGTCGGCGAGCTGCACGAGTTCGAAGTATTGGCCGCGATCCTGCAACTCGCTCGCGCGCATCCAGAGCATGTCGGCGACGATGCCGCGGAACGCGCCGAGCGCGACCGTCGTGAACGCGACCAGCGGCGGTGCGTTTTCGAGCGGCTCGCCCTGGTTGAGTCCTTCGCGGCGCCGCTGGTCCAGCAGCGGCTCGTGCCGCCGGCCCGCGCCCCATAGCGAGAGCGCCGCAATCGCCACCGGCAGCAGCACCCCGCCTCTCATTCCTGCACCGCCCCCAGCTCGCGGATCCGCAACAGCAGCGCACCGAGCAGCGCGAGCAGACCACATCCCACCGGTAGGCCCCAGACCAGCATGCGCCACGTCTCCCCCCAGCCGATCCATTCGCCGGCCGCCAGTCGGTCGAAGACTCCCGTGGCGCGCACGGGCCGCAGCAGCCAGTTCATCGCCGCGAAATACGCCTGCCAGATGCGCTCCGCGGCCACCGCCCAGCCCGACGCCAGCGACGGGTCCTCCACAAACACCGGTTGGCCCGCCATGCTCGAGACATACCCGGCCATCCGCGCAACGAGCACCGCGGCCACCGCCACAAACGAGGCCACCGGCATGGCGAGCAGCGATCCCGCCGCCAGCCCGACCGCCCCAAGCACCGCGATCTGACACCACGTGACCAGCCAACCGCGAACGAAATTGCCCGTCGCCCCACCCTGCCACACCAATATCCGAATACCGTCGGCCGGATCGAATAGGATCGTTCCGCCGAGCCGGTCCCGGTTCTCAAATACGAGCCGTACCCGCTGTTGGCCCGCCAGCGCCGAGGCGGGCAGCCCGAGCGAATGCTGCGCGCCGGGAATCCATTCGCCTTCGGCCGACCACCGCTCACCGCCCGATTCGCCGTACAAACCCCACCGACCCGCAACGGCGGACGCATCGAGCGTCGAAGTCGCGAAACGGAACCGGAGGTGGGCCGGATGATCCCCAGTGAGCCGCGCGGGCAGCTCCATCTCCCACGCGGTGCGAGAGCCCGGATGCACCGTGAACTCCGCGGCCCGGAGCGTGTCGCGCAGACGGCGCCGCGCCTCGGCCTCGGACTCCCCCTCGGGTGGCCAGCGCCCGGCGGCGGTCGCTTCGCGGATCCGCTCCGCGAGCCGCCGCTCGACGTCCGCCACCCGCGGGGCCAGCGGCCGGCGCGCGGTGAGAATCTCCTCCCTCAACACCCGCATGTCCTCGGATGTCCACCTGCCCCGCCGCACCGCCGCATGCAGCGACAGCGCCGACCCCGCCGCCGAAACCGCACAGAGCGCGGCCGATAGACCCGCCAGCGCAAGCCACTTCCCCACCCACACCTCCAGGGTCCGCACCGGCTTGGTCAGCACAAGGTGCATCTGACGGTCACGCACATCCAATGCCATCGCACCGCAGCCCACCCAGACCGAAGCCAACGAGATCAACAGCGAAGATAGCCACATCGTGTAGGTGATGCCGATCCGGCACAGCCCCGTGATCGTGCCGTCGCCCTTCACGGTCACCGGCAGGCCGAAGGCCACCGCCAGCACCATCACCGTCAGGGCCAGCCACAGCCGCGATCGAATCGCCGACTGGACCGCGACAGCGGCAATCGCCAGAACTGGCTTCATGAGCGGGGCGGTTCCACGAGATGCCGCAGACGGTCGTCGGGCGTCGCGTTGTCGTTCTTCGCGGAACATTCCTGCCCACCGGCCAGGTACGACGCCACCGCCGGCGCCTCGCGCGACGCTGTCCCTTCGCCGCCCGTCTCGCGCGCTCGACGGACGACCGCAAGGAAGTACGTCTCAAGGTCCATGCGCGGATGATCCACCTCCGGATCCGCCCCCGTCAGCTCCCGCGCGACCTCGCACAGCCGCTCCAGAGCACCCGGCGGCGGATGGCTCAACGTCAGCCGGCATCGCTCGCGTTCCTCGAGGAGTTCGGCCACCGCGCCCATCGCCTGAAGTCGGCCCGCATACAGAATGGCGATCCGATCGGCGACGTCCTCGACATCCGCCAGCAAATGGGACGACAGCACCACTGTCTTGCCGCGCCGCGCGAGGATCCGAATCAGCTCTTTCATCTGACGGCAGCCGATCGGGTCAAGCCCGGAGGTCGGTTCGTCCAGGATCACCAGATCGGGATCGTTGATCAGCGCCTGCGCCAGTCCAACGCGACGCGCCATACCCTTCGAAAACTCTCCGACGCGCCGGCGACGTGCCGCCGTAAGACCCGTCATGTCGAGCAGTTGGTCAATGCGCCGTCGCCGCTCCGCCGACGGAAGGCCGAACAGCCGCCCGAAGAAATCCAGCGTCTCCTCGGCGGTGAGAAAGGGATAGAGGTACGACTCCTCGGGTAGGTACCCGATGCGCGCCTTGATGCGCACGTCGGTTGGCGGACGGCCGAGCACGATCAGCCGACCAGACGTCGGCCGCAGCAGGCCCAGCAGCAGTTTGATCGTCGTGCTCTTTCCCGAGCCGTTGGGGCCGAGGAGACCGAACACCTCGCCGCGGCGCACGTCGAACGTGAAACCGTCGAGCGCGCGCACGCGCGGCCGTCGCCAAAAATCGAGGAAGATCTTCGTCAGCCCGACCGCTTCGATCACGGCATCCGCGTTCATGTTCGCGCAGTATACCGCGGCGCGCGGCACGGGACACGCAGCGCGGCGCCGCGCACCGCCCGCCGGCTCCCCCCGCGCGGCCCATCATCGCGAACCCGCGCGCGCCACGGCTCCCATTCGAACACGTCGGCCTCGCGCGAGACGATTGCGTGGTGGCTTGGATCGATTTGAAGGGTACGATGCGGGGTCAGGATACGGGTCGGCATGCGCTCGTACCAGTCCCAATCGAAGACCGGGGACAAATCGCGGTCCAAAGACAGACCCCGACCGCCGGGCCAGACTCGACGTGTACATTGGCCGCCGTCGTTGGCGCAGTGCAACAGGCGGCGTGAATAGAACGCGGCAGGGGAAATTGGACTTGACAGGTTTTCTGGCCCGGCGGCCCGAACAGCCCGCCCTACACCGGCGCGCGAGGGCTGCGCATGGGTCGGCCCTCGCCGCATCAGGACCCATCCATGCGCCTCCAGCCAAATGACCCAAATGAGATTTCGCTGAGAAACGATACTGTCGCATCACGATAACGCCGTGATGCTCGCTAAGATGCGCGGTATGGCCCGCTCCCAAATTGGTCCTTGTGGGTGGATCACCGGAACATCAATACAACCCGCATTGCGCATGGGGTGTTCAGCGGAGTCAAATTCTTGGATGCGTCCCGTGCGCCCCCGGGCGTGCGGCCGGACCTCCGGATTGGTCAAACGGGCTCGAAGGCGACGATCTCGTGGATGTCGACCCGAGGGATCACAAGCTCCCACGCGCCGTTCACGTGCCGGGCTTCGATCGGACGAGCGGCCACCACCAATCTCACCCGAGGCCGCTCCAGCGGCACCGCCACTCGAACGCGCACGTCGCGCAACGGCGCCGGTGAATCGTGAAACTCCGGATGCGGCGGCGCCTTGCGGTCCGGCGACCAGTTCACCACATGCACCAGCCACCGTTCGCCGTTCCCTCCGCCGAGCGGTTGACGGGTCACGGTGAACTCCGCCGCGAGAGGCGCGTCGGTCTCCAGCAGTCGCTCCGGCCGCACACGATCCAGCAGGTGGTGGAACAGCGCGCGATAGACCCAGTAGCCCGTGCGGTAGTACGACACCCCCAGCGGAAACCCAATGAGCCCCACGCGACCCGAGACCGCCGCGACGCTGAATTCCGTCACACGCTCGAATGGCGTGTGGCGGTGGCTCGTGTACTTCGCGGGCGACCTCTGGAACAGCGGCACGCCGAGGTCGGCCAACGGTTCCGCGGGCGCCTTCACCCGCCAGCGGCCCGCGCCCTCATACACCGCATATTCGTACGGCGGTACGTCGCCGGTGAACGCGGCCCGCGGCACCAGGTAGGCGGGTTGGAACTCGCTCGCGCCCTCAACGGTGATGCCGTACGGCGCCAGCCAGCTTTCGTCCGAGCCGGCCGGCCGCCCCGCGTCGCCGCACACCACCACCGCGCCCCCCTGCTCAACGTACCGGCGAACACGCTCCACCACCGCCGCGTCGGGCCGGAACGCGTCGGGCATCACAATCAGACCGTATCGTTCCCATTCTTGTGAGGGCTCGACCACGTCGAACTGGCGACGCGACTCGAGCATGAGTTTCGTGAGTCCGTCGAGGTAGTCGTCGCGCAGCCGGTCGAACGGAATTGCGGGAATCATCATCGCCGCTTCGGTAACCGGCGCCGCGCCCTCCAGCCACGATTCGAGCCGCCGAATCCGCCCGAACGAGCGGCCGATCACATGGTAGACCGCCGGATCGAGCCGACCGTTCGGCGGCATTTGATCACCCACGTCGCAGCGCGCCGCGTTCGCGACGATCGAGGCCAGTTCGACGTCGAGCTGCGGCACGGTTTTCAGTCCACCGAAGTCCGCCCAGGCCGTCACGAAGCGTCCCGTCATGCCGTACACGGGCACGCCAAAATTTCGCTGGTACCGGATCTGCATCGGGGCATAGAAGTAGCCCCAACCGCCGGTCGGGAGTGCCTCGATGTCGATGTTGTCGAGCAGCGGCGCCCGCGCGCGGACACACGAGAGCCCGATGTCATTACAATCCACTTGGCCGCCGGGGCGGATCGAATGGACGAGGTCGCGCACGTGGCGGTGCCAGTCGAGAAACAGTCGGTGTTTGTGTTCCCGCTGTGCCGCCGGATTCTGCGGATCACCGCCCGCCTCGCGGATCTGCCGCTGGCACTCGGCGCAGAAGCATTCCGGCGCGGCCGGCTCGGCCATGTCGAACCAGGCGCCGTCCAATTCATAGCGGCCGACGAACTCTCGGGGCGATCCATCCACTCGATGTAGTCCGCATGCGCCAAGCCGAGCGCCGTCCAGCCGGGGGTCTGACCGGGCTTGGGCATGTAGTCGGAGCCATCGCGCCGGATCATCCGCCACTGCGGACGCGTCCGCGCGAGGTGGTGATCCCAGGTCGTGCAGTAGTCGCGTACACCGCAAGGCCGCGCTGGCGGCAGGCCCGGACCTGCGCGCCCAGCAGGTCGAACTTGAGCCCCGGGTGGACCGGCCCGACCTCGCTCGGCCAGTAGCAATATCCGTGCATGTCCTTGGCGAAGACGACGATCGAGTCCACGTTCGCGGCGACAAGCTGGTCACCCCAGGCGTCCTCGTTGACCTCTGCGCCGATCACGGGCATGTGCTCGGTGTTGTGGAAATCGAGGTGGACCTTGCGCCAGGGCCGCCGCGGCATGGCGTGGACGCGCGGGTCGCTCCACCACCGCAATCGTTTCGAAGCCTCCGGTGGCATACCCGGCACGGCGTCCGCCGGATCCCGGCTCCGGGCCGCGACCGCGCCGACGCCCGCAACACGAAGCCGTTCTCGGCGAGTCATCCCAGCTGTCATGGTTGGACCTCCTTCGGCTCAATCGCCGCGGGTGACCGGCGAAATCGCGCAACCAGCGGACGATCAGCCAGCGGCTTAGCGTTGAGGTCGCCGGGGAAGCCCGAGAGCGTGCACCGCCAAGAGCAGGTTCACCGCCCGCTCCAGCTCGGCATCCCCCGCGATCCGTTCACGAAGTCGCCGGTCTTCCTCCTCCTCGGCCGAGGCACGCCGCTTCGGATTGAGGCCGGCGGCCGCCCCGGTCGCCGTCTCTCGTGACGCCGCGGGGCGAGCGGCGACCTCGATCTGAGGATGAACCGTCTCTCCGAGCACTGTTCCCTCGATCTTGAGCCGGCGGACTGGCAGCCAGGCGAGAAGGTCGCCGCCGAGAGGAACCCACTCATACCGGCACAATGACCCCATCGTTGGCTGGCCGATGCACATGACCGGCACGCTTCCTCCCGTAAGCGCGACGGCCAGCGCTTCCGCGGCATCGGCCGTGTGCGGTCCGATGAGCACCACCATCGGCGCCGTCGCCGCGATCGGCGAAGCCCGCGAAGCCACGACCATGTCCTCCACCCCGGCGACCCGCGACTCCAGCTCGAACAGATTCGGCCGGCCCGGTCGCGCCACCGCCGCGATGCGGGCGGCCTCGGTCAGATCCATTCCGCCGGTCGCACGCAGGTCGAGCACCACCCCCGCGGTCCGTCCGGTACTCGCGGCCTCCCATGCGCCCAACACTAAATCCGCCGCCCCCTCGCGCACTTCCGCCAGACGCACCATACGGAGGCCACGCGGCAGAAGCTCAACCTCGCCCACCTCCGGCGCCACCCAGGCCGGCAGAACAGCGACCTGGATCGGCTCTCGCTGCGGCGGCCGGACGACGACAATCTCCACGGCCCCCGTCGCGGCCGTGACCCAGCTTTTCCATTTGTCTTCCGCGATGCCGGTCACAAATCGCCCCGCGACCTGATCGAGAATGTCGCCCACCTGGAGCCGCGCCGCGGCCGGCCCGTTCGACACCACCGCCACGACGACGTGCTGTCCATTGGACAGCGCCGTGCGAATGCCCAGCCCCCACGAATGCCGACACCACGCTCGCACGACCGCGTCACGGTCCCGCTCACGCACCACCTCCGCCCGCGGATCCAGCGCGCGAGCCGCCTCCCGCAGCGCCCGCACATACATCGCCTTCGTGACGTCCACACCGCACAGCGTCCGCCCGATCTCCATAAGGCGCTCGAGTGGCCCGACCGTGAGGTGCAATTCCGACGACGACACTTCCGCGGTCGCCGGCGACGCCGCCGGCGATTCAACCTGCGCCCCTGCGCCAATCGCCGCGATCGCATAGAGAAGTGCCCGTCGCAACCCACCCTGCGGTTTCACGAAGGATCCCCCTGCCCCGGCGCGGAGCTGGGTCGCACGCCGCAACCACCGAACGGCCGGAGGGCAAGCGGCGCAGTCATAACGGAATCCCCGCGCGGGCACAAGCGGCAGGGCGGAGCCGACAGGGCTCGGGTGGAACTTGCCCGCCAACCCGACCGGCGCGATAGTGCTCGACGGAGCATCGAACCGGAGGTGCATCATGAACCTGTGGACGCGGCGAGAACTACTGGCGGCCGCCACCGCTGGCTTCGCGATGGCGCGAGAACTGATCGCGGCGCAGACGCACTCGTCGAACGGCATACCCCAACGGAAGTTCGGACGCTACGACGAACGGCTGCCCATTCTCGGCCTCGGCGGGTGGGACATCGGACGCGCCGACGACCCCACCGCGATCTCGATCATGCACGCCGCCATTGATGAAGGACTCACGTTCTTCGACAATTGCTGGGAATACCACGGAGGTCGCTCCGAGGAACTGATGGGCCGCGCGCTGGAGGGCGGCCGCCGGGATCGAGTTTTCCTCATGACCAAGGTCTGCGGCCGCACCTACGAGGACGCACGTTCAAACCTCGAGGATAGTCTGCGGCGCCTGCGCACCGACCGTCTCGACCTCTGGATGTTTCACGGCATCCGCTGGGACGAGGATCCCGACCTGATCTTCGATCCGGAGCACGGCGCGCTCCGAGCCGCATTGGAAGCGCGCGCGGCCGGCAAGGTCCGATACATCGGCTTCACCGGCCACAAGGACCCAAAGTTCCACCTCGCGATGCTCGACCGCACCGCGCGTCCCGGCGCGCCGCTCGAGTGGGACGCGGTCCTGATGCCGCTCAACATCGTCGATCCGCAACACCTGAGCTTTCAGACCGAGGTGCTGCCGGTGCTCGTGCAGCGCAACATCGCCGCGCTCGGAATGAAGGCGCTCGGCGCCCAGAACGGCAGATTCGTTCGCGAGCTCGGTGTGACGGCGGCGGAATGTCGGCGCTACTCGCTGTCACTGCCGATCACGTCGCTGGTCTGCGGTATCCAAACCCTGGATCAGCTCCGGCAGGATATTTCGATCGCCCGGGAGTTCCGTCCCATGACGGCCGAGGAGACCCAGGCGCTCCTCGCGCGAGTCGAAGGACGGAACACGGAGGCGCGGCTCGAGGCCTACAAGACCGGCGACTACGGGTGCAGCGTTCACCGTCGCCGGGCGGCGCCGGCCAATCGCGGCGCCACGCGATGAGCACGGCGCGTACCATCCACCACGCGCTGGTGCTGAACCTCCACCAGCCAGCCGGCAATCTCGCCGAACTGCTCGCCACCGACCCCTGGGAGGCACGCCAGATCCTCTGCGCCTATGACCGCATCCCGCGATCGCTTTGGCGCTACGAAGACATCGCGAAGGTCCATCTCTCACTCTCCGGCACGCTGCTCGAAACGCTCTCCGACCCTGCGTTCCAGGCCGAGGTGTACGGCATCGTGCGGCTCGGCGACCTCTTGTGGTACCTCCAAAACACGCGGATCATCGAAATCCTCGGCACCGGCTATTACCATCCCGTGCTGCCGCTCATCCCGCCCGCCGACCGCGAAGAACAAATCCGGCGCTGGCAGGGCATCGGCCGGCATCTGTTCTGGCGCGAGACCTGTCCCGGCTTCTGGCCACCCGAGCTCGGCTTCTCCATGGAGCTGATCCCGCTGCTCGCGGCGGCGGGCTACCGGTACTGCATCGTGGACTCCGAGTACGTCGTCGCCAAAACCCCGATGAGCTGGGCCGCCCTTCGCTACCGCCCCCACATCGCGCGCTACGGCGGCCGGCAGATCATCGTCGTTGTCCGCGACCGCGACCTCTCCATCGCCCAGGAGTCCGGCATGGAGCCCACGTGGTTCCTGCGCGAGGTGCGCGAGCGGACCCGCCATTGTGATTTCGAACCGCTCGTCGTCACCGCGACCGACGGCGAAAACGGCGGCTGGTTCCGCAACCTCACGCCCGGCGAAACCTTCTGGGATCGCTGCCACGCGCCGCTCATGGAGGGCATCCGCTCCGGCGCGATCGAAGACCTCCGCGCGGTCTTCATCAACGACTACATCGACCGCTTCGGCGTCTACGGCGAGGTCATCGTGCGCGCGGGCGCCTGGAACACCGGCGAACACAGCGGAATCGGATTTGTCCAGTGGACCGGCTCCGAGGCGCAGCGCGAAGCCTGGCGCCGCGTCCACGAGGTCTCCGCCCGCATCCGCCGAGTCGAGGAGCGCGGGTCCCCGGGCGACCCCGACGCACGCCGTCAGCTCGAAGAGGCGCGCTGGCGACTGCTTCGCGCCGAGACAAGCTGCAACTTCTTCTGGGGCGACGCCCGGCTTGGCCGCTGCCACGCCGATCTCGATGCTGCCCTCGAACGCCTCGCGGCATTCGAATAAGCACGCCGCCCCGATGCGGGGCGGTCGAAAACGTCGTCGATTTCCTCAGCGGCCAAGGGCCGGCGGCCGGCCGACGTGCGTCGCGCGCACCTCGCACGACTCCCGAAGCCGGCATGCCTCGCCGCAGAACCACGCGCGGAACTGGAGGGCCACACGCTCGAAGTGGCGCTCGAGGAAATCACGCTTGGCCGCCGCCACTCCGACATCCCGACCGGCGCGCTCACTGAGATACCACTTGTTTTCCGCCAGCGCCTCATCGAAACGCCGGCGTTGCGCGAGCATGAACTCGCGATAATTGCGACAATCGGACGAATCCATCGCCGTACGATCCAATGAAATCTACACCCGGCACCCACACTCTTCAAACCCTCGTGGCTCCAAACCGAGCGTGCTGGGCAGGACACGAACGGCCCATACCGGCGTCGGTGAAGTGAGGCGAACATCGGTGCCCCCACCGCCCCCGCGCCCTTCGCCCATGGTTCTCCCCGCCGCCCCAACACCAAGAATGTCTTGACCAGTCAGGCCAGAACGCGGGGAGGTGGTGCGGTGAGTAAAGCCCGCTGGATTTTCGACGTCACCCCCCTCCCTCCTCAGTCGCGATCGCCTCGACGACTCGGCCCACCTCCGAACCCCTCGACGCTTCTCCCAGAGCTGGCCAACCAAGAAGCTCTGTAGCACGTTGCGGAGCGGCTGAACGTGGTCTGGCGGGTGGATGACGGGAACGTGGGTGGCAACGCTAGCCGCGACGAAGAACCGACGGAGCAGATTACGGATTCGGCTCCGTATCCGTTCGGCGAGTGCGAGGGCGCGCCGCACCGCCCGCGTGTCGGGCAACAGCAGGACACCCACTCAGAGGCCATCCGGCGACGATCGCTCAAGCTGCACGCCTCCGCGAACAAAGGTCAGGCGGAGCTCGACGACCTGGCGACCGACCTCGACGAACGCCGCAACCTCACAGCGGAACGCCGGGAGAACGCCGCCGATCTTCGCGCACAGCCGTAGCGGCGGAACGCAAACCGGATGGCGCCGAAATGGGCGAATCCGCGGGCGGGTCCGCCGCGCGAACCACGCGGCGCACCTCGCCGCGCAGCGCGTTGACCGCCATCCACCACCCGGATGGTGCGATCTCCAACGGTTGGACGCTTATGAAACGAGGGCGTCCAACCCTTGGACACGCGCTTGGATGGCCGGCCGCCGCCCCCACGCTCGCCGGGGGGACTGCGGATCATCTATGATCGTGGCGAGGGCACGCCCTCAATGCCATCGGCAAAGCGATGAAGAGCATCCGATCCGTTCACATCATCGCAGCGATCACCGGTGTGGGCATCGCCGCGGCGGCCGCGCCGCCCGTCGTGAAGTGGCGTCACCTGAGCAGCCGTACCGGCGACCTGCCCGAACCGAACGGCGGCGTAGAGCAGACCGCCTGCGTCGTCGCCGATTTCAACGGCGACGGCGCGGCGGACATTGTGATCGCGGAGCGCAGCCGCGCGCCCGCCGTGATCGGCCTCCGCCACGTACGTGGCGTGTGGCAGCGTTTCGTGATTGACGACCACGCCTGGCCCGTTGAGGCTGGCGGCGCGGCGGCGGATCTGGACCGCGACGGAGATCTCGATCTCGTACTGGGGGGCGATTATCGCAGCGACGTGCTCGTGTGGTATGAGAATCTCGGCCTCGACGCCAACCCCGCGAAACCGTGGCCCCGCCGGTTCATCAAACGCAGCGGCGCCAAGGGCCATCACGATCAGGTCGCGGCCGACCTGCTCGGCCTCGGCCGGCCTCAGGTGATCTTCTGGAACCAGGGCGCGCGGCGCCTGTTCCTCGCGCTGCCGCCCGAGGATCCCCGCGGCGCCGACTCGTGGCCTCTGCGCGAACTGTTCGATGCGTCCGCCGCGGGGCTCGCGAACAAGCCGGAGGGCCTCTTCGTGTTCGATGTCGACGGCGACGGCCGGCGAGATCTATTGGGCGGCGCGTGGTGGTTTCGCAACAACGGCGACGGCACCGTTCGCGCCGTGCGGGTGGGCGAACAGCCCGGCCGCATCCTCGCCGGCCACTTTCGCGGAGGACGGGTCGCGCAAATTGTGCTCGCGCCAGGCGACGCGGACGGCCCCCTGCTCTTGTTCGAATGCGACGATGATCCCCTCGAGCCCGCGAACTGGCGCCGCCGTCCCCTGCTCGATGGCCGCCGCGTGGTCCACGGCCACACCCTCGAGGCCGCGGACATAAACGGCGACGGACATCTCGACATCTTCTGTGCCGAAATGGCGAAATGGAGCGTGCGCCGAGCCGAGCCGGACCACCCGGCGGCGACCGCCTGGTTGCTCTACGGCGACGGCCGCGGCGGGTTCTCAACCGTCGTGCTCACGAACGGCATCGGATTCCACGAGGCTCGCCTCGCCGACGTGAACGGCGACGGCCGGCCGGACATCGTGAACAAGCCGTTCAACTTTGACACGCCGCGTCTCGACATCTGGCTCAACCTCGGCGCCGACTCGGACACCGCTCGTGCATCGCCGTGAAGGGATCCGGCGGAGTCCGCGCCTCAGCCCACCACCGGCACGCGGCGCGAGCGCAGCCGCTCGATCCAACCCTTCAGCGTTTCGCGATCCCGCGCGCGAATGTCGGCGGGAAAGGTGGCGGTGCGTCCAAAGCGCGGCAGTTTGTGCGCTAGAGATCGAAGTACGGCAACAGTTCAGCGCCGGGCAGCCGCGGCAGCCGGGCAGCCAGCCGCGCGATGCCGTCGAGGTGCTCGTCCCGCGCGTTATGCCCAGGAATGATCGGACACCGCATCACAATGGCCGCACCGGCACGGTGCAACCGCTGACGATGCTCGAGGATGATCTCGTTCGATTCGCCCGCGAATTCGCGATGGCAAGCAGCATCGGTCTCCTTCCGTCGTATAACCCGACGTCCGTGTGCGGTATGCGCCGCGCGAGGGCACCTCACGGCGCGTGACCAGCGGTCGCCCAGCACGATCGCGATGAGATCGGCAACGGTGTTGTCTCGACCGACCACCTCGAGCCCGGCCGGCGCGCCACCTGGCGCGTATGCTCTACACACCGTGCAGCATCCGCGCTCGCGCACTGCCGCCCCGCCGCCCTCCGGCATGCGCAGCGCCAACGTCCGACACGCCCGCACGCACTCGCCGCACCCTTGACAACGCGCGGCGTCAGCGGAGAGCAGCGGCTCGAGCGTGACGCTTTCGGGATTGCTGCACCGCCGAGAGCGCAGCGGAGAGTGCGTCAGAACCACTGTCGTTCGAATCCCCGACCCGACGTGAATCGCAAAGCGCTGGATCTCGAACACTTAGTCGGGCCGATGCCCTACGCTGAGCGAGCGATGATCCCGTCCTGCATGTCCGGCGTGAACCGCACAAAGAACTCGTGACAGGCCGCGATGCGCACCACGAGGCCGCGGTACTGATCTGGGTTCGCCTTCGCGGCGCGGAGTAGCTCGGAGCTGACGGCATGGATCGGCAGCTCCTACTCGCCGCTCCTAAAGAACACCGCGAGCGTGCCCCCGAGGTTCTCTCGCGCGGCCGCCGTATCCACCATGCCCGCATGGGGCCGGAGGTTGACCTGCGTGCGGCAGTTCCAGCTCCCTACACCATGGGGTTGGAGGAGGGAGTTCAGCAGCGCGGGGGCCTCGATTGCTCCGCGCCAACCGCCTCGCCGATCTCGTCGAGCGCCGCCGGTCGCCGCTCGACGACGACCTCACGGATCGTGGTAAACGAATCCACGGCGTTCGCGAACGCGATGCCACGGCACGAGAGGTGGTAGTCGGTGGTGCCGGCCGCGATGTCGCGGGCACGCGCGATGTACCCGTCGAAGAAGCATGTGGTCAGCGGGGTGACGCCCCACCGGTTCTGCGCCTCGTGCACCTTAAGCAGGTTCGCGTGGGTGCGATGCATCTGCGCCCGCACGTCGGCCGCCACGGCATGCGTGAACTTCTCGAACATCATGATGCGATCGTGAGGCCGGATCGCGAGCGGCAAGGTCTCGAAATCGCGCCTCAGCGTGGTCGCCGTGCGGACGATCCACGGGTCGGCCTCGCGCTGCGGACCGACCTCGCTGAACACACGCGCGCGAGGCAGCACGAGGCGCACCGGCGCATCAACGATCGCCCGTCGCAGCGCGGCGATGCGACCATCGGACGGCGTCGGCCGGCTGGAGCCGATTGCGCTGTGGATGGTTTTGATGGGTAAGACGAGAAGGCGGACTGCGCGAAGGGCGAACATCTTCGTGATCGAACCGAACCACCTCGGCTTCCGTGTCCTCAACCGTCGCTTTCCCCTTCGGAGATCCACTTCGAGATCGCCCTCTTTCCTCCTCAGATCGTTGTTCGTCGAGTTCCGGCCTGCGCTATACCGGGTGAGAGCTCGCGTGCCCTGCGATCGCCGCGCCATAGGCTCGGGGTGGAACCCGGCCCTCCAACGGCCGCTGTAGTTCCGCCGGTCCCCCGGCGGAAGATTTGGGCGAGAAAGCTCCGGCGGCAGAGCGCCGGAGCTACAGCAGAGCGCCGCGCCAGCTGCAACGCTGGGGACTGGTGGGGACAGACACGAACTGTCGGCCGGGCTCTCGGCGATAGTCGCTTCGCGTCACCGCTATAGAGCCGTCACAGGGGCCGGCACCACTCTGGGAGCAGTGGGCGAAGTGGGCGCAGGAAACCGAAGGGAGTCGCTAGGTGCCTATCCCCAGTCCGACAGTCCGAAGCGTGCTCAGCATAGTGCTGAGCTGAGAGCCAATCCGTCGGCGCGGCTCGGCTGTCTAATTAGCCCAGTCCGACTGCGCTCGTGCGAGGATCGCGCTCGGCCGCTCGGAACAACGACCGGAGCGGTGGACTCCTCAACACGCCGTGGTGAGGCCGCGATCCTCCCGCTCGCGTGTTGTCCGATGCTTGGAGGGCACTCGTCCATTTCGTCCAAAGCATGGACACCGCCACGGCGTCAGCACGACGCCACTGGACCCAGGGCCATGTGCCCTGCGGAGCATGTGATGCTGGTCATCAGGGAACGCGAGCTCGCGAGTTCCAACGAATCTGCCGCGTGTGGGTCGCCGGCACCGGCGGACTCAACCGCTACGATCGGCGAGCGGCGCGACGGCCGCGTCAGGCGGACGCGCCTCAACCGATCGGCCAGCCCGGCCGCGGCTTCTCGGGCTTAAGCAACGCATTCGCCGCCGGCGGATCGAGGAACCGCCCGGCCGCACCGTCCCACCGCAGCAGACGGCCGGGGAACCGCTGCGCGATGATGCCGAGCAACGCGATCTCGGTCAGCGGTCCTCCGTAGTCGAAACTCGAACCGGCCGGGCGCCCGGTTCGGATCGCCTCGATGAAGTCCTCGTGGTGTCCAGCCACGCGCGGCCACCTTGGCTCGGGCGGCTTGAACTCGCGCATCCTCGATTCCGGGATCAGCCTCGGACTCGAAGCTCCATGAGATCCGTACACGATCGTGCCACGTTCACCGACGACGAGGGCGCCAATATTGGGCAGTTGGCGCTCGGGTTCGAGCTCCGGCGGTCGCGGCGGTTTGACCGTGCCGTCGTACCAGTGGAGGGTCACCGCACCCCGCGTTCCCGCGGCGGGAAAGCGGTACTCGATGTGCGAGCCAAACGGGAAGGTCTCGGCATGTGCCGCGGGATCGAACCGGTCGGTTTCGACGGCGCGCACCGTTTCCGGCGCGCCGAGATCAAGGGCCCAGACCACAGGGTCCACCACGTGGCAGACCCAATCACCGATCGTCCCGCAACCGAACGCTGACCAATCGCGCCAGGCGCCGGGCAGATAGACGGAATGGTAGGGGCGTTCGGGGACAGGCCCGAGCCATGAATCCCAGTCCAGCTCGGGCGGCACGGGCGGGCGTTCCGTCAGCAGGTGCAGTTTGGGGATCGCGCAGTGGACCTTTGAGCACCATGCATGGACCGTTCGAACGGCGCCAATCGCGCCCGCTTCGATCCATTCGCGGAACATGCGGATCGTTGCGGAGGAGTGTCCCTGATTGCCGAGCTGCGTGACGACCTTCGCCCCGCGTGCCGCGCCGACGAGCGAGCGGACTTCGTACACGGAGTGGGCGAGCGGTTTTTCGCAGTACACGTGCTTGCCCAGCCGGATCGCCGCCAGCGCCGCGCAGGCATGCGTGTGATCGGGAGTAGATACGACCACGATGTCGAGTTCGCGATGGTGCCGTTCCAGCATCTGCCGGTAGTCGCGGTAGCGCGGCACATCGGGATACTTTTTGTAGAGCGGTGCGGCGCGACGTTCGTCCGCGTCCGCGAACGCGACGATGCGCACGTGCGGCGCGAGCCCTCCGATGTTCGCCTCACCGCGACCGCCGACACCAATGAACGCGGCGCGCAATTTCTTCTGTTCGGCGGCATCGACGGCCGGCACGCGACGCACCGCGCCAGCCAGAACGGAGAGCGCGCCGGCCCGCAAGACAGTTCGGCGGGACCACTGGTCCGACAACGAACGATACATGGCTCACGTCCTCCTTGGCATTCCGACGCCGAGACCACCACTCGTCGTCATCACACTCAATGTTGCGCCACGCCGCTCACGATGTCAGCCCCAAACGAGGAGGCCAGCCGGCGCCGGCATCAATCGGCGTCGTCGCTGCCGGTTGCGGCGCGCCGCCAGCGGCGGCAGATGCCGCGCCGAGAGTTTTCGATGAACGCGGCCCAGCCCGCCGCGAATCCCGACGTGAACTCGGAGCGGAGGCGGCGAACCACCTCGTCGAGTGGCAATCCAGACTGAAACACGAGCCGAAAAGCGGCGCGGAGCTGGCGTCGCTGCTCGGGGGGCACGCCGGCACGGCGCAGCCCCACCCAGTTCAGACCGGCGACGCGGTTTCGTTCGACGCCTGCGGCGGTGCAGCCGGGCAGAATATCGAGACCCAGGCCAGCCCCTCCTCCAATCATCGCGAAGTCGCCGATCCGCGTGAACTGGTGAACGACCACATTCCCGCTGAGGAACGCCCGCTCGCCGACCTCGACATCGCCGGCCAGCAGCACGCCGTTGGCCAGGATCACGCCCGCGCCGAGGCGGCAATTGTGCGCAACGTGGCTGTTGGCCATCAACAAGCAATTGGGCCCGATGACCGTCACCGATCCTTCGTGCGTTCCGCGGTGAATCGTGACGCCTTCGCGGATGACGCAGCCTTCGCCGATTTCGACCCGACTTTCGCCCCCGCGGAACTTGAGGTCCTGCGGCACGTCGCCGAGCACCGCGTGGGCATGAACGCGGCAGTCGGGCGCGAGGATCACGTGTTCCAGCAGCACGGCATGGGGACCAATCCGGCAGCGGTCGCCGATCACGACGCCAGGCCCGATCACGGCGCAGGGACCAATCTCAACGTCTCGGCCGATTTCGGCTCCCGGATGGACAACGGCGGTGGGATGAATGCTCACCGACGGCCTCCGGAATCATCGAAGCTGACCAGTCCCGACTCGCGGAGGCTGCAGTAGCGGCGGGGCGAGTCAGGGTCGGCCGCGCGACCAAGGATCACGTGGTCCAGGACGCGGATGTCCACCGTCCGGCCCGCTTCGACCAGCCGGCGCGTCATCGCGAGGTCGTCAGCCGATGGCGTCGGATCGCCAGAGGGGTGGTTGTGGCAGAGGATCACGGCGGCGCTGCAGGTGCGAATGGCGGGTTCGAAGACTTCGCGCGGGTGGACGAGGCTTGCGTCGAGAATGCCGCGCGTGATTTCGACGGGATGGCGCGGGATCAGCCGGTTTTTTTTGTTTAGCGGCAGCACCCAGAAGACCTCGACCGATTCGCGCTCGGCGTGGGGGCGCACGGCGCGGTCCACATCGGCCGGGCTGCGAATCGTGGGCCGGTCGCGGAGCTGTTCATCGCGCACGCGCCGGCCGAGCTCGAACGCCGCGATGAGCGTCAGGGCCTTCACCTTTTTGATGCTTTTGATCGAGGCCAGCTCGGCGAGCGAGGCGCGGGAGAGTTCGGCCAGCGAGCGGTGGCGCCGGAGCAGTTCGCGCGCAAGGTCCAGTACGTTGCGCCCAGGCATGCCGGTGCGTAGCAATACGGCCAGCAGCACGTCGTCTGGGACGTGCGCTGGGCCGAACCGCTCGAGCAGTTCCCGCGGCTGCAAGTCCGGCGGCAGGTCGCGAATGCGAACGGCCGCCGGGTACAGCGAGTCGTTGGAGGGCGGCACGCCGCGGCTCACGCCTCAGGCTCCGACGGATGGTAGGGGGCGATCAGGGCGCGGTAGCGCGCCGGGATGGTGCCGACCAGCCGAATCCGATCGTTCTGCATGGTCTCGGATTGTAGGGCCGCGTGTTCGCGGATCAACGCGAGCGCGCGTCCTTCGGCGGCGGGCACCTCGATCTCGAACGGGAGGCCGCGGTCGCGCAACGCTTCGGCGATCGCGCCCCGCAGCTCATCCAGACCCTCGTGGCGGGCGGCGGAAATGGGGACGCAGCGTCCGGCGCCGTGGGCAAGGCGACGAGCGCGATCCGCCGCGCCGGGCACGTCAATTTTGTTCAGCGCGAAAATGCGCGGACGGTCGGCCGCACCGAGGTCCCGCAGCACGCTATCCACCGCTTCGATGTGGCGGTCGGCGGCCGGGTGAGCGCAGTCCACGACGTGCACGAGCAGGTCGGCGCGAGCGGTTTCTTCGAGCGTGGCTTGGAACGCCTCGATCAGGCGGTGCGGCAGCTTACGGATGAAGCCGACCGTGTCGGTCAGCAGCGCGGGCTGATGGTTCGGCAGTTCGAGGCGGCGCGTGGTCGGATCGAGCGTCGCGAACAGGCGGTCGTCGGCGGGCACGCCCGCTCCACACAGCGCATTGAGTAGCGTGGACTTCCCGGCGTTGGTGTAGCCAACCAGGCACACGAGCGCCCAGCCATGGCGGCGGCGGCCGCGCCGGAGCTCCTCGCGCCGCTCGCGCACGTGCTCCAGTTCGGACCGGATCCGCGCGATCCGGCGGTCGATCCGGCGGCGGTCCATTTCGAGCTGGGTCTCGCCCGGCCCGCGCAAGCCAATGCCGCCGCGCTGTTGCTCAAGCCGTCCGCGGCTGTGGCGCAGCCGCGGCCGCAGATATTCGAGCTGCGCCAGTTCGATCTGCAGACGCCCTTCACTGGTGTGCGCGCGCTGCGCGAAGATATCGAGAATCAATTGCGTGCGGTCGAGCGTGCGCAGGCCGGTGAGGTCCTCGAGATTGCGCGCTTGGGCGGGCGCGAGGTCGTCGTCGAAAATCAGGAGCGTAGCGCCCGCGGCGGCGGCTTCGCGGCCGACCCCTTCGGCGCGGCCGCGGCCGATCCAGGTGGCCGCGTCGGGCTCGCGCAGCCGGGCGATCGTTTCGCCGGCCACGATGACGCCCGCGGTGCGGGCTAGTTCCCGCAGCTCGGCGAGCGTGTCCCGCGCGGCCCACTCGGGCTCGCCGGGGCGTTGCACGCCCACCAGCCACGCCGCGTCAGCGGCGGCGCTCACTTCACATGGCCGCAGGCGTCGGTCCATCGCGTTCCCAAAGCCGCAACACCTCGTCGGCAATCTTGTCCGGCGAACAATCGGGACGGACACGCACCCATTGCATGCGAGCCTGATGGCGGAACCAGGTCATCTGCCGGCGGACCAGCCGACGGGTACGCCGGATGGTCTCCTCGATCGCCGCCTCGCAGGAAAGGCGCCCGTCCAGCACCGCGAACGCCTCGCGGTAGCCAATCGCCTGCAGGGCAGCGTTCGAGAGCGACGGCCAGCGATCGCGCAGCGCGGCGACCTCGTCGAGCAGACCCGCGTTGAACATGTGTCGGACGCGCTCAGCCACCCGTACATCCAGCTCTGCCTTTTCGCGCCATAGGCCCACGAGCGAGGGCGGGTCCTGCCAGGTGGCCGGCGGGGAGGCGTCGCCACCCTGCCGCGCCACCTCGTACGCGCGGATCAGACGCCGCGGGTTGTTCGGATCGCGCAGCCGCTCGAAGGCCTGCGGCGCGGCCCGACGGATCAGATTCTGAAGCGCCACTAAACCGCCGGTTTGCCATGTTGCCTCAGCTTCCGCGCGGGCGACGGCATCCGCGGTCGGCCGCGGCGCGAGCCCCTGCACGAGGCATCTGAAATACAACCCCGTGCCCCCCACGGCGATCCACGTCTTTCCACGGCCTGCAAGCGGTTCGCGTACGGCCTCCAAATAGCGGCCGACACTGCATGTTTCCGACGGGTCCACGATGTCCACCCCTGCATACCCGTGAGCGGAGAGCTCCGCGAGGGACGGTTTGGCGGTGCCGATGTTCATGCCGCGGTAGACGAGCATGGAATCCACGGAGAGGATTCTCGCGCCCAGCCGCTCTGCCAGGCAGTGGGCCACGGCCGTCTTGCCGCATGCGGTGGGGCCAGCGAGCGTAAACAGCAGCGTGGATGCAGCTTCAGCCATCGGGCGGCGCACGATCCGGCGGCTGAGTCTCGTGCCGGTCGGCCCACCAGCTCGAGACGGTGAACATGACCACGGCCAGCGTGATCCCGCTGTCCGCCAGGTTAAACGCGGGAAACTCGTATCGTCCGAACTGAAGGCTCAGAAAGTCGGTGACATAGCCGAGCCGCAACCGGTCCATGAGGTTCCCGGCGATGCCGCCCGCCAGCAATCCTAGGGCGATACGGTGGGTCAGCGTGCGCCGCATGAGCGATGAGCGGAACCGCACCAGAACTGCGAGCGTGACGAGCGACAGGACCGCCAGCCAAAGGTTCGAGCCGCGGAACATTCCCCAGGCGGCACCGGTGTTACGAACGTAGGTGAGATAGGCAAACCCATCGATGATCGGGCGCATTTCGTACAACGACAGGCTCCGCCGCACCCAGTCTTTGGACCACTGGTCTCCGATCACCAGCGCCAGCGCGATGGCCAGGGCCAGCATCGGACGCGCAAGCCCCATCAATTCTCCTGCGACCCGAACGCTTCGCCCGGAATCCCGGAGGACGTGAAGGGGCGGAACCGCTTGCGGTTGCGCTCGAGCTGTTCCTGCGCCTCGCGGCAGTAGCGCGCGTAGGGCAAAACCTTCAGGCGTTCAATCTCGATGGGGCGGCCGGTCATTTCGCAAATGCCGTAGGTGCCCGCGTCGATGCGGTGGAGCGCCTCGTCAATCTCATAGAGCACTTCCTGCTCGTTGCTAACGAGCGAAAGCGCGAACTCGCGGTCGAAATTGTCGGTGCCCTGATCGGCCATGTGGACCGCGTGGTTCGAGAGATCGCCGCTCGCGTCGCGCTGGGACTTGTTCAGGTTGTCGCCCGCGAGGAACGAGATACCGTCCACGATGCGGTCGCGCAGGTTGAGCAGCATTTGGCGAAACATCTCGAGATCCTTGCGGCTCAGCGGCGAGCGCGCCGGCTTGCGGCCGGTCTCCGGAGGGGCGTCCGAAGCCGTCCGCGCAGGCGCGGCCGGGCGGGACGAGGTGGCGCGCGGCCGGCGCGCGCTGGAAGCCGAGACGGTCTTCTGACGCCGCTGGGGCGCCGCACGCCGTGCGGTTCCGGACGAGCGCGGTGCGGACGCGCGCTGCCGCCGAGCGCTCGTCTTGCGCTTCGGCTTCGAATCCCGCCGCGGTGTCTTCTTTTTGCTGGCCATGCGTCGTCTCCTCGGTTCGACTCGAGATCGCAGCCCTTCGTCGTTCGAAAGGCGTGGATCTGTACTTCACGACGCAACGGAAGTCAACCTCGAACAGTCATGATCGTGTGCGCGAACGTCCTCAGGATGAATCTGCGGAACCGGCGCCGGGCGCAAATTGGCCCGCCCAACGGCGGTCTCGGTGTTCCGGGGAATCACCGCGGCGCTTGCACACCAGCGCACAACAGAGGATGGTAGCCGCGTACGGCCATGAGGTTGAAGCTGATCGCATGCGAAATTTTTCTCCGCGAGCTCTCCGCGCTCGCGGCGGCGGCCCCGCACCGCGTGGATCCCGAGTTTCTGCCGAAGGGATTGCACGACCTGCCCTCGGGTGACATGCGCGCCCGCGTGCAGGCGGCGGTGGACGCCGTGCCCGAAGGGCGCTACGAGCGCGTGCTGCTCGGCTTTGGCCTGTGCAACAACGGCCTCGCCGGCGTGCGCGCGCGTTCGACGCCGCTCATCGTGCCGCGCTCGCACGACTGCATCGGTCTGTTCCTCGGCAGTCCAGAACGCTACCGCGAGGTGTTTGACTCGATGCCGGGCACCTACTTTCTCACACCCGGCTGGATCGAACGCGGCGAGCCGTGGGACGAGCTGCGCCATCAGACGGTGCTGCACCGGCTGGGGCTGGACCTGTCGTTCGAGGAGCTCGCGCGCCAATACGGCGAGGAGAACGCGCGCTACATAACGGAAACGCTCGCGGATGGCGTTCGCGCATACCATCGCTACCTCTACATCCGCACTGGCTGCGGGCCGGACGAACTCTTCGAGGCCGAGGCGCGCCGGCGAGCTCAGGAGCGAGGCTGGTCGTTCGAGGTGTGCGACGGCGATCCCGGCTGGCTGAAGCAGCTCGTCGTTGGACCGTGGCCGCCCGATCGGTTCCTCGAAGTGCCTCCTGGCGCAGTGATCCGCGCGCGGCCGGCCGACGGCGTCATGTGCGCGGAGCCGGCACCGCGGAACGGCCATGGCTCGGCGGCCGGGTCAGGAGTTTCGGCGGGCACTTGATCGCGGCATGTCCGGACGTACTTTGATCATGATGGAAGTTTGATGCATCATGAACGCCCGTGAAGCGGACTACCTCTCGCGCTCCACAGCCGGAATGGCAAGGAGTGCTGTTTGCCTACGGTCTGACGCAGCATCGACTGGTGTTGGCCCTGTTCCGCCTGCTGCCGGTCGCGTGGGTGCACTACGAAGATATCGTATACATCCGCCAGCGCGGCGCGGCCGATTTCCGCTCGATATTCGTGCCCGGCCGGGCCTGGTACTGGCCGCACGCCTGGTTTCTGGGCCGCGCGGACTTCGATCACGCGCCGTACGTGATCCGCACGCGGAGCGGCCGCGAAATCTTTGTGCGGCTCCGGCACGGGTTCCACTACGTGCTGCGGGACCGGGTGGGGCAAGCGCGGGCTGCGGCGGCAGAGACAGCGGCCGACCGAGTCGGCGCTCGGACCGTTCCGCCGCGAACCACCTGAAAGGACGCAGATGAGCATATTCACCGAATCCATGATCACGGAATGCGCGGCGCGCGCACTGATGCGCATCCGCGTGAGCCGTCCGCTCGTGCACAACATCACCAACTACGTCGTGATGAATACGACGGCCAACACCCTGCTGGCGCTGGGAGCGTCGCCCATCATGGCGCATGCGCGGGAGGAGGTCGAAGAACTCGCGACGATGGCCAGGGCGCTGGTCTTGAATATCGGAACTCTCTCGCCGGCGTGGATCGAGGCGATGGAGCTGGCGGGCGCGGCGGCCGCCGCGCGCGGGGTGCCGGTGGTGCTCGACCCCGTCGGCGCGGGCGCCTCGCGGCTCCGAACCGAGACTGCGCTGCGATTGCTCGAGCGCGCCCGGCCGCGCGTTGTGCGCGGCAACGCCTCGGAGATTCTCGCGCTCGGGGGCGGAGCTGGCGGCAAGGGCGTGGATGCGGCGCATGCGGTGGATGAGGCGCGGGCCTCAGCCTCAGACCTCGCGCGGCGAACTGGAGCGGTGGTCGCGGTGACCGGCGCAGAAGACTACGTCACCGACGGACGCCAAGCGGTGCGCGTGGCGAATGGAGATGCCTGGCTGGGCCGGATCACCGGTTCGGGATGCGCCGCGACTGCCGTGACCGGTGCGTTCCTCGCTGTTGAGCATTCTGCGCTCGCCGCCGCGGCGGGAGCCCTGATCGCCTTCGGCATCGCGGGCGAACGGGCCGCGGATGGCTGTCCGGGGCCTGGCTCGTTTCAGGTGAGGCTTCTCGATGCGCTCGCCGCACTGGATGAGGATACGATCCTGCGGCGTGCCCGTGTGCGGATGGAGGTGGTCGCGTGAAACGGCGGCCGGACTATTCCGTGTACCTCGTCACCGACCGGGCCATGGCGGGTGCCCGACTGCTCGAGGCGGTCGTCCGCGCCGCGGTGACCGGCGGCGTCTCGATCGTGCAGATCCGCGAAAAGACGCTCGGCGGGCGCGCCTTCTTTGAGGCGGCCCTCTCCCTGCGGCGCCTGCTGGACGAACTCGGACGGCCTCTCATCGTGAACGACCGGCTCGACATCGCTCTGGCCTGCGGCGCCGCAGGCGTGCATCTGGGGCAGGAGGACCTGCCCTGTGCTGAGGCGCGGCGTCTGGCCGGGCCGGATGTCCTGATCGGTGTGTCCGTCAGCACGCCAGAGGAGGCCGTGCAGGCGGAGCGGGACGGTGCAGATTATCTCGGGGTCAGTCCGGTGTTCGATACGCCCACCAAAACTGATGCGCCGCCGGCGGTCGGCCTCGAGGGGTTGAGGCGAATTCGCGAGGTGACCTCATTGCCCCTGGTCGCCATCGGTGGCATTCACCCGTCCAATGCCGCGGAGGTGATTCGGGCGGGCGCGGACGGAATCGCCGTGGTATCGGCGATCATGGCGGCACCGGATCCCTGCATGGCCGCGACGACGCTCACCCGCGCGGTCGCGGCCGGCCGGAATTCGGCCAACCTCTGGGCGACGGGCGCGGCGCCGGCCTGAACGAACGCGGCCCGGGCGAGCGGCGGGTGCGCCTTCGATTCCAGTCGTGATTTCCCTAGCTGGCCACCGCGCGGTCGCGGCCTACCGAGGTTGCGCCGTGTGCGCTGTGGATTGTTTCGAGGGGTGCGATAAGGGGGCGACATGCGGGTAGAAGTGCCTCGTCTGCCAGTCCCCAATCGAACAGCTCCCTGTCGCTCCGGCGCTCGGCCGCCGGGGCCTCCCCGCCCACACCTTCCGTTGCAATTGCGCTCGTGCCTGTCCCCCATCGCGGACGGTAGCTGCGGACCGGGAACAGGCGCTTGCCGCAGGCATGGCCCCAGGGGCCCAATGGGGACAGGCAGCTGGCAATCCCCTTCGCCTTCCTGGGGCCCTTGTGCTCCAAAAGGTGCCTGTCCCTGTGACGACTCCATGGCGGCTGGCGCGAAGCGGCCATCGCCGAGTGACCGGCCGACAATACGTCCCTGTCCCCAGCAGCCCACCGTGCCTGTCCCCAGCCGCCCATCCCCATTAGCGCCTGAAGTGCCTGTCCCCACCGGCCGGCCCAGCTGCCTGTCCCCAGGCAGGACCAGGGAGGCAATCTCCAGAGAGGCAACGCGCGGAATCAGCAATCTGCTTCGCCGGGTTTTCGTCGCGGCTGTCGCCGCGCCAGGCACCCCGCTGCCGCGAGGCCGATCGCGCTATGGATTGTGGCAAGGCCTGGATGCGGGTAGACGCGCATTTGCGTCTGTTCTCAATCGAACCCCCACAGCGCCCTCAGCTCATGGGGTCCGCGGGTGCTCGCCAGCTGATGAAACGGGGAGTAGGATCCAAGAAAGTACCAACCCATCTTCCAAAGAGGGTGGTCTCCAGCAGCAGGAAGCAGACGATGAACAAACGAGCGACGGTGGGAGTGTGGATGGGCACGGTGACGGCCGCGTGGCTGAGCGGATGCGCAGGCAGCGAATCTCCCGAGGCCATGGCCGAACGTGAGGAACTGCGCGCGATGACCGCAAAACTCGAGCGACGCATCAGCGAACTCCAGACCGAGATCGAGACGATGCGCGCCGAACGCACCACGGAATTGAAAGCGACCGTGCAGGACATGCTTCGAGCGGAGCTGGACGCGATGATTCAAACGACCGTCGTCGCCCGCGTGGAGCAGAAGCTCGGCGACAAGGCCCAGGTGGACCGGCTGGTGCGAGATACGGTCATGGACACGCTGGCGGCCGTCGAGGCGCAAAAACGGGCCGAGGAAGAGGCGCGCCGCGAGCAGGAGCGGCTCGAACGCGAACAACGGCGCGCGCAATTTGAAGAGGAACGATGGAACCGCGCAGCCCAAGAGCTCGGCCTCAATGAGGCACAAAAGGAGCAGATGCGCGCGGTGAATCAGGCGATCCGTGGCGAGATCGATGCCCTCGTAGCGCAGTTTCGTGACAGCGGCCAGATGCCTGACCTGAACAGCATCCGACAATCGGCCCAGCAACTTAAATCGAAATACGAAGGGGCTCTCGCCCAAGTGCTGACGCCGGAACAGATTGCCGCCTATCGCAACCAGCCGTTCAGCCTCCTGCGCATGCTCGACGCGATGAGCGGCGGCGAGGGCGGACCCGGCTTTTTCATGCGTCGCGGCGGAGGCGACGACGGCGATCGACGGCGCGGTCCACCGCGTTGATCGCGGACGTCACCGCAGGCTTCGCAGCCAACTCACGATCCGCGGCAAAAACACCAGCGCGCCCACAGCCGCGGCCACGAGGATGGCCAGCAGCACCGCGCCCGCAGCGAGATCCTTCGCACGGCCGATACCTGGATGCTCATCTGGGTGGAGCGCATCCGCGAGGGCCTCGATCGCCGAGTTCAATGCCTCCGCGGCACCGACCAGCCCCACCGCGCCCAGCGCCAGCGCCCATTCGCAGGCGTCCAACCGCACTATCGTACCCCCAACAACCACCCCCACCGCGGTGCCGGCGACGATCCGACCGTGTAGATCGCAACACACCCACTCCCTAAGCCCGCGCCACGCGTCCCGAAACGAGGCTGATAGAGACCGCGGCTTCAAGGTCACCTCCACCCCATGCCCGGCGGCCCATGAAACGAACAACCCCGGGCGATCCCGGGGTCGTTCAACGATCGGGCTGCCGTTTTAGAACCGGAACAAAATGCCCGCATTCACTCCCCAGCCGCCGAAGTCGCCATCTTTGATGTCGACCTTCGTGCCGTCGATCTTGACCTCTTCGACCTCGCCGACCTGGTACTTCACTTCGGCGAAAATGCCGAACGTGTCAGAGATCAGCCACTCGATGCCGGCGACCCCGAAATACCCCCACACGTCCTCCGGATCAATGTCCGGCTCAAGACTGTTGCCGATGGCGGCCTTGCTTTCATACTCGGGGAACACGTAGTACCCGACGCCTACGCCAGCATAGAGCCGGAGCACATCCGCGACCGGAAGCATCAGCCGGAGGTTTGCCTCACCCGACGCGAGCCAGGAATCTTCGGTCATCGGATCGTCTCCGCCATAGCCCGTGAGGCCTTGGATGCGGAGTTCGACGCCAAGCCAGGATTCCACGAGATCCGCTTGGAGCTTCAAACCTCCGCCGTAACCAGCGTCGTCGAAGTCCTTCAGGTCGGCATACGTGCCGTACACTGCGAACCCGCCACCCGCCCGCGCCGCCGAGGCGAGCGCAACCACCAACGCAATCGCGAACCACTTCTTCATACTCCGCACCTCCTGGGATCGCGCCCCTGAACGGCCACCATGCCACTGAGCGCGATCTCCAAAAATGAAGACTACATGCGAACCATATAGGTGGCAAGACACAACAGAAACCGATCGCCACGCCCTTGGGAGGGAACCACGTCCCGCCGGATCAGCGAGGGACGGCTGTCCACCGGGCCGGCCGCGGCGCCAGCGGCTACGGATGCGTAACCGCCCAAGGAAACCCGCTTACAGTCGATCACCAGTGCACGAATCTTTCGCCAACGAGGCCTTCACGCCATGCATCGTGTCACACCGATGGTCGCCGACTGAAACCAACCTCGCCGTCGCGCAAATGCGGGCGCCACAACCCAGCACGAACCGGGGGATCGAGGCGTCCAGGTGCGGCGCTCAATAAAAAGAGAATCCCGAACGTGGTGGCGTTCGAGCGCGCGGGTGTCCCCACCCGCGCGCGCGTCGCAGACGGACGCTGGATCACAGCTCACTACAATTTTTCCTGTCGAGCACCCGGACAACTTCGAGGCCGTCGCAGTCCTTTTCCTCTCCGACACGGGGCATACCTGCACGCCGCCGCGCGTGATCACGGTGGTGAACTCTCCGTGTGAATCGGGTTCCCGTTTGACCCCCACCTCGTATCGCTGCCCCACCGCCACGCTCACCTCGATTTCGCCCGCGATCGCGGCCATCGCAGTGGCCGTCCTGGGCGTGCTGCGTACTCGGCCATCCCTACTGTGTGTTGCCGAGGACGGACCGGTATCAAGCCGCGCCTTGTTGCGGTGGACCCCGGATTTGAAACCAGGGAGGAAGTTGACGATGGGCGGTCTCCTGCGGGCGCAGAAAGGAGCGGGAGATGGGCCAGCGAAGGCAGCCCAGTGCGGAGTTCAAGGCGCGGATGGCGCTGGAAGCGGTGAAAGGGCAGAAGACGGTCCATGAGATTGTCGCGAGTACGAAGTACACCCGGTGCGAGTCAGCCAATGGAAAACGGACTTGGTCGAGCGCCTGCCCGAAGTCTTCGGGCGAAAGCCAGGTCCAGACGAGCTCCAGCCCACCGCCCGACTCGCCGGTAAACTGACCCGCCTTTGCCGGAGACGTGCCGCGATTGTCCTCGTCGTTGGCTTCGTCATCCACCGGTGAGGTGTCAGCGGTCGGATCCTCCGTATCGAAAGATTTTGGATCGGGTGCGGCGGCTCGACGGTCAGCATGACCTCGGCAGTCACCTTGTCTCTCGGATTAGCCTCGACCGACCCGCTGACAACGCGGGCGTCCGGGAATACCCGCAATGCGTTGGGAGTCAACCCGCCTGGCCAGTTGGGATCTGCATCGAGTGCATCATCATCGTTCCGGCGGTTGCCTTTGCCCGTCCACGTGATCTGATCCACCCGAACAACAGTCAAGGCCACCTCGTCATCGCAAGTCGTGCCGCTGCTGGTGTATTCCACCCTGAGCTTCGTTCCCTGTTGCGCGGTATGGGCGGAAATGCCCTCCACCCACATCGTCTTGACCAGGCTGTCGCCTTCCACCGTAAAGTCGCCCGGCACATTCAAGGCCGTTCCAAGTATGTAGGCGCTGGACGCCGCCTTGTTGTTGTTCCTCCAGACGGCGATATTGCCCGCACCCGCCGTCGCCAACAGTTTCACCTGCCCCTCCTTCCAACTCGACGGCTTCAGCTTCAACTTGATCTTCACCAGTTCGTCATCGTCATCGGCACCCGTGACTTCATCGTCCGTGGTAGCCCCACCGTGATCAAACTTGGCCTCGTTGTCGTCGTTGTCCAGATTGACGAAGGCCACGCTGTCTGTTGTCAACTCGTCCGCCTTTGCAATCATCGGTTCGGCCGGATCAACAACCCTTGGTTTGTAGATCTCCAAGTCTGCTGGAATGACGACGATGGAGTCGGTGGCCGGCGTGAGGGTGTTGGTGAGGAGGTTGAGCAAGAACGTTCGCGTCACGGTTCTCCACCATCGTCACGGTCGCCCCCAGCCGAGACGGGTCCGTCAGCGCCAAGGCAACATCTGGCACCCATACAGATGCGCCAGCGCCAACCTCGCCTCGTTCGCCCACCCACATCGTAGCGACGGCAGTGCCAGCATCGGCTCGTCCACCACATTTCACAACACCAGATCTCTCCCCCGCGGGTCTTCACTCAGAGCGATATCGTACACCCGCACCCCGTGTGCCCATCGCCCCTTCAGCCCATCCAGAAACAGGCGGGGAAAGCGATGAGGTTCAAACGCCAGAAGTCCGGGAACCCGCGGCACCCCAACTCTGAAATGCGCATCCGGTGGCAGCAGCTCCAAGTGCTCCAATCGCCACAATTCGAAGCGCGTTTGCAGATCGGCGAGATTCCGGACCGTCTCGATCCTCGGCGGGCCCCACAATCGTTCAGAACCCAATTGCAGCATCTCTTCGGTACCCGTCCGGCTGGCAAGGACACAGAGAGGCAGAGAGAAAACACGCTCCGCGAGCGCAGGCACATCCGCGGTAACTGGCGACTCGATTGTACGACGCTGTATGATCTACGGTCCCATGCAGATTTCAACTTCCTATCCGAACGCTTGGGTTAGAGAATTTGGTCCGCCAGTTGGAGACAGGAGGCCAGGCCCGTTCGGCCTCAAGCTGAGGCCGGCTCTGCGCGCGAGGGGCAAGCTCGCCCTTGTTCCGCCGCGGCGCGGGTGGTGTTCAGGCCGGCGTCGAAGCGGGCAAGCCCGCACGGCGGGCGCCGCCACCAAGAGACCGGAGCGTTTCTGTTCTACCGCCACCGCTCCGCCGCAAACCCAAGCTATGTCGCGCTAGGATACGCGCAACACTCGCCAAGGCCGCGTTCGACGCGCGTGACGACAGCCACGCACGGATGTTCTCACCGCGATCGGTCATCGCGGCAAAGGATGCCCCCGCGCTCACCGCGTTCGGTGGGCACGATTCTCCCCGACTTCGGAGCCCGCGGGCCATAGCTCCAGAGACGCCCTCAACGGGATCGAATACAGAGGCACATTTGACCGCGGAGCAACGGGAGCAGAACCGCAGCGCCGCGCCCCTTCTCATAGGAGGATCGGGAGGACGCTGTCCCTACCCGCGGCTGGGTCCATCGCGTGCGGCGGCGCTGGGGAGTCGGTCGGGTCGGCCGCCGGCCAAGACATCGCGGTAAGAGCGCAGCGGCGGGTCCGTGGATGAGCTGAGCGATGGTGGCGGATCGGGCGGGCGGGCGAACGTCAGGGCGTGGCAGGTTCCGCATCTGTGAGGGCGATGTGGATCGCTTCCAGCCGCAGAAAGCCGCGCGGAGTGAGGGCGGGAACACATTCGAGGCTGACGTCGAGATCGTGCGCCACTTGAAGATCGTGTGTCCACTCGACGGCCCGCCGGCGCCGCCCCACATTTGCCCGCGCCAGCTCGCATTTGTCTGTGCGCACGATGACCGTCGCGCCGGTGAATGATCCGACCGGGCAGAAGTCCAAAGCCACTCGAAGGCGCACAGGCGCGGCCAGTCCCTCGGCCGTCCGCACCACGGGCAGGCGGATCCGTCCGCCGTCGCGCATGGCCACACCGTATGGGTCGGCGAGCGCGCCGATGAGAAACGGTGGTTCAAACCACCGCATCGCGGACAGCCGCCGGTACGGCCCCAGCTCGAATCGAACCGGGCGATCGCCGCGCTGAATCGCCGCGACCGGCTCATCCGGCACCGGCCCGTCTCCTTCCAGCCGCCATTCACCTGCGCGAGCACGAACTACGTCGGGAACCGCCAGCACATGGAGGCCGGTGCCTTCCCCCACCCAGACCATTTGCGAGTCGTTCTCTCCATTCCGCGGCCGCCAGCGGAACGTCCAGCGCCTGATCGGCGCGCAGCGCAGATCGAGCCACAGCGCGGCGGCATCGTCGGGCCATTCGAGCGAGCCCTCGGCCACCGGCGGTACGGCGGCGGTCCACGCGACCAACCGCCACAGCTGGTATTGTCCTTCGCCCAGAGCCATGGTGTTGGTTGTGCCGCCCTCCTCCGCCGGGATCCAGCGGCCGTGCTGCCGTAGCCACTCCCCCACCGTGGCGCCGCCGCGCTGCACCCGGGCCTTCGAGAAGCATGCGCGGTTTAGCGGCTGCAGGAAGACCGCGCCTGACGGCGGACCATTCCGCAACATTTCGGGCCAGAGCAGCGGTGCGTGAGCGTGGTGCAAAACCAGCGACTCAGCGAAACGGCAGTCGCGTTCCACGAACACCGGCCGGCCGGCGGCGGCACGATCCACGCGCGCGGCCGCCTCTTGCGTTTCGCGCCAACCGAATCGCGGTCCGAGCGTTATCGACGGCTCGCGCACAGCGGCGAACGCGACCGCCGCCAGCGCCACGCCCACCCCACCCGAACTGGCGCGTGACCCCAGCTGGGGCCAACGGTACCCGAGCCATCCCAACGTCGCCGCCCATCCCTCCGCCGCCATCCAAGCGCCGCCCAGCCATGCGATCGTCAGATAGCGGGGCGCCGCGAGAAACACGGCGTAGAGCGGAATCGTCAGCAGAACCGCCGCCGCGCCCATCCACCCGGCCGGATCCCGCCGACGCGCGCACCTGCCCCATCCGAGCACGGCGCCCACGATGCCGATGACCCCCATCCCGCGAAAAAACAGCACGCTCAGATCGCGCAGATTCGGGCCGAAGCGGCGCCATCGGCCCAGTTCGAGAAGCTCATACCGAAAGCCATGGAGCTGGCCGGTCCAAGCGGCTAGACCGCTGTCCGAACGGGTGAACCACCACAGGGCAACGGCGGCGAGAGATGGAGCAGCCAAGGCCGCGAGCGCTGTTGCGCGCGGCCGGGCGCTGGCGCCCGGCCGCGTCGCCGCCGCGAGCGCGGGGCCCACCAACACCAGCGCGGTCGGCTCTCGAGCTGCTGCCGCGAAAAGGCCGAAGGCACCCGCCGCCAACCAGCGGCGCGGCGACACCGGCAAGTCGGCGACACTCGCCCAGACCGCCGTAAGTCCCAGCACTGCTCCCATCTCGCGGTACGGGTGCAGCAGCCATTCCGGCTCGAGCGGATGCGCGTTCAGCAGGATGGCCGGCACCCCTGCCAGCACCAATCCCGCCGTCGTGCCCTCGCCCCAGCGGCGAACCGCGAGCACGCGCAGCGCCGCGAACCACCCAACGCCGAGCAGCCAGTTCAACCAATACGGCGCCGCAGGCCCGCCCACACGACGGCTCAGCGCCAGCAGTCCTGGCCACAGCGGAGAAATCTGCGACAGGGCGTGCCGCCAACTGTCCGATCCGGGCGGCAGTTCGTCGAGCGAGCGCGCCAGCCCGATGTAGAGTTTCGGGTCGCTTGTGACGACATAGGTCACGACGCGAAGCTGGGCGAGCGTCCAAAGGATCGCGAGCGCGACCAGCACGAGCCAGCTGGTGCGGACTGGGCTGGCGCTGGCTGGAGTTGCGCCGGCGGGCGGGCGGGCCGTCATTGCCCGGCTCCATACTCGTGGGCGATCGCCCCCAGCGGCCCGTCAGCCCGCAGCCGGCCGCTCTCGAGCCAGATCGCGCGCGTACAGAACGCACGAACCCGCTCGATGACATGACTGACGACGATCGTCGCGCCTCCGCGCGCGGTGAACTCGGCGAGCCACTCGAAGCAGCGGGCCTGGAAGCGCGCGTCGGCGGCGGCGAGCACCTCGTCCACAGCGAAGATGTCGGGCCCAGAGTGCACCATCACCGCGAAGGCGAGGCGCAACATCATCCCGGAGGAATAGGTCCGCAGCGGCGCGTCGAGAAACTCGGGTATGTCCGCGAACGCCTCGATCGAGGTCGTCTGCGCCTCGACCTCTGCGCGGCGCAACCCGAGCAACGAACCCAGCAGCCGGATATTTTCGCGCCCCGTGAGGTCAGGATGGAACCCCGCGCCGAGCTCGAGCAGCGCGGCCACCCGCCCGCGCACCTCGAGACGGCCTTCGGTCGGCTCAGTGGTTCCGGCCAGAAGGGTCAGCAGCGTGGATTTGCCGGCGCCGTTGGGGCCGATGAGCGCGACGCGCTCGCCGCGCCGCAGCTCGAACGACACACCGCGCAGCGCCCAGAACCGCCCTCCCGCGCGGGAGCGGCGCGCGAGCCGCCGCCCCAGCGCTTCGGCGAGCAGCGGAGGATGTCGCACCGCGCGGAACGCCTTGCCGACACCTTCGAACCGTACGAGAGGGTCCGCCGCCGGCATGGCGACGGTGTCATGGGCGTTCGGGTTCACAAGTAGTCGGCGCAGGTCGGCGCGATGCGGCGCGCCGTCCACGCCGCCAACGCGAGCGTCAGTGCCGTCACGCCCACCGCCGACGCCAACGTCGGCCCATGCGGCGGCTGGTGAGCGAGCATCACTGCGCGCGCCGAGTCGATCACGCCCACCAAAGGGTTTAACGAATACAGCCGCCACAACCACGCCGGCGCGCGCAGGCGGACCGCATCGGCGGGATAAAAGACCGGCGTGAGCCAGAATACAACCACGAGGCCTGATTCCACGAGATACCGCATGTCGCGCAGGCGCACGTTCAGCATGCAGGCGAGCGTCGCGGCAGCGGCCACCCAGACCAGTTCGAGCGCGAGGATCGCCGGCAGCCACAGCCACTGCCGCGTGATGGGCACCCGCCCGATCGCGGCGAAGACGCCGAGCAGCAGAAGCTGGACCCCGAAATGAAGCGCCTGCGAGAGCACCGTGGCGAGGGGCAGAAGGGTACGGGGAAACGGCACGCGTTTGACGATCGCGGCGTTGTACTGGAGCGAGGGCGTCGCCGCGGACAGCGAAAGCGAGAAGAAGTTGTAGGGAACGACCCCCAGCAGCAGAAACACAGGGAAATAGGGGCGATGAATGCCCTGCACCGCGTAGGTAAAGACAAACGCGAACATGCCGAGCAGCACGAGGGGGTTCAGCAGCGACCACGCGACGCCGAGCGACATATTGCGATAGCGGGCGCAAAAGTCTGCCCAGAGCAGGTTCGACAGCGCCCATCGCCAACGCCAGAGGTCGGCGGGCGTCTCGCGGGGACCTATCGAACCCAGGGTGCGCATCGGTCGGCCGCGAACCTAACGAACCTTGCGCTCCTCCGCAATCCCGCCCGCCACGGCGGACGATGCCGCAGCGTCCGCGCGGCGCGCAAGCCGCCGGAGCAGCGCCACGAGTTCTGCGATGCGGTGGTCCACCGCCTCGGCTCGCATCCGCGGCGCGCGCCCGCCGGGCATCCACGGCTCACCGTCGCGGTAGAGCAGCACACGATCGCCGTCGGTCTCGACGCGCTCAAATTCCGCGCGGCTGGCAAGGATGCGCAGGCGGGTGAGTTCGAGCAGCCGGCGGGCGGGCGGCGGCGGCGGACCGAAGCGGTCACGCAGCTCGGCCGCGAGATCATCAATCTCCGCCTCGCTCAGCGCGGCGGCGATTCGGCGGTACACGTGCAGGCGGAGCGACTCGTCGTCCACATACTCGGCCGGCAGTGCCGCGGCCTCGTCGGCGAAGACCGGATCGGGGCTGTAGCGGATGAAGTCGAGGTGCAGGCGGGCGGCGGCCGGCGCGGGCGGCGGTTCGCCGCGCAACTGGGCGATCGTGCGCCGCAGGAGCTGGCAGTAGAGGTCGAAGCCGACCGCCGCGATGTGCCCGCTCTGTTCGGCGCCGAGCAGGTTGCCCGCGCCACGAATCTCGAGATCGCGCATCGCGAGCCGGAACCCCGCGCCGAGGCCACTGTGGCGCCGGAGCGCGCCGATCCGTTGGCGAGCCGCGTCGAGCAGCCGGCCGTGCCTCGGCAGCAGCAAGTAGGCGTAGGCCTGATGGCGGTAGCGGCCCACGCGTCCGCGAAGCTGGTACAGATCCGCAACGCCGAACCGGTCGGCGCGCTCGATGAGAATCGTGTTCACGCGCGGCATGTCGAGGCCGCTTTCGATGATCGTTGTGCACACGAGCACGTCGAAGTCGCCCTCCGCGAAGCGGCGCATCACTTCGGCGAGTCGCCGCTCGGGCATTTGGCCGTGGGCGACATCGAATCGCGCTTCGGGCACCAGCCGGCGCAGCGCTTCGAGGCGGTGGCCGATGGTGGCAACGCGGTTGTGCAGAACGAACACCTGCCCGCCACGGTCGAGTTCGCGCAGAATCGCCTCGCGCACGAGCGCGTCGTCCCACGGGCGGATGATCGTCTCGATCGGGAGCCGGTCCTGCGGCGGTGTTTCGATCACGCTGAGGTCACGCGCGCCGACGAGGCTGAGGTACAGCGTGCGCGGAATCGGCGTGGCGCTCATCGCGATCACGTCCACCGTCGGCCGCCAACGTTTGAGCGCCTCTTTGTGCTCGACGCCGAAGCGCTGCTCCTCGTCCACGATGACCAGGCCAAGATCGCGGAAGGCGACGTCCGGCTGCAACAAGCGGTGGGTGCCAATCACAATGTCCACCGACCCCTCGCGGAGCCGCCGGAGCGTTTCGCGCTGCTGGGCGGGGGCGCAGAAGCGGCTCATCATCGCGATCGTCACAGGGAAGGCCGCCATGCGCTCACGGAACGTGTCGTAGTGCTGCTGCGCGAGCACGGTCGTCGGCGCCAGCACGGCGACCTGACGGCCGTCCATCACGACCTTGAACGCGGCGCGCATCGCGACCTCGGTTTTGCCGTAGCCGACGTCGCCGCAGATGAGGCGGTCGGCTGGGCGCGGCGCCTCGAGGTCCCGTTTCACGTCGGCCATTGCGCGCACCTGGTCATCCGTCTCGGTGTAGGGAAAGGCGGCCTCGAACTCGACCTGCCACGGGGTGTCCGGACCGGTCGCGTGGCCGGGCAGTACCTGGCGCAACGCTTGAGTTTGGACGAGCCGCGAGGCGAGGTCGCGCACCGCGCGTTCGGCCGCGCCGCGCTCCTGTGCCCATCGCCGGCCGCCGAGGCGGTGCAGCTCGGGACGCCGCCCGCCCACGCCGATGTAGCGGCTCAGCAGGTGCGCCTGGTCGAGCGGCACATAGAGCCGGGCGCCTTCCGCGTACTCGACCGCGAGCGCCTCCTGTGGCCGATCGCCCACGCGGATCGTCGTAAGGCCGAGGTACCGTCCGATGCCGTGTTCGACGTGCACGACGAGGTCGCCCGGCTCCATCCGTCCGGCGTCGAGCAGCCGTTCGCTCTCCGCCGCGGGGGCCGCCGCGCGCCGACGCCGGCCCAGCCGCCCCGCCGTGGGCCCGCGTCGAGGAAATAGGTCCGATTCGGCCACGACCGTGAGCGAGCCGTCGGCCAGTTCGAACCCGCCCGAGAGCGGCGCCACCGCGAACCGCACGCCCGACGGCCACCGGTCAGACGGCAGATGGAGTTCGCGGAAGCGCGCCCGCGCGCCCTCGGTCGCGAAGACCATCCACACCTCACCTCCGCGCCGCGCGCGCGCCAACCAGGCGTTGATGCGCTCCGCGCGCGCAGCGGTCGTCGCGGCCAGTTCCCCCTCGGGCGCGGACCACGGATCCAGCGCCCGGACCGCCAGCACCCATGGCGTGCCCGCCTCCGGCAGCGCCGCGAACACGAGGTGCCGTCTCGGCCGCCCCCGCAGCTCTTCGAACGACGGCGTCGCCGGTTCGATCTTGCGATGAGCCTCCGCGTGTGCTCGGAGCGCGGGATCGTCGTGCCACACCACCACCGCTTCCCCTGGCAGATGGTCCAACAGCCACGCCGAACTCGCCGTCTCCTGCGCGGGCCCCAGCGAAACCTGTTCGATGCGCTCCACCGACCGCTGGCGCACCGGATCGAATGTTCGCAGGGATTCGATGTGGTTCCCGAGCCACTCAATCCGCACCGGCCAGGGTTCCGCGGGCGACCACACGTCCACCAATCCGCCGCGCGCCGCCGCCTGCCCCGGCGAATCCACTTCAGCGACCCATTCGTACCCTCCGGCCGTGACTCGCTCCCGGACGACGTCCAGCGGCACCGCCGCGCCCAGCGCAAGGTCCAGACCTGCGCCCGTCGCCTCGTGCCCGACCGTCGGCTGCAGCAACGCCGCCACACACGTCGCGATCACCGCGGGGGGATCGTTCGCCAGACAGCGGCGCACAACCGCGACCCGTTCGCTTTCGATGCGCCGCCGCGCCGCCGGCGAAATCAGCCGGTCGGCCGGCTCCCGCCGCCGGAACACCGCCCACCGCGCGCCCTCCGGCGCCAATGCGGAGAGGTCGTCCGCGAGGGTCTCCAGCGCGTGCGGTGTGTCCGTCACCCACAGCACCGTCGAACCGGTCAGCTCGTGCAGGCACCACGCCACGTAGGCCTGCGCGGCGGACGGTAGGGGCTCGAAACAGTACGGCGCACCGCCCAGCGCCGCGCTCAGGGCCTCGCGGTCATCGCCGGTGAGTCTTCGTGGAGGCCGATCCGTCATGCGGAGGTCAAACCTAGACCCGCTGGCCGCCAGCGTCAAAGGCGCGCCGTCGCGACGGAGCCGCCTGGCGAAGCGGTCGCGTTGACGCCTCGGCCGACACGGTCTACGGGGCCGATCGCACCGGTTCCTCAGAAACAGAACGGCCTGATGTCGCCCGACTTCGCCCAAGCCACTCGCACCAGCGGCGTGCTCGCCCGAGCCTCCCACCGCCCGGCGCCGAAGCTGCCGCGGCAACGTCCAAGCTTTGGACGCGAGCGTGGGCAGGTTGTCCCCGCATGGAAACGGCGCTGTGGACATCGGCCAGGCATCGCACGGAGGCCACCTCCGCGGCGCGCGGATGCGTGAAGCTTCGCGGGCTGTTATAGTGCGCGCTGGAGTTTCGTCATGGAACAGGTGGTCATTCTCGGTTCGGGATCCGCCGGCTATACGGCGGCGATTTACGCGGCGCGCGCGAATCTCGCGCCGTTGGTCGTCGAGGGGCCGCAGCCGGGCGGCCAGCTCACCACGACGACCGAGGTCGAGAATTTTCCGGGCTTTCCGAACGGCGTGGACGGCTTCGAGCTGATGCACCTGCAGCGGCAGCAAGCCGAGCGCTTCGGCGCGCGCGTGGTCTCGGCCTCGGCGGTCGCTGCGGACCTTTCGGGGGAGCCGCTGCGCGTGACGCTGGACAATGGCCAGACGATCGAAACCCGCACGCTGATTGTCGCGACCGGCGCGCGCGCGAAGTACCTCGGGCTGCCGAGCGAGCAGGCGCTGATCGGCCACGGCGTCTCCGCCTGCGCAACATGCGACGGCGCCTTCTTCCGCGGCGTGCCGGTGTGCGTCATCGGCGGGGGCGACACCGCGATGGAGGAGGCGACCTTCCTGACGCGGTACGCCTCGGAGGTGATCATCATCCACCGGCGTGACAAGTTCCGCGCGTCGCCGATTATGGCGCAACGGGCGCTTTCGAACCCGAAAATCCGCGTGCTCTGGAACTCGGTCGTCGAGGACGTGCACGACCCAACCCAGGGCAAAGTCACCGGCGTCACGGTGCGGAATGTCGTCACGGGTCAGAGCCAACGGATCGAGGTCGGCGGCTACTTCTGCGCGATCGGGCACGAGCCGAACAGCGGCCTCGTCCGCGGGCAGCTCGAGCTCGACGCAAACGGCTACATCCGCACGCAGTTTACGCGCACGTCGCGGCCGGGCGTGTTCGCGTGCGGCGACGTGCAAGATCCGGTGTACCGCCAGGCGATCACCGCGGCTGGCAGCGGGTGCATGGCCGCGATCGAGGCGGTGCGCTACCTCGAGGCGCACGGCGGATGACCGGCGCTCTGCCCGCCGCGGCGCCGCGCCGAGCGTTGGCGACCTATCGCCGGCTGCTGCGTTACGTGCGGCCGTACGCGGGACGGCTGCTGGTCGGTGTCGTCGCGGGGCTGCTGTTCGCGGGCTCGACCACCTCAATGTTGCTGGTGTTCCGGTACCTGCTCACAACGGTGTTCGTCGAGCGGGTGGACCATCTCCACGCGGCGCTTGCGATCGCGGCCCTGATGCCGACCCTCGCGGCGGTGCGCGGCATCGGTTTCTTTGCGAGCCGCTACCTCGTGGAGTGGGTCGGCCACCGCGTGGTCATGGACCTGCGCGTCGCGATCTTCGACCACCTGCAGGACCTCTCGTTGGACTTTTTCACGCAGAGCCGCACCGGCGAGCTGATCTCGCGCACCTCGAACGACACGTCGCTCGTCGAGCGCGCGGTCTCGACAGTGCTCGCGGACTTACTGCAGCAGCCGTTCGTGCTCGTCGGCGCGGCGGCGTACCTCGTCTGGCTCGACTGGCGGCTGGCCACCGCGAGCCTCGTTGTGTTTCCGGTGTGTTTGGTGCCGATCATCGGCTTCGGGCGCCGAGTGCGACGGCACGCCCGCGAAGGCCAGCAGCGGCTCGCGGATCTCGTCTCGCTTCTGCAGGAGACGATCAGCGGCATCCGCGTGGTCAAAGCGTTCGGGGCGGAGGAGTTCGAGCGCGAACGGTTCCGCGAGCGCAGCGCGTCGGTCTTCCGCCGCATCATGCGCCTGACGCGCGCGCGCGTCGCGGTGGAGCCGATCATCGTCGCCTTTGCGGCGATCTGGCTGTCGCTGCTGCTCATGTACGCCTGGTGGGCCCGGCTGCCGGTGCAGGATTTCCTCACCTTTGCGGCCGCGCTGTTCGTGATGTACGACCCCGCGAAACGGCTCGGCAACCTGCACATGAACATCCAGCACAGCGCGGCGGCTGCCGACCGCATCTTCGAGCTACTCGACGAGCCCGTCCGCGTCGCCGACCTGCCCGGCGCGACCGACTTCGCCGAGCCGGTGCGCGAGATCGTGTACGACGCGGTGGACTTCGCCTACGACCACGTGCCCGTGCTGCGCGGCGTGACGCTGCGCGTGCCGGCGGGCCGGCGCGTCGCGATCATCGGCCCCTCCGGCGCCGGCAAAACGACGTTGGTGAGCCTGCTGCCGCGCTTTTTCGACGTCAGCGGCGGCCGCGTGCTGCTGAATGGCCGCGACGTCCGTTCGTTCACCCTGCGCTCGCTGCGCGCGCAAATCGGACTGGTGACCCAGGAAACCGTGCTCTTCAATGACACGGTCGCCGCGAACATCGCCTATGCGCGGCCCGACACGCCGATGGAGCAAATCGAGCAAGCTGCGCGCCGCGCCCAGGCCCACGAGTTCATCCGCCAACTGCCCGAGGGCTATCAGACCATGATCGGCGAGCGCGGAGTGCGGCTCTCCGGCGGCCAGCGGCAACGGATTGCGATCGCGCGCGCGATCCTGCGCAACCCGCCGATCCTGATCCTGGACGAGGCCACCAGCTCGCTCGACACCGAGAGCGAGCGGCTCGTGCAAGCCGCGCTGGACGAGCTGATGATCGGCCGCACCGTGCTGATCGTTGCGCACCGGCTCTCGACGATTGTCGGGGCCGATGAGATCGTCGTCCTCGAGGACGGCCGGATCGTCGAACAGGGCACGCACGCGGAGCTGCTGGCGCGCGGCGGCGTGTACCGGAGGCTCTATGAGCAGCAGTTCGCCCCGACGTGAGGCGGCGCCCGGTTGGGCGCCGCGGCTCGCGAACGCCGCGATCGCGATCACCGTGATCGTGCTGGTCGGTGGACTCGCGCTCGTGCAGGCGATGCGCGAACTCGGCACCCGCGCGGACCGGCCGCTCCAAGCCCCGACCGGTCCGCTCAGCTACCGGCACCCGTCCAGCGCCTTCGAGGTCCCTCTGCCGCCGGGATGGACGGTCCGCGAGCGCGACGTGCATCGCGAGGCGGGCGAACTGGCGTTCACCGTCATCCGCGCACCGAGTGAGCTTGAGCTTTGGGTCCGTCTGCGCGATCTCGGCCACGACCGCCCGGAACGGCTCGTGGCGGAATTGCGCGATCGCGCGGAACAACTGGGCCTGCCGGTCGAGCCGATCGTCACGAACCTCAACGGCCGCGTCGCGTTCGTGCGCCGGCTCGGCATCTACCAGAACGAAATCCTGACGGTGGATCTTCTCGTCGGAACCACAAACCACCATCTCCAATTCGCAGCGCCCAAAGGCCGGCTGGACGCCTGGGAGCCGGTGTGGCGGGCTGTGCTCGACGGATACCAACCTTGCCCCGCCGCGCGCTGAACGTCGCCGGGGCTTTTCAGGTTCATCGTCCGTCCCTAAAGTCGTGCCGTGCGCATTCGCCGCCATCGAATCGCTCTGCTGCTTGGGCTCGCAGCCTGGGCCAGTCTGCGTCTGGCGTCGGGCACCGCCGTCCTCGAACGGCTCGACAACGTGACCTGGGACTGGCGCATGCGTTGGTGCGCGCGCCCCTCGCCGGTCACCGACCGAATCCGGGTCATCCTGCTCGATCAGGCCAGCCTCGACTGGGCGCGCCGAGAAATGCGGCTGCCCTGGCCGTGGCCGCGTGAGGTGTACGCGCCCATTCTCGACTTCTGCCGACGCGCCGGCGCGCGCGCGGTCGGCCTCGACATGGTCTATACCGAGCCTTCGGTGGCCGGCGTCGCCGACGACGAGGCGCTGGGCGCGGCCCTCGCGCGCAACGGCCGCGTCGCGGTCGCGCTGTACACGGGCGGTTCCGGCGAGGGCGAGGCGACGCGATGGCCCGACGGCTTCGATGTGTCACGCTACGCGCCGGCCTCCGTCGCCGCCTCGTCGTCGAACGCATGGCGCGCGACGCATGTCGCCTGGCCCGTGCCCGAAGTCGCCTCGAACGCGGCCATCCTCGGCGGCGTCAGCGAAACCGGCGACAGCGATGGCGTATTCCGCCGCGTGCGGCCATTCCGGGCATTCGACGGTCGTCTGGTTCCGTTGCTCGGGCTCTCCCTGCGCCTCGTCGAACTTCACGCCGAGGGCCAAACCAACCCCGTGCGCAGTGTCCCCGGCGGTCTCCGGATCGGCCCCCACGAGATTCCGCTCGACCGCGACGGCCGCGCGCGCCTGCGATTCCGCGGCCCCTCCGGCACCCACCGCACGTTCAGCGCCGCGGCGGTGATCCAATCCGAGCTGCGCCTAGCGGAGGGCGGAGAGCCGACGGTGGATCCCGCCGAGTTCCGCGACTGCTACGTGCTGTTCGGCGCGAGCGCGCCGGCCCTGCTCGATCTGCGGCCCACGCCGCTCAGCCGCGTCTATCCCGGCGTTGAACTCCATGCGACGGCGCTCGACAACCTGCTGGCGGGCGATTTTGTGCGGCCGGTGCCTGCGGCCGCCGTGGACCTGGGCGCGGCGCTCTTCTGCGTGCTGCTGGCGATCGGTGGCGGCGCGACGCGACGGGCCTGGCAACTGGGCGTCGTGTTCGCGCTCGCGCTCGGCGTGCCGCTCGCTACCGCCGCCGGGCTGACGGCCGCCGGTTACGCCACGCCGGCCGCATGGCCGTCGCTCGCGTCGCTGCTCGCCGCGCTCGGCGCCGCGCTCTGGAACTACTCGACCGAGGGCCGCCAGAAGGCCTTCATCCAACGCGCCTTCCGCCACTATCTCGGTCCCGAGGTGATCGAACAGATTCTGGCGGACCCTTCGCGCCTGCGGCTCGGCGGCGAAAAACGCACGCTGACGATGTTCTTCTCCGATATCGAACAGTTCTCGACCTTCTCCGAGCGCCTCGATCCGCCCGAGCTCACGCGTCTGCTCAACGAGTACCTCACCGCGATGGGCCGCGCGATCCTTGACCAGGGCGGTTACGTGGACAAGTACATCGGAGACGCGATCGTCGCCTTCTGGAACGCGCCGCTCGAACAGCCGGACCACGCCCGCCGCGCTGTGCGGGCGGCGCTCGAGTGCCAGCGCATCCTCGCCGCCCGGCGCGCCGAGTGGGCCACCGCGTTCGGCGCCGAGATCCGCATGCGGATCGGCCTCAACACCGGCGAGGCGGTCGTCGGCAACATGGGCTCGGAGGAGCGGTTCAACTACACCGTCCTGGGCGACGCCGCGAACCTCGCCTCGCGCCTTGAGGGCGCCAATAAGTATTTTGGCACCTACACAATGGCCGCCGACTCGGTGCGGCAGGCCGCGGGCGACGGTTTCGTATGGCGGCGGCTAGGGCGCATCCGCGTCGTGGGCCGAACGACGCCGGTGACCGTATGGGAGCCGCTCGGCACCGATCCCGCCACCGCGCCAGACTGGCTGGCCACCTACGATGCCGCCCTCGCGCTCGCCGAGCAGGGCCGTTTTGCCGAGGCCGCCGAGGCGTTGGAACCGTTGGCCGGGCTCGATCCGGTCTCCCAGCGCCATCGCGAGCGATGCCGCCGGTTCGCCGCGCAGCCGCCGCCAGGCTGGGACGGCGTCTGGACCTTGGAATCAAAATGAGCCCATCACCGCCCAGACGAGCCGGACGGGAGAGAGGATCATGAAGATCGTCTTTGGCGGAGTCCGCGGATCGTATCCGACGCCCGACGCCGACCGATTGCGATACGGCGGTGAAACCACCGCCGTCGCGATCGTCGGCCGCGGCGGGGAGCGCCTGCTCATTGACGCGGGCACCGGCGTGCGTCGGCTCCGCCCCCACCTCGGCTCGCCCTCCGACCCCCTCACCGTCCTGTTCACGCACTACCACCTCGACCACGTCGCCGCGGTTCCGATGTTGATGCCCCTGTTCGATGCCGGCCGCGCCGTCACATTCGCCGCGCCTCGCCTCGGCGGCCGGACCGTCGAGGACGTGCTGCGCACGCTGGTGGGTCCCCCCTTCTGGCCGATTCCGATCGGGCGCATGCCAGCCCGAATCGCCTTCCAAACGTTGGAAGCCGCACCGCTCGTGCTCGGCGATCTGGAGGTGCGATGGTGCCCGGTGGAACACGAAGGCGGCTGCGCCGCCTACCGAGTGGACGAGCGTGGCGGGGGCGCGATCGTGTTCGCGACCGACGTCGAATGGGCGGCCGCAGGCGAGGACCTGCGCCGCGAATTCGTGCGTTTCTGCCGGGCGCCCAACCCGGCCACGCTGCTGTGTTTCGACGGCGCGTACACGGCCCAGGAATACCCCGCGCGCCGCGGCTGGGGCCACAGCACCTGGCCGGAGGCGGTCGCGGTTGCGCGCGCGGCCGCCATTCCGATGTTGCGCATCATCCACCACGCCCCCGACCATGACGACGCAACCCTCGACGCGATCGAGCGCGCGCTCCGCGCCGAATTCCCCCGCGGCACGCTCGCCCGCGAAGGCGAGGACCTCGTCGTGCCGCCGCCACCCGACTGACGGACCGTCGTCGCGACGTCCCCGCCGCCGCGAGCGGCGCACGCCCTGCCCCCGACGGCCGGCCCGGGTATACTGTGCGCATGGCCATCCGCATCACGAGCCCGCGAAACGAGCGCGTGAAAGCGGCGCTCGCGCTCACCGACCGGCGCGACCGCGACCGCACCGGCCGCATGCTGATCGAGGGCTACCGCGAAAACCTCCGCGCGCTCGACCACGGTGTCCGGCCCGTCGAGTTCTTTTTCTGCCGCGACCTGTTTCTCGGCACGAACGAAGACGCTCTGCTCGCGCGCGCGGCCAGCCTGGGGGCCGATCTGCTCGACTGCTCCGAACAGGTGTTCCGGCGCCTCTCCTATCGCGATCGCCCCGACGGGCTCATTTCGGTTGCGCCGATCCTGCGCCGGCGGCTGGAGGACCTCTCGCCGGGACCCGTTCCGTTGGTGCTGGTGATGGAGGGCATCGAAAAACCGGGCAATCTCGGCACGATGCTGCGCAGCGCCGACGCCGCCGGCGTCGACGCGGTGATCGTCGCTGACGGCCGCACTGACCTCTGGAATCCGAACGCGATCCGCGCGAGCGTCGGCGCGATCTTCACTGTGCCAGTCGTCGAGGCGACGAGCCGCGACACAATCGCGTGGCTGCGCGCGCGCAGTGTGCGCATCTTCGCCGCCACGCCGGCCGCGGCACGGCCGTACTTCGAGTGCGACATGCGCGGTCCCACCGCGATCGTCGTCGGCTCGGAGCAATATGGTCTCACCGCCGCCTGGCTCGAGGCCGCCGATGAACGCGTGGTGATCCCCATGCGCGGCAGTTGTGATTCGCTGAACGTCTCGGCCGCCGCGACGATCCTGCTTCACGACGCAGTCCGCCAGCGCTGGCCCGGCGCTTGCCGTTCCTGATCCGGGCCGCCCGTTGCCGGGGAGACGCCGGGGGCGGCGTACGTCCCCGCCAACGCCCCGCGATGAGCGCAGCCATTGGAGCGGGGTGCCCACCGGAGCGCGGCACCGGCGGAGCTGGCGCCGGAGGCGCCCGACGCCGTCGCGAGCCGCAGGATCGCGGCGGTCGAACGTCAAAGCGGATCGTGGTCGGACGGCGGTACCCGCGCCCTCCACAACGCGCGACCGTTCGCGGGGTGGGCAACCTCGCACATCCCGAACACTCCTCCCATGTTTGGAAATCTCGCCCCGGTGGTCATCCAAACGTGGGAGCGCCGTCGCGGCCCGCGCCACGCGCACGCGCGGCTCACGAGGACGGCGCGCGAATCGCCATCGCGACCTCCGCAGCGCGAAGCGTGATGCACACCATGGGTCGCCGGGGGTCGGCCGTACGCGATGACTCGGCCGTTGGAAAACGAGCGAGTGCCGGACGCGCTCGTCGCCGGCCCGATGGAATCGCGCGAACCGCGACCCTCGTGACCCGGCGCAATCGCCCACACCGCCCTTCATAGCGCTTGTCATCTTCGCCACACTGGATGATGTTGTTCCATGTCGTCCGCGACACATCTGCGGACCGACCAGCCACAGGAGGTGGAGAATGGGCCGAACACGACACAGGGTCGGGATCGCGGGCGCGCTGATCGCGGTCGGAGCGCAAGCCGCCGTGCTGATCGAGGCGGAATCCTTTGAGAACCTCGGCGGGTGGACGCTCGACACCCAATTCATCCACATCATGGGTTCGCCGTACCTGATGGCGCACGGCCTCGGGCGCCCGGTGGCCGACGCGACGACCCGCGTGCGGCTGCCCGCGCCGGGCCGGTACCGGCTCTGGGTCCGAACGCTGGACTGGGTCGCGCGCTGGGAGGCCCCCGGCGCGCCCGGCCGTTTTCAGGTCCTGATCAACGGCCGCGCCGTCCCGGTCACGTTCGGCGATCGTGGCGCCGACTGGCACTGGCAAGACGGCGGCGTCGTTGACATCGACTCCGCTGAGCCCACCCTCGCGTTGCACGATCTCACTGGATTCAACGGCCGGTGCGATGCGATCGTCTTCGCCGCGCCGGATGAGCCCGCACCGCCGGCCGGCGGCGATGCGCTGTGGACATGGCGCCGCGAACAGCTCGGCGCGCGCCAACCGGAGGACGGCGGCGAGGCGGATGTCGTGGTTGTGGGCGGCGGTCTCGCCGGCAGCGCGGCCGCGATTTCGGCGGCGCGCATGGGGTGCCGCGTCATCCTCATCCAGAACCGGCCGGTGCTCGGCGGCAACGCAAGCGCGGAAATCCGCGTATGGCCCCAGGGACGGACCCGCCTGCCGCCCTTCCCCCGGATCGGTGAAATCGTCGAGGAGATCGCGGGCAAGCCGAGCGAAAGCCCCGCCCGCACCGAGGAGTACGTCGACGACCATCGCGAAGCCGTCGTCCGCGCGGAGCCCAACATTGCGCTCTACCTTCTGCATCACGTTCATGCGGTCGAGATGGACGATGGCCGCATTCGCGCGGTGATAGCCCTCGATGTGCGCCGAGGCGTCGACAAACGGTTCCGCGGCCGGCTGTTCGTGGATGCCACCGGCCATGCCGACGTCGGCGTTCTCGCCGGTGCCGACCACACAATCGCCGAACGCGGCCATATGGGTATGAGCAACATGTGGCGCTGGCGCCGTGCGGACGGCCCCCGCGACTTCCCGGACGTCCCCTGGGCGCTGCCGCTGGAGCTGAACGACTTTCCGTTCCCGAAGAATTTCAAGGGCGAATGGTTCTGGGAAAGCGGCTTCGATCTTCACCCGATCGAGGAACTCGAGCTCGTGCGCGACCACAATCTGCGGGCCGTATTTGGCGCATTCGCCGCGATGAAGCGCGCGCAGGCCGGCGGCCGGCCGATGTTTCCCGACGCCGAACTCGAATGGGTCGCCGCGATCGGTGGCACCCGGGAATCACGCCAGCTGCTCGGCGATGTCATCCTGACCGAACATAACATTCGCGAGCGGACGCCCTTCCCCGATGCCTGCGTGCCGACGACCTGGGATATTGACCTGCACTACCCGGACCCGAAATACACGAACGCGGCACCTCACGCCCCATTCATATCGAAAGCCGTATTCGGCAAAGCCGTGGACCGCAATGTCGGCTATCCGATCCCGTACCGATGCTTCTATTCGCGGAACGTGCCCAACCTGTTCATGGCCGGCCGCTGCATTAGCGTCACGCGCGAGGCGCTCGGCACGATCCGTGTGATGAAAACCGGCGGCATGATGGGTGAGGTCGTCGGCCGCGCGGCGTCGGTCTGCCTGCGTCACAACGCCGACCCGCGTGACGTCTACCTGCGCCACTGGGAGGAACTCCGCTCGCTGCTCGAGTTGCCCGGCGTCGCACGCCGAACGCACTACCGCGACGACCCCGTGGTACCGCCCAACGCGCCACCGCCCGCAGCGTCTCCCTCTCCCGAGAAGCACGAGCACCGGCCGGGTATTCCGCCCGCCGCATTGCCGGGCGTCGTCGTGGATGACGAGGCCGCCCGCCTCACCGGCCCGTGGGAATTCGGCGACAGGCTCGAGGGCTACATCGGCATCGGCTACCGCTACAGTTCGCCGGGCCAGGCGGCCTCAGCGCGGTTCGAGTTGCCAGACTCGCTAACCGGACGCCACGAACTCCGATTCGCCTACCGCCCATATGAGAACCGCGCCCCGCAGGTCCGCGTCCGCGTGGTGCATGCCGACGGCGAAACCGTGACCAACGTCAACCAACGCGAGGAACCTCCTCTCCCCGGGGGCATGGTCTCCCTCGGCACGTTCCGGTTCGAACGGGGACGCCCCGGCGCCGTGATCGTGGAGACCGGCGACGCCCGCGGCCACGTCTGCATCGACGCCGTCCAGGCCGTCCCAGCACCGTGAGACGACCTCTCGCCACCGCCAGCCTCGTGGCGGCGACGTTCACCGTCGGCGCTGTGCCGGAACCGGACGAAATCACCGTCGATCTCGCCTGGGCCGGTCACCCTGTCGGGTTCGCCCTCCATACCGCGCCGCCCGACCAGTTTGTGGCCTACTACGACGCGGACCGCTTGATGACCGTCGCGCAACGACGCATCGGCGAGACGAACTGGACCCGCGTTCGCCTCGACAGCCGCGTGGGCTGGGATTCCCACAATTACATCGCGATCACCCTCGATCGCGCCGGCCGCCTGCACCTCGCCGGCAATATGCACGCCAGCCCCCTTGTCTACTTTCGCAGCCGCGCCCCTCGCGACGTCTCAGTCATCGAACGTATGCCCGCCATGGTTGGCGATCGCGAGTCGCAAATGACCTATCCCGTCTTCTTCCGCGACGCCGAGGAACGGCTCCTCTTCCGCTATCGTGACGGGCGTAGCGGCAAAGGCGACGACCTGATCAACCTGTGGGACGAGGACGCTCAACGTTGGCGACGGTGGCTGGACGTCCCGCTCTTCAGTGGCGAAGGCTGTCGGAACGCCTATGCGAGTGTTCCGACTCTCGGCCCGGACGGTCACTTCCACATCGTCTGGGTCTGGCGGAACACACCGGATTGCGCGACCTCCCATTCCCCTGGCTACGCCCGCAGCCGCGATGTGCGCCAGTGGGAGGATGCCTTCGGCCGCCCGCTGGCGCTTCCCATCACGCTCGAGCGCGGCGGTACGATTGATCCTGTCCCGCCCGGCGGAGGAGTGATCAACGGGAATGTATGCCTCGGCTTCGACTCGTCCGCGCGCCCGGTTGTGACCTACCACAAGTACGACGCAAACGGCGATCTCCAGATCTATGCCGCTCGCCCGGAGTCTAACCGGTGGGCAATTGTTCAGGTGAGCGACTGGACGGGGTATCGCTGGACCTTTGGCGGGGGCGGCTCGATCCCGTTCGAAGTCCGGGTCTTTCCGGTCGAACGAGCGTCGCCCGGCCGCCTGCGGCTGCGATGGCGCTCCGGCCTTGGTTCCGGCGTGTGGTGGCTCGATGAAACCTCGCTGGTGGCGCTACCCTTCCGCCCGGAACCCACATCCCCACCGTGCCGGTCGCGCGGCGCGGCGCCGCTCGCGCCGGAACGGCCGGAACTAGAACTCCAAACTGCCGCCGACAGCGGAGCGGCTGCCGAGGGTTGGCAGTATGTGCTTCTGTGGGAGGCCCTCGGCGTCCATCGCGACCGCCCCCGCGATCCGCCATGGCCCGCTCCCTCCCGCTTGCGCGTCCGGCGGCTGCCTCGGCGGTAAGCTCCTCCGTTCCTTGCACCGGCCATTCGCGTTCGCATCCGCAAGGTCGGCCGCCTTCGTTCCAGCACCGCCAATCGAGTCGCCTTCCCAAAAAAACAACTGGTGGGTTGCCTTAGTTGGCCGATAGTAGCCGACGGCGCGGTGGTTTGTTTTGAGCGGCGCAACGCGGGATCTGAATGCGCTTGCGCCTGCGATTGTGCCTGTCCCCAAGAAAAGACCGGGGACCGGGATTGGCCCGAAAGCAACCCTGACCACCACGCTCGGCTCGGCGTGAGGCAACCGCCTGGTTTCGCGCGGCAAAAGGGGACAGGCACCTGACATCCTCCGGCACCTGACATCCCGGCGGCTCCAAATGGGGACAGGCACCCGACATGAAGTCACAGTGGGTTGAAAGAGAGATCGTTGCGTCGTCTGCGCTTGTGCCTGTCCCCAATCGCCCCAATCGCGCACGGGGTAAGGGCCTGGGGACGGGGCATGGGGACATGCACCTGGCAACTCGCCCCCCCGCGACGTACCTGTCCCCATGACGACTCACCATGACGACTCAGTGCGCTTGTGCCTGTCCCCAAGAAAAGACCGGGGACCGGGATTGGCCCGAAAGCAACCCTGACCACCACGCTCGGCTCGGCGTGAGGCGACCGCCTGGTTTCGCGCGGCAAAAGGGGACAGGCACCTGACATCCCGGCGGCTCCAAATGGGGACAGGCACCCGACATGAAGTCACAGTGGGTTGAAAGAGAGATCGTTGCGTCGTCTGCGCTTGTGCCTGTCCCCAATCGCCCCAATCGCGCACGGGGTAAGGGCCCGGGGACGGGGCCTGGGGGGCATGGGGACAGGCGCCTGGCAACTCGCCCCCCCCCGCGACGTGCCTGTCCCCATGACGACTCAGTGGCGGCTCATGCGAGGCGACCGACGCTAAGGTGCCCAGCCCACAGTACGTGCCCGTCAGCAACGAACCGCTATCGCCGCCCCCAGCGGTCGGCGGCCGTCCCGGCTGCATGTCCCCTGCGAAGGGGCTAGCTGGTCAAAACATCCGTTTTTTGGGGGAGCGTCGAGACACACCGGCGAATGGCGCGGGGTCATTGTCGTGAACGATACTTCCACCACTTCGCCGATGCCTCCATGGGCCGCACATTCCCGATAGCGCAATCGGCGCAACAACCGGTCGTCTGTGTTGGCCGACAATGAGTGAGGTGGTATTCTTCCACTGTGAGCGCAGGGTTCCAGCGGAAGCCGCGGATCACCCACGTCGGCCTCGTCATTTGCCTGCTGGGCGCCATTTGCCTGCTGGGCGCCACGTCCGCCAAGGGTCAAACCACCGGCGTCTTTCGTGAGGTCTTCACCGGCATCACCGGCAACGCGGTCTCCAACCTCACTAACGCCGTCGTTTATCCTTACGGCCCCTCGCTGGAGGGGTATCTGCTCCAGTTTGAGGCACCCACCAACTGGGCCGATAACTACGGCCAGCGCCTTCGTGCTCTGTTGATCCCGCCGACCAGCGGGGTGTACCGCTTCGCCATCGCGAGCGACGACGCCTCGGTCCTGTATCTGAGTCCCACCACGAACGAGTCTGAAAAGGTTCCGATCGCGTGGGTCAATGGTTGGACGAGCTTTCGACAATTCAACAAGGAAACGAATCAGTGGTCGGCCACGATTCCGCTGACCAACGGTTCCGCGTACTACATGGAGGCCCTGCAAAAAGAGGGAAGTGGCGGCGACAACCTCTCGGTGCTGTGGGTGATGCCGGGCCAAGTAACGAACAGCCCGATTCCCGGCGCGTTTCTGCGACCCATCGGCATGCCTCCGCCGGTCATCACCTCTCAACCGCCGACGGAGCTGACCGCGATGGCGGGCGATCCGCTCGTCTTAGAGGTCAGGGTTCAGCGTCCATTGAACATCGGGTATCGCTGGCAGCGGAACGAGCAGCCAATTCCGGGCGAGAGCAATTCTGTGCTCATCATCCACGCCCTCAGTGCGACGAACGACCAGGATCGCTATCGCTGCATCGTGACGAACCTTCATGGCGCTGTGACGAGCCGAACTTGCGTCCTGAGCGTCGTTCCGGATACCCGCCCCCCGGAGATTGCGAGCGTTCGCGTCGCCTCACCCCTCACCGTAGAGGTGATGTTCACCGAACCTGTGGATCTCACGAACGCCAGCTGGTCCATCGATGGCGGCGGTGCCGTCGTTGCGGAGCGCAGTTCGCTCGATCGCCGCTCGGTGCTGCTCACGCTGGCCTCTCCTCTGACCACGGGCGTGACCGTGCGGGTCTCTGGCGTCCGCGACCTCGCCGACACGCCGAACACGATCGCCCCGGGCTCGACTGCCGCCGCTTCTCTGGCGCCGGGCTTCACCCCGCCTCACGTCCTCTTCGGCCAGCGGGAATCCCCCGGACCGAGCACCCGCCGGACTCCGCTCGCGATCACGGAAATCCACTACAACCCGCCGAATCGGCCCGACGGCCGCGACCTCGAGTTCATCGAAATCTACAACTCGGTCGAGTGGCCGTGGGACATCAGCGGCTATCGCCTGGGTGGTGAAGTGGGCTACACGTTTCCCGCCGGCACCGTGATCTCCGGCCGCTCGTACCGAGTCATTGCGGCGGTTCCGTCCGACGTCGCCGCGGTCTACGGCCTCTCCGGCGTGCTCGGCCCATACACGGGCCGGCTCTCCAACGGCGGCGGGACCGTGCGCCTGATCGGCCGACTCGGCGAAGTACTGCTCACCGCCGACTACGACGACGATCCGCCGTGGCCCGCAGCGGCGGATGGCGCCGGCCATTCGCTCGTGCTGGCTCGCCCGTCGTACGGCGAGCGCGACCATCGCGCCTGGGCGGCGAGCCCATGGCCGGATGGCTCGCCCGGCACACCCGATCCCGTCGCAACGCAAGCCTGGACCGGTGTCGTCATCAACGAGTGGTTGGCGCACACGGATGACCCTGTTGAGGACTTCGTTGAGCTCTACAACACCTCCACGCAAGCGGTCAGCCTCGCGGGGTTCTGGCTCTCCGACGATCCCGCCACGAACAAATTCCGCATTCCGGACGGCACAGTGATCCCCGCCGGCGGGCATCTGGTATGGACCCAGTCACAACTCGGTTTCGCGCTCGACGCCGCCGGCGAGGTGATCGTGTTGCGCGCGCCAGATGGCCGCACCGTCGTGGACATGATTGCGTTCGGCGCATCCGCGAACGGCGTGTCGCGCGGACGCACCCCCGACGGCGCCCCGGACTGGGCCGATCTCTCCTTGCCCACGCCGGGTGCGCCCAACCTCGGGCGCCGCGCGTGGCCGGTGGTGATCAACGAAATTATGTACCACCCGATCACCGAAGATGACGGCGACGAATTCATCGAACTGTTCAACCACGGCACCAATGCCGTAAACATGTCGGGATGGCGGATCCGTGGCGGCATTTCGTTCAACATTCCGGCCGGGATCGAGTTGCCTCCGGGTGGTTACCTCGTCGTCGCGGCGGATGCGGCCCGCATGCGCGCCCGATGCCCGTGGCTCAATGCGACCAACTGTGTCGGCAACTTCGCGGGACGATTGTCCGACCGCAGCGACGTCATCCGCCTGCAAATGCCGGACGCGATCATCTCGACCAATTCGGCAGGCCAGTGGGTTACCAACCTCGTCCACGTCACAGTCAACGAGGTGAGGTATTGGGACGGCGGACAATGGGGCTCGTGGGCTGATGGTGGGGGCAGCAGCCTCGAACTTACCGACCCTCGCGCGGACAACCGCCGTCCGTCCGCGTGGGCGGACAGTGACGAACGCCAAACGTGCGGCTGGGTGACGATCGAGCACACCGGCGTGCTCGATCATGGCCATCCAAGCTTTCCGGCGACGGAGCTTCAGGTCCTCGCGCTGGGTGTCGGAGAATACGATCTCGACAACGTCCAAGTTTTGAACGCATCGGGCCAGAACCTCATCACGAATGGCACGTTCACCGCCGGCGCAGACGGATGGACGATGCGAGGTTCGCACCAAGAGAGCGAATGGCGGGCCGACGCTGGCGAAAGCGGAGGCGGCCTGCGCATTCGCGCCTCTTGGCGGGGCGATCCTGGCGTCAATCGGGTCGGCTCAAAGCTCACCGCGACCATGGCCACCGGAACAGTAGCGACCGTACGCGCAAGGGTGCGTTGGCGCGCCGGACATCCCGAACTATTGCTGCGTCTGCGCGGCAACTGGCTAGAAGCGACCGGATCCTTGCTCACGACTAGCGTGTTGGGCACCCCGGGCCGCCCGAATAGCCGGCTTGCGACGAACGCACCCCCTCAGATCTGGAACGTCACCCACTTCCCCATCCTGCCCGCCCTCAACCAGCCCGTAGAGGTCTGGGCGCAGGTGGATGATCCCGACGGCACGTTTCTGCCGCGGCTGACGTACCGGCGCGACCCTCTTTTGCCCACCACGACCGTACCGATGGAACCGCGCCGCGGAGGCTTTTTCGTGGGCCGCATTCCTCCTCCTTCGGCCCCCGGCCTCACGGCCTTCTGGATCGAAGCCGAGGACGCGGGCTCTCCGCCAGCCGTCGCTCGGTTCCCCTCCGCCGCGCCGAAGATCGAAGGCCTCATCCTCTGGGGCGCCACCAACGCGCCCGGCACCTTCGCGACGTACCACCTCTGGATCACCGAGGCCATCCGGCAGGAATGGACGCTCCGCGATAAGAACAGTAACCACCCGCTCTGGGGCACGTTTGTATACAACGGCGAGCGTGTGATCCACGACATGCGTTGCATGTATAGCGGTAGTCCGTTCCACGCCCGCAATTTCAACGGCCCGACCGGCAGCGCATGGTGCGATTACTCGCTCGAGATGCCGAAGGACAACCGGTTGCTCAACGCCACCGACTTCGTCCTCCAGATGGTCACCGATGACGGCACTCGCGTGCGCCAACAGGTCGGTTATTGGGCGGCCGAACAGCTCGGAGTTCCGTACCTGCATCGCCGATACCATCATTTTTTCGTGAATGCGGTGCGCCGCACGCCGCTGTTGGAGGACTCGCAACAGCCTGCCGGCGATGTGATCGAAGAATTCTATCCCAACGACGACCGCGGTCCCCTCCATAAGGTCGAGGACTGGTTCGAGTTCCAGGACGACGGCACCAACTTCTCCAACATCAACGCCACCCTCGGCGATTTTCGAACCACCGGCGGCGTTCGGAAAACCGCTCGATATCGCTGGAACTGGCGGCCGCGTTCCGTGCGCGGCAGCGCGAACGATTACACCGAACTGTTCAAACTCGTCGACGCGGTCAATGCCACCTCACCCCAACCCTATGAGGTGCTGGTGCCGGCCACGCTTGATCTGCGCGAGTGGATGCGCGTGTTCGCCTTCGAGCGAGTCTTCCGCAACTACGACTCCTACGGCTTCCAGCGGGGCAAGAACATGTACGCCTACAAGCCCGCTCAGAGCCCATGGCAACTGTTGATGTGGGATATTGACTTCATTTTCGCGGCCAGCAGCACAAACGAACCGCTCTTCGGCAACGAAAACGACGCCGTGATGGCCCGCCTGAAGAGCTATCCGCCGTTCCAGCGCATCTTCTGGGCATCGGTCAAAGAACTGCTGGACGGCCCGTTCCGCGTCGAAGCTCTCGAGCCCCAAATGCAGATGCGGTACGCCGTGCTCGTCAGCAACGGGGCCGCGCCAGGTGCGTACAGCAGCCTGCTGACCTTCGTCCGGGACCGCCGAAACTACGTTCTCCAGCAGCTCGCGGACGTCCAGTCGCCCTTCACCGTCGGACTTCCCTCGCTGCTGGTCACGAACGCAAACTACCTCGAAGTGACCGGCACAGCCCCGGTCGAGGCCGACCGCATCACGATCAACGATATCCAGTACACACCCGCGTGGCTCTCTCTGAACCAGTGGCGCGTACTCGTGCCGCTGGCGGCCGGCACAAACGCATTGCGCGTCCACGCGGTGGACGTCCGCGGCGCGCCAATCACCAACGCCCCGGTCGAGGTCACGATCGTCTCCGGCGCGGCCTCGGAGCCCGCGCCGGGCCATGTCGTGATCAACGAGATCATGTACCAACCTACGACGCCCGGCGCGGCGTTTGTAGAACTGCACAATGCCTCGACCTCGACGTGGTTCGACCTGTCGCGCTGGGTGCTGAACGGCGTCGGGCTCACGATCCCGGACGGCACGGTGGTGCCCCCCGGCGGCTTTGCCGTGTTCGCAGCCAACCGCCTCAAGTTCGCCGAGGCCTACGGCTCCTCGATCCCTGTCGCCGCAGAGTACCCCGGCGGTCTCGCCGACGCCGGCGAAACGCTCACTCTGATCCGGCCCGGACCAACGCCCGCCGACGACGTGATCGTGGATCAGGTCGCCTACGAGCCCCGCCTCCCGTGGCCGCCCGAAGCGGCCGGGCAGGGCGCTTCGCTCCAACTGCTTCACCCCGCGCTCGACAACCGCCGTTCCGGCAACTGGGGCGCCACGCTCGGCAGCACCGCCTCGGCGCCGTCACAGGTGTTGATCGCCATGACCAACCTCTGGCGCTACAACATCGGCGGCACCAACCCCGGCCCCGACTGGGCCTCGCCGGTGTTCAACGCCGACGGCTGGCCGGCCGGCCGCGCCCTCCTCTATAACGAATCCGCCCCGCTGCCCGCCCCAACGAATACGTGGATACCGCTCACCAATAGCGCGGGCGGACGCATCTGCGCGTACTTCTTCCGCAGCACCTTTTTGTTCGACGGTAATCCCAACGATGTGACGCTCGACGCTTCGTTCGTGCTCGACGACGGCGCCGTGGTCTATCTCAACGGCACCGAGGCCATCCGCATCGGTATGCCTGAGGGGCCCGTGAGCTGGACATCGCTCGCCGCGCGCGTGGTGGCCGATGCGAGCATCGAAGGTCCTTACGAACTACCCGCCGACCTGCTCGTGGCCGGGACCAACGTCGTGGCCGTTCAAGTCCACCAGAACAGCACGAATAGCTCAGACGTGGCGTTCGGGATGGAATTGATCGCTCGCCCCCGCTCGATGGCGGCAGCCACCCCGGGCACGACCAATTCCATCGCGCGAACGCTGGCACAAATCCCCGATCTGTGGATCAACGAGCTCGTGGTCTCCAACCTCACCGGCGCCGCGGACTCGGCGGGGCAACGTGACCCCTGGATCGAGCTGTATAACCCGACTCCCCATCCGATGTCCCTCGCGGGTTGGTACCTGACCGACGACCCCTCCACGCCAATCAAGTGGGCCCTGCCGGCCACCAGCGTCATCCCCGGCGGCGGATTCCTCGTGGTCTGGCTCGATGGTCATCCTCAGCAGTCGTCCCCCGCCGAGCCGCATGCCTCGTTCCGTATCGGCGGGGCAACCGGCATCGTCGCGTTGGTCTGGAGCGGCTCCAACCGCATCGCCACCGCCGACCACATCCGGTGGGCGGGCCTGCCAGCCGACCGTTCCTACGGCTCCTGGCCCGATGGCGACCCCATCGCGCGGAAGCTGTTGCGGCAGCCTACACCCGGCGCCCCCAATGACGGCACCGCCCCACCCCTTCAGCTCTTCGTCAACGAATGGCTCGCCGACAACGTCGCCGTGCTCGCCGACCCGGCCGACGGCCAGTTCGAAGACTGGTTCGAACTCTACAACCCCACCGACGACCCGATGGACCTCGGTGGCGCCTACCTCACCGATGACCTCTCCAATCCGACGAAGTACCGAATCCCCGCGGGCTTTTCGGTGCCTCCGCGCGGCTTCCTCCTCGTGTGGGCCGACAACGAACCCAGCCAGAACAACCTCGCCGTGCGCGCTGATCTGCACGCGGGCTTCGCGCTCAACAAGAATGGTGAGGCCATCGGGCTCTATGACGCTTCCGGACGGTTGGTGGACGCGCTCACCTTCGGGCCGCAGGTCACCGACGTCACTGAGGGCCGGTATCCCGACGGAGGGCCGGTCGTCGGCCGCCTGCCCCAGCCCACACCCGGCGCGCCCAACCCAGCGCCCAGCACGAACACTCCGCCGCGGCTGCGGCCAATCCCCGTCCAAACCGTCTTCCGCGGGTCACAGCTTCGGTTCGTCGTCGCAGCGGACGATGACGACGTGCCCGCGCAGTCGCTGACCTACGAAGCGCTGGAGGCGCCGGCCGGTTCGCAGCTCAACCCCACCACCGGCGAATTCACGTGGACGGCACCCGCGATCGGTGGCATCGAGTCGCTGCGCATGATCATCCGCGTGACCGACTCGGGATCGCCGCCGCTGTCGCATGAACGAGAGGTCTTCATCGTCGTAGTACCACGGCCGGAGATCGGTCCTTCGGCCGCCGGTTCGCTACCCCCGGGAATGACGGCCGGGTTCCGGTTTGGAACAGTGGCCGGACGCAGGTATCAGATCGAATACACCGATTCGCTTTCCCCGCCGAATTGGCTGCCCTGGAGCGCCTCGTTCGTGGCGGAGGGCGATAGTGTCGAGTTCTACGAGACCACGGTGCACCGCCAGCGCTTCTATCGCGTCCGCGACGTCACCCCGCCCTGACGGCGTCACGGCGTCAACGTCCTGCCCGTGGACGGGCGGCGTTCCGAACCGGCTCAGCGGCCGCGAGTGAGTCGGGCCGCCGCCCTCTCAATCGTGGGACGCGTCAGATTTGGCGAGCCCAGAACCCCCAACTCATGTCGCCAATTCTTGGATGGCTCGCCTCGCTACCCGCCCAATGGCTGGACCGCGCACGCCCTCCAGACCGCAGACCGACGGCCGACAGATTGCAACCCAGCCCCCGGCACTAGATCTGGCGGTGACACGAGCCAAAGCCTCGTCCAAGGCAAGGTTTGAGAACGGGCGTCGGCCACACACCCCTCGCATCCCGCACGAACGCCACGACGAATCGCCTTGCCCGTACAGAGGACCATCGGTGTTCTTCCGCTCGACAAACCGCCTCATCGGCGGCAAATTATCGGCGGACCGGGCTAGGTGTCCGGAATGTGGGAGTACTCAGAACCATGCGAACGTTCGCAGCAATCATCTCGGTGGCGGCCGTGGCGGCATCGGCGCAGCAGCCGGCCAGCACCAACCAATTGATGCACGTGGTGGATCAGACGGTCGCGGCGGAGTTGTTGCGCGGCGCGGTGGCCAACCAGACCATCAACGTGCTCGCCCAGAGCCCGGACCTGCAACGCAATTATGTCATTGGCGTCATCGAGCAGGAACTCGTTCAGGAAGCCGCCCGTCGCGGCCTTCAGGAACGCCTCGACGTCCAACGCGCATTGATGCAGGCCCGCTATCAGATTCTGATTCAGGCGCTCCAGCAGGATGTGATGCGCAAGGTTCCGCAGCCCACCGACGCCGAGATTCAGGCGGCCTACCGCAAGGAGAAGGATCGCTGGGTCATGCCCGAAGCATACCGCCTCGTGATCTTTGCGGCCGAGAACACGAACACCAACGCGGTCGCCGCGCTCCGGGCCGCCGCCGGCACCGGCACCCCCGACGCCGATCGCTTGACGGCCGCGGGTGCGCGCCCTCTCCTCCCGCCCGCCGCCGGCGAGGTGTGGATCACCGAGCGCGACATCGTACCAGAGGTCTGGAAGGCGCTCGCGGCGCTGAAGGACGGCGAATCCCGAGTGTTCGGTGTTCAGGAGAGCGTCTGGCTCGTCCATCGGGTCGCCTACCGCAAGAGCGGGCCGATGACCTTCGAACAGGCGCGGGACGCCGTCCGCGCGGAACTGTATCAGGCGCGTCAGCGGCAGGAGTGGGAGGCTTTCGTCGATGCCCGCCGCCGCGCGCTCGGTCTGTGATCCTGCCGACACGTGAGCGGATCCTCCGAATCCGTTTCCTCTGGCCCGCCACGGCTGGCGACGCTGGAGCACATCGCGGAGCTGTCGAAAACGGCGGCGGCCGAGATGTCCGCCGCCCCGGACGCCACCGCGCTCGAAGTGTTGCGGATTCGTTACCTCGGCCGCAAGGGAGTTGTCCCGTCCCTGATGGAGCGGCTGCGGGAGCTGCCGCCCGAGCAACGTCGCGCGTTTGGTCAGGCGGTGAATTCTCTGAAAGAAACCCTCGCCCGCGCCCTGTCCGACCGGAAACGTGAGCTGGACGAGGCCGAGGTGTCACGCGCCCGCGCGGACATCGACTGGACGCTGCCGGGCGAATGGCGCGGCGTCGGACGCCTCCATCCCGTCACCCAGATCATTGAGCGGTCAGTCCGGATTTTCCGTTCCCTCGGCTTCACGGTTGCCACAGGCCCGGACGTCGAAACGGTCCACAACAACTTCGACGCGCTGAACACCCCTCCCGACCACCCATCCCGCGACCCGCAGGACACCTTTTATCTCGAGAATGGGGACCTCCTGCGATGTCACACCTCCCCCGTGCAAGTCCGTTACATGATGTCCCGCTCGCCGCCGGTCCGGATCGTCGCCCCAGGGCGCTGCTACCGGCGAGACACGCCCGACGCCACCCATAGCGCCAACTTTCACCAGATCGAGGGACTGTACGTGGACCGCTCGGTGTCGCTGGCAGATCTGAAGGGCGATCTTTCGTACTTCGCGCGCGAACTGATGGGGCCGGAGGTCCGGGTGCGGTTCCGTCCGCATTTTTTCCCCTTCACCGAACCGAGCGTCGAAGTCGATTTTTCGTGCCACGTCTGCCGCGGCGCGGGCTGTCGCGTGTGCAAACAGAGCGGATGGATCGAAATCGCCGGCGCGGGCATGGTCCATCCGAATGTCTTCCGCGCCGTCGGTTACGATCCCGAGGCGGTCACCGGCTATGCGTTCGGCATGGGTATCGAACGGATCGCCATGGTCCTATTTGGAATTCCCGACATCCGCCTGCTCTACGAGAACGATCTGCGTTACCTCTCGCAGTTCTGATCCTCCGCATGCGCCTCGGCCCGTGGCGGCCGTGAGGGCAACCGCACGACAACTGTGCGATCTCGGGCCCGTGTGTCGATGCGGCGCGACGCGATCGGTCATCCCGATGACGGCATCGGCCTGCCCGCTCAACTGGGGCGGCCGAGCGGGCCTCGCCCGCCGCCCGGTCGCGTCGTCCGGACAAGTTGGAGTTTTCCGCCGCGCCCTCTAGAATGTGGCCGTATTGTCCGCGGCCGCACGAACGCAAGGCCGCTGGGATGGAGCATCCGGCATGAAACGAATCGTTTCGCTCGATCGGGTCGCAGGGTTGGCCGCCCTGGCCCTGCCCGCCGTTGCCCTGGCCAACGAAGCGGGGACCGCCGAGGCGGGCACCCATATGATGACGCTGCAGGAGATTCTCAAGGCGGGCGGCTCGTTGATGTACGTGCTGGGGGCGCTCTCGGTGGCCGCGCTGGCCTCGATCCTCTACCTCGCCGCGACGCTTCGGCCCGGTGCGGTCGCCCCAGCGGATCTGCTGCACGACCTTCGCGAGATGCTGGGCGCAGGCCGCCGCGAGGAGGCGCGACTCGCCTGCCGCCGCAGCCGTTCGGCGCTGGCCGCGATCGGAGAGACCGCGCTGACCTGGTTGCAACGCAACGAGGTCGGCAATCCCGCCATGCTGAAGGAGGTCATCGAAGGCGAGGGCAGCCGGCAGGCCGCCCTCCTGCAGAACTCCACGCAGTACCTCCACGACATTGCCGTGATCTCGCCGATGGTCGGCCTCCTCGGCACAGTGATCGGTATGCTGCAGGCGTTCAATGCCGTCGCCCTCGACTTAGCCCGGGCCCGCCCGATGACGCTCGCCGCCGGCGTCGCGCAGGCGCTCATCACCACGGCCGCTGGACTGATCGTGGGCATCCCTGCGATGGCCTTCTACTCCTATTTCCGCGGCCGCGCGGCGAAACTCACCGCGCAGCTAGAGACCGCCGCCGCCGATTTGCTGGCCATCCTCACCGCCAACGTGAGGGCGCGATGAACTTCCGCGCCAAACTGCGCCCTGAGCCGATCGGCTTCCAACTGGCGCCGATGATTGACGTTGTGTTCCTGCTGCTGTGCTTTTTTATGACCAGCCAACTCTTCGCGCAGTGGGAGACTGACGTGCCGCTGACGCTGCCAACCGCCCGCACGGGCGAGACGTCGCGCCGGCTGCCGGGCGAGATCACGCTCAACATCACTGCCGACGGCCGCGTGATCGTGAACGCGAAGCCGTACACCGACACGGAACTCACCACGATGCTCGAGCGCCTCGCCAAGCTCTATCCGGGCCAGCCGGTCGTGCTTCGCGCCGACCGCGCCACCCCGTACGAGCAGATCATCCGCGTGCTCGATCTGTGCCGGCAAGCCGACATCTGGAACATCTCCTTCGCCACGCTGCCGCCCTCCTCGTGAAGCACCCGCTCTCGAGCTTCGTTCCGGCGACGCTCGCGCTGTGCCTCGGGCTGGTGGCCACTGGCCTGCGCGGCGCCACGCTGGAAGAGCAGCAACAGTTCGCCGACGGTCTCTACGCGCGCGGGCTCCACGACCTCGCGCTGCGGGAGTACATGGCGATTCTGCGCGCCGCTCCCGACTACCCTGCGCTCGACCAGGTCTTGTATCGCGTCGCCGAGTGCTACCGCGAGCGAGGCAACGTCGCGGCCGCCGATCTGTTTTACCGCCGAGTCATCCATGAGCACCCCAACAGCCCCTTCCGCGCACGGGCGGACCTGCGCCGTGCCGAGTTATTCCTCGGAGCCCGGCAGCCGGCCGAGGCCGCCCGGATGCTCCGCGAACTCATCGGACGCGCCCCGCCCCCCGAGATCGAGGCCGGCGCGCGATACTTTCTGGCGGTCGCCGCGCGCATGACGAACGGCCTCGCCGACGCGGAGTCGGAGCTTCGCACGGTCCTCCACCAATTCGCGAACACGCCGTTCCATCCGCTCGCGGCGCTGGAGCTGGCCGACCTCCGCGAACAGGCGGCGGCGCCCTTCGAGGAGATCGCCGCGCTGTACCGCACCGCCGCGGACCATGCGACCTCCTCGAACCTCGCCGCCGAGGTCTGGCAGCGGCTGGGCAACGCCGCCTATGCCGCCACGAACTTCGCCGCCGCGGCCGACGCTTACGGCCGCCTGCTTCAGGACTACCCCGATCATCCGCGCGCGGTCGAGGCCGCGCTGCCAGCCGCTTGGTCGCTCTACCGTATCGGCCGCCCCGCCGACGCGCTCGCGCTCGCAGAACGCCAGATCGCGGCGCGCGGCGAAACCGATGAGTGGTTATACCTGCTGGCCAACGCCCGGCGCGCGCTGCTCGATAGCGAGCGCGCCGTGGACGCCTATGATGCGCTGGTGCGCCGTTTCCCCGAGAGCCGCCTCGCTCCCGCCGCCCGCTACGAGAGCGCACTGACCCTGTTCCGCCAGCGGCGCTTCGCCGAGGTGATCCGCCGCCTCGACCGGCCGGATTGGTCCCCCGAACTGCGCGCGGACGTCGATTGGATGCTCGCCGAGTCGTACGCGCAGACGGGCTCCCCGGATGCCGCGATCCAACACTACCGGCGCGTCATCGAGGCCGCTCCCCGCTCGCCCCGCGCGCCGGAGGCGATGTACAAACTCGGAGCCTTGCTGGTCGAGCGCGGCGCCCGGGCCGAAGCCTCCGACCTGCTGCGCGCGATGGTCGCCCGCCATCCAGAGCACCCCATGGCGCCCGCCGCGCTGCTGACCTCCGGTTTCGCCCATGCGGCGGACGATCGATGGGAGGAGGCCGTCGCCGACTGGGGCCGGCTCGAACGCACCTGGACCAACTCCCCCCACGCCGAGGAGGCGCTCTTTCAAAAGGGTCTTGCGGAAATGCGCCTCCAACGCGCCCCCGCCGCGACGGTCTCGCTGCAAACGCTGCTGCGCCGATTCCCGACCACCGAGCGCGCCGCCGAAGCCCACTACTGGCTCGCCGTGCTCGCCGACCGCACCAACGAGAGCGCCGAGGCCGAATCGCACCTACGGCGGGTTCTCGAGCTCGATCCTCCGCCAGAGCTCCGGCGCCGCGCCCGTTTCCTGCTCGCGCGCAGCCTCCAACAACTGGGCCGCGAGGCTGAAGCCGCTGACCTTTGGCAGGAACTGTTGGTCACCCCCGCACGCGCCGAAATGCCTCCCGAATTGATCGAGTGGCTCGCCCAACACCGCATCGAGCATCGTTCCTACTCCAACGCGCTGGTGGCCGCCGAAGCGCTGCTCGCCACCGCTCAGGATGAGGCGTGGCGTCAGATCGGCTCCCACCTGCTCGGTCGCGCCCGCGAGGGTCTCGGCGACCGGGCCGGCGCTCTCGCGGCATACGAACAGGCCGACCGCGGCACCGCCGTGACGCGGGCGCGGGTCGACGCGCTCCTCGCGATCGCCCGCCTCAAGCTCGCCGACGGCAGCCTGGACGCGGCAGAGGACGCCGCCCGGCGAGCGGCCGAACTGGCCGGCGACGACCGCCTTGCCGAGTTCAAAGCGCGCGCCCTCCACTTGCTCGGCCAGATCGCCGAGGCACGAACGGACAGCGCGACGGCCGCTCGCTTTTACCTGAGCGTCGCCATTCTCTACGATCATCCCACCCTCTCGCCCGAGTCGCTCCACCGAGCGGCCACGATTCTCGCCTCGACCGGCGAGACGAACGAAGCCGCCCGCCTCCGCGCCGAGCTTCGCGAGCGCTACCCCGAGAGCGAGTGGGCGAAACAGCCCTAGCCCTCCGCCACTGCTCCTCCGAATCCACCGAACTTGCGCCCAGAGCGCATCGGCCGAGCGGTCGACCGGAGCCAACGCGCAACAAACCGCGCGCCGTCCGAGAACCACCGCGCCCTCGCGGTCGGCGTGCGCGCGTTGCACAGCCCCCACGAAGCGGCGGACTCTCCCACCCTTGGACAGCCGCCGAGACGGAGCCTCCCAGCATTGGAGATGTGGGCTCGTCGTTAGGCTCGCCGCCGCCGGCCGCATGGCGAGTGGATGTGCCGAAGACCTCGTGGACTGCAACCGAGCGCCGCGGTGCGCGTTCTCGGCCGCCGGATGGCCGTCCACCGCACCACCGGCACGTCGCGCGCTCCGCTCCACCTTGTCGGCACGCCACCGTGCCGGCGCTCCGCGCAGCCCAACCACGACCGGCCGGTTGCACATTCTCGCACGACGCGAGCCACTCCAACGACCAACGTACGACGCGCCGCGGCCTCGATGTCAACGTCCGGCGCGCTGGTTCAACCACTGACGCACCCGCTCAGCGTTCGGATCGTCGGGTGCCAGTTCAAGGAATTTCCGCAGCGCGCGCGCCGCGTCGTTCATCGTCGCCGGATCGCGACTCAGGATCACGCCCAGCAGATAGTACGCGGCGGCGTAGTTCGATTCGCGCGCGAGCAACTGCGAGAGCTGCTCTCGCGCGGTCGCGGTTTCGCCGAGCGCGTCGAGCACAAGAGCGAGGTTGTACCGCGCGGGACTGTAGTCCGGATCCAGCAGCAGCGCGCGGCGATAGGCCTCGCGCGCCAGGTCCAGTTCGCCGCGTTGGTAGTACACGTCGCCGAGATTGTAGTAGGCCAGCATGTACTGGGAATCGAGCTCGAGCGCTCGCACATACTCCTGGGCCGCCCGAGCGAAGTCGCGGCGCTGTTGCAGGGTGCGCGCGCGGTTGAACGCCTCGACCGCCGCGCGCAGATCGCGTCGCTCCGAGGGGCGCAGGGGTAGCTCGCGCCCCATCGGCGGCGGCACCGCGGGATCGGCCGTTCGCAAAGCCGGCGGCGCTGCGGCGGACGGAGGGGGCGCCGCCGTGACGGGCGGCAAAACCGGAACCGGCGCCGGCGACGCGAGAACCCGCAACCGCTCGGTCGCCGTCAGCGACCGCGGGTCGCTGGAGGCCCGCCGAACGAACTGCTCGTACTCACGCCGCGCATCGGCCGGACGGTTCAGGTGTTCGTCGTACAGCCGCGCGAGCGTCCATCGCGACTCGATGTCGTCCGGGTCAATCTCGAGTGCGCGACGCAGCGAGAGAACGGCCGCGTCCACCTCGTCCCCATTGCCGGCCAGCGCCATGCGCGCGAGGCCGCGGTGAGCGTCGGCGAGCGAGGGATTGACCTCCGCCGCCTTCGCGTAGGCCGCGCGGGCGCCGGTGATGTCCGCGCGTGCCTCGAGCCATCGGGCCAGCGCCATGTGCGCCGCGGCCTCCTCCGGCCCCAATTGCACCGCGATCCGCAGCGCGGTCTCCTCCGCCGCCGCGTCGCCGGTGTCGCGCGCGCGCTGGGCGGCCTCAAGGCATCGCTCCACCGCTTCGGCGGTGCGCCCGCGCTCCGCGAGACGCCGGGCGGCATCGACCAAATCGGCCGGGTGCCGGGCGCCGCCGCCGGGTGCGACTGGCGCGGCGGGCGCCGCGGTCGTCACGGCCGCCGCGGCCAGCCCACCGGCGGTCGTTGAGGACCCCGGAGCGCGCGCCACGGCGGGCATCGCGGTACCGGTGGGCCCACGCACCGCGAATCGGCCCGTACCCCGCCGCGCCTCGAGCCAGGCCCGCACCCCCACCGCGCGAGGGTCTTCCGCGGGCGCGATCTCGAGGAACTGCTGCGCATACGGCTCCGCCGCCGCCGCGTCGCCGAGCGCATAGGCATGGATCACATACAGGTTGTAGAGCGCGGGCGCGTAGCGCCGGTCCTGCTCGAGCGCCTTCAACAAAAACTGAACCGCGGCGGCCGGCCCGCGCCGATGAAGTTCGACCTCGGCGAGCGAGCTGAGAATCCGCGGCGAGTTCGGCGCCCGTTCGAACGCCGCCCTCCATCGCGCCGCCGCATCATTCCACTGCCGATGGTCGGCGTGGATCCGTGCGATCATTTCGAGCGGCCGCGGATCCTCCGGCGCCAGCCGCGCAGCCTCCGCGAACAACTCGATCGCTCGGTCGTACTGGCGAGCCTGACGGTACAAACACCCGAGATTGTACCAGGGCGCTGCAAAGCTCGGCTGGAGCCGACGGCTTTCCTCAAACGCGCGCGCAGCCGCGCCCATATCCCCGAGCGCGTGGCACGCGAGCCCCAGAAGATTGAAGGCCACCGCATTGGTCGGATGACCCGGCCGCGCCTGAATGGAACGGTCCAGCAGGTCCCGCGCGCGAACCGGCCGCCCGCGCTCCAACTCCCGCCGTCCAAGGTCGAACTCCGCCTCCCCCCGACCGCGGCAACCCGCACAGAGGAGTCCGAGCACAAGCACGCCCGCACCGCAACAGAACCGCAACGAACAAGGAACCGTTCTCACGTCGGCGAGACCCGATGGTAGGTCCCGCCGCCGCCGCGGGCAAGCAACCCCACCTTCACCCCTCACGGGGCCGCCGGCGCATTCGTCGCACCGCCAGCCGCCGCGGACAAATCTCGAATCCGGATGTTCCGGAACGCGACCTCGTCGCCATGACCCAAAAACCCGATCCGACCCGAGCGACGCCGCACCCCCGGATGCTCGTCCAGCCCCTTCCCGTCGGCCGTCTCCGTCAACGTCGAAAGATCCGTGTCAAGGATCGTGCGCCCGTTCAGCACGACGGTGATCCGGCTGCCCACCGCTCGCACTTCCTGCTCGTTCCACTCCCCGGGCCCCCGCAGGGCGCCGGGAGTTGCCGGGACCACCCCGTAAATCGAGCCGTGCTTCTGCCAAGGCTGCAGCCGATAGTTGTGGACCTCCAGGTAGTTGTCGTCGTCAATGATCTGAATTTCCATCCCGTCGTAGGATGGCTTCCCCATCGCCGGCGCGCGAATGGCCAGCCCGTTATTCGCGCCCCGATCGAGCCGGAACTCAAATCGGAGCACGAAATCGGAAAACTCGCGCGAATGGAACAGATTCTTTCCCCGCCCCTTCGGGCAGATCAGCAGACCGTCGCGCACCTCGTACCCGCTGCCCTCCGCCAGCCAGCCGTCCAGATCGCGCCCGTTGAACAGCAGCACGAAGCCCTCCTTCGCCTCGTCCGCGCTCAACGACGCCGTACCCGCACGTGGCGGCGCCTCCGCACGCGCGATGACCAGCGCCATCCCCGTGGTGGCAACCAGCGCGGCGACGCCGCCCATGATCCGTCTCGATCCTGCCGTCCGATCGCTCATGGACCCACTCTCCTGTCCGGCCGCTCGTCCGAACTCGGCCGACACCCGGGATCCTGCCGCAGCGGGAGGGGGCGATGCAATCGCCACCAAGCCGCCAGCGCCGCCCCGATCACACAGTGGCAGAACGCCGAAATCGCGGCCGGCGCCGCGGCGGCCGGGTGCGGCAGATTCCGCGCCAGCGCCGAGGCTAGGCCCGAGTTCTGCATGCCCACCTCGATGCTGATCGTCCGTCGCCACGTCACCGGGTGACCGAACCATCGGGCGAGCCCGTATCCCAACGCGAACCCGAACCCGTGCATCCAGGCCACCGCGCCGACCAGTCGAAATCCGCTCTCCAGAATCACCGGCTTCTGCGCCCCGGCAATGCCGCCGACGATCAGCACGATCCCCGCCACCGACACAAGCGGCGAAATCCGCTGAACCGTTTTGAGGCGCGCCCCCGCACGTTGATTGATCAGAATCCCCGCCACCACCGGCAACAACACCACAACGGCGGTGTCCCGAAACAGGCCGATTCGATTCACCGCCACATAGTGCCCTGCGAGCCACCCCGTGAGCCACGGCGTCATCACGACCGCGAGCAGCGTCGAACACATCGTCATCAGCACGCTTAGGCAGACGTCCGCACCCGCGATGTGGGTGATCACATTGCTCGCGGTCCCGCCCGGGCAGCACGCCACCAGGATCAGCCCCGCCGCAAGACCGTCCGGCAACCGCGCCAGCTTGGCCACCATCCAGCCGCACCATGGCATAATCAAGTATTGCGCCAACACGCCGCTCCCCACCGCCCACGGTCGCCGAACCACCTGCCGGAACTCTTCAAACGTCAGCGTGATCCCCATACCGAGCATGATCACCGCCAGTCCCGGCGCAATGTACGGGAGAAACCACGTAAAGTGGGAAGGGCGCACCCACGCCCACGCCACACCGAGCACGGTCCACAGCCAGAATAAATTCGTGATCCGTTCAACCGTAATTCGCATGCCACGCATGGTGCTCCCAGGTGAGCCCGCACGCCAACCGCGCCGACCTCCAGCCCTCCGATCGGTATCCCGCGCACCGGCGCCCATCCCGATGGAGGGAGGGCCAACACCTCCGAAGAACCGGCGCGCTGCGCCCCCCCCACACCATGATCGGTTCGCGATTGGACCATCCCGCTTGCATTCCCCTCGTACGGGCCGATAATGCCCATAGAGAGCGGTGCGACGGAATCCGACGCACCCTCGAACGGCGACATGAGGACGAGCCAGCCACTGAAGTCCGCACCTTACCAACTCGTCGGTGGAGATTCGGCACTGCGCCGGGCCGCGCCCGCGTTCACGCTCGTGGAAATGCTGATCGTCATGGGCATCATCGGGATTCTAGTCGCCCTCCTCTACCCGACCATCCGCAGCGCCCGGCTCGCCGCCGAACGCAACGAGGCCGCCCGGTCGGTCGCCGCGATCGAAGCCGCCATGAATGCCTACCAAAACGAGTACGGCCGTTTCCCGCTGCAGACCAGTGGCTCGGCCGACCGCGAATACACCGGTGCCGAGTACATTTCGCTTTGGCGGATCCTCCGTGGACTCGACGCGCAGTGGAACCCCAAGGGGCTGCCCTTCATGGATCTGCCGGACAAGGCGTTGTCCAGCGACGGACGATTCCTGGATCCCTGGGATCAAGAATTCCGGATCTTCGCCGACTTCAACAACGACCGGCAGATCTCCGCCGGCGTGTACGGAACGATCTTCGGCCGCAGCGTAGTCGTGTGGTCGAAAGGTCCGGATCGTTCCGACACCACGCCCACCAACCGCGCGGATGACGTGCGCTCGTGGGGAGGCTGAGCCATGGCAACGACGTCCCTGCGGCGCTGGCTAGCCCGGATGCCCTCCCGACGACGAGCGAGGATTCGTCGAGCCTTCACGCTCGTCGAATTGCTCGTCGTGGTGGGGATCATGGGCATGATGCTCGCCATCACGGTCGTCGCGTTTGAAGGCATCGGCCGCGGAGCGAAAATGCGCGCCGCGTTGATGACGATCAAATCCTCCCTCGCGCTAGCCCGGCAGTACTCGATCACCGACCGGACGTTCTGCTTCGTCGTCTTCCCCGATGACCGGGTTGATTTCTCCGCGGTCACGAATCTCGGCGCGACCCGCTACTCGGCGATGTTCCTTTGCACCACCGCGCGGTGGAGCCGCATGCTCGCGAAGTGGTACCACCTGCCCCGCGGGATCGTGTTCGATCGGGATCGCCAGCCGCCCGCCTATCCGCGGGTGCTCAATGTGTTCGACCGCAGCCACACGAACAACGTCTCCGGCATTCCCTTTCCCGTGGAGGCCTCGAACCAGGTGGACCAGCTCGTCGCGTGCATGCGCTTCCATCCGAACGGCCGCCTCCACCAACCCGATACCATAACGGACCCGGCCATCATCGTCACGGAGGGTACGATCCGCTTCAATCCAACCACCTCGGAGCTGCTCGACTACTTCAAGCAGCCCAACGCGCCCGCGTACATGATCGAGATCCGTCCTCTCACTGGCCGAACGAAAATCACGGAGCTGCCGCCCACCCCATGAGCACCCGACATCCACGTGCCGCCCGGCGCGGGTTCACGTTGATCGAGATCTCGCTCGCGCTCCTCGTCATCTCGATCGGCGTGCTGGGCGCCTTCGCGCTGTTTCCCCACGGGCTGGCCGAAGGTCAGATGGCCAGCTTCGAAACCCAGGCCGGCCTGGTCGGCGAATTCATCCTGCGGAGCTACCGGGCAGTGGCCGTCACGCAAGCCTGGAACTCGATCAACTCCTCGCTGCGCCTGCGCGTGCCCGGCCATGAGGCCGGCATCTGGACGGGAAGCAGCACCACCTCTGAAATTGTTCCCGATGGTACCGTTCGCGAGCTCGTGTTGGCCGTTAACATTCCGGCGGCCACCGGCGGCACGGGCGAGACGATCGACCACGCGATGCGGTATCGCCTCGTCATTGAGGACCGCGTGCCCGGCTTCCTGAAACGCTTCATCCTATATCTGTGGCCCGGGCGCTACGGATCCACCGATCCCAACCTCGCCCGTGTGTACATGACCGAGATCTACAACATTCGAATGCCGTAGGAGACCGCCGATGAAACCGCCGCGGCGCGCAGGGTTCAGCCTCATCGAGGTGCTGTCCGCGATGGCGATCCTGTCGATCATCGTGCTGATGGCCGCGCGCCTGTTCGCCGATAGCGTCCAGATGTGGAAGATCGGCAATCGGCGCGTCGAACAGGACGTCAACGCTCGCGCCGCACTCGAACTGATCGGGCGCCAGCTCACGATGGCGATGGTGGACCCCGTGCTGCACATGCGCGTCGCCTACGGAGCGCAAGACCTGTATGGCAACAACAGCCACACCGTCACCTTCACGTCCTTCGATCACCGCGCCGAAAACAAGTGGTTTCCTAGCCTCAATGCGTCCCGCCCGTACCGCGACATCCAGCAGACGCGGTATGCGTTGTTTCGCCCGCCGACCAATCCCCCCATCGGATTCCTGTTAATCCGATTGATTACCGAGGATGAGTCCTGGACGAGCTTCCGAGCGTACAGCGATCCCGCCTGGGCCGAAACGTTCACGGTCGGCATCACGAACGTGGTGGCCGAACATGTCGCGCGGTTTAATGTGTACACCTACGTCCCCGGCGCCGGCGGCCAGCCAGTGCGGCGCGAGACCTACGATTCACGGACCGATCCCCCACCGCTGTGGTTCGATATTGTGGTGTACCTTTTGGACGAGGATGACGCGATCAAGGCCGCCAACCTCTCCGGCACGGCGCGCGACCGATACCTTGAGCGAAACGCGCGCCGCTATGTGCACCGCGCCTATCCGCACAACGTCCCCGGCATGAACATCCTCGGAGGGCCCCGCCCATGAAACCGATCGCATCCGAGCGCCGCGGCATCGCGCTGGTCATCGTGCTCGGGCTGATGGCGATGCTCGCGATTTTTGGCATCAGCTTCGCCACCACGATGCGCACCGAGCATCGCGCCGCCCGGATGGCAGGTGACAACCTCGGCGCCATCGAAATGACCTACTACGGGCTCGCCGAAGCGCTGTACCACCTCGACCGCGACGCCGAACTGGTCCAGTGGGTCGCGCCCAACTGGCCGAAGTACACGATCCACTCCGGCATGAACACCTACCATCCCGACAAACTGGGCGGGGGCCTCAATGACATGCTGGCGGGATATGGCGTGTGGTTCACGCCCGCCGCGATCGTCGGCGGCCCCCCGCCGAACGATGGCCGCGCCCGCGATGAAACCAACAACGTCCGGTGGATTCGCGTCAAGACGCCGGAAGGAAGGGTCATCGGCCAATTCTGTTACATGCTCATTGACGTTTCGGGCTTCCTTGATCCGAACGGCAACTACAGCACCATCCCGGAACTGGCCCGAAGCCAAACCCGCCAGTTCGGAACCAATGTCACTGAGCTCGCGCTCACCAATCCGATCCTCAGCGAACTGCGGAGAGGCCGTGAACGGTTCCTTTATGACGGACGCATCGGTCACCCCCGTCACAAACCCTACGGCCGCATCGAAACCCTCGCCGACATGCGGCCGGCCCTGAGTTCGCCAAATCTGTGGGACGGCACCATACCGATGTCCAACATCATCGCGACCAATTTCTTCCCCTTCTCCTATTTTCCGCCAGGGTACGCGGACGCGACCACGCGAGAAGCGAAACCCCAGACGGACCTGCGAGGGACAGGCCCCGAACTCGCTGCCCGTGCGGCCGAGATCAAGGCCGCCCTCGTAGGTCTAATCCCCCCCACCGAGCTGGACTTTTTCTTCAAAAACCTCATCGATTACGTGGATGACGATTACGTGCCGGGCGGTCTGGCCTCCTCGATCGGTCCCGGCCAAGACAACGCCGACTCCTTTTGCACTGAGCCGGTCCCGATGCTGAACGAACTTCAGATCGGCTGCCTTTATCAGGCGGCCGGCCCCAACATCGCTCTTCGGTTTCGCGTGACCACCGAGCTGTTCTTCCCGTTCTTGTTCACCAGCAACTCGATCGCCTCGCCGCCGCCTCCAACGCTACAGCTACGTTTCCGCGGCCGGCTGGAGGGTGGAACCTTCGAACCCAAGACCTTCAACCAGAACATCAACATCAGTTGGAATCCCAACTGGTGGGTGAAAGACGGCAACGTCGCCGCCAGCGATCCGACGACTCCACAGATCACCACGCACCCGATCAACCTTTCGATGACCGCCCCGGCAACCAACGCGGTCCCGCCCGAGCGTTTCGTGATCGAAGAGTGGGCTCTGACATTGCCGAACGGTACGGTGCTTGATCGGCTGGCGCCGGTCAACAACGGCGTGGTTGCGGACCTCCGAATGGACGAGTGGCTGTCGGTCAACGTGAATTCGCCGCAGCCCGTGTATTGCGGCTGGGAGTGCAATGACCCGCGGATCAACTGGCTGCTCATGAATGCGACGCACTGGCCCTATTCCTACAAGGCCCGCGCGCTCAGCAACCCGTTCGATCCCGACGTGACCACGCTCGGCGCAATGAATCGCAGCGCCGAAAAAGAGCAGGGCGAATGGGCGATGTATGTGAGCAACGGGCCACTGTACTCGATTGGAGAGCTCGGCTACCTGCTCTTTCGCAGTACCCGGCCCTGGCAGACGATTTCGTTCTTTCCGGCTGCGGGCGGCCGCGTCGCGTTCTTGCCCGTGCTGGACCGCTTCACGCTGTTCCCCTATCCGAGGCACGGCCTCGTGAACATCAACACGCGTATCACAAATGTGCTCGCCACCGCCTTCAACAACTGCCCTGTGGAGCTGGCTCCGGGCATTCTGCAAAGCGGCGACCGCGTGCCTCTGCGTCCCACTGAAGCCATGGAGATCGCCGGCGCGATTGTCGCGGCGCGCCCGCCCCAGGGCTTCATCAACATGTCCGACATCCGAAACGTTACCGCGCTCGGCACGGCGGTTCCCCGTATCACGTCATGGCTGGCGCGAGAAGGCCTCATCCGCAACACGCACGGTCTGCTCGGCATCCGGCAAAACTTGATCATGGCGCTGATTGCGGGCCAGTCGTTGCAACAGTTCACCGACCCTGAAACGGGAAGTTCATCCGTCACCCGCCTGGCGGGGCACCGCGCGTTTGCGACGATCTGGCGCGACCCTTACAAGGAAAACATCGGCGGCCAGCTCATGCACCGGACGTTCGTCCGGAATTTCCGCTGGTACGACGAATGGGTCGGCACCGGCGAAGTGGTCGAGCCGGGCCTGCCCTAACCTTCGGCGCGCCGCGCCCGACCGCCTCTCGTGTTGGGTCTCGCCCACACCTGGCGACGGCTCCTCCGCAGGTTGGGCCGCACCCGCGAATCCCTGCGCCCCGGCGAATGGGGTGAGCGCCTTGCGGAACGCCATCTGAGACGCGCGGGGCTGAAAGTGGTGGACCGAAACGTCCGCGTGGGCCGCCGTGACGAGCTCGACCTCGTCGCATGGGACGGCGACACGCTGGTCATCGTCGAGGTGAAGACCCGCGCGTCGGAAGACTTCGGTCCGCCGGTCAGTGCGGTGGGCCCCGCGAAGCGCCGCCATCTCTCCCGCGCGGCCGTCCGCTATCTGCGCGACCGCTACCACGGCTCCCCCCCCGCCTACCTGCGGTTCGATGTCGTTGAGGTCATCGGTCGGCCCGGCGGCCCGCCGCCCGAGATCCGTCACCTTCGAAATGTGTTCGCTCTCGAGGGCGGCTACCGCATTTGACCGCTGTCACCTCGATGGGTCGAGGGCGAATTCACGTTCGCGCGCGGTGTCGCCGAACCTTCTCCGTCGCACACTCCGGCCGTCCGAGAAGGGCGGCACGTCAACTCAGCGCCGATCGCCCACCGGCGTAGCTTTGAGCCCCCACCGCCGCAACGCCACCACGACCTCGGCCAGAGGCAGTCCGATGACGTTGGTCACCGAACCGCGGATTCTCCATACGAACTGCGCCGCGCCCTCCTGAAGGCCATACGCACCGGCCTTGTCCATCGGATCGCCGGTGGCGATGTAGGCCTGGAGTTCGTCGAGGCCGAGACGTCGAAACCTCACCCGCGTCTCTACCGAGAACACTCGCCATCGGTCCCGAGTGCTCGGAGCCTGCCGGAGCATCGCAACCCCGCTGATGACGGAGTGCTCTCGCCGGCTCAGCCGCCGCAGCATCCGCAGCGCCTCGGCGGCGTCCAGAGGTTTGCCGAGGATAGCGCCAGCAACTGCCACGACCGTGTCACAGCCGAGCACGATCCGCGCGTGTCGTGGCGGCGGCAGACGCCTGGCCACGTCGGCGACTTTCGCTCGCGCCAACCGCCGCGCGCACGCCCCCGGCGCTTCGGCCGGCCGTGGGCGCTCGTCCACCTTGGGCACGACAATGCGCGGCTGGTAGCCCGCCCGGCGCAACAGTTCACGACGGCGCGGCGACGCGCTCGCGAGAATGAATTCGATCGGGCTCGACGTCGCCGATCGCATCGGGAGCCAACTTACCCGAGCGGCGGCGGCTTCGGCAGCTGCGCGACCGCCTCGAGCGAGCGACGCATATCCTCCTCCGTCATCACGTAGTTTTGGAGCCGCCCCGAGAGGTAGGCGTCGTAGCCCGTGAGATCCATGAGTCCGTGCCCGGACCAGTTCAGCAGGATCACCCGCTCACGACCCTCCTCAGCGGCGCGGCGCGCCTCGCGCACGGCCGCCGCGATCGCGTGCGAGGTCTCGGGAGCCGGAATGAAGCCCTCCGTCCGCGCCCACATCACCGCCGCCTCATAGCACTCGAGCTGCGGCAAAGCCACCGCCTCAATCAGATCGAGCCGGCGCAAATGTGACACGAGCGGCGCCATGCCGTGATAGCGCAGCCCGCCCGCGTGAATCGGCGGCGGCACGAACGTGTGCCCGAGGCTGTACATCGGCAGCAACGGCGTCATCATCGCGACGTCGCCCGAGTCGTACACGTACGGCGCCATGCTCATGCGCGGCGCTGCGGCCGGCTCCGCCGCGATCACACGCACGTCCCGCCCATGGATTTTGTCGCAGACGAAGGGGAAGCTGATCCCCGCGAAATTCGAACCGCCACCCGCGCAGCCGATCACAATATCCGGGTACGCGCCCAACATCTCCATCTGCTTCTTCGCCTCGAGGCCGATGATCGTCTGGTGCAGGCACACATGGTTCAGCACACTGCCCAGCGAGTACCGTGTGTTCTCCGACGTCACGCAGTCCTCGATCGCCTCGCTGATCGCAATGCCGAGGCTGCCCGGCGTGTTCGGGTCCTTCTCGAGAATTGCGCGGCCGGTCTTCGTTCCGGGGTTCGGGCTGGGCAAGCACTCCGCGCCCCACGTCTGCATCATCATCTTTCGAAATGGCTTTTGATCGAACGAAATCCGCACCATATAGACGCGGCACTGCAGGCCGAACAGCCGGCACGCAAACGCGAGCGCACTGCCCCACTGGCCGGCGCCAGTCTCGGTCGTGAGCCGCCGGATCCCAAACACCTTGTTGTAGTAGGCCTGAGCGACGGCCGTGTTCGGCTTGTGGCTGCCCGCTGGCGATACGCCCTCGTGTTTGTAATAGATGTGCGCGGGCGTCGTCAGCGCCTGTTCGAGCGCGCGCGCGCGGTAGAGCGGCGTCGGCCGCCACAGCAGCAGCTTCTCCAACACCGGCTCCGGAATGTCAATCCACCGCTGCGTCGAGACCTCCTGCTCGATGATGTTCATCGGGAACACCGGGGCGAGGTCCTCGGGGCGGACGGGCGAACCGTCCGGCCGGATCGGCGGGGGCATGGGCTTCGGCAAATCCGCCACGATATTGTACCACTGCCGCGGGATCTCCCGCTCGTCCAGCACCACCTTGATCCGTTCGACCATGTCGCAGTCCTCCTGCCGCCGGCGGCGGCGTTCGAGTTCCCGTCAACTGCCCGGGTGTTCGGGACGCGAGCCCGCCGCACACAACGGGCACTCCGACGGCGTCCACACCGTCGGCGTCATGCGCAGCAGCGCGATCGTCGGCACCTCGAACCGCGCGGCGCCGCCGCTGCGGTCCACGAGCACCGCGACCCCCACCGGCACTCCGCCGGCCGCGCGCACGATCTCGATCGTCTCCTGCACGCGCCCCCCACGCGTCACGACATCCTCAGCGATGATGAACCGCTCGCCCGGCCGGATCGTGAACCCGCGCCGCAGCACGAGCCGCCCCTCCTGCTTTTCCGCGAAAATCGAGCGCAACTCGAGCGCGCGCGCCAGCTCGTGACCGACGAACAGCCCGCCCATCGCCGGCGCGATCACCGTCTCGGCTGTCCAGCCCGCCCTGCGCGCCCGCCGCGCAAGCTCGCCGCACAGCCGCGCAGTGCGCACGGGCCACTGCAACACCAGCGCGCACTGAACGTACTGGTCGCTGTGCAATCCGGACCGCAGCTCGAAGTGACCGCTGAGCAGCGCGCCAGTCCCTCGAAAAATCTCGAGCACCGCCGCCTCGTCAAGTACCGCTGCCTGCGTCCCAATCTCGCCCACGTCCACCTCTCCCATCCAAGGCATGGACACTCCGCGCCCCACCCCGTCCCAACCTTGGAATCGCGCCCATTCTGCCCGGCGCAACGAAAAAGAAAAGACGGATCCGAGCCGATCACGCCTCCCCTCTTGTCTCTCTTCCCATCGCCACGCGTGCGTCGGCCGGAGACCCACCGGCTATGCCGTCCCCATCGCGCCGCATGCGTCAAATCGCCGACCGCCCACATGGCCTCTCACCTCGAACCGTGGCCGAATACCGGCGATGCTCAGCCAGTGTCCAATCCGATGGCGCTCATGGATTCAGAGCTGAGGCGAGGGATCGGGATGCACGTGTGCCTCTCCTCAATCGAAGACCGGCGACGACCGGGAACCGGCACGGGCCCGAGAGCAGACCCGACCGCCACGTTCGGCTCGCCACATGTCAGCCGCCTGGGTCCGCGAAGCGAGAACGGCGGCGAGAACCGGAACTGCACCCAGAAGAGGTGTCTGTCCCCCCTGACGACTCGATGGCGGCGGATGCGATGGGACTATCACCAGCTGCTCGGCCGAGACGACGTGCCGGTCTCGAGCGCCAGTCCCCAGCAGCCCGCGACGTGCCTGTCCCTAACGGCCGTCCCTAACGGCCGGCCCGGGTACCTGTGCCCCGGATATGGTCGAACCACTCGGGGTTTCGGGGAAGCGGCGCGAACCACCGGCGAATGGCGCGGGGTCGTTGGGGTACACGATGTTCGCCTCCCTTCGCCGGCGCCGTGATTTGACGCTCTTTCCCACAGCGTCATCGGCTCCCGGTTTCGCCACCGCGGTTGCGTTCAACAACATTCGGTGTAGAGTGTGCCCGGCACGTCCTACCTGTTGTGGTAGAGAACGACCGCCGCAGAGGTTGACGGCGAGGGTTGGAAAGCGTAGTGAGAACTCAAGGAGAGCCTGCCCCATGATCGAACCCAGTGGACGAATTTCGAAGACGGACATCGCCGAAGACGCCATGCGCGGAGGTGAGCCGACCGGTCGCGTGCGCGCGCTGCGGACCTCGAAATCGCGCCGCCTGTCGTGGTCCCGTGTGTTCACCGATCCCGCGCGCGACGTGTTCGACACCGTCACGTGGGAAACTCGCAAGGCGCAGATCACCGACGACCGCGGCGAGGTGATCTTTGAGCAAACGAACGTCGAAGTGCCGGCGTTCTGGTCGCAGCTGGCTACGAACGTCGTCGCCTCGAAGTATTTCTATGGTCCCCACGGCTCGCCCGAGCGCGAACACTCCGTACGGCAGATCATCCACCGCGTGTGCCGCACGATCGCCGACTGGGGCCGCGAGGACGGCTACTTCGCCTCCGCCGCGGACGCCGAGGCGTTCTACCAAGAGCTCGCGTGGCTATGCCTTCACCAGTACGGCTCGTTCAACTCCCCCGTCTGGTTCAACTGCGGCCTGTTTCAGATGTACGGGGTCGGCCGCGACGGAGGCCCCGGCCTCTGGTACTTCGACCGCGAGTTGGCTGCGGTCCAGCGCGCCTCGACGCAGTACGAACACCCGCAGTGCTCGGCCTGTTTCATTCAGTCCGTGCAGGACACGATGGAGAGCATCATGGAGCTCGCGCGCAGCGAGGCGATGCTCTTCAAGTATGGCAGCGGCAGCGGCACCGACCTCTCGCCCCTGCGCTCGTCGCGCGAGCGCCTGAGTGGCGGCGGTAAACCGAGTGGCCCGCTGTCGTTTCTGAAGGTCTACGACGCGATTGCGAGCGTCGTGAAATCGGGCGGCAAGACGCGGCGCGCCGCGAAAATGAACACGCTCAAGGTCTCCCACCCCGACATCCGCGAGTTCATTCTCGCGAAACTGAACGAGGAGAAGAAGGCTTGGGCGCTGATCGAGCAGGGATACTCCGGCAGCTTCAACGGCGAAGCCTACGCCTCCGTCGCGTTTCAAAACGAGAACCTCAGCGTTCGCGTGACCGACGAGTTCCTGCGCGCGGTCGAGGAGGACCGCGAATGGACGACCCGTCTCGTCACCGACCCCTCCAAGCCGGGGCCGACCTACCGCGCGCGCGACCTGATGCGCTGGATCGCCGAGGGCGCTTGGACGTGCGGCGACCCGGGCGTGCAGTACGAGGACACGATCCAGCGCTGGCACACCTGCAAGGCCGACGGCCCGATCAACTCGAGCAATCCCTGCAGCGAGTACATGTTCCTCGACGACAGCGCCTGCAACCTCGCGTCGCTCAACCTGATGAAGTTCTGGCGCGAGGACACCGGGGTCTTCGACGTGCCTCGGTTCCTTGCCGCAGTGGAAACCTTCATCACGGCGCAAGAGATCATCGTCGATCGCGCCAGCTACCCGACGGACCGCATCGCGCTGAACAGCCACCGCTACCGCCCTCTCGGATTGGGCTACGCCAACCTCGGCGCGCTGCTGATGGCCATGGGACTGCCCTACGACAGCGACGAGGGACGATCCGTGGCCGCCTGCCTCACGGCGGTCATGCACTGCCACGCCTACGCGCAGTCCGCCCGGCTCGCGGAGGCCCTCGGCCCCTTCGAGGCCTACGAGCGCAACCGGGAATCCATGCTCGGCGTGATCGAACTTCACCGCACTGCCGCCCGCGCGATCCCCGCGATTGCACCGGCCGTACTGCGCGCCGCCGCGCTCGAACGCGCCGAGGCCGCCCTCGCGGCAGGACGCGAGCACGGGTTCCGCAACGCCCAAGTCACCGTGCTTGCGCCAACCGGCACGATTGGCTTCATGATGGACTGCGACACGACCGGCGTGGAGCCCGACATCGCGCTGGTCAAGTACAAGACCCTCGCCGGCGGTGGCCTGCTCAAAATCGTGAACCGGACCGTCCCCCTCGCGCTGCGACGGCTCGGCTACAACGAAGCTGCGATCGCGGCGATCGTCGAGCACATCGACAAGACCGATACGATCGAAGGCGCTCCCGGGCTCAAGCCGGAACATCTGCCGGTGTTCGACTGCGCGTTTCCACCGCGCAACGGTCACCGCTCGATCCACTACCTCGCCCACCTGAAGATGATGGCCGCTGTGCAGCCCTTCCTCTCCGGCGCTATCTCAAAGACCGTCAATATGCCCAACTCCGCGACGGTCGAGGACGTGATGCAGGTCTACATGACCGGCTGGAAGCTGGGGCTCAAGGCCGTGGCGATCTATCGCGACGGCAGCAAGCGCAGCCAGCCCGTGAGCACCACGAAGGAGGGTTCAAAGGAAGGGGATGGTAACATGTCCGGCGTAGCCGCGGCGCCCGCCGGAGCGTCCGCCCCCGTGGCGCAGGGCGGCAACGGCGCCCGCGCCCGCCCACTGCGGCGCCGCATGCCCGCAACCCGCCGCTCGATCACCCACAAGTTCGATATTGTCGGACACGAAGGCTATCTCACCGTGGGCCTGTACGACGACGGCACCCCCGGCGAGCTCTTCATCACGATGGCGAAGGAAGGCAGCACGATCGGCGGGCTGATGGACTCGTTTGGCACCGCCATTTCGTTGTGCCTTCAGTATGGTGTTCCACTAAAGACGCTGGTCGAAAAGTTCGCGCACTCTCGCTTCGAGCCGAGCGGCTTCACGAAGAACCCCGATATCCCGATCGCGAAGTCAATCACCGACTACATCTTCCGCTGGATGGCGTTGACCTTCCTCGAACGGCGCGAGACGTCGGACACCGACGAAGCGGCCGCCCCCCTGCATCCGTCGGCGCCCGCGAAACCCGCCGCGGCGACCGCACCCCCGCCCGCGGTCGCGCCGAAGCCGCCGCGCTCGGATGCGGGCGTGGACCGAATCGATGCGCAGTTCCGGCACTTCATGGAAGATGCGCCGGTGTGCGACCAGTGCGGTGCGATCACCGTCCGCAACGGCGCCTGCTATCGCTGCTACAACTGCGGCAACTCCATGGGCTGCTCGTAACACCTTCCGGTCCCGATTTGTGGGGTGCCGGGCGCCGGCGTCCCCGCGGAGAGCCGTCGCGCTCTGACTTCGCCGATGGGGTGCCCGCCAACTCCGCTCGTAGCCCCGAGTGATACGTACAACGCCGGGGAGGGCGATGCCCTCGCTCCGCACTTCGCGCGGCCATCGGTGGAGGCATCATCCGAGCCGATCCACATCAATAGAGCCATGGAGCCGGTCCGTTGAGTGAGTGCCATCGTCATGGGGACAGGCACCTCTCTGAACGCAGTGGCGCAGTGTATCGTGCCTGTCCCCACCCAATTGGAGCCCCGAGCAGTGTCGAGCGCCTCCGCGCCGAGGTCCGCGAGCAGCGAGGCCGCCGTCTCTGGGCGCGCAGGGCCGGCGGATGGCTTCCCCGCCGCTGTCGCCCCGGCGCTCTGCCGCCGGAGCTACGGGCCAGTGCCTGTCCCCGGTCCGTACCGGTCTGCGATTGGGGACACGCACACATGCCTCCTGACTCCTCGTCGCACCCAACCAATCTACAGCGCAATCGGCTCTCGGCTGACGGAGCCCGCGGGGGGCGGCGGAGTGCGAGGAAGAATCAGAGCGGCGGCGCACGGAGGTGACGTCCCCCCTAGTCAGCGCATTCGAGGACGTGCGTCACATGATGCAACGTTGTGTCTCAGCGTTCGTCGCAGAATGGGGCCGCTCGCGAACTCGCTGTCGCGCCCTCCCAAAGGGTCGAAGCGCGGTCCTTTGTTTATAGCATCCTCAGGTTGGCGTGTGCCGGTTGAGTTTGCGTTGGGCCACGCCCATACTGGTGGGTTGAGGAGCAGATATGAAACCGGCACTGGGTGTGGATTTTGGCGGAACCGCGGTGAAGATCGGCCTCGTGAACGAGCGGGGTCGCGTGTTGCGGGAGGATGGCTTTCCCACGGCTCGCGCGCGCGGTGTCGATGGCTGGATGAACGAAGTCGCCGCCGCGCTCGACCGGATGGGCATCCCCGAGAAGGCGATACAGTCGGAGCTGTCGGGCATCGGCGTCGGCGTGCCCGGTTTCGTGGATTTCCAACGAGGATTCATTCACGACCTTACGAACGTGCCGGGCTGGACGGCGGTCCGACTGGCCACGGTGATGCGATCACGGTTCGGCCTGCCGGTGGTTGTGGATAACGACTGCAATGCGATGGCGTTGGGCGAATGCAAGTACGGCGCCGGCCGTCGCTATCGGCATGCGGTGTTTCTGACGCTCGGCACCGGCGTCGGCGGTGGCATCGTGCTCGACGGCCGCCTCTGGCGCGGCGCCTACTCGATGGCTGGCGAGATCGGCCACGTCCCGATTGATCTGCACGGGGTGCGCACCTCGACCGGCCGCGGGGGTCTCGAGGAGTACGTCGGTAACGCCCAGATTGTGAAGCGCGCGCGCCGCATGCTCCGTCACCGCCGCTCGATACTGCCCACAATGGTGGACGGCCATCTTCGCGAGCTCACGCCGCGTCATCTGGCCGAGGCCGCTCAGGCTGGCGACGAGGTCGCGCGCGAGGTGTTTGACTATATGGCCGACTGTCTCGCGACCGCGCTCGCCGGCGTGACCTACTTGTTGCAGCCGGAGGCGTTCATCATCGGCGGTGGCGTCGCCGCCGCAGGTGACGTGTTGTTCGAGCCGTTGCGCAGGCACCTGAACGAACGCTTGAGCCCTTTTTTTGCGAAGTTGATCCGCGTCGAGCCGGCCGCGCTGGGCAATCGTGGCGGCATGATCGGCGCGGCTGCGCTTGTGCTGAAAGGCGGCTGAGGCGTGCGCCGACCGCTCGTCCGCGTCCGCAGCGTGGTCGTCACCGGTTGCTCGACCGGCATCGGCCGGTCCACGGCTCGGTGTCTGCGGCAGCGCGGTTGGCGCGTCATCCCCACCGCCCGGAAGCCGGAGGATCTCGAGTCGCTGCGTGCGGACGGTTTTGAACCTCTTCGTCTCGACGTCGCCGACGAAACGTCGGTGGCGGAAGCGGCGCGGGAGGTTTTGGAGCGGCTGCGAGATGGCGTGGGCGGCGTCGTGAACAATGCCGGCGTCGGCGTCGGTGGCGCCGTCGAGGACCTGTCGCGCGAGGCGCTGCGGTGGCAGTTCGAAGTGAACGTGTTCGGCCTCGTCGATTTCACGAACCGCTTGCTGCCCGCGATGCGCGCACAGGGTTGGGGCCGGATTGTGAACGTCAGCTCGGTGCTCGGCCGAGTCGTCACGCCCATGGTGGGCGCATACTGCGCCAGCAAGTTCGCGCTGGAAGCCCTCTCGGACGCTTGGCGGGTCGAGCTATGGAACACCGGGATCGGCGTCTGCCTGATCGAACCCGGCCCAATCGAGTCGGCCTTCCGTCGGAACGCCGCGGAAACGTCGGCGAAACTGCTGGATCCAGCGAGATCGCGGTTTGGGGACGAGATTCGCCGTGAAATTGAGCGTCGTCGCACCGATCCGCCGTCACGCCGCTCGTGGATGTGGCCGCCAGAGACCGTGGCGCGCGCGATCGCCCACGCCCTCGAGTCGTCGCGCCCGTGCCGCCGTTATCCGGTCACTTGGCCGGCCTGGGCCGGCGCGCTGGCGGCCTGCTGGGCGCCCGCCGCGTGGCTGGACTGGATCCACCGCCGGGGTCTGGCGTCGCGCTGAACCTCCTCACGCATCCTCCGGAACCGACAGCGGTTCGAGTACCCACCTCCGGTTGTACCAGAAGTACTGCTCCGGTCGTTCGAGAATCACGGGGGTGAGCACGTCGAGCACGGCCTGCAGCAGCCTCTGCGACCATTCACCGCGGCCGGGTTTCCCCTCCATCGGAACTGCGGGCCAGACGCGAGCCACGTGATCGATTCGCGACGTTCGCCACACCGCACAGGGTAGCACCGGCGCGCCGCTCGCGGCCGCGAAGAAGCCCAGCCCCTCCGCGAGATTGGCCTCCCGCCCGAGGAAGCGCACGCGAACGCCGATCCTCGGCGAGCGCACGTCCACCGGCATGGCCAGCACCGCCCCCTCTGAAAGCGCGCGAAGAATGCGACGAGCCGCGATGCCGCCGCGCGGGACCACCTCAACGCCGAGCCGGCCGCGCCATGCGATGATGTGGCGATCGACCAGAGGATTTCGCTGCCGCGCCACCAGCGCAATGATCCGATATCCGAACAGCGGGCCGAGCATGCCCGCCATTTCCCAGCTGCCCAGATGCGGTACCGCCAGAATCGCGCCCCGCCCCTCCGCCAGCGCCTGCCGAAGGTGGGCTTCCCCCTCAGGGTGCAGATGTCTTCGCACCCACTGCGCAGATCGGCGGGGAGCATACACCGCGTCCACGAGGGACCACAGAAAACTTCGGAGCGCTGCCCGAGCGATTCGTTCCGGATCGGTCTGCGGCCCCAGGACTTCGCGGATGCGACGCTCCGCCTCCGACCTCCGCCAACCCAGCGCAAACAGCAGCCGCGCCACCCCCTCCCCCCACGCCAACGCCACGCCATACGGCAAGGCCGACGCCGCCGCCAGCCCCCCGCGGACCGCGGCGTACTCGACGAGGTGCCGGAGGCGGGCCATTCCACCCCGCCGCCGACGGCGAATGGCCTCCGCCGCCCTTACTCGGTCACCTGGATCGCCTGAACCGGGCAACTGCCAGCCGCGTCCCGCACAGCGTCCTGAAGCTCCGCGGGTACCGCGTCAACCTTGACCCGCGCCACCGAGCCGTCCATCACGAAGACGTCCGGCACAGAATCACAGCACAGCTCGCAACCGGTGCAGGTGTTCGCATCCACGCTCACTTTCATCGCTATCGTCCTTTCCCGTCGCCGCCGAGGGTCACTCCCGGCCGCGCCTCATGTGATCGCGTACCGGCTTTTGTATTCCTCGAGAATTCGGATGTAGTTGGCGCGCTCGAACGCAGCCGGGTTCGCGACGGCGCGCTGGCTCATCGCGCCGCGCATCTGCGAGATCGAGTCGTACTCCTTCTCCGTCATCCAACTCTCCAGCTCTTGTAGCATCGTGCGCAGGTGCCCAATGCCGTTCTTCAACAGCGCTGAGCAGGTCTGCACGACGTCGGCCCCCGCCAGCACAAACTTCGCGACATCCAGCCCGCTGTGCGCGCCCGTGGTGGCCGCGAGCGACAGGTTCACCCGCCCGTACAGGATCGCGATCCAGCGCAGCGGCAGCCGCAGCTCCATCGGCGTGCTCAGGTGCAGGTCCGACCGTACATCCATCTCGTCCAGATCAAAGTCCGGCTGATAAAAACGGTTGAACAGCACCGCGCCGCGCGCGCCCGACTCCTCGAAACGCCGCACCATGTTCGCGATCGAGCTGAAGAACGGACCGATCTTCACCGCGACCGGCACGCGCACTGACCGCGCGACCGCCGTCACCACGTCCACGTACATCTGCTCGATCTCCGAGCCCGGCCGATCCGGATCGGTCGCCAGATAGTACGTGTTGAGCTCGATGGCCTTCGCGCCCGCCTCTTCGATCCGGCGCGCGTAGTCGATCCACCCCTCGTTCGAGACGCCGTTCAAGCTACCGATCACGGGAATCGCCAGCGCCTGCGACGCCTCGTGCACGAGCTCGAGGTACCGCTCCGGCCCGACCAGGTAGTCCCCCACGTCCGGAAAGTACGAGAGCGCCTCCGCGTAACTCTCCGCCCCGGCGCTCAGCAGATGGTCGAGCGCCTCGGCATCGTGGTGGATCTGTTCCTCGAAGATCGAGAACATCACGACCGCGCCCGCGCCGGCCTCTTCGAGCCGCCGCAGGTCATCGAGTCTCTGCGAGAGCGGCGACGCGGCCGCGACGAGCGGGTTTCGCAGCTTCAACCCCATGTAGGTGGTGCTCAAATCCATGATCGGCTCCTCGTGGTTGTTCGCGACGCATCCTCACGCCCGCGCGGGCGTCTCCATGGCCTTCGCATCGTCGGCGGTCCACCGTTGGTAGAGCTGCCACCGCCGCGCGACGTCGGCCTGGGCAAGCTGCAACAGCCGCTCCGCATCTTGCGGACGGCTCATGGCCAGCATCTTGAATCGGGTTTCGTTGTACGCGTAGCTCTTGAGCGGGATCGAGGGCGGACGCGAGTCAAGGATCAGCGGGGACTTGCCCTGCGCGGCCAGATCCGGATGGTAGCGGAACAGCAACCAGTGGCCGCTCTGGACCGCCAGTTTTTGCTGCTCGAGCCCCTTCTGCATGTTGATGCCATGGGCGATGCAGTGCGAATAGGCGATGATCAAGGACGGCCCGTCGTAGGCCTCGGCCTCGAGGAACGCCTGCAGGGTCTGGCGTGGATTCGCGCCGAGCGCAACCCGGGCCACGTAAATGTTCCCGTAGCACATCGCCATCAGGCCGAGATCCTTTTTCGCGGCCGGCTTGCCGCCCGCCGCGAACTTCGCCACCGCGCCGCGCGGGGTCGCCTTCGACGCCTGGCCGCCGGTGTTGGAGTACACCTCCGTGTCGAGCACCAGCGCATTCACGTTCCGGCCGCTCGCCAGCACGTGGTCGAGCCCGCCGTAACCGATGTCGTACGCCCATCCATCGCCACCCACCACCCACACGCTGCGGCGCACCAGATGGCCGGCCACGGCCTCAAGGTGACGGGCCTCGGCCGAGTTGAGCGGCGCCAGCCGCCGGCGTAACTCCGCGATCCGCTCGCGCTGCGCCTCAATCTCGGCCTCCGAGCGTTGGGGCGCGTGCAACAGGGCCTCGACCAGATCGCCACCGATCTGATCGCGCAATCGCCCGAGCAGCTCCGCGGCGAACTGCCGGTGCTGGTCGATCGTGAGCCGGAACCCCATGCCAAACTCCGCGTTATCCTCGAACAGCGAGTTTGACCACGCCGGACCCCGCCCGTGCGCGTCAGTGCACCACGGCGTCGTCGGCAGGTTTCCGCCATAGATCGAGGAGCACCCGGTCGCGTTCGCGATGATCGCGCGGTCCCCAAACAACTGGCTCAGAATCCTCACATACGGCGTCTCGCCGCAGCCCGTGCAGGCGCCGGAGAACTCGAACAGCGGACGCGCGAACTGCACGTCGCGCACAAGGCTGAGGTCCAGCTCCGTCCGATCAGTGTCGGGCAGCGAGAGGAAAAAGTCCCAGTGCCGCCGACCGCGCTCGTGGATCGGCTCCTTCTCGGCCATGTTGATCGCCTTGCGGCCAACCTGTTCCTTGCTCTTCTTGGGGCAGGCCTCAACGCACAACGCGCAGCCCGTGCAGTCCTCGATCGCGATGCCGAGCACATACCGCAGCCCCGGCCGCTGCGGGTCCTTCCACTCCGCTGAGGGGAACCCCTCCGGCGCGCCCGCGAGCGCCTCGGACGGGACTCGCTTCGCGCGGATGCACGCGTGCGGGCACACCAGCGCACAGTTGCCGCACTGAATGCAAAGGTCCGCGTCCCACACCGGCACAAAGAGCGAAATATTACGTTTCTCCCACTGCGCCGTCGCGGTCGGGAAGGTACCGTCCACAGGCACGCGGCTGACCGGAATCTCGTCGCCGCGGCCGGCGAGGATCGTCCCCAGCACATCGCGCACAAACAGCGGCGCGGCCTCGGGCACCGGCGGCGGAATCTCGCGCGTGCTCGTCGGCGCCGACGGCACCGGCACCTCGCGCAGGTGCTCCAGCGTCATATCCACGGCGCGGTAATTCTTCTGGACAATCTCCTCGCCCTTGCGGCCATATGTCTTTTTGATCGCAGCCTTGATCTTCGCGATCGCCTCCTCGCGCGGTAGCACGCCCGAAATCGCGAAGAAACATGTCTGCATGATCGTGTTCACGCGGCTGCCCATGCCCGCCTCGAGCGCGACGCGCGAGCCGTCGATCGCGTACACCTTGAGCTTCTTCTCGATAATCTGTTCCTGCACTCTCCGGGGCAGGCGATCCCACACCTCCTCCGGCTTCCACGGGCTCGAGTTCAGCAGAAACACCGCGCCGGGCTTCGCGTACTTCAAAATATCAACCTGGTCGAGGAAGACGAATTGATGACAGGCAACGAAGTTCGCCGACTCGATCAGATACGGCGCCGGGATCGGTTCGGGACCAAACCGCAGGTGCGAGACCGTGCGCGAACCGGCCTTTTTCGAGTCGTACACGAAGTAGCCCTGCGCGTACATGTCGGTCTCTTCGCCAATGATCTTGATGGAGTTTTTGTTTGCACCGACCGTCCCGTCCGCACCCAGCCCGAAGAACATCGCCCGCACCACGTGGTCCGGCTCGATGATAAAGGACGGATCGTACTCGAGGCTCGTGTGCGTCACGTCGTCATGGATGCCGACCGTGAAATGGTTCTTCGGTTCGGGCTTCGCCAGCTCGTCGAACACCGCTTTCGCCATCGCGGGCGTGAACTCCTTGCAGGAGAGCCCATAGCGGCCACCGATCACCCGCGGCAGCGAAAACGGCAGCCGGCCGGCCGCCGCGCGCTCACCCAGCGCGGTCACCACATCCTGGTACAGCGGCTCGCCCGCGGCGCCCGGCTCTTTCGTGCGATCCAGCACCGCGATCGCGCGAACGCTCGCAGGCAAGGACGCGATGAACGCGTCGGTCCAGAAGGGACGGTACAGCCGCACCCGCACCACGCCCACCTTCGCGCCGGCGCGGTTCAGCGCGCGGACCGTGTCCCAGACTGTCTCAGCCGCCGACCCCATGATCACGATCACACGGTCCGCATCGGGCGCGCCGTAGTAGTCGAACAGGTGGTACGAGCGACCGGTCAGCTTCGCAAAGCGATCCATCATCGCCTGCACCACCGCCGGACAACGCTCGTAGTACGGATTGCAGGCTTCGCGCGCCTGGAAAAAGAAATCAGGGTTCTGCGCCGTGCCGCGGAGCACCGGCCGGTCGGGCGAAAGCGCCCGCTGCCGGTGCTCGAGTACCCGCTCCTCCGGAATCATCGCGCGAATTTCATCGTCCGTGAGCCGCTCGATCTTCTGCACCTCGTGCGACGTCCGAAAGCCGTCGAAGAAATGCAGGAACGGCACCCGAGATTCGAGCGTCGAAGCCTGCGCGATGAGCGCCATGTCCATCACTTCCTGCACCGACGCGGAAGCGAGCAGCGCAAATCCGGTCTGGCGCACAGCCATCACATCGGAATGATCCCCGAAAATCGACAGGGCATGGCTGGCGACCGTTCGGGCGGAAACGTGGAAGACAGTCGGCGTGAGTTCGCCCGCGATCTTGTACATGTTCGGGATCATCAGCAGCAGGCCCTGCGACGCGGTGAAGGTCGTCGTCAGCGCGCCCGTCTGCAACGCGCCGTGCACGGCACCGGCCGCGCCGGCCTCGCTCTGCATTTCCACGACGGTCGGCACCGCCCCCCAGATGTTCGTGCGCCCCTCGGCAGACCACTGATCGGCCCACTCACCCATGTTCGAGGAGGGAGTAATCGGATAAATCGCGCAGACCTCGTTGGTCTTGTGCGCAATGTAGGCGGCGGCCTCATTGCCGTCCATGATCACAATCTTGCGGCTATCCATGGTACGTGTGTATCTCCACCGGTCAAAAACCGGACGCTCTTGTATACCCGCGCCACCACCGAAACACAAGCGCGCGCCCGACTCCTCGCCAGAGCGGTCGCCAGAGGAACGCTCAGGACCATGGTGGCCATCCGATCCCCCCCTCCATCCCGCTGGCAAGGGGACTTCACTCCCTGTCCACAACCGGCAGTTCGCACACGCGACGGCGGAGCACCCTACCCCCTCACGAAATGTCTCAGCCTCCGGCGTCCGGCGAACGTAACACCCTCCAGCGCCCTCCGAACCCGTAGTTGGACACAGCCAACACCGCCGCTTGTAACCGGCGGCCGACCTGCGGGTCACTCCGTCACAAACACCCCAAACCGGTTGGACGCATAGCGCCCTGCGGGCAGCGCCGGCGTGAGCGTATTCGACGGCACCTGAACAATGGCCTGGAACTTCGAGACGCCCAGCCGAGGAAAATAGCGGGTTGACACGCTCACCTGACGAACGATTTTTTCGCCGGGCTGAAGCTGCAGCAGCTTGTCCGGTCCCCACGACACTTGCGTTGTCATCGGCATCATCGTGTTGTCTCGTTGGCCGGTGGGATATGTCCACACCAGCACAATCACGAGATCTTTGGGCAACCAGACCGGTTCGTCGGAGGCATTCTGAACCTCCACCTCGAATAAAATCGGTTCGCCCCGCCGCACCTTCATCTGTGGCGAGCCCAGCCCCACGGCCAAGGGCAACATCGAAACCGCCGGTTCAAGGGCCCCAACCCCGGCGCGCACCTTCGGGACCGGCTCCACACTCGTACAACTAACACCCACAGCACCCACGACCACCGTCACACTCCATACTGTCCAAAATCGAACGTTGTTCATTTTTGCAGGCTCAAGCGATCTGCCCACCGTCGTCCACACTCATGTTCACCTCATCAGCTCTTCGCCAGAGCATGGAGCAAGCCGAATGCCCGCCGCAAACCCTTCAAGGCCACCCCAGGACCTAGGCTTGGTTCACACTACCGATCATGAAGCGAATCCGGGGCAGCGGCGGACCGCTGTGACGTGCTCGCGCACCGGGCGACTGACTCCTCGCACTGCAGAGGCGTTGCGCCAGCGGGCGGCATCGCCGCGCCTCACGCCGGGATCATCCGGTCGCCAGTCAAATCCGTCCCTCACCTCATTCGATGAGATCGAGAATCGCAGCCGCCTCCTCCCATCGTCTCCGCAATCGCTGAATTTGCATCGTCAGCACCTGCGCCTCCTGCACCAAACGCGCGCGCTGATCGTCCGTCGCCGTGGCGGCCTTCTGCTGGAGCGCCTGGCGACGCCGCGAGAGCTCATCGCGCCACAACTGCAGAATGCAGCCCTGGGCTGCCGACTCGGGTGTCGCCTCCGCCCCGCAAAGCGAACGCGCCCGGTCGGACATCTCCAATTGCGCGACGATCCGGTCAAACTCCTCGTCTTCGCCGCCGGGCGGCCACTGCACCTCGTCCTCGCGGGCCGCCAGCACGCACTCATACGCGCGACGCAACGCAGGATGGGTGATCAGCGAGGCCGGCACATACTGGCGGAACAACGGCCGGCAGGCGGGCTGGTGAAGCGCGATCTCGACGGTTTGCAGCTCGTCGTCGGGTGGCGGAGAGAACACCTCATGCGGCTCCGTCGCGGCCTCCACCGACGCGCCGCCGTCCTCGCGCGTCCCGTGGCGACACCGCCACGATTCAAATTCGCGGCGCATGGCCGCGGGTGTAACGCCGAGAAGCGGAGCCGTTCTCAGCAGCAGCTGCTCGCGAAGCACCGGTGATGGCACCGCCCCGATGACCTCCATCAGCCGGCCCGTCAAACGGCGGCGGCCCGCATCGCTCTGGAGTTCGCCCGCCGCCGCAGCCGTCTGAACCACGAAATCGGCCACAGGCACCGCGGCCTCCATCGCACGCAGGACCGCCTCGACCCCCTCACGAACGATCAACGAGTCCGGATCGTCGCCGGCCGGCAGCACCGCCACTCGAACCGCGAGGTCGTCCCTCAACAGTGTCTGCGCGGTCCGCACCGCCGCGGCCTGACCCGCCGCATCCGCGTCGAGCATGATCACGACCTCGTCCGCATACCGCTTGAGCGTCCGTGCGTGATCCGGCGTCACGGCGGTCCCCTGCGCCGCAACCGCCGTTTCGATGCCGACAAGATGGCAGCGCAGCGCGTCAATCTGACCCTCGCACAGCACCGCGCGGCGGGTCTCAAGAATCCGCCGCCGCGCAAGGTGCAGCGCGTACAGGACACGCCCCTTCTGAAAAATCGGAGTCTCCGGGCTGTTGAGGTACTTCGCCGGAGAATCGTCGGAGGGCAAAATGCGCCCGCTGAAGGCGATCGGTCGGCCCTGCTCGTCGCAGATCGGAAACATCACGCGGCGGTGAAACCGGTCACGAAGGCCCGAACCGGTCTCCACCACGAGGCCGGCCGTCTGGAGCAGGTCCACCGGCCAGCCCGAGCGACGGGCCCATCGGATCAGCGCGTCACCACTGGCCGGTGCCCAGCCGATTCGGAAGCGGCGCGCCGCCTCTCCATCGAGCCGCCGTTCTCGCAGATAGCGCCGCGCCTCCTCCGCCTCGGCGTCGCGCGCCAGCGAGGCCTGAAACAACGACGCGACGGCCTCGTGCAATTCCAACAGCCGCTTCCGCACCGAGAGCTGCACGCGCTCGCCCTCGTCCAGCTCAATGCGCACGCCCGCGCGCTCGGCCAGCTGCCGCACCGCGCTCACGAAATCAAGCCGTTCATACTCCATCACGAATCGGATCACGTCGCCGCCGGCGCCGCAGCCAAAACAGTGGTAGATCTGCCGTGACGGGTTCACGTAAAACGACGGCGTCTGTTCTTGGTGAAACGGACAGAGCGCTCGAAACGCCGAGCCCGCGCGATGCAGCGGCAGGTAGCTGCCGACCACTTCGACGATGTCGCAGCGTGAACGAATGAGTTCGATGGTGTCTCTCGAAATCGTGCCCATCGTGGGAAACGCCCAAACCGCAACGTGTCACTATGCGCCGCACCGCCGAGCCCCGCAAGCCCGCGGCGAATCCGTCGCGTGTGAGCGGATCCGAGTCCACCAGGGAGGCATGCCGCGCCGCCGCAGCTCCGATCGCGGCGCCCCCGCTCGTCGAACCCGCTGCGTGACGCCGAGGCGCCCGCCCGTGAACACCCACACCGTCAGGAGCTCATCACGGGCCGACTCGACACCTCCAGCGGCGCCCGCCCCTCCCGCCGTGACACACCGTCGGAGGTGGCGCAGAACGACATGGAGCAAATCGCCGATGAGCGGCGCGACGCCGAGAAGGAACCTGCCGCGCGCACAACTTCCCCCGCTCAGGCCGAGAGCGAGACGGAGACCAACCTACCGAGAACCTCGCCGATCCCGAACAAGAACGCCACCGAGCAGCAAAAACCATTGGCCCGGGCGTCCTCAACCGATTCCGGCACGACACCCGGCGCCGCTGAAGGGCGCGTATCTCGGGAGCATCGGCCGCCGCGCCGGCGACGGCGCCACCGAGTCGGTCGTCCAAACGTCACCGACCACCCCCTGCCGTTCATCGGCCGTCCGCCGCGATCGTTCGCGCCGGTTCACATCGCGGATGCACCGCGCGCCGTCCCACCCTTGGACGAAGGCGGCACTGATGTTTCCAATGCTTGGACGCGGTGCCGAAACTGCGCGATCGACCTCAGCGGCGGCCGATGACCTCGCGCACGGACATTCGGGCCCGCTCGATCACCTCGGCCAGCTCAACCTCGGCGCCACCGCGCTCGCGACTCAGCTCAGACGCCTCCATGAACGCGAGAATCTCGATTGTCTCCTGCTCGGGCACTGGCGGCTCGCCCGTGCGGAAGAATTTCACGATGTCTCTCAGCATCGGCGCATAACCGGAGGGGGTGCCCACCGGATGCTCGCCTCGCTCGCCCCGGGCGACACCACCGTATCCCTTGTTACCCTTCGACTGGCGGACGCAGCCGGTCCGGCCGTCGGGCCACGTCCCCACCACCTCCAACCGCCCGTCCTCGAGCTCACGCCGACGCACAGAACGGCAGCCCGGTCCCATCACCGTGAAGAGCGACTCGACTGCGTGAATCCCGTACCAGAACAGCTCGGGATGCGACGGCTCGACCGTGATCGGAGATTCGGTCTCGGCCGATCGCACCCGCCCGATTGCGCCGTTGCGCACCGCCTGGGTGTTGGTGCCGTAGCGCAACGACGAGCAACTGAACACGGGCACCCCGCGCTCGCGGGCCAGCTCGAAGATCGCCATCCCGTCCCGGAGCGAAGCGGCCATCGGTTTGTCAATGAACATCCGCTTGCCCGCCGCGATCACCGGTCGCGCCTGCTCGAGATGCACCCGGCCGTCCACGCTGGTCAGGAGGATCGCATCCACCTGCCGGCACAGCTCCTCGATCGTGGGAACCAGCACAACTCCCCACGTATTGGTCAGCTCCTCGGTGAATTTTTCGATTCGGTCTCGACTGGCGGCAATGTCCGGACTGCCCCCCTTGAAAGCCGCCACGATGCGCGCGCCGGGCACGTGGTCGGGCGCAGAGGTATCGTTGAAGATCTTCGTGAATGCGACCACGTGCGACGTGTCCAGGCCGATCAACCCGACTCGCAGCGTCGGCTCCTCCGCGGCGACCCCGAACCCAGCCATCCCCGCAAGCCACCACCATCCGATCGCTCCTACGCCTTTCATTTTTCACCTCCAGCGGTTAGCATAGATCGTCCAGAAAGGCGATGTCCATGAGCACAGAATTCAATCGCCGCTCGTTTCTACGGTCCACGACGGCCTGGGGCGCGGCATCGTTGAGCGCAGGTCCAGCTCTCCTTTCGCGCGCCGCGCCATCGCGGTTGCTGCGGGTCGCCATCATGGGGCTCAACGATCGAGGACGCGCGCACGTCCGAGGGTGGGCCGCGCAGCCGGATGTCGAGATCGCCTGGGTCTGCGATGTGGACCGACGCGTGCTCGCCCGCGCCGCCGCCGATGTGGAGAAAACCACCGGCCGCGCGCCCAAGACCGCCGAGGACGTCCGTCGCGTGCTCGAAGACCGTGAACTCGACGTGCTCTCCATCGCCGCGCCGAACCACTGGCACGCACCGGCCACGATCATGGCCTGCGCCGCGGGCAAACACGTCTACGTCGAGAAACCCGGCAGCCACAATCCGTGGGAGGCGGAGATGATCGTGAAGGCCGCCCGCCATCACCGGCGGTGCGTCCAGATGGGCAACCAGCGGCGCAGCATGCCGAACATCATCGCCGCCATGGAGGCCGTAAAAGCCGGTGCGATTGGCCGCGTGCTGACCGCCCGCTGCTATTACACCCGCTTCCGACCTCCGATCGGGCGCGGCCGAGAGGCCCCGGTGCCGGAGTGGCTCAACTACGATCTGTGGCAGGGTCCCGCGCCGGAACGTCCCTATCGCGACAACGTCATCCACTACAACTGGCACTGGTTCTGGCACTGGGGCAACGGCGAGCTTGGCAACAATGCGGTGCACACCCTTGACCTCGCCCGATGGGCCCTGGGGCTCGACCGCCCGCTGCGCGTCACCTTCGGCGGCGGCCGCTACCTCACCAACGACGACCAGGAAACCCCCGACACCGGCGTCGCAGCGTTCGACTGCGGCTCCGTGCTCGTCACATGGGAACAGAGCAGCAGCCACGCGCGCAAAGGCGAACCTCTCCCGCTCGTCGCCGTCTACGGCGAGAAGGGCCGTCTGGTGCTCACCGACGCCGGCCACAAAATCTTCGACGCCGACGGCAAAGAGGTCGCCCAGGCCGAAAGCGGCGTCACGCCCGACGTCGTTCGCGGTCCCGGCGGCGAGATCGAGCACTTCGGTAACCTCGCCGCCGCAATCCGCGATGGTGCAAAACTGAACTCCGATATCGGCGACGGGCAGACGAGCACGATGTGGTGCCACTATGGCAATATGGCCATCCGCACCGGCTCGATGATCCATGTGGACGCGGCCACCGGACATGTCCTCAACAACCCGGCCGCCATGGCGCTCTGGAAACGCGAGTACCGGCCGGGATGGGAGCCCAAATTTTAAGGCACGTCGCCACGTAGGGCGCAGCCACGCCTCGGGGAGGTGACGATCCGTGCGGGTGTTGATTCTTGGTGCGCGTGGGCAGCTTGGCCGCGAATGCGAGACCGTTCTTGCGCATGCGCACGAGGTGATCGCCGCCGACGTGCCGGAGCTGGATGTGACCCGACCGGACCAGGTGCGTCACCTGGTCTCGCACGTCCGTCCCGAGGCGATCGTGAACTGCGCCGCCTATACCCACGTGGACCGGGCCGAGGAGGAACGCCCGCTCGCCCATGCCGTCAATGCCGGCGGCGCCCGCATCATCGCCGAAGCCGCCCGGGCGCGTGGCGCGTTTCTCGTTCACATTTCGACGGATTATGTCTTCGACGGCCACCGCCCCCCGCCTCTGGCCTACACCGAGGCCGATCCGCCGGCGCCGATAAATTGGTACGGCCGCACGAAGTTCGCGGGCGAACAGGCCATTCGCGAAGTCGGGCCGCGCCATGCGATCCTCCGCACCGCGTGGCTATACGGCCGCCACGGTCGCAATTTCCTAAAAACCATTCTCGCGCGCGCTTTGGCCGAACCGCGCACACCCCTCTGGGTCGTGTCCGATCAGTACGGTTGCCCCACATGGGCACATCGACTCGCCATGCAGATTGCCCTGATTCTCGAGCGACAGGCCGAAGGTCTGTTCCACGCCGCCGGCGAATGCCATGCCACCTGGTATGAGTTCGCGCGGCTCTTCCTCCGGCAAATGGGCCTCGAGACCATCGTCGAACCCTGCTCGTTGCGAGACCGTCCCACGCCAGCCCGCCGACCCGAAAACAGCATTCTGCGCAATGCGCGCCTCACCGAGACCGGTCTCAACCTCATGCGACCGTGGGCGGAGGACCTCGCCGAATTCGTCGAGCGGCACCGCGCCGACCTGATGCGCGAGGCGGCAGGTGCGCCATGAACACCATCCTTGTCACCGGCGGCGCCGGCTTCATCGGTTCCGACTTCGTACGATGGCTCCTCGAAGATCGCGAGTTCGAAGGCCGCGTGGTCGTGTTCGATGCGTTCGCTCCCGGCGCCCATGCCGGTAGCCTCGCAGACCTGAAACCCCGCTTCGGTCCGCGATTCGAACTCGTCCATGCCGACCTGCGCGACCGCACCGCGATCGAGTGGACCCTCGACACGTTCGGCGTGGACACGATCTGTCATTTCGCCGCGGAGTCCCACGTGGACCGATCCATCCGCGGTCCCGACGATTTCATCTCCACGAACATTCTCGGCACCTTCCACCTGCTCGAGGCCGTCCGAGCACGCCCCCAACGTATTCGGCGTCTCCACCACGTCAGCACCGACGAGGTTTTCGGCGAGCTCGGGCCCGAGGGCGCATTTTCCGAGATCACGCCGTATCACCCCAATAGTCCCTACTCCGCCTCGAAGGCCGCCGCCGATCACCTTGTGCGCGCCTGGCACCGCACCTACGGCTTGCCGGTGACCCTCTCGAACTGTTCGAACAACTACGGCCCCCGCCAAGACCCCGAGAAGCTGATTCCGCTGATGATCCTCCGCGCCCTCGAGGGTCGCCCCTTGCCGGTCTACGGCGATGGAATGAACGTCCGTGACTGGCTCTTCGTCCGCGACCACTGCCGCGCCATCGGACATATCCTCGATCGCGGACGCGAGGGGGAGACGTACTGCATCGGCGGCCACTGCGAACTCGCGAATCTCGACGTCGTCGGTCGCATCTGTGACCTCGTCGACCGGCTGGCGCCGCCCCTCTCCGACGGTCGGCCGCGCCGGTCTCTCATCACGTTCGTCGCCGACCGTCCCGGTCATGACCGCCGATACGCCATGGACTGCTCGAAGATCGAGCGCGAGCTCGGCTGGCGCGCGGAAACCCCGTTCGACATCGGCCTCGAACAGACCGTGCGCTGGTACCTCGAACATCCCGAATGGATCAGCGCCATTCGCGCCGGCGAACACCGCCGGCCTCCTCCGTACGCCCTCCGCCCGCCACCAGCTTGACAAACGTGCGGCGCGGCGGAGGGTATGGCCATGCCACCCGCTCCGCGATCCGCCGGCCGCCTGCGGCGTGAGGCCGCCACGCTCCGGGCCATGATCATGCTCTACTGCGCCCATCATCACGCTCCGAGTCGTGGCGCACCGTGCGACGAGTGCCGCGATCTACTGGACTACGCGTTGCGCCGCCTCCACGCCTGTCCCTTCGGCGCCGAGAAGCCGGTCTGCTCGAAATGCCCTGTCCATTGCTACTCATCCCGCCGCCGCGACCAAATCCGCGCGGTGATGCGGTACGCCGGCCCTCGGATGCTCAAGGCCCACCCGTGGCTGGCCCTCGCGCATCTGTGGGATCGCCGCCGTGCCGCGCCGGCCGCCCCCCCGACACCTTCGCGCGCCAGCGCCGCCGATGCTACACTGCGCCCCGTCCGCGCGGCGCCGCCGGTTGCGGACGGGAGAACGCGCCATGACGGCTGGCCAGCGTCCGAACCCCCAACCTGATCGCGTCGAGCGCCGCCGCCCCGGCGTCGGCGCCGCTGTGCTCCTCGCGTTCGCGCTCATCGCCGCGCTCCAGCTCTCCCCCGTCCTCATCCACCCTTCGCGCGTACTCGATTTCAACGACGGCAACATCGAGTCCTCGCTCGCCCCCACCTATGCGCTGCCGGGCGCGTTGCTGCGCGTGTGGGACAATCAGTTTTTCTTCGGCATCGGGGGTAAACAGTTCGCCCTCTGTACCGCGAGCATCGGTGAATGGATCTTCGGTCCGCACCACTACCGCCGCGAGGCGATCGCACTGATACTGGCCCTGGTCGGCGGCGCCGTCTATTGGATGTTGCGGCAGCTCGAAATCAGCCGCCTCCCGGCCGCGCTGACGGGCGGCGCGGTGATGCTCAGCGGCGCCGTCTTCAGCTTTGCGGTCCTCGGGCTGGCCGTCCGCGGCGCCGCGCTCGGCTTCGCCGCGCTCGCGCTTGGCTTCCTCGAGCGCGGCCGCCGGTCCGGTCGTCTCCTCCCTTACGCGCTCGCCGGCGGCTGCCTCGGTCTCGCGATCGCGGAAACACCCGATATCGGCGTCTTCTTCGCGCTCACCCTCGCCGCGGTCTTTGTCTGGCTCCACTGGCCCGCCGAACCTCGCGCGCTTCGCTCGTGGCGACCGCTGGCGGGTCGCTTCGCGCTCTTCGTCGCCGCGAGCGCCGCGCTCTCGCTGCAAACCCTCAGCGTCATGTTCGCGACGCAGATCGAAGGCGTGCAGCAGGGCGCCACCGAATCGCCCGAGGCCCGCTACGACTGGGCCACGCAATGGAGCCTGCCGCCGAACGAAACATGGGATCTCGTCGCCGGCACATTCTACGGCGCTAGCATGCGCTCGGCCGCCGCCCCCTACCGAGGCCGCATCGGGCGCTCTCCGGGCTGGACGCCCGACCAGCCCCAGCGCGGTTTCCGCAACTTCGCCATGACCGGCTATCACCTCGGCGTCATTCCCTCCGCACTGCTGCTCGCCGGCTGGATCGCGCTGCCCGCCTTCGACCGCGAACGACGCCGCCTCGCGTGGCTTTCTCTCATCGGCGCCCTTGTGTGTCTTGGGCTCGCATGGGGACGATACACGCCGCTCTACCGCCTCGTGTTCTCCCTCCCCTACCTCGGCACCATCCGAAATCCCGAGAAATGGCTCATGCCCTTCATGCTCTTCGCGGCGTCCGGCATCGGCCTGGCGCTCGACTCGCTCCGACGACATGCGGGTTCGGCCACCTCCGAGCGCGGGATCTCTCTTCCGACCGCCCTTGTCCGCGCCTCTCTGCTGATCGCGGTCGTCGCGCTGCTGACCCTCCTCGCGACGGTCCTCGGCCAGGACGCGTTCCGCGCCGGCATGGCGCGGGAAGGCTATGCCCCACCGCAGATCGACGCCGCGTGGCGCACTGCCCTCCGTGCCTCGCTTCGCGTCCTCCTCTTGAGCGGTGGTGTCGCGGCGCTCACGCGACTCCTCGCCCGCCCCTCGCCGTGGCTGCCCCGCCCGCTCGCCACTCCCGCAGCCGCCATATCCGCCCTCGCCCTCGCCGGCGCGCTCGACCTCGTCCTCGTCAACCGCCACTACGTCGCCGGCCGGGAGTACCGCCACATCCTCGAACCCAATCCACTCACCGCGTTCGTCGCTCAACACCGCGGCGACGGCCGGTTCAAAATCCTCCCCGCCGACCACCCCGCGCTGAACTATCTCCGCATGTCGTTTCTTCAAACATCCGGCTGCGACCTCTTCGATCCCGTCAGCGTCTCACGCCTCCCCACGGACTACGCCGCGCTGTTTGACGCTCTCCAGCCGCACTCCTTCCGCCTGTGGTCGCTCGGCGCAGTACGCTATTTCGTGACCCTGCGCGGCGGCCCCGAGCAACTCGAACAGCTCGACGGCAACCGCGGCCGCATTCGTGACATCTGGGGCTGCGGCCTCGCGCAGCATCCCGACGGTACGATCCGTCCCGTCTCCGCTGTCCCGCCCGATCAGCAGTTCCTCCGAATCGCCGAGTTCGCGGCCGCCCGCCCCAAATGGTTCTTCCCCGCGCGCCTGCGGATCGTCACACCCGACCCAATCCAGTCGGAACGCGCCACGCTCGAGCATCTGCGCGCCCCGGACTTTGACCCGCTCACCGAAAGCGTCGTTGTGTCCTCAAACGCGCTGCCCACAGCCGGTTCCGAGGCTCGCCGGCTTCGTGTGCTGCGCGACGAACCGACCGCCGCGGACATCGAAGTCGAAACTCACTCCGATGCGCTCCTGGTGCGTGCCGTGCGCTACGATCCCGATTGGCGCGTGACCGTGGACGGCCGCCCCGCCGCCCTTCTCCGCGCCGACTACATCATGCAGGCCGTCGTCGTGCCGGCCGGTCGCCACCGCGTCGTCTGGGACTACCGCCCCTCGCCCGCCCCGCTCTACGCCGCGATTGCCGGCCGTGTGGGTTGGCTCGTCCTCTGGCTTCTTTGGCGTTGGCCGCCGCGCTCGGCGGCGCCGCGTCCCTCGCCGCACCCTGTTCGTGCCGCGTCCTGACAGTCTCCACTCCATCCGGCCCCTGCTTCGCACATCCTCAGCCCGGCTCCACCGCTGCCCCGCCCGACCACCCCAGCCAGTGCCGCAGCTTCGCCGCAATCCATCTCAATTCTCCCTCGGACAGATGCGCCATGCATCCGACCTTCGTGCGATCGCGAAACAGAAACTGCAGCTCCATCACCGGCCGGTCGTTCACCGTGATCCCGCTCGGCCCGCACCTCACCGCCGTCAGCTCCGCTCGTGGATGCCGCTGTTCCCGCACACCAAGCGGTCCGACCTTCCGTATGGCCACCGTGTGCGCGTTGATCGCCACCACCACCCGTTGCCGCCCGAGATGAACCGACCACACCAGAATCGCAATTCCAATCCCTGAAACCAGCAGCGCGGGGACGAAAATCTCCCCTCCGCCCCCCCGCGAGCCCATGAGTGCCAACAAAAACCCAGCACTGAACACGGTCCAAATCATGGCGAAGATAAATACACCGTGGCTGCCGCGGATGAGACCCGCCGGCGGCGCGTCAATGGCGACCGCGTCCCGCTGTTCGAGAATTCTCACTTTCGTGCGCGCCGGCGCCGTCGGTTCCGGCTCGCCGTCCGCCTCCGAGCCGGCTGCTTCGGCGGCGTCGACCGTCGGTGTCCCCACCCTCACCGGCCGGCCGGTCAGCTCGAAAAACGCATTGGCCACCGGCTCGAGCACCCGGCGATCATAAAACGCCCCGATCCAGAACGGCTTCGCGCCATCGACCTCCGCCACCAGCCCCGCAAAGGAGCCCCCGCCGACCTTGCCACCCGCCACGGCGGCATTCGCCATCTCCAGCCGCAGTTCCCGGATACTCTCCAAGGGCTTCCCCCAGGTGTGCTGGAATGGACCGAAATGCTCCGTCAGCCGCAACCGCCCGCCCGCGATCTCAATCACCGCATGCGACGTCCCCGCCCCGACCGCCACCCCCGCGCTCACCAGCACCAACCCAATGAGGAGACCTGGCAGCCCCATCAGCGCAACAACGAAGGCGAACCATCGAAACGCGCCATCGCTGCCCAATGCGCCTCGCAGCGGACCCGACATCCAAACGAGCATAAATCCAATGAGCATCGCTCCGGCTACCATCATGATTACGCCCACTACCGGCTGCCGGTTGCGTCTCGGCAACTCGATCCGTACGCCGTCGAACAACTCCGTCACTCGTGCTCCACAGCTCACCAGCGCCTCGCGCACCTGCGGTGTCATCATCACCATCGTTACCGTCCTCCGCCTCCATAGTTTACCCCCGCGTCGGCGCCCACCGAAACCACCGCCGCACCCCCACCACACAAAGGTCGGCGTCGCATCGAATTTTTAGTTTTCTTTCGAAGGTGAAACCTGGATCGAATGCCGACATGAGCCGTCCAGCCTGCCGGCGGCTCGACGTGGCGCTTTGGCCTCCCCTGCCTGCCGGCTGCCCGGTTTACCCCCGACTTTGCGTTTGTACTTGTCCCCAATCGAAGACGGGGGACAGGTACCGAAGACCGCCGAAGACCAGTCAAGGCCTAATGAGGCGGGGACCTCTCGACCAACGCGATTCCAAATGGGGACCGGCACCCGACAAGAAGCCGCCGTAGATTGGAAGCGCGATTCTTACGTCGTCTGCGCGCCTGCGCGTGTGCCTGTCCCCAATCGGAAACTGCGCCGAACAAGGTGCCTGTCCCCACGACGAATCCACGGCGCTTGTCCCGAGGCGACTATCCCCGACTGTCACGCCGATCAAACGTGTCGATCCCACCGGCCCCGTTCCAAGCGGCCTCCCCGTCCCCACAGCTCCAGCCCCAGACGTGCCTGTCCCCCTGCCGCCGTCCCAGGTGCCTGTCCCCAGGGAACCCCAGCGAAGCACTCCCGTCGGTGCCGCGGTATTGGCCGCTCATTCTCCACCAGCGCAATCGGCTCGCGCCGGAGCCGGTTGAACGACCGGCCGTCGGCCGCTACTCTGGCGCGCATGAGCGCGCCTCGTTTTCAACACGTTTTAGTCACCGGCGGCGCCGGCTACATCGGGTCCGTCCTCGTCCCACTGCTGCTGGCCACCGGACGCCGTGTCACCGTCCTCGATAATTTTCTCTACCATCAAACCTCCCTGCTCGACTGCTGCCACAATCCCAACCTCGACATCATCCGCGGCGATGTGCGCCACGAGACCCTCCTGCGCCGCCTGCTCGACTCCGACGTCGACGCCATCCTCCCCCTCGCCTGCATCGTCGGCGCCCCCGCCTGCGACCGCTGGCCGGCCGAGGCCCGCGCCATCAACCTCGACGCCATTGCCTTGCTTCTGCGCCTCCGCCGTCCCGAGCAATGGGTCATCTTTCCGAACACCAACAGCGGCTACGGGGTCGGCGAGAGCGGCATCGAATGTACCGAAGATTCCCCCCTGCGACCTGTCTCGCTCTACGGTCGCCTCAAGGTCGAGGCCGAACGCCTCGTGCTCGACGCCGGCCGCAGCATCTCCTTCCGCCTCGCCACGGTCTTCGGCATCAGCCCCCGCATGCGCCTTGATCTCCTCGTCAACGACTTCACCTGGCGCGCCGTAACCGACCGCTTCGTCGTCCTCTTCGAAGCCCACTTCAAACGAAATTACATCCACGTCCGCGACGTCGCGCGCGCCTTCCTCCATGCCCTCGACAACGCTGATCGCATGGCCGGCCAGGCCTACAACGTCGGCCTCAGCGACGCGAACCTCTCGAAGCTCGAACTCTGCCTCGAAATCAAGAAGCAGGTCCCCGACTTCACCATCATGGAGGCGCCCGTTGGCAAAGATCCCGACCAGCGAAACTACATCGTCAGCAACGCGAAAATCGAGGCCACCGGCTACCGTCCTGAGGTCTCGCTCGAACAGGGCATCGCCGAGCTGATCAAGGGCTATCGGATCCTGCGCGGCCCCCGTTTTTCCAATGTCTGAACCGATGCCGGACACGACCGCCAGCCCGCCCGTCCCACACACACCCCCCTTGTGCCCGCCAGAACCGCACCACCCGGCGGGACCCGACATGGAAACTTCTCCCATGCGCCGTGCCACCACCATCGGCGACTCCGCCAGGCCAAGCGAGGCAGCATGACCATGTACCAACGCATCCTCGTCACCGGCGCCACCGGCTTCCTCGGTCACCACATCGTCCCGGCTTTGCGCCGCGCCTTCCCGGCGGCCGATCTCATCGCCGTCGGCCGCCGCCAGTGCGACCTTCTCCAACCCGGCGCCGCCGACCGCCTCCTCGCCGACACCCGCCCCGATGCCGTCGTCCACCTCGCCGCCAGGTCCGGCGGCATCGAAGACAACCGTCTGCGCCCGGCCGACTACTTCTATGAAAATCTCACCATCAACACCGCCACCTTCCATGCCGCCTTCCGCGCCGGCGTCAGAAAATTCCTCACCCTCATGGGCGGCTGCTCCTACCCGGCCAAGGCCGTCTCCCCCATCGGCGAGGACCAGATGTGGAACGGCTTCCCTCAAATGGAAAGCGCCGGCTATTCGGTCGCGAAAAAGGTCATCCTTGTGCAATCGTGGGCCTATCGCGTCCAGCACGGCTTCAACTCCGTCGTCCTGATCCCCGGCAACGTCTACGGCGAATACGATAATTTCAATCTCACTCAGGCCCACGTCATCCCCGCGCTGATCCGCAAGTACATCGAGGCGCGCGACCGCGGCGACGCCGACATCGTCGCCTGGGGCACCGGCCGCCCCACCCGAGACTTCGTCTACGCCGGCGACGTCGCCGCCACCATCCCGTGGTTCCTGGCCAACTACGACTCCAGCGAGCCCGTCAACATCTCCAGCGGCACCCGCATCTCCATCCGCGAGCTCGCCGAAACCGTCGCGCGCGTCGTCGGCTTCCACGGCGTCATCCGCTGGGACACCTCCAAACCCGACGGCCAGATGGACAAAATCTTCGACGTCACCCGCCTCCGCTCCCTCGGCCTCTCGTGCCCGACTCCACTCGAAGAGGGCCTGCGCCGCACCGTCGCCTGGTTCGAACAGGCCCGCCACGAAGGAACCGTCCGCCTGTGACCACCTCCCCCATCACCGTCCTCGTCCTCGGCGCCAAAGGGTTCGTCGGCTCCGCCGTCGCCGCCGAGGCCGTGCAGCGCGGTGTTCGGCTCCTCGCCGTGGACCAGCACGACTACGACGCCGCGCGCGGCGCCGCCTGCGATGTGCTCATCAACGCCAACGGCAACTCGAGAAAATACCTCGCCGCTCAGGACCCCGCGCTCGAATTCGATCTCTCCGTCCGCTCGGTCGAGCGCTCGCTGCACGATCTTCGCTTCGGCCTCTACGTCCACCTCTCCTCCTGCGACGTCTATGCCGACCCATCTTCACCGGCCACCACCGACGAGGACGTCCCCGTGGACCCGCGGCGTCTTTCGCAGTACGGCTTCCACAAATGGCTCGCCGAACAACTCGTTCGCCACGATGCCCGACGCTGGCTCATCGTTCGCATGGGCGGCTTCGTCGGCCCGCGCCTCTGGAAGAACTCGATCCACGACCTGCTCACCGGTGCGCCACTCCGCGTCCATCCCGACTCCGCCTACCAGTACCTCGACACCCGCGACTTCGCCCGGATTCTCTTCACGCTGATCGCCGCCGGCCTCGAAGAGACCATCATCAATGTCACCGGCGACGGCGCCGTACCCCTCCGCGAAGTCGCCGATTGGCTTGGCCTCGCCGCCCCGCCGGTCGTGGCGGACAATCTGCCCCTCGAACGCTACGAGATCGCCCTCGACCGTCTTCGCCGGCACGTCGTGCCTCCCTCCACCCGCGAAACGGTCCAGCGCTTCCTCGAGGAATGCCGACGGCTCGGAGGGATCCCCACATGATCATTGCCCGCGCCCCCTTCCGCATCAGTTTCTTCGGCGGCGGCACCGACTTCCCTGACCACTACCGCCTCCACGGGGGCGCCGTCCTCGGTGTCACGCTCGATCGCTACGCCTACCTCGCGCTGCACCGCCTCAGCCCCCTCCTCACCTACCGCTATCGAGCCAGCTACTCCAAAACCGAACTCGTCAACGATCCCCGCGAGTTTCAACATCCTCTGATCCGCGAATGCCTCAGCCTCGTCCCCACTCGCGCCGGCGTCGAAATCGCCCACGTCGCCGACCTTCCTGGCCGCACCGGCATCGGCTCCTCCTCCGCCTTCACCGTCGCGCTCCTCCACGCGCTCCACGCGTTCCGCGGCGATCGCGTCGGACCCGAAGACCTCGCCCGCGAAGCCATCGAGGTCGAACGCGTGCGCGTCGGCGACGCCGGCGGGCATCAGGACCAATACTTCGCCGCCTACGGCGGCCTGCTGCGCCTCGACTTCGGCCCCGGCAACGCGATCCGCGTCCGCCGTGTGGGCGTGCGCGCCGAAACCCTCGACGCCCTCGAACGCCGCCTGCTGCTCTTCTACCTGGGCCGCGAAGAGTCCGCCCAACATATCCTCGTCGAACAACAACGGCGCACCCGTCGTAACCTCACCGTCCTACGCCGCCTCGCCGCCCTCGCCGACAACGGCGAAGCCGCGCTCGTCGCCGCCGACTGGGCCGCCTTCGGCCGCTTCCTCGACGAAGGATGGTCCCTCAAACGCACCCTTGCCGGCGGCATCAGCAACCCCGAGATTGACGCCGCCTACGACGCCGCCCGCCGCGCCGGCGCGCTCGGCGGCAAACTGCTTGGCGCCGGCGGCCGCGGCTTCCTGCTCGTCTTCGCCGAGCCCGCCCGCCATCGCGCCGTGCGCCGCGCCCTCGCCCGCCTCCGCGAATTACCTGTTCGCCTCGGCCACACCGGCTCCTCGCTCATTCTGCACGAACGCGACGAATGACCATCGCCGCCCAGCCGTCGCCGACCTTCTTTCCGGCGGCATCGCCGGAGGACAATCCCACGCCCGTCCTCTCCATCGTCATCCCATTTCGCAACGAGGAAACCACCCTTCCTATCGTCCTCGACTCCCTCGCCGCGCAGCGATTCGACCGCCCCTTCGAGGTCATCTTCGTAGACGGCCACTCCACCGACCGCTCCGTCGAGGTCATCCGCGCCCACCCACTTGCCCGCCGCGCCGACGTCCGGATCCTACCGGCGCCGCCCGAACGCGAAGGCATGAATCATGCCCGCAATGACGGCGCCCGCGCCGCCCGCGCCCCAATTCTCCTCTTCATGCAGGCCGATGTCCGCATCCGCGATCCCAACGCCCTCGCCGCCGTCCTCCACGCCTTCGACGACCCCGCCGTCGTCGCCACCACCTTCACCGGCCTCGGCGCGGGCAGCGACTTCCGCCGCTACGACCTCTGGGGCCGCATCTTCCTCGCTCGCTACCAGCGTCTCCGCTGCGAACACGACCTCGATACGAAATTCAACGGCGTCCGCCGCGATGTCTTCAACCGCATCGGCGGTTTTGATGAAACTCGCTTCCCGTTCGGTGGCGAGGACTTCGAGTTCCGCGTCCGCCTCGCCCGCGAGGGCCGCATCGCCGACACCGGCGTCGAGGTCGAACACCTCCATGGCTACGGCCGCCGCCACACGCCCCTCGGGCTGCTCCGCAAATACGCCCGCAACGCCGAGTGCATGGGTGCCACCGTCCCCGTCTACCTCCGCAATCTGCGCCACGAACCCGGCTACCTCCGCCACTTCGCCGCGCGCAACCTGCTCGTGCTCGCTTGCATTGCCTCGCTCGTGCCCGCCGCGTGGCCTTGGGCTCCACTCGCCGTCCTCGCCTTCGCCGCCGCCTGGAGTGCCCCCGTTTGGCTCGAAGTCCGCGACTGGCGCCTCCCCTTTGTCCTGCCCCCCTTTGCGATCGCGGCAATGTATGTCTTCACAGTGTATTATCTGCGCGGCCTGATCGCGGGCCGCACCCGCGTCCGGCTGAGGACCACGACCGGATGAGCACGCCCAACGAGCCCACCGGCCCCACGCCGGCCGCTCCACCCGTCGCGCGCCCGCGCATGCGCGCGCGCGATGTCGCACGCGTCCACGAACTCTGCATCCGCCTCGACCCCGAGCTCCGCGACGCGCGCGTCCACCCAGAGGCCCGCCGTGCGATGTGGACCCGCTACCGCGCGATCATCTCCACGCTCCGCGATCTGTTGCCCCCTGCCGTTGCCCATCCGCGGCCGCGCGGCCTCGAAATCGGCGTCGGCGAAGGCACCCTGCTGCTGCTCCTCCATGAATTCGTCCCTCAACTGCGCTGGGAAGGCCTCGACCTACCCCGCCGCCACGCCGCCTACCAGGCCGAGTTCGACCGTCTCCTCCGCGACCGCGGCCTCTCCCTCACCGAGGCTGATCTGACACGTGACCCGCTTCCGTTCCCCGACGCCGCCTTCGCCGCCGTGTCCTTCTCCGAGGTCGCCGAGCATCTTCCGCCCAATGTGCTGCTCCCCACCCTCCGCGACATTGCCCGCGTGCTCGCGCCCGGCGGCCTGCTCGTCGCCACCTCGCCGAACCTCACCTCCCTGCTGAACCGCGTCCTCATCGCGGTCGGGGTCAGCCCCTTCCACCTGCCCGTCTCCGAAGACATCGCCGGCTGCGCCACCTACCCTCACATCCACCTCTACACCGCCCGCGAATTTGAGGCGCTGTGTCGGCTCGCCGGACTCGAACCGATCCGCCGCGACCACCTCACCTACCTCGCCGGCGCCTTCTTCACCGTCGGCCGCCCTCTCCGCAACGCTGCCATGCGCCTGTACCTCGCCGGCGAACTCCTCCTCGGCACTCTCCTCCCCGGCCTTCGCGATGGCTGGCTCCTCGCCGCCCGCCGCCCCGCATGAACACCCCCGTCATCATCCTCTGCGGTGGCCGCGCCACGCGCCTGGCCTCGATGTTCCCCGATACCCCCAAGGCCCTCGTCCCCGTCGCCGGCCGCCCCTTCCTCCTCTGGCAACTTGAATGGCTGGCCGCCGGCGGCGTCCGCCGCGTCCACCTCGCCGCGGGCCACCTCGCCGACCGCTTCGTCGCATGGCTCACGTCCACTGCCCACCGCATCGGCCACTCTCCCGCCCTGTGGCAGCTCGACATGCCCGCCCTCCCCGCGCCGCTCGAGCTCTCACTCTCGATCGAACCCGCCCCGCTCGGTACCGGCGGCGGACTCCGTTTCGCAGCCGACACCCTCGCGCCGTCGCTCCCCTTTCAACGTGCCCTCGTCCTCAATGGCGATTCCCTCCTTCCCCGCCTCAACGTCCAATCCTTGGACGCCGCCCTCGCTCACACGTCCAATCGTTGGACACTCATCGCCGTCACTCATGTCCCCGACGCCGCCCGCTTCGGCACCATTCGCCTCGACGGCACACGGATCCTCGCCTTCGAGGAAAAGGGCCACTCCGGCCCCGGTCTCATCAATGGCGGCGTCTACGCCATGACCCGCGATGCGATTCGCGCCATCCCCGCCGGCCGCCCGTTCTCGATCGAACACGACGGCTTCCCCATCTGGACCGCCGCCGGATTCCTTCACGCGTTCGAAGCGCCCCCGCCGCTCTACGACATCGGAACCCCGGACGGCCTCGCCGAACTCGAACGCGCCCTCTCTTCCGCCCGCGCCATCCGGAAGCTCTGACCCCCCCTCCCTTCGGCCCGACACGCACCGACTTCTGCGGCCCGCCGCAGCTCCAACGAAGCGTAGACCACCCAAGACCCGCCGAACGTACGTCAACCTCCGTACCCGCCCGTGCCCGTCCAGGTCCATCCGTGCCCCCCACGCACCGCGCCGTGCCCCGCTCCACAAAAAACCGGCCGACGCATCCGCCCCTGCCGGCCCCACCGCCGAATCAACAGCCGCCGGTCTTAGAACAGCCCAATCCGCCCGGACTCAACATCCAACACAAACCTCCGCTCCCCAAACGCACCGCGCCCGACCAGCGCAAACGGCAGGTGCGCATGCCCCTGACCTGTCGCGCCAATCCATACGCGCACCCTTCCCCAATCCGCTCCGTCTACTGTCAGCCGCGCCTCGCCGCCCGGCTGCGCCACCACCCGACCGCCCACACCGTGCGCCAGCACCGCCCTGCCCTCGGGCGGCGGCAGGCCCGCCTCTCTCGACAATGGACCCGGCACGTACACGGCAAACTCCGCCCCCGTATCGAGCAGCGCGGGCAGCTCCCGTCCATCCAGCCGGATCCTCACCAGCGGCAAACCGCCGGCCCACGTCACCGCAACCTCGCGGGCCGGATACCGAACTGGTCGGACCGCGCTTCCGAAGCGAATCGCGCCGGCCGCTCCGTCCCACTCCATCCTCCGCAATACCCCGATCACATCCATGCCGAGAATGATCTCCGCCCTTCTCGCCCGGCCGCCCGCCCAATACGCCGGATTCTCCCCAGCCGCCGTCACCCAGACCGGTACGTTCGTGATCACGATCCCGCCGAGCCGCAATTCCCGCGCCAAGCCAAGCTCGGCTTCGAACGTGGCGCCCAACCCCTGTCCCCTCCCAATCGCTACGGCGTTCGTTCCGACGGCGTCCGTCACGGCCAGCGCCGCCACGCCGCACCGCCGCGCCGCCGACGCGTCCATGAGCGTCGTCATCGCGCCGGTGTCGACGAGCGCAAGCAACGGGCACCCGTTCAGTCGGATTCGAACGATCGGCGCATCCACTCCGTCCGGTCCCCCCTCCCAATACAGCACCGCGCCATCGGCGCCGCCAGGCACGCGGAACGGCCCCGCGGACTCGACGCTCGCCGTCTCCCGGGGCCACGTGGACCTTCTCTCGATGCGCGCCAACCCAAGGCCGCGGCAACCCGCCAGCGCGATCAGCGCTGCGCACGCCAACTCGCCCGCGCGATATCGACGCGGCGCCCTCGGCATGGCCGCCGCCCTCCTCTGTGGATCAGGGCTGGACTGGTCGCGCCGCCGCCGCCGGCCGCTCGATCCGCACCTCATTGCGACGATTATCCAGAACGATCACGAACCGCCCGAGCGCGCCGAGGCCAACGCGGGTCAGGTCCGGAAACCCCAATCCCTGCTCCTCTAGACCCACCGCGCGCAGCTCACGCAGTACCACATCGCCCATCGTCACTTGCCGCACCAGCGCGGACGGTGGCGTGGCCATCGCAAGCTCGAACTCGCCGGCGAGGTCCAGCAGCAGCAACTGGGTCTGGCCTCCGACCGTGCCTTTCACGACCATCATATTGTAGCCGGCTTCCAGCGGCAGGCGCGCAAGCACGTCGGGCGCGGCCTCCTCCTCCGCGCCGCGGCGACTCGCAAACACAATCCGCCGCGAGGGAAACTCCCAGCGCACTGTCTCGAACGCGCGCAGAAAGCTCCAGCCGAGCACAGCGTCGGCCTCGCGCGCGTCGGCCGAGCGGCAGAGCGGCCAGAGCGAGCCACGCACCGGTCTCGCATAGAAGAGCACCGCCTCCACTGGCAGCAGTTCGATCGAAAGCGTCTGAGCTGCGCAGAGTGCCCCGCGGCTCGTATCGGGCACATGCTCCGGCACGCCATAGACCAACGGCGGGCCCAGGGGCGCGAGTCCGAACCGCCGGGCCCGATCCAATGAGGTCCAGTTCGCCGGCGACGTCGTATCCACCAGCAGTCGCACCGGCCGCCCCTCCAGCGTGCCCTCGAACAGAGGCAGCCGCGAATACTCGGGCGAGACGAACACGCCCACCGCCTCGAAGCCCGGTGGTACCCGATGGGCATTGATAAAGACCGGCACGTTGTCGCGGCCCAGACTCACCGTCACGGCAAACTCGCGAGGATCCACCGCGCGGCGCACGAACGCGGCCACCTCGCGCTCCACGTTCTGCAGGCCTGAAATGGGCCGCCCCTCGCGCGTGGTGCGCATCACACCGGAACTGCCGGCGCACCCCGCCGCCAGCACGGCCACCGCCGCGGCCAAGGTCCATCTCGATTGCCCCGCCGTTTCCATGTGTCGGCTCGTCATCGGTGCGTTCCTTTGAGTCCCTGACCGGACGCTGCGCGCGCCGGCTCATGTTCCGGTTTCGGCTCGCGGCGCAAAAGCCGCTCCACCGCCTCGCCGCAGGTCAGCGCCCCGTCGAGCACGTCGCGCACCGCCTCGGCGATCGGCATCTCGACGCCGTGGGTGCGCGCGAGCTCCGCCACACGCCGGCAGTTCACCGCCCCTTCCACCGTCGGCGTAGCACCGGCGAGCAGCGTCGCGGCCGGCTCGCCCCGGCCGAGCCGCTCGCCCAGCGTGCGGTTGCGGCTCGCCCGCCCGTAACAGGTCAACATTAAATCGCCCACCCCGCTCAGCCCCGCGAACGTCTCCGCACGAGCGCCGAGCGCCACACCCATGCGCATCATCTCCGCAAGGCCGCGCGTGACGAGCGCCGCTTTCGCGTTCTCGCCCAGCCCAAGCCCATCGCAGGCGCCGGCCGCAATCGCCACCACGTTCTTCAACACGCCGCCCAGTTCGACACCCAGCACGTCATCGCTCGTGTAGACCCGGAACGCCGCCTGCGCGAACCACCGTTGAACCTCCTCCGCGACACCCGGTTCGGCCGACGCCGCAACCACCGCGGTCGGCCCCCCCCGCGCCACCTCCTCGGCAAAACTCGGACCCGACATCGCCGCGACGCGGACGCCGCCACCCAAGGCCGCCGTCATCATGGCCGTCATCGTGCGGTTGTGTTCCGGATCGAGGCCCTTCGTCACACTGACCCACACCGCATCGGCGGCGCCCGCCGCCCGCATGCGCGCGAGCACCGAGGCCGCAAACCGGGAAGGAACCGCGAAAACCACGATCCGCGCGCCCGCGAGCGCGGCGGCCGGCTCGGCGGTCCATTCGATCTCCGACGGCAGCACGACAGTGGGCAGAAACCTGCGGTTTTCCCGAGAGACGCGCGTCTCGCGAATCGTCTCGGCGTCCGGCCCCCACACCGTCACCGCGTGGCCATTTCGGTGCAGACACAGCGCCAGGGCCGTGCCCCAAGCGCCATCGCCAATGACCGCCGCGCGCCCCATGATATCATGGCCTCCTCGTCGCCCTGGGCGTTGCGCTGATCCGCGGCTCGGTGCCGTCGAGCAGACGCCGGATGTTCGACCGATGCCGCCAGATCACGAGAGCCCCGAGGATGCTCAGCGTCCAGGGTCTCCACACCTCGTGTCGTCCGTACAGCAACCACGCGGCCAGCGCCACCGCCAGTGCCGCCGCAATCGAAGCCAGCGAAACAATGCGACGCACCGCGAACACGAGGCCCCATACCGCCACCCCCGCAATGCCCGCCGCCGGGGCCACGCCCAGCAGCATCCCCGCGCACGTCGCCACACCCTTACCGCCTCGAAATCCCAGCCACACCGGCCACACATGCCCCGCGACGGCGGCCACGCCGCAGGCCATCCCCAGCCACGCCGGCGCCGTCTCGCCCGTGCCGCGCAAATACAACCACGGTACGCCGATCACCGGCACAGCCCCCTTCGCGGCGTCGAGCACAAATGTCAGCACCCCCCACTGGGCGCCGAGCACTCGGCCCACATTCGTCGCGCCGACGTTCCCGCTGCCCACCGCGCGAATGTCCACGCCGCGCGCCTGCGCAATCAGGTACGCAAACGGGACCGATCCCACTAGATAACTCGCCGCGAGGAGCCCGATCGCCCAGCCGATATCCATGCGCACCATCTTCCCCGCCGGCCCCGCCGGCATCAAGCATCCCCGCCGCTCAACTCCAGGCTCCGTTCGTCCAACTCACGCCGGCGCTGCCGTGGTCGTACGCTCTATCGGTCACGACCTTTCATCTCGCCGGAACGCCGGGCGGTCCCTGGGAAGGCGCCTCCAACTGGCCAGTGCGGACGACCGTTCTCGGTGGCACGAAACCCGCTCCGGCGCCATCTCGTCGTGATCTCGGCCGGACCCTCCTCGTCAAGAACGCTCTGCCGGCGGTCGCATGGAACGTGTTCGTGCTCGGCGACTCTTCCCGGCCACGGCAGTTCACTGGGATTCGCCGAAAACTTCGGCGCACCCGCCGCCGGGATCGCGATGTCGCGGCCGGCCATCTGCACGACCGCGGTGTTGCCGAAGTCCACCATCGACGCCGTGGCCGTTGGGCGGCTCTGGGCGAGTTGCGCCCTACACCCCGTCACAGCCGCCGCACGCCGAGCATCGCCTCCAACCGCCGTGGCCGCCCCGCGTATGCCGCCTCGTTCGCGCTCCGTACGCCGCAGATTCTCGGCGACCACCCGCGTTCTCTCCGGCTGTTCGCGAACCTCATGCGTCGTTTTGGCGCCCTCCCGCGGCCGGCCGCCTGGCTGGACGGCCTCGAACGCCGTCTCGGCCGTCGGGGTGGAGATCCGGGCGGACCGGCTCGGACCCGTTTCGCTTCGGATGAACGGAGGCCGGAGGCGGACCGGCGCCGCCGTGGGCACGGAGTCCGCCGCTCCTGCTCAGCCAACGGCGCGCATCAGTTCGAACAGCAGGCGGCAGCCGGCCACATACTCATCGAGGTCCACGTACTCGTCCACGCTGTGCGCATTGTGCTGCCCCGCGCCGAGTGTCACCGTCGGAATTCCCTTCTCGACCAGTGGATTCGCGTCGAGGCCGCCATTGACCACCTCGGCCACCGGCGACATCCCGACCATCTTCGCCGCACGCATCGCGAGTCGCACCGCAGGATGACCGGCCGGTAGTCGGAACGCTCGATAGTCCGACGTCTCTTGAAACACCACCGACGCGCGCTCGCCGTGGACGTTCCGCACCGAAGCGGCCGCCTGTTCGAAGGCGCGCCGCCATGCTGCGACAATCCGACGCAGGAACGCCCGGCTGTGGCTGCGGCATTCACCGCGCACTTCGACGCGGTCGGTCACCTGGTTCGTCGCCTCACCTCCGCAAATCATCCCCGCGTTCGCCGTGCCACACCGAGAACCCTGTTCGATTCGGCCGAACCAGCCGCCGGACGCGGCGCGCTCGATCGCGCGGGCCGCCGCCAGCATCGCCGAGACTCCCCTCTCTGGATGCATGCCGGCGTGGCTCGACCGCCCCCGCACCATGGCCGTCCAACGAGACGCTCCAATCGCGCCGATGATGATCTTCGATGGATCCCCGGAATCGAGATTGAATCCCATCGCCGGTCGTCCCAAATCTTGCGGCCGCACCGCCTTCGCCCCATAGAGGCCGATCTCCTCCGCGATCGTGAAGAGCAGCGTGATCGGCGGATGATCTGCATCGCATCGCATCAGCGCCTCCGCCGCGGTGACGATCGCCGCCACCGCCGTGCGATTGTCCGCCCGCACCGCCGTCGCGCCGCGCGCGACGACCCGGTTGCCCCGGCGCACCGGTACAGCGCCGCGGCACAGCGGGACCGTGTCCATGTGACCGAGGAACAGGCGCCGGGGACCCGACCGCGTGCCTGGCCAACGAACGATGAGATTCCCACAGTGAAACTTTTCGCCCAGCCGGCGCGCCGCGTCGTCCTCGCGGATCGCCGAGCGCGGGCAGCCCGCCGCGACGAGCCGGCGTCGTACTTCGTCCGACACCGCACGCTCATCCCCGCTCAGGCCTTCGATGCGCAACAGCGCCATCAAATGCTCGATGGCCCTCGTCCCTTGGATCGCATCTGTCGCTCTCATCGGATCTCCGCCTTTCGTAGTACTGAACGCCGTCCGATCTTCGACCGCAAGTCCAACCCGCCCTAATCGAGCTGATGGCGCGGCACATGGTGGCCCACGAGGTGGCACACGGGGTCGCATCGCAACATTGGATTCCGTCGAGCAACGCGGACACCGCATAACTCTGATTCCGTGAACGCCGCATAACTCTGAATTCGGTATGCTCGCTCGAGTGCCCCGTACGGCCCGATCCGGAAATCGGTCTTTGTGATTGGGTCACCTGAACATCATTACAGCCCGCAGCTCGAATGGAGTCTTCAGCGGAATCAAAATTTTGAGTATTCGTGGGGGGGCGGATGGATGGGCGGCGACGCGATGGCGGCCGACCCCTGCGCCGCTCTTGCGCGCGTAGGCGGGTTGTTCGGCGCCGGCGCCAGCCGTAACGAAGGCGCGGCGGTGGGGTCCGGTGCCCGCGAGCGCCCCGTTGCATACCCACTGGGCCTTGTCCAACGGTCCCGGTTGAAATCGAAAAGGCCGGTCCTGGCTCGAACTCTGCCGCGTGGGCCAAGAAGGGATCTTCGCGCGCCTCCGCCGCCGAGTATCGCCACCGCGACGACGGCAGCGGGCCGCGCGTCGAAGAGGAACATCAGGAACAAGCCGCGGTTGTGGGCCGTTTTCGACCTGCGAATCGCGCCATCATCAAACCCAACCCTCCGCGGGCTGTTCGATATCTTCGAGACGGCACCACGCCAACATCCACGGCCTCACCGCTCGCCCGCCGTGTTCGGCTAGGTCACTTTCAAAACGCGCCCAGAAAGATGCTCGTGAACGTGGTGATCGGCGCGGTCTCGCGGAAGTCGTCGATCGTCGCGCGGAGCTCCCGAAGGGCCTGTTTCAGGTCCTCGTACACTTCAGTTTCCCGCAGTAGTTTGCCGATGGTGCCGTCTCCGCGTTGCACGCTCTCGGCCACCTCGCGGACCGAGGCGACCGTGGCGCGAAGGTCCTCGTAGGTGGTGTCCTCGCTGGAGATGAGCTTGCCCAGCAGGCCGCGCCCCTGCGCGAGATCGTCCGAGGCCTTCCGCAAGTTCGCGGCGGCCTGCTCGATGTCGCGGTAGATCGAGCCGTCGTCGGACAAAAGCCGTCCCAGCGAGCCTTCGCCGCGGTTCAATCGTTCGCTGATCTCGCGGACGTTCGCGACGACCGCCCGTGCGTCGTTGTACACGGTCTCGTCGCGCACAAGGCGTCCGAGCGTGCCCTCGCCGCGCTCGACCCGAGCAACGATCGAGTTCAGGTTCGAGACAATCGTGCGGGCGTTGTCGAGCACGCCGCCCTCGAGCGTCGCACGGATCGAAGCGACGGTGCGCGTGGCCTCGTCGAGCAGGTCCTTCGGTGTCGTGCCGACCAGCGGCGTGCCGGGCGGAATGGCGGGACGGTCCTCATCGCCCTCTTCGATTTCGAGGTAGCGGCCGCCCAGTAGCGAGGAGGGCAGAATCTCGATGCGGTAGTTCTCGCGCAGGTCCAGCGGCCGGTGGAGCGCGAGACGCACCCGAACCCCCTGCCGCTCGACGATGACGTCGTCCACCTTGCCGATGACGACGCCGCGCAAATACACGTTGTCGCCCTCGCGCACGCCGAGCACGGTGCGGAAGGTGACCTCGTAGTACACCGTGCGCTCGAATAAGCTCTGCCGGCTCAAAATGATCGTGAAGACGCCAAGCGCCAGGAGCACCATGAAGAGGAACGCGCCTACCGTGACCTCCATGGAGGTCTCTCGAATCCGTTCGCGCCTCATGTGGCCGCCTCCGTTTCCCACGCGCCGCGGCGCGTGATGTACTGCGCCTCCAGAAAGGCCCGCACGATCTCGTGTTCCGACCGCAGAAACTCGGCGGGCGCGCGGACCTCGACGATCCGGCCCTGATGAATCACCGCGATCCGGGTCGCGATACCGAGCGCGCTATGCAGATCGTGCGTGACCACAACGCTGGTGATGCCGTGGCGGCGTCGCAGGTCGAGAATCAGCTCGTCGATGCGCCGCGAGGTGACGGGGTCGAGCCCGGAGGTCGGTTCGTCGTACAGGATGATCTCGGGGTTCAGGATCATCGCGCGGGCCAGCCCGACTCGTTTCTGCATGCCGCCCGAGAGGTCGGCCGGGTATTTCTCCGCCGCGTCCTCGAGACCCAGCGCGGCGAGTTGGGCGCGGACGCGCTCGGCGATGTCGGCCTCGGAGAGCCGGGTCTTTTCGCGCAACGGCAGCGCCACATTGTCCTCGACGGTCATCCACTGTAGCAACGCCGCGCTCTGAAAGAGCACGCCGAACCGGTCGCGGAGCTCGGACAAACGCCGACCGCGGGCCTCGCTGATGCAGTCGTCGCCGACCCACACCCAGCCTTCGTCGGGTGTGAGCAATCGAACCATGTGTTTGAGCGTGACGCTCTTGCCCGAGCCCGACGCGCCGACAATCACAAAAACCTCGCCGCGGGCGATCTCGAACGAGACCTCGTCGAGCACGACGCGTCCCCCGAGCCGCTTCACGACGCGCTCGAACCGGATGGCCGGCGTGCGGCTCACTTGTAGAACAACCTCGTAATCATATAGCCGAGCATCAGAATCGTGAGGAAGGACATGATCACGGTGCGGCGCGTGGCGTGGCCGACGCCGACCGCGCCCTCGGTGGCCTGGAAGCCCTGCTGGCAGGCGACCGTCGCAATCACGACGCCAAACACGGCGGCCTTGAACAATCCCACATAGAGATCCTTGTTCCGGACGTACTGGATCGCGTTGTCGAAATACGCGGGCAGGGTGACGCCGAGCTGGGTTCGGCCGACGATCGCCCCGCCGATGACGCCGAGAATGTTCGTGTAGACTGTCAATACCGGCATCATGACGATCAGCGCGGCGAGGCGCGGCATCACGAGGAACCGGACCGGGTTGATCGACATCACCTCGAGGGCGGCGACCTCCTCAGAGACGGTCATCGTGGCCAGCTGCGCGGCGATCGCGGAGCCGACGCTGGCGGCGATGACGAGACCCGTCATGAAGGGGCCCATTTCGCGAACCATCACGACCGTGACGGCGGTGCCGATGTTGACCTCCTGGCCGTAGCGGCGCAGCTCGAGGCCGGTCTGCAGCGCGAGGATCATGCCCGTGAACATCGCGACGACCGTAAGCACACCGAGGCTCTTGATGCCGGTGATGAACAGTTGGGTGAGCACCTCCCGGCGGTTGCGCCGCGAGAACACGTGGCGCAGTTCGAGGATCGCGCCGCCGAGGATGATGAGGCCCCGGCCCGCGTTGCGGCAGCTCAGCAGCAGCCGCCGGCCGACCGCCGCGAAGAGATTCAACGGCGGCTCGAAATGGTCTGGTTCGTGAAGGACGATGGCGACGGCTCTCCTAGGGGGATGTCCAACACATAGAGCAGACGCAACCGGCGGCGGTCCGCCTCGCGACGGACGCCGATCAGCCCCTTGAGCATCGTCCAAGAGGCGGAGTCGCCGCCGGGCGATGTGGTGGTTTCCCAGAACGGAAACATCGAGGTGTGCTGCACGGTCCCGTCGCGGCGGTGGCGGGCCAGTCCCCACAGCAGCTCCCACTCGAGGCCATCCGGTCCACGGCGCCACTCGAAGAGTGTCCAGAGCGGGGTCCAGGAGCGTTCGACGGGCGCCAGATTCCACGTCGGCCAGAGCTGAGGGACCCGCCCATGGAGTTCATCGCCCTCGCGTTCCCACGAGACGAGCGGCCATACGCGGCCGTGCCGGCGCGTCGGGGCGGCGGAGCCGTCGCGCGGCACGGTGGTGCGCCAGTGCAGGAAGGGCACGACGTACCAAGAGCGGGTGACCTCGTCCGACCGCACCACGCGAAGCCGCCAGATCAGCGGCCACAGGACATAGGTCCGGTCCACCGCTGGGTCTTTCGTCTGACCGTAGATTGGCCACACATGGAGATGGCTGCGGCGTCCCGTCTGAACGCGGATGAAGGGCCAGGGCGCCGCGACGTGATCCACGTCCTGGCCGCGGGAGATACGGATGAATGGCGGTAGGATCAGGTGCGACGTCTGGTCGCTGAGATCGAGCCGGCCGCCAATCGGAAACAGGATCCAACCGGTGCCGTGCGAGGCGGGATAGTCATACCGGGCCCATGTCCAGATCGGCCACATCACGAATTGCTTTTCGTACTGGCCATACCGCTTCGCGATGCCATAGAACGGGAAGATGCGCAGGCGGTGTTCGGAGGGACCCACCGTGCGGCTCCACAGCGGGAAACACCACGAGGTGGTGGTGAGATGATTGTCGCGCTGCTTGGACCAGAGCGGCCAGAGCACGAAGGTGCACTCGTCAAGCCCGAAAAACTCCTCGATGCGGCCGCCGATCGGGATGAGGCCGGCGTAGTCGCGCCCCGCCGCGCTGCGGCCCTGGATGTACAGGGGCAGCACCCACAGTCGCCATCGCGGGCGTTCGGCGGTGGTGTCGAAACAGCGGTACCAGGCGGTCACAAATCGCCAGCCGCGCTCGGGCGCCAGCGCGGAGAACTCTCCGAGTGGCCAGACGAGGTCGCCCTCGACTCGGTTCGAGGCGCTCGCCTCGCGGGCGTAGAGCGGTCGCAGCGCGAGGAACTGTGACTCGTCGGAGATTCGCCGTTCCCAGAGCGGACCCGCCGCGCGCTCGACCACACCGCTGGCGCGCAGCGGCGCGCGATAGTAGAGCGGGCCCCAATCGCAGACCGCGACCGGGCCCGCGGCGGCGCGAATCGCCACCCCGACAGCCATCGCGGTGGGGAGGCGGACCGACATAGCGCTCAGGTGGCTCGCGACGGCCAAAGCGATCGGCACTGTTCCACGATCTGGTCCAGCCATGCGCGGCCGGCCGTGCGGACACTCTCGGACATGGCCTGTACCGCCGAGGGCCAATCGCGCGCGCCGCGGGTGGCCTCCGCGGCCGCGGCCAGTTCGGCGGGGGGCGGCGGCTCGTCGCAGGAATGTACCGCCTCGCGAATCGCGGGCCACTGGCGGCGGAAGCGTTCCTGCTCCTCGACGAGATCGGTGGGGATGGCGCACCGGCGGTCCGTGCGGGCGAGATGCACGGAACGATCCATGAGCTCGGCCAGATCATCGAGCCGCCGTAGGCGTTCTTCGATGGCGTCCGCGAGCCGGTTCAACGCTCCCGCATGGCACGCGCGGCGCCACGGGTCGGTCTGCATCCATGGCGCCCGGACGTGCCGATACCAGGCCGTGAGCGCCCTCAGGTTGCCGATGAACTCGAGGTTCGCGCGCACGATGCGGCGCACCGATCGGTAGGCGCCGACCACGAACGGCCGAGCCATGGGCGACGCCGAGGGCGGCGGCACCGCGATGCTCTCCGGCTCGAGCGCATCGCCGCGCCAGATGATGCCCGCCGGGATGACCACGCCGAACGCAACACGCGACGGCCCCACAAGACCGCCCTGGCCGCCGAGAAAAATCGGCGGCTGGTCGAGCCACACGCCGCGCGGCACTTCGCCGACCAACGACGCCGTCGCCTTGTCGCCGTGCGGTGTGAAATTGAAGTGGACGTAGGAGGAGCCGATTTCCGTGTGATGGCGGCGAGACGTACCGCCCGCGACGAGCAGGTCGCAGAGATTCACGAGGCTGCCCGTCGTCACGAACGGCAGAAGAATCGTCTGCTTGAGGCCCGCCGCATGCGCGCAGGAGGCCTGCTCCTCCAGCAGGGTGCCCGGCCGCACGTGCGCCGCGCTGCCCATCGCGGCGCCATCGAGGAACGTCGCGCCGGAACAGTAGCCGCCCGCGAGCCGAACGCCGTGTGCGAGCTGACAGCTCTCGAGCGTGAGCGGCCCCTCCTCGCCCAACACGCAGCCAGGACCGATGGATGTCTCCGCGCCCCGAATCCGGCATCCCGGATGGATGACGACGCCCGGCGCGATCCGATCCGAACCCACCTCCGGCGCGATCTCCACCGTCTCCGGCAGCGGCAGGACAATACCGCGCTCCATCCATGTGCGTGCGGCCGCTGGGTCCATGATCTCAATCCTCCTCGGCGCCCGCCGGCGCCATCAGCCGGCGCACGGCCCGGACGACGTCGGGCTGCCGCAGCAGATGCTCTCCCACCAGAATCGCATGCGCGCCGGCGGCCTGCAAACGCCGGACGTCGGCGGCGGAGCGGATACCGCTTTCGCTCACGAGCGTGACCGACGGTGGGACGCGGGGCGCCAACCGCAGCGTGGTGGCGATGTCGGTGCGGAACGTGCGCAGATCTCGGTTATTGACGCCAATCAGCGTGGCGCCGGCGGCGAGCGCGCGATCCAGCTCGCGCTCGTCGTGCACCTCGACCAACGCCTCTAGGCCTCGTTCCAGCGCGAGGCGCTGAAAGTCCCGCAGCGCGGCCTCGTCGAGCGCCGCGACGATCAGCAGCACCGCCGAGGCGCCAAGTGCGGCCGCGTGCGCGATCTGCCACTCGTCCACCACGAATTCTTTGTAGAGCATCGGAAGCGGAATCGCGGTCCGCACCGCGCGGAACTCCGCCTCGCCGCCACCGAAGTAGGCCTCATCCACGAGCACGGACACCGCGTGGGCGCCGGCCTCGCAATACGCGCGCGCGACCGCGACCGGATCCCAGGGGTCGCGGATCACGCCGGCCGAGGGCGAGCGGCGTTTGACCTCGGCGATCAGGCCGATCGGCGCGGCTCGCAGGGCGGCGGCCAACGGAGGCGGAGGCGAGGCGGGCGGGACGGGCCGCCCCGCCTGCCGGCGCCGTGCAATTTCGGCCCGCTTGTGCGCGAGAATCTCCTCGAGCACGTTCACGTCAAGCGTCATCCTCGTCCCGAGGCCGGAACTTGCGCAGATAGGCGTCGACAAACGGCCGCAGGTCGCCGTCGAGGACCGCGTCCACCCGGCCGGTCTCCACCTCGGTCCGGTGGTCCTTCACCATCTGGTAGGGCTGCAGCACATAGGAGCGAATCTGGCGGCCCCAGGCGATTTCACCTTTTTCGCCGTAGAACTGTTCCATCTCGCGGCGTTGGCGGTCCAGTTCCATCTCGTAGAGACGCGCCTTGAGCATGCGCATCGCACGTTCGCGGTTTGCATGCTGGGAGCGTTCGGCCTGGCACGCGACAACGATACCTGTGGGAATGTGCACGATGCGCACCGCGGAGTCGGTTTTGTTCACATGCTGGCCGCCCGCCCCGCCGGAGCGATAGGTGTCGATCCGCAAGTCCTTGTCCTGAATCTCGATCTCGATGTCGTCATCGAGCTCGGCGACGACGTCGAGCGCCGCAAACGAGGTGTGCCGGCGACGGTTCGCGTCGAAGGGGCTGATCCGAACGAGGCGGTGGACGCCTCGCTCGGACTTGAAGTAGCCATACGCGTAGGAGCCGGAAACGAAGAGGCTGGCACTTTTGATGCCGGCCTCGTCGCCGGGTTGCGCGTCGAGCACCTCGACCTGGAATCCACAGCGTTCCGCGTAACGGGTGAACATGCGCAGGAGCATCGCGGCCCAGTCGCACGACTCGGTGCCGCCTGCGCCGGCGTGTAGGTCGAGGTAGCAGTTGCGGTCGTCGAAGCGGCCGCTCAGAAGGGAGCGAATCTCGAGATCGTTCAGGATGGACTCCGCGCGGTCGAGCAGCGTGGTGCTCTCGCTCATCGCGGCCTCGCGGGCGCTGTTCGAGGACTCCGCGGCCGCCATGTCGAGGTACACGCCCGCGTCGTCCAGCGCCTGGCGCGCTTCGCGCCACGCATCGAGAACCGAACGCAGGCGGTTCGCTCGGCTCAGTGTTTCGCGAGCGCGGTTCGGGTCGTTCCAAAAATCTGGCGCGGAACCGGCCGCTTCGAGATCGGTGAGCTGGCGGGAGAGATGTTCGAGGTCAAAGATAGCCTCGCATGTCGTCCATGCGAGCCGCCAAACGGTCACGTCGTTGCAAAAGATCTTCGAGCAGAAGCGTCATCGCACGTTCTCCGAGTCGGGCGTTACGGGGTACGCGAGGGGGGAGCTCGGATGCCGGGGCCGGGCTGCGGTTCGTCGCCGAGGTCCGCGCGGGCGTCGGCGGCGATCTTCAGAAGCCGCTCGACGATGTCGGGGTGCCGGTGTTGAACGTCCGTGGTTTCGCCGATGTCGGTCGCGAGGTCGTAGAGCGCCTGCGGCACGCGACGGGACCCCATGGGGCCGGGAAGACCGTCGCGGCCGGCCTCAACCCCCTCGTAGGTGCGGGATAGGTGCGGCACCATGAGCTTCCAGTTGCGCCAACGCACGCCCGTGAGCGTGCGGCCGTAGTAGTACCAGTATTCGGTGCGCGGTTCCGCGTTGGGCACGCCGAAGAGCAGCGAAGACATGTCCACGCCATCGAGCTTGCGCGGCGGCAGCGGCGCACCGGCCAGCGCGGCGAAGGTCGGCAACAGGTCAATGGTCGCGGCGAGGCGGTCGCAGGTGACACCGGCCGGCACGCGTCCGGGCCACCACGCGATGCAGAAGACGCGCGCGCCACCTTCCCACATCGTGCCTTTGCCCTCGCGGAGAGGCCGCGCGCTCCCGGCATGGTTGCCATAGTTGAGCCACGGGCCGTTGTCGGAGGTCACGATCACGAGGGTGCGACGGTCAAGACCGTGGCGTTGCAGCGCCGCGACAACTTCGCCGACCGACCAGTCGAGTTCCATCATCACATCGCCATAAAGGCCGTGGCCGCTGCGGCCTCGGAATCGTGACGAGACTCCGAGCGGCACATGGGGCATCGAGTGGGCCAGGTAGAGGAAGAACGGCCGCTCGCGAGTGCGCTCGATGAAGGCGACGGCGCGCTCAGTGTAGAGCCGGGTCAGCTCGTCCTGGTCGGCAAGACTGCGAATCTCACGTACGCGCTCATTCCCCTCCATGAGGTGGAGCGGCGGGTATCGGCGACGGTGGGGACGGCCGTCGTCGGGCGGCCATGGCTCACCCTCGGGCGGGATCGGCGTGCCGTCGTAGTCCACGGGCCACATGTCGTTTGAGTACGGCAGGCCGAAATATTCATCGAAGCCCTGCTGGAGCGGGAGATACGGTGGCTGGTCGCCAAGGTGCCATTTGCCGATCGCCGCGCACGTGTAGCCGCGCGTTTTCAATACATCCGCGATAGTGTCCTCCTCCGGGGCAAGGCCGCCGGGCGCGTTGGGACCGAGCGCGCCGAGCACACCCACCCGGACCGAGTGGCAACCGGTGAGCAGGGCCGCGCGTGAGGCACTGCAGACCGCTTGAGAGACAAGGAAGTTGGTGAACCGCATGCCGTCCGAGGCCAGGCGATCCATGTTCGGGGTAAGGCCGGCCGCGCCGCCGAAACAGGCAGGGTCGGCGTAGCCCATGTCGTCCATAAAAATGACGACAAAATTCGGCGGCGGCTCGGCGGCCCGCGCCGGGAGGACGAGCGCGAGCAACGCACCGCACCATCTCGCCGCGCTGGAGGGTTTCACGTTCATAGGGATTCATTCTATCCGTGCCGCAGGTCGGAATCAATGAGCGGGGGCGGATGCTTCCCCTCCAAGGCTTGGCCGAACATGCGCTCGAACTATCCATGGTTGGGACGCGCGAGAACTGTTCGCGAAGGCCGGAGGCAACGCCGGAACACCGCGCCGGGCGCCGGGCGGCGCCCATCGCGTCCGTCAGGGTACGGGGAAGCGCGCGGTGAGCTCGCGCACGGCCGTTCGCACGCGCGTGATCGCGTCCTCGTCGCCCGGGGCCCGCAGAACATCGAGGATCCAACCGCCGATCTGGCGCATTTCGTCGGGCCCCATACCGCGCGTCGTGACGGCGGCGGTGCCGATGCGAATGCCGGAGGTGACAAATGGACTGCGTGTGTCGAAGGGAATCGCGTTTTTGTTCACCGTGATACCGGCCCGGTCGAGCGCGGCAGCGGCGTCCTTGCCGGTCCAGCCGAGGACACTGACGTCGGCGAGCATCAGGTGGTTATCGGTGCCGCCAGAGACGAGACGCACCCCGCCGGCGGCCAGAGTCTCGGCCAACACGCGTGCGTTTTCGACGATTCGGTGGGCGTAGTCGCGGAACTCCGGCGTCATCGCCTCTTTCAGGCAGACGGCCTTGGCGGCGATGACGTGCATCAGGGGGCCGCCCTGCACCCCGGGGAAGCAGGCCTTGTCGATCTCGGCGGCGTACTGGGCACGGCAAAGGATCAGGCCGCTGCGAGGGCCGCGCAGGGTTTTGTGGGTGGTGGTCGTGACGACGTCGCACCACGGGACCGGGTTCGGATGGGCGCCGCCGGCCACGAGGCCGGCAATGTGGGCCATATCGAACACGAGCCGCGCCCCGACGTGGTCCGCGATGGCGCGGAGGCGCTCAAAGTCCCAGAGGCGCGGGTAGGCGCTGGCGCCGGCCATGATCATCGCGGGGCGGTGTTCGGCGGCGAGGCGTTCGAGGTGATCGTAGTCAATGCGCTCGGTGTCGCGGGCGACGCCATAGGGAACGATGCGGTAGAGGCGGCCGGAGATGTTCATCGGGTGGCCGTGGGTGAGGTGGCCGCCCTCGGCGAGGCTCATGGCCATGAGTGTGTCGCCGGGCTTGAGCAGCGCGAGATAGACGGTGAGGTTCGCGTTGCTGCCGGAGTGGGGCTGGACGTTCGCGTGGTCGGCGCCGAAGAGGGCCTTCGCGCGGTCGATCGCGAGCCGCTCGGCAACGTCCACGTGCTCGCAGCCGCCGTACCAGCGTTTGCCGGGATAGCCCTCGGCGTACTTGTTGGTCAGCACGGATGCGGTCGCCTCGCGCACGGCACGGCTGGTGTAGTTCTCGGAAGCGATGAGCTCGAGGTTCTCGCGCTGGCGGGCCTCCTCGGCAACGATCGCGGCCGCCAGCTCGGGATCCTCGGCGGCGAGGGCACGGTCGGCCGGACACGATTCGAGCGCGCGGATCTTGCCAACGCGTCGCTCGTGCCGGCCACCCTCGAACGAGGCGCCGAGCCACGCATCGAGGATGCGGTCGGCCTCCAACGGCGAGAGAAGACCACCACCGAGCGCAAGCACGTTCGCGTTGTTGTGGCGGCGCGCCATCTCGGCCATGTGCGGGGTGAGGCAGAGCGCGGCGCGAACCGCGGGGACCTTGTTGGCGACAATCGAGGCGCCGATGCCGGTGGTGCAGATCACGATTCCCTGGTCAGCGTGGCCGTCGGCGACACGACGCGCCACCTCAGAAGCATAGTCGGGATAGTCCACCGGCGCCGCGGTGTACGGACCGACGTCGTTCACCTCGTGCCCCAGTTCGGCGAGCCGCCGCACCAGGTGCTGCTTCAGCGCGAATCCGCCGTGATCCGATCCGATCACCACCTTCATGTGGGGGTCCTTTCCGCGTCCGCAGCGGTGTCGGTCTCGCGCAGCGTCAGTACGAGGTCGGACACTGCCGCGTCGATCAAATCTCGTACGCGCCGATAGAGGTCCACCGATCCCCCGATGGGATCGGGAATATCGGCCGCCCCGCCGACGCGGAATGATCCCAGCGTTCGCACACGGCCGGCCGCCTCAGGAAAACGACCCTCGATCTCGCGGGCCTGCGACTCGGTCATCGCGATGATCCACGCGGCCCGCTGGACAAGGTCGGCGGTCAGCGGGCGGGTGCGGTGCGGCGAGAGGTCCGGCCCCAGCTCCCGCATCACCTCGACGCTTTCCGGCGCCGCGGGGTGTCCAGCCGCCGCGGCGAGGCCGGCGGAGACGGCCATCCAACCGAGAGACGAACCGCCGCGCAGGCGGAAGAGCACTTCCGCCATCGGGCTGCGGCAAGTGTTGCCGGTGCAGACGAAGAGAATCGTCCGCGCGGAGTGGTTCGCCGTGGCCTCATTCACGGCCGGAGATGTTAGTCTGACGGACAGGGGTCAGGCAACCGGCCCGGCCGCTGGGGCGGTACAAGATCGACGGGCCTCGCTGTCTATGGTGCTGGCCGGCTTGCGGCGCGCAGAAGGTAGGCGTGGACCGCCGGATCGTGGTCGAGCGCGAGTTCGCCGTTCTCGCGGCAAACCGCGACGCGCGGAGGAACGAGGCCAGTCGCGGCGGGCTCCGGCTCGATCGCGGTGATCTCGGCGGACAATCCCGGGAACTTCGACGGCCTCAGACGAATGCGGAACGGCGATGCCTCGGGCAGCGGCACAATCCGCCCGCCCCCCCGACCATCGAGTTCGAGACGGAAGGCGCCATCGGTCGCGGCCCAGCCCAGATCCACCATGGTGCCCTTGGGATTTAGGCCGGCGGGAGCCGACGAGCCCGTCGCGCTGGGTTCCGACACAATACCGGTCGCACGGCCGGTGGGGCCGGGCGTGAGGTCGAGTGTGGCGATCCAGATGCGCGATTCGCCATCGTCCGGACCTTCGAGCGCGCGCCGGCCCCAGTGGTTGTACAACCCGACGAGCAACCGAAAACGGCCCGAACGACCGACCGGCAGCGGCATCGCACGCTCATATCTTAGCTCGCCCGACCAGGTCTCCGTCGGTCGGGGCGGGGCATGGTCATCCTGTGCGAGGATGGAGCTGGCCGGGGCGTCCGGGCTCTCGGGGACGAGATGCACCAGGACCGTCAAGTTGCGTCCCGGCGACTGGCGGCACGTCCAAACGAGCTCATAGTGCAGGCGGCCCTGTTCGATGCGGGCGTTGGCCATCGAGGGACGCACGCGCGCCGGGCGCGGCGAGGGCTCGTGGAAGGAGGTGCGCGCCGAGAGGTAGCGAGTGAGCGGCGAGGCGCTCCATTCGACGATGTGCCCGCCGCTTCGTTCGACCGCAGCTGTGGCGGCGGGCGTCATCGCGTACCAACCGCGGGGCGGCAGGATGTGGCCCGCGATCGTCCAGTCCTCCTCGTCGAGGTTCACGTGCACCACGGCGCCATGGTCCCAGCGCACGGTCTGCCGGTGAATGCGTCCGTCCGCGAACTCGTGCGCGACGATGCGCCGCATGGCCAGCGAGCGCGCGACCTCGGCCATGAGCCAGTACTTGCGCACCGCGGCGGGCCCCCAGGATGTCGCATCGGTCATCGGCGGGTGCCCCCCGAGGATTTCGGCGGCCAGATACTCGTCGCTGTTGATCCCATGCCAACGGCCGCGGCCGGCGGCAAATCGGGAGGAGTAGCCCGCACCATAGAGGATGAAGCGATCGTGATGCGCGGCGTCCATCCACGGCACGCGCGCCCATCGTTCGCAGCGGGCGCGGATGGAGAAGATCGGCCGAGGCTCGTCCGTGAGACGCAGCCATTGACAGTCCGCGCCGTCGAGCCATCCGATGAGATGGTCGTGGCCGGCCTCGGACGTGGTGGGCGCACCCCCGAACGCGTCGCGGAGGTACGCGAAGGCCTCGCCCCAGTGGCGTCGCATCTCGGCCGGCGTGTGGCGGCGGCCCTCATGGTCGTACCACTCGCCACAGGGCTGCGCGGCGAACACGTCGACGAAACTGCACGTCGGGCGAACGTGGGCTCGGATGAGATCCACGTTGCGGCTCACGAACGGCAAGATCGCGTCGGGACGCCACTTGTAGGAGAGCGCGTCGCGGCTTTCGTTGTACCAAGCACGGTGGGGACGTCCGTCGGCCGTGAAGTAGATACGGCGGTACGAGTAGCCCTCGGCGTCGGGGTAGAAATCGATGTAGTTATCGTGCAGGCCCCACAGTACGTCGGACGCGCGCGCGAGCCGCTCGATGCGCCGCAGGTCCTCCGGCGTGCCGACGCGCGGGTTCGGAGGCCAGATATCGGGCAGCCGGTAGTCATAGCCCCAGCGCTGCCAGTTATGGATGATGAGCACGCTGTTGGTCAGCCCGTAGCGAACCATGCGCGCGAGGTTCGTTTCGATCTGCTCGAAGCGGCCGTCCCAGATATCGAAGACGAACCGTCCCGCCAGACGTGGCACCGCAGCAGCGGCTTGGCGCGGATCGGCGCGGCGCCAACCGATCGCCAGATCCATCGCCCGACGACCGCACATCAGCGAAAGCGTGCCGGCCATCTGCGCTTCCAAGGAAGCGATGCCCGAGGCCGGATCCACGGCGAAGAGCCGGGGCGGAACGTCAAAGGCCTCCAGCACGGCGGGTCCGTCGTCGAACTCGATCCCCACGTGGCTACTGGCGAGCGAATGCCCGCCCGCGTACCACACGTTGGCGCCGGGGCGTTCGACGACGTACCCGTGGCCCCAGTACACGCGGGCGGGGGTGGCGTCCCACGCACCGGGGCGCAGCCGCGTCACGGCGCGCGGACACTCCACCGCGAGGCGCAACGTCCCGACCTGCGGGCGAAGTGTGACCGTGAGGGGAAATTCGCCGTGATCATCCGCCATCCGGTGGAGCAGCCGGAGCGCACCGCCGGGCAGCCGGTCGGTCTCGACGCCGAGACAGAGCACAGTGCCCGGATATCGTCCCGCCGGCCGGCCCTCCACATCCACCTCAATGCCGGCAAGCGCGGCGGACCCACCGCCGCGCGCGGCGAGCGCGAGGGTGCCATCGAGCAGACCAGCGCGGCCAAGGCGTAACGCGGCGGCCGAACCGTCACCGAGAGCGAAGGTCTGCGCGCCGTCCGGCCGGGCCTCGCCGTCCGCAACACGCTGCGCGAGCTCGCGCAGAACCGCCGTGTCGGCCCGTTGCGGCCGAACGCCACCTCGACTCGGCAAGAGAGCGCGAGCCGTCCCGGCAACCAGCACTGGGTCGGCCCACCACGCCTGATCGAAGGAGGTGTTGCGCTTCGGCCCGGGATCGAACTCCAGTCGCAGGCGAACGGTGCGCCCAGTCCAAGCCGTCAGATCCACCACGATGTCGCGCCACTGCCGATGCTCGCACAACTCTTCGTACACCGGCGACGGCGGCTCGCCGGTGCCCGAGACCTCGAACACGAGCACACGGCCGGTCACGCCGTCGCTTCGGCCCCGTTCACTCTCACCGCTGTGATGAATTACGGTCGCGGTTCGAAGTTCGACCGGGCCGACCCGGGGCAATTCCACGGTCCACTCGACCCACGCGGAGCCAGCACCTCCGTTCCACGGAACATGCATGCCGATCGCATCCCGCGGATCGGCGGGCGGTACACGCGATAGCGACACGGACGCCCGGGATGTCGGATCCGAGCCAACCCATCCAGGGGTCGGGACCACCTGTTCGGGGCCCGTGTCATACGCCCAACCGAAACGGTGGGCGCGTGATGCACGCAGCGAGAGCACGCGATCCGGTCGCAACCGCAATGGCGCGGGTGGCGCCCCGTTCGACGGCGCGGATGGGGGAGACCGACGCCGAACCTCAAAGATGCGCACGGCGTGAACCTCCACCGTCGGTGAACCGGAGGGGCGGAGCCGGACGTGAACGGGATAGAGCGCGTCGAACACGAACGGACCGCTGACCATCCGCGCCATCACCGTTGTGGACCCGCCCGCCGCCAACTCGAGTGGGAAGCGATCGGGACCTTCGCAACGCCAATCGTCCACGAGGCCCTCCACGCACAGTTCGCCCCGCCATGCCACGGCTCGTCCGTTGGAGACGGTGATCGAGACCGGTTGAGGCGTGGTCGGATCCTCCACCGGCGGCACCTCGCTCACGTGCAGCTTGAGGCCCTGCTCAACGACGTCGTGACCCGACCATGAGAACGCCGCATTCCGCAGCACAAGTACGGCCAACGCCACACCCCGGATCCACCAGCGCATCAGGACTCCTTGTTGTCGGCACATCATTTGCGCGGCGGTTTCAGATGTCAAACGAACGTGCAACGCCGGCCATTGTGCGCGAAGTTCGCGGGTGCGCGCCCTCGCCCTGCTCCATGATGCCCAACGGCGCAACGGCACAGCCGCGATGGCGCGGCGACCGCCACAAGCCTCCACTTGAAGACGGCGCGTGAGTTCGATAGAGTCGCCCGTCATGTGACTGCCGCACACGGAGAGTGATGCATGAACCGTCGTTCCTTCCTGCGCGCCGGCGTGTCGGCCGGTAGCTTTTGGATCCTCCGCGGTGGTTCGCTGGGCGGACCGACCGCACCGAGCAACCAGCTCAACATCGCGATGATCGGCGTCTGGGGACGGGCGCTGGCCCATTACGACTCACTGAACAGCGAAAATATCGTGGCGTTGTGCGACATCAACGAAAACCATCTGGCCGAGGCTGCGAAAAAGTACCCCCGCGCGAAGACCTATGTGGACTGGCGAAAGTGTCTTGAGCAGAAAGATCTTGACGCCATCATCTGCTGCACCGCCGACCACACCCACGCGCACATCGCCAACTGGGCGATGCACCGAGGACTGCACGTGTATATGGAAAAACCGCTCGCGAACAGCGTTGAGGAGGCGCGGGTGGTGCGGGCGACGTATCTGAAGAACCGCGACCGGCTCGCGACGCAGGTCGGCACGCAGCGACATGCGCACCCGAACTTCAACCGGCTGCGGGAGATGATCCATGACGGCGTGATTGGCGAACTTCGCGCGGCGTGGGCGTGGGGGAACCGTCAGATCCGTCGCCAGGGCTATTTGCCGGCTCAGGGCGAGCCGCCGCCCTGGCTGCATTGGGATCTGTGGCTCGGGCCGTCGCCGTACCATCCGTACAATCCGGGCTACTTCTCCGGCGGGCCCGGAGCGAACTGCCTGCAGTGGAACATGTACTGGGACTTTGGTAGCGGACAGGTGGGGGACATGGGCAGCCACACGATGGATATCGTGTGGAACGTGATTGATGGAACCCACCCGGTGTCGGCCGAAGCGACCGGCGAGCCCTTCAATCCGGAGGTGACTCCGGTCGAGCTGACGGCGACCTTCGAGCTGCCGAAGAACGATTGGCGGCCGGCGATCACGGTCCAGTGGTGCCAAGGCGGGCATATGCCGAAGACGCCGAAGGACTGGGTGGACCTCAACAAGATCGGCCACGGCGCGATGTTCAAGGGCACGCAGGGCATCGTGGTGGCCGACTTTACGTCGCGCATGGTCATCCCCGTGGGCGACCGAGCTGATCTGACGTACTACCGCCCGCGCCCGCCCGAGAAACTGCTGCCCGAGCCCGGCCACTTCCAGCGCGAGTGGATTGACGCGTGCAAAGGCGACAAGCGGACGTCCTGCAATTTCGATTACGCGGGGCTCATGATCGAGATGATGCTGCTGGGACTGGTCGCCTATCGCGTCGGGCGCAAGATCAACTACGACGGCGAAACAGGCGTGGTGACGAACATCCCCGAGGCGAACGCCCTGCTGCGGCGGACCTATCGGGACGGATGGCCGCTGCAACCATGAGGCGAATGACGGATGGACTCCGCGCGCGTCTGGCGGCGGGCGGGCTTGCGGGGGTGGTGCTCGCCACAGGGTGCGCGCAACTCGCAACGCCCTCAGCCGGTCGGTTCACGGTTCGCTCGCTGCAGGCCGGACTCTCCCGAGCCGCCGAGTTTCTCAAACCCTCCGTCGTGGCGGTCACGGTCGAACCCGTACAGCCGGCAGGAACGGATGCCAACCCATCGGCGGAGGGCGGATCCCCGGCGCCGGCCCCGGTTCACCTGACCGGCACGATTCTGACGCCCGAAGGGCACGTGTTGGTGCCGGGGCGATACAAAAGCGATTATGGCGGCCGCATCGAGGTGCGGCTCGGCGTGGACGTGTATCCGGCTCGTCCGGTCCGCTCCAGCGACACACTCAACATGACGATCCTGAAGTTCCGGCCGCGCGCTCCGTTGCGGCCGCTGGATCGCAGACCCAGCACTCCGCCTTCGGCCGGCGAGTGGATGGTGATGGTGGTGCCGACGGTCACGGCGGATGCGGAGGAACGTTTCGTGTTTCCGATGGTCAGCCGAGGGGAAATCGCGGGCGCCTATCGCCGGCATCTGGTCGAGGCGATGCCGGGCGAAGCGCGGGGCGCGCCGGTGGCCGACCTGCAAGGACGGTGGGCCGGCATCTTTGATGGCCGGATGGTGGTGGTGGCGCGCGACTTCGCCGATGATCTCGAGCAGATGCTGCGCGAGGTCGTCAGCGCGGCGGCCACCGGGGGTGTGATGGTGGCGCGCGGCTGGCTCGGAGTCTCCATCGAGCCGGTGAATCGCGATCTCGCGCGACGCCGCGGCTGGCCGCCCACCGCGATCTGGGTCACCCATGTCGCCGCCGGCAGCCCGGCCCAAACGTCCGGTCTGCGCGCGGGCGACGTCGTCACGCATGTGAACGACCGCGCGATCCTTCTCTATGGCGCGCGCGCCACGGAATTCTTCTTCCAGACGCTGGGCCACCGGCCGGGGCAGCCGTTTCGTCTGCGAGTGCTGCGCAACGGCGCGCCGATCGAGATCGCCGGCCAACTCGGGCGGCGGCCGGAGCCGGAAACGCTCCAAGCGGAGGACCTCGGCCTCACAGTCCAAACCGTGAAGGACTACGATGTGTTCCACCGCTCGCTGTTCGTCGAACGCGGCGTCCTTGTGACCGCGGTCGAGAAGGGCAGCCCGGCCGCGACGGGTAGCGCGTTCGGACGCACACTGCTCATGCCGGGTGACGTGATCGTGGAAATGGACGGCCGCCCAACGCCGGATGTGACGAGCTTCCGGGCGGTGTTGGACGACCTGCGCGCACGTCGTGCGCAAGTCGTGCTGATCCGTCTGGTCCGCGGCCGCTCGACGGATTTTGAGGCCCTCAACCTGACCCTGGGTCGCGCGGGACGGAGGAATGCGCCGTGATGCCTCGTTGCTGGGTCGGTGGCGTGGGCGCCCTGAGTGCGGCGATCGCGTGCGGTGCGGCGATCACTGACGATATCTCAGATGACGTCGTCCGCCGTGTGGATCCTTCAGTCGTCGCGATTCAGCACGAACGGGCCGCCGGCAGCGGATTTTTCATTACTGAGGACGGCTATTTGCTCACGAATGGCCACGTGGTGCGGGGCAACGACGAGGAGGATCCAACGCAGCCCGCCCGCTCGATTACCGTGGTGATGTACGACGACCAGAAGCTGCCGGCCCGCGTGATCGGGTTCTCGCTCGATCCGGATGTCGCGCTGCTCAAGGTGGACCCGCCGCGGCCGGTGCGACCGGTCGAGTTCGCCAATCCCCGCGAAGCGCACGTTGGGCAGGTGTGCTTCGCGGTCGGCACGCCCGTGGGCCTCAAACGCACCTACACACGGGGCATCCTCAGCAATATCGAGCGCGCGGACCTCGGAACCGAAACGCGCGTCTTCCAAACCGACGCGGCGATCAACCCGGGCAACAGCGGTGGACCGCTGTTCGACCGGGAGGGGCGCGTGCTCGGACTCAACACGTACGCCGGCCGAGGGCAGAACCTCGGTTTCACGATTCCGATTGATGTGGCGCTCGTATTGAAGGACCACTTCCTACGGCATGGCCGGTTTATTCGAGCCCTGGTGCCAATCTTTCTCACCTCTGAGCTGTATGACGAACTGGCGCGCGCGTTTGAGGTGGAACGCGGCATTCTGATCAACTACGTGCTGCCCGGCTCGGCAGCCTACCGGGCGGGCCTCCGGGACGGTGACATTCTGATTGCGGTCGATGGGCGTCCCTGCTCCGCCCGCCGACGCGTCGAACTCCTCGATTTCGAATGGGAACAGTCCATCCGAACGCCCGGCGAATCCGTGGCCTACACGGTGGTGCGGCGCACACCGAAGGGGGTCACCAACCTAACGGTCCGCGCCCAGCTTGAGGCCATGGAGCCGCTACCGACCATGGGGCGGCACGCGGGCGAGCTAGTCGAAACGCGGATCGAAGCGATCGGCCTCGGCGTGCTGCCGATCGTGACCGCGCATCGGATTCTACATGCGCTGCCCGACGACCGCGGAGTGCTGGTGCAAACGGTGCAGCCGTTCAGCGCGGCCGCGCGCGCGACGCTGCGCAAACTGGACATCATCACCTCGGTGGCCGGTCGGCCGACGCCCGACGTGTCGAGTTTCATTGCGGCGCTCGAATCGAACCTGGCCGCGCACGTCTCGGAGATCGAGATGGACACCGTGCGCGGCCGACGGCGATTGCCGACCGCGTTGGCGCCGCCTTATCCGCTGGCGGGTCGGCGCGTGGCGTGGGTGGCGGTGACCACCAACGCGGCGTTTGCGGATCTCATCCGGCGAGAACTGCTGGCCGACGGCGCTGAGATCCGGCGGGACGTTGAGGCAAGCCTGGACGGAGTGATTCTTGTGGCGGATAGGGCCGTGGACCTCGCGAAGCACGACGGCCTAGCGGACAGCATGGGCAAGGTCTGGGCGCGCGGTGGAGTGATTGCGGCGGTCGGCCCGGCAGCGCTGTTCGCGATCGAGCGGGTGCCGGATCTGCGCAAAAAGAAGATGACGACCGATCCGGTGTTGTCGGCTGAGGTGAAGCGGTTGGGCGGGCGCTACACGGGCGGAGCAATGGTGGCGGATGGACGCTGGATCACCGCGACCGGTTCCGACCGCGCATCGGTGCGGGCTTTTGCGCGCGCCGTGCGGCGTGCCCTCTGGGCGCTCGACTCCCCGCCCGAGGAACCCGACGACGCCGACACTCCGACGACGCCCACCGATTAGGCGCCTCCCCTCCGAAAGCGCTCCTCCGCGCCCAGCATTCCATCTCGGTACGACGCTTTCGGTGTTTTTGCCCCCAACGGCCCATCCTGGCGGGGCCTGCGAAGCGAGCCCATGGAATCTGCGCAGAGGACGGCACAATGCTCATCGAGCCGCGCCACCGCGTTGATTTCCCGATCGCATCGTGACCAACGCAAGCGGTGCCGCGCCGCGCTGGACTCCGCACGCCAAAGGCCGCGGCGCCGACTACGGCTCTAGAGGTTCGAATTCCATCATCGAGGGGCGGCGAAAAGGGGGGTGGGTCGGCACGCCGAGTCTGTGGAGTTTCGTTGTCACCTCAGCTCCAAACATGTAGCCCAAGAATCGCAGGCCACGCCGTGCCGATTCCACTGTGGATTGTTTCGCGAGTGAGACGAAAGGTCTGGCCGCGGATCGGAGTGGGCTTGTGCCTGTCCCCAATCGGAGTGGGCTTGTGCCTGTCCCCGATCGCGGAGGGGGGGAGCCGACTGGGGACAGGCACGGCCCCAGACGGGCCCAACGGGCACAGGTACCCGGAAACCAGCTATGTGCCTATCCGGATCAGCCCGCCGTATCTGCCTGTCCCCAGTAGCAGTCCCCAAAAAGCATCGCGCCCCCTGCGCCCAGTGAGGTGCCTGTCCCCATAGCCCCATAGCGGCTGCCCAGTCAGGTGCCTGTCCCCAAAGCGGCTCCCATAGCGGCTGGGCTTTCCCCAGCAGGCTCGCCGTCAGCACCCCGTCCGAGAGGGCGCGCCACAGACGTACCTGTCCCCAGCGCCGGTCCCCAGCGGCTGGCTCATTCCCCAACAACAGCGCAATCGGCTCGGCCACGCCCTACAACTCACCCTGTCGATGGGCCGCCGATTCTGCGTCGGGAGCCGCCACTCCCGAGCGCCGTCACCCTCTCGACCGATCCCACATGCCGCACCTGCGCCGCCTCGTCCCCGTTCCATTGTCGCAAAGGCTCTGCTCGGTGCTCGGTATCCCAACGCCAGACCGCTGACTACCGCACCGGCTGGGCCAGAACGTTCGGATCGGCGCGATCAAGTCGAGCGGCGAACACTACCGCCGGCACAAGTGGGAGGCCGCCGTTCCTCTCGAGGCACGAGCACGACCCATCGTCGGAGATCCCCAACTGCGGTCATCCCCAACGGTCGGGTGCCTGCGCCTTGATCGTGAACGAGGGCACGCGGCCCGCGGCGAATGCCTGCACCTCTAGCCGCGGCATCTGTGGACCCAAAGGAAAAGCGGCCGGGATCAGGGGCTCGCGCTGCATCGTCCCTGCGCCAGCCTCGGCCACCCCGAGTGGCCCAGCGCCTCCTCATCGCCCGCCCCTCCGCCTGCGTCGAGTCGAACCCAAACTTTGGCCGCGGGTTCCTCTGTGGCGGATGGAGAGCGAGAGCTGCTGGCCCCGTCTCGCGGAGGCGTCCTTTCGCCCCCAACCACCGCTCGAGGCGGAGCGTCAGCGGTTGATCGAGACGTAACGGATCACGCGGTCGGCCATGCCGCAAAACCGGAGACTGTTGTTCATGTGGTCGCGCTCGTCCAGCCCGATGCGTCGGAACACATCGCCCCATGTTTCAAACGGACCGAACTGCTGTGCGACGTCACACTCCACCTTCTCCTGATCTAGCTCGGGATGGTCCTTCACGAACTGCATGTACGCGTGCTCGGCGTGATCCTCGAACTCGGCGTTCAGATAGAAGGCGCGTCGGATGTTGATGCGCGCGAGCAACCGGCTGAACCAGGCATACGTGAAGGTGGCCAGACGCGGCAGCCAGATGCCGTACGCCAGGCCCTCCTTCATACCGAGCTGCCGCATTCGCTGGTCAATCACCAGCAGATGCCAGAATTCGTTGTCCTGCGCTTCCCGGCCCCATTCTGCGATTTTGGTCGCGCGCTCGACCGTGGCGAGATCATGGTATCTGATGGAGAGAAGGCTGTACTGGCGCGTTTCCCAGGCCTGGTACGGGATGCGAGCGAGCGTTTCGAGCAGTCGGACCTTCGGCAGCGTGGTGGCCTTGCCGTAGAGCACGTCCATCGCCGCAAACAGCATCCGGGCCATCGGTTTGTACGTCATGTGCGGTCGCGCGAGCGACGCCTCCTGCTCGCGGCGCAGGTCCACTGGCTCTTTACGCAGGTCCAGAACTGGGCTCATCTGGTGTCTCCTGTTCTGCCGGTAACGATCGCTACAACCTACGCGGGGAGAAGCGGATTGCAAGAGCGTGGCGACGCGCTGCCGGCCGCGCGCCCGCCGATCCGATCGCCGCTTACGCCCTCCGCCAGTCTGGCCAACCCTCGCAGCGTGAGATCGGGATCCAGCTTCACTCCAGGCACAGCGCGCGACACCCGCGCGGCCGCGCCGCCCGTAGCGACAACGCGCGCACGGCGCAGCTGGGCGACCTCGCGCATACGTCGTACGATGCCGGCGACCATGCCCTCAAATCCCGCCTCCGCGCCGACCCTCATCGCCGAAACAGTGTCGAAGCCCAGCGGCGCCCGGACGGGCCGCGCGGCGCGAACGCGAGGAAGCTGGGCCGTGCGATCCGCAAGGTACTCGAGGAACATCGCCGGCCCCGGCGCGATGACACCGCCGATGTAGCGATCGCCGATCACGGCGTCGAAGGTGGTGGCCGTTCCGGCGTCCACCACGATCACGGCCGGCCCTCCGCGGTGAGCGACCGCCACGATGTTCGCCAGCCGGTCGGCGCCCAGCGTCTGAGGGTGTGGATAGTCAAACTTCACATCGGCAGCCAAACGCGGCGCCGCCGCCACGATTGGCCACCGCCCGTCTCTCCTGGCGGCACGCATCCAGTCCCGCGCCGCCGCGGGCACGACGGACCCGATGACCAGCGTTCGCGCGCCGGCGGCCCATAAACGGCGAAGCACGGAAGCCACCGCCGTCGCCTCGCGCCGCGCCGTGGGGCAACACCACCGCCGAACCACACACCCCCCTGTCACGACCGCGGCGGTGGTCCGCGTGTTGCCGATGTTGAGTACCCCGACCGCCTGCGTGCCGACACTTCGATCCGTCGCGCTCATCGCCAACCCGGCACCTCGGGCGGACCGCCGGCCGCCCTCCACGCCTCCATCACCGCGCGCCGCTCGGCCCGCGAAAGCGGCGCGGGATGGTACAGCTCGTCGAACCGCCTCAGCCACGCCGCTGCGAGGTCCTCCAGCGAAACCGTCGCCCCCTCGAGCCGGCACGACGTCGCACGGCCACGCAGTCCGGCGGCTGCCAGATCCGACTCGTCGTGGGTCGCATTGATGCCGACGCCCAGCACCGCAAACTCGATCCTCTCTCCGTGAAGCCGCGGCTCGGCGAGAATACCAGCCAGTTTGCCACGCGGAGTGACAATGTCGTTCGGCGGTTTCACGCAGGCGCCGGCGACTCCGACGTCGGCCAGTGCTCGGAGCGTCGCCACCGCGGCGAGCATCGGCAACCAGCCAGTGTCCGTCGCGGGCCACTCGCACCGCAGCAACACCGAGACATACACACCGCGGTCGCGGAGCGACTGCCAGCGTCGCCCATGGCGGCCTCGCCCGGCCGTCTGCTCACGGGCGAATACCGCCGTTCGGTCCGGCGCGCGGCGCTCAGCCATTCGACGAGCCGTGTCCTGGGTCGACACGGACCGATCCATCACCCGCACGTTCCATCCCGGCGCCGTCGTGCGCAACCGATGCTCCAGACGGGCCCGCAAAGAGGCGCCGGAGGGATCGGAGGCGGCCGCACGGTTCACAGGAAGTCCATTCCCAGATCTGCCGCCGGCGCGGAATGCGTCAGCGCGCCGATTGAGATCGCGTCCACGCCAGTGGCCGCGACCGCACGCACGTTCGAGAGCCGTACCCGTCCCGAGGCCTCGAGCCGCGCGCGGCCGCGCGCGAGCCGCACGCACCGGCGAAGGCGGCGAGCCGACATGTTGTCGAGCAGAATCCAGTCCGGCTCGCCCTCGATCGCGTCGAGCAGCTCGCGTTCGTTGTCCACCTCGATCTCGATGACGCGCCCGGCCCAACGTCGGCGGGCCTCGCGGACGGCGTCGGCGAGGGACCGCGCTGCGCCCCCCCCCGTCCAGAGCCGACGGTGGTTGTCCTTGATCAACACCATGTCATGAAGCCCCATCCGGTGATTGCGCCCACCACCGCAGCGCACCGCGTATTTTTCAAGCCGCCGCCAGCCCGGCGTGGTCTTCCGGGTGTCGAGAATCGCGACGCCGGTGCCCTCGACGCGCCGGACGAATTGGCGCGTGAGCGTCGCCACACCACTGAGCCGCTGCAGGAAGTTCAGCGCGGTGCGCTCGCCGGCCAGCAGCGCTCGCGCCAGCCCGCTCAGACGCAGCGCGATATCGCCCGCGTTCAGCTCATCGCCGTCCCGCCGACCGGATTCACACCGCAGCCGAGGATCGAGACGCCGGAAGACCTCCACGGCGACCGGGAGCCCGGCCAGCACGCACGGTCGCCGCGCCGCGATGACGGCCTGCGCGATCGCGTCAGCGGGCACGAGCGCGCGCGAGGTCAGATCGCCGGCACCCAGGTCCTCACGGAGTGCGGCGCGGATCAGCGCATCGGCCTCGCGGCGCGTCGCCGGATCCAGCGCGGTCCAGCGGAGCGCAACGGGAAGGTGCATGGCGGCATCTTACGCGGCCGATCGGCGGGGTCAACGGCGCGCGCGCGCTCGACGGCGGAACCGCGAGGCGGCCGGCCCCGCCAGCCCCCCCGCGCCACGGCCGCCCTTCAGCGCGCGAATGCGGTCGCGCAACATCGCGGCCCGCTCGAACTCCAGCGCCTCCGCCGCCTCGAGCATCTCCTCCTCCAGCTCGCGAATTGTCTCATACACGTCCGCATCCTCGCCCGACTCGCGCACCACCGACCGCTCCACCTCCCGGGCGGTCTCGCGCACGGCCAGCGCAGCCTGAATCTCTTTTTCGATCGACCGCGGCGTGATGCCGTGCTCGCGGTTGTAGGCGAGTTGTCGCGCGCGGCGCTCTTCAGTGCGCTCGATCATGCGCCGCATCGAGTCCGTGATCTCATCCGCGTAGAGGAGCACACGGCCGTGCGTGTGCCGCGCCGCCCGGCCGGCGGTTTGCACCAGCGACGTCTCCGACCTCAGGAACCCCTCCTTGTCCGCGTCCAGGATCGCCACGAGCGACACCTCGGGCAAATCCAGGCCCTCGCGAAGCAGGTTGATGCCAATCAGGCAGTCGAAGTCGGCCTTCCGCAACCCGCGCAGGATATCCACGCGCTCCACCGCATCGATCTCCGAATGTAAATACCGCACGCGCAGCCCCGCCGAGCGCAAGTAGTCGGCGAGGTCCTCAGCGGTGCGTTTCGTGAGCGTCGTGACGAGCACCCGCTCGCGCCGCGCGGCGGCGCGACGGATTTCCTCCATCACGTCGTCAATCTGGTTCGCGAGCGGCCGCACCTCGACCGGCGGATCCACAATGCCGGTCGGCCGGATGAGTTGGCGAACCGGAGGGCCCGCAACGTCCAGCTCGTAGTCGCCCGGCGTCGCAGAGGTGAACAGGATCGGCCCGGTGACGGACAAAAACTCATTGAAGTTGAGCGGCCGGTTGTCGAGCGCGGACGGCAGCCGGAAGCCGTGCTCGACGAGGGTCAGCTTGCGCGCGCGGTCGCCGTTGTACATGCCGCGCAGCTGCGGCAGCGTCACGTGCGATTCGTCAATCACCGTTAGAAACTCGCCCGGGAAATAGTCGATCAGGCAGGCCGGCCTCTGGCCCGGTCCGCGCCCCGACAGATGCCTCGAGTAGTTCTCGATGCCGCTGCAAAACCCAACCTCGGCGAGCATTTCGAGATCGTACTCCGTACGCATGCGCAGCCGCTGCGCCTCGATCAGCTTGCCCTGCGCGACGAACCACGCCACGCGCTCCTCGAGCTCGGCGCGGATTGCCTCCAGCGCCGGCCGGATCTTCGCCGATGGCATGACGAAGTGCCGCGCGGGCGAAAGCGTGACCGCCTCGAGCAACGGCCCCCCACGCCCGGAGACCGGGTCGAGCCGCCGAAGTGCCGCCACCGTGGAGCCCTCGAACGTGACGCGGATCTGTTCCGCGCGGTAGGACGGGAACACGTCCACGGTGTCGCCACGCACCCGGAACGTGCCCGGCTCGGGCGCCACGTCATTCCGCGAGTACTGGATCGCGACGAGCCGGTTCAGCAGCTCCTCGCGGTCGAGCCGCGCACCCACCTGCAGCCGCACGGTCATGTCGCGATAATCCTCGGGCGAACCGAGGCCGTACACGCAGGACACCGAGGCCACGATGATCACGTCGCGGCGGTTGAGCAGCGCATCGGTGGCCGAAAGTCGCAGCCGTTCGATCGCCTCGTTGATCGAGGCGTCCTTCTCGATATAGGTGTCGGTCGCCGGGATGTAGGCCTCCGGCTGGTAGTAGTCGTAGTAGCTCACGAAATATTCGACGGCGTTGTTCGGAAAAAAGCCCTTGAGCTCGGCGTACAGTTGCGCCGCCAACGTCTTGTTGTGCGAGATCACGAGCACCGGCCGGCCCCAACGCGCAATGACGTTGGCGACCGTGAAGGTCTTGCCGGAGCCGGTCACGCCCTCGAGCACCTGAAACCGGCGGCCGGCCTCAAGCCCACGCACCAGCGCCTCGATCGCCTCGGGCTGGTCCCCCGTCGGCGCGTACGGCGCGCACAGTTGGAACATTTCCGACATCTCAGATCGACTATAGGTCCGCCCACCGCACCGCTCAATGGCCCGCCCCACGTTCAGCGGGGCGACTCGCAACGCCCCGATGGCGCGGTTCCACCCACGTGCGCCCGCACCGCAGCCTCGACGCCGTCCACCACGGCCGCCATCTCGTTGTAGTGGAGATGCTCGGGAAGGTCCCCCGGCTCGTGGTACCAGCGGTAGCGAAACGGCGCTGTGTCAGTCACCATGAACGCGGGGATTCCGCGCCGCGCCAACGGCCAATGATCCGACCACGCTGCCCCGCTCACCCAGAGGGGGACCGACGCCCACCGCACGGGCACGTCCGTCGCGCGCCGCATCGCGGCAGCTACCGACCGCAACATGGCCGCCGACCGCACGCCGCCGACGAGCGCGATGAAGTGGCCTCGGTCGGGGAACATGAGGTGGAACAGGGGAGACGGATACATCTGGGTGCCGCTCTCGTAGCGAAAGCAGCCGATCGTCTCGAGCGAAATCATCAGCACCACCCGCTCGCGCCGCGCGATCACGCCGGCCGCATGTACTTCGCTGCCCATGTAGTCGGTCATGAAGAACGGCGGCTCCTCGTTCGTGAACGCGACGAGACGCAGCGTCCGATCGTTGTCGAGTTCGCGCCACCGATACGCCAGCTCGAGCAGCGCCGCCACCCCAGAAGCGTTGTCGTTGGCCCCCGGCGTGCCCGGCGCGGTGTCGTAGTGCGCGCCGACCAGGACGATCTCCTCCGGCCGGGTTCGGCCCGCGCGCTCCGCGACCAGATTCGCGACCCTCGCCGTTCGATCGCCGACGGGCACTTCGAATGTTTCCCAACGCACAGGCCAACCCGCGGCCTCGAACTCCGCGGCGATCCAGTTGGCCGCGCGCTCGAGTTCCTTGCCCCGACCGACAGCGTGACGCTCGCCGATGTCGGTCGCCAGATGCCGAACGCGCTGCTCGATGCGGGCGGCCGCCGCCTCGCGCTCCGGCGTCACGGCCGGCGGGACGGCACGCACATCCGCCCGCCGAACGGCGAAGAGACCCGCAGCCAGCAACCACGGCACGAGACCGCCCGCCACCCCGATCACCCGCGTCGGCCACGAGCGCCCCGAGGACTGAACCACCGCGCGCCAGATCGCGAGCCCACCGGTGACCAGCCAGATCGCGAACAAGCCCGCTGCGATCGCCATGAGGCTCCACCGCACCGCCGCGAGCGCACCCTCCCGACGGAACGGCACCCCCGAGAGCGCGACGAGCGCGGCCAGTGTCCAAAGCGCCCAACGCGCCGGGCTCATGAGCCCCCGTTGTCCCTGCCGGTCGTGGCCGCATCGGCCGCTGGCCCACGAGCGCCTCGGGCCCGGTATTCCATTTCCAGAACCTGAATGGCCATCATATCCGCTACGGTCGTGATCGGTCCGTGCGGCTGGGTCGCGTCCCGGAGCTGCGCACGCAGCCGCCGCGCGGTCGAGATGAGTTCGCGCCCTAAACCCTCTGGAAGCTTGCCGGCGGCGGCCAGCGCCGTCTGCGCACCGAACAGCCGTCCTCGCGCGGCCCGCAGCGCAGCGCATCGCACCGCGATTTCCGCGCGCAGCACCGCATCGGCCGCATCCGCCGCGGCGCCTTCGATCGCGGCGAGCGCCCGGTCATACGCAGCGTCGGCCTCTTCATGACGTCCCGCCACCTCGAGCGCACGCGCGCGTTGAAGCCATGCGTCCGCCCGCAGACGCGGTGGCAGTCCCTCGGCGAATAAGTCCAAAAGCTGGACGACCACTTCGGAGGCCTCCAGCGCCGGCACCGCCTCGCCCGCCTCGACCCAGGCGCCAGTCTCCCGCGTGCGCGCGCGAACCCACTGCGCCCGATGGTCCACCCCTAGATCGGCCATCATCGCCGCGGCGTTGGACCACGCCACCGCCGCCTCCACATGATGGTTCAGCCGCAGGCGAGCCTCGCCGAGCAACACCCAGGTGGCCGCCAATGACTCGCGGTTGGTGGATGTGGCACGCCCCCACTCGGCCACCGATCTCTCGGCAAATTCCGCCGCGCGCGCCACGTCCCCTACGGCAAAGTGGAGCGCCGCGAGATCAGCGTGCAGCATCGCGAGGTCCGGCGCGCTGACCCCCGGCTCGCTCGCAGCCTCGCGCCACGCCTGCTGCGCATGGAACAACGACGCCACTCGTTCGCCCCGCCGATTCCAAGCCAGCGAAAGCAGGCGTTGGGCGGTCACTCGTTCGCTCACCGGTGCGGACATCGCTCCGGGGCCGTTCAATGCGAATTGCAGCCGCCGAATCGCCTCTTCCGTTTCACCGGTTTCGATCAAGGCGCTCGTCAGCCGCAGCACCACCGGCAGAGGCGGCGGGGCGCCACGCGCCTCGGCCCACAGGTCCGAGGCCTCTCGCAAGAGCGCAATCGCAGCCGGCACATGGCCGGCGGCGGCGTGCGCCTCGCCCAATTCCCACAGCACGAGTGGGACCTCGGACCGCGCGGCGGCATCGGCGCGTGCTAGGGCAAGGGCCGCCTCGGCTTCCGCAATGGCGGCCTCCGGATTCCCCTGCCGACGGAGTGCCTGGGCAAATGCGCAGCGCGCCTCGGCCAACGCGCGCGGAGCGCGAACTCGCTCGTCCAAGCCCGCCGCCACCGCCGCCCGGAGCCGTCGTTCGGCATCCGCGACGTCGCCGCCGCGCCCGGCGAACAAGCCGAGCACCCGCGACGCGTGAAACACAGCCCTCGGATCGTCCAGCCCAGGGGCCTCCTCCGAGCCGTTCGGCGACAGCACGGCGCGCGCCATCGCCACGGCGCCGGTTGCATCTCCCTTCGCCCATCGCAGATCCGCCATCAACGCGCGGAGCGACGCCGGCGCACCGGGCTGGCGGACGAACAGATCGATCCTGCGCTCGGCCTCGTCCAAACGTCCGCTCTCCCATGCAGTCACCGCCGAGGCGTACGCTTCGTCGAACCGTTCGGCCGATGGCGCCCCCGGCTGAAGTCGAACCATCGCCTCTTCAATCCACTCCGCCAGCCGCAGCCATTGGGCATCACGCGCGACGATGCGGGCTGCGTCCCACGCCGCACCATCGCCGGCGCCCGGTGGCCCGGGCGCCGCCGACTCGAGCAGCGCCGCCAGTCGTTCCAGAGCCTCCCCCGTTGCGTTCACCGGCTCACACGCCGAACGCACCGGCCCGCGCATCGGCCACGTGCCCGGCTCGGCAACCCCGCCGATCGCCACGTCGCACAAGGTACGGCCGGCGCTTTCCAGAGAGCAGCGGCGCATCGCGTTCTTCAGCCACGCCTCGACCGTGCCCTCCCATTGGCGCTCGCGCAACCGCTCGAGTTCGCGAACCAGCGCGTCGGCCGCCCGCGTGCGCCCAAACCATGCCTCCGCGGGACGGTCCAGTGTCCCCGCGGTCCATACCATCGTGATTCCGTCCGTGGTCGCCGCCGCTGCAGCATGCGCAAGTCCTGCGCGGGCACGACCGGCTGCAATCTGAATCACCACCGCCACAGCGCCCGAAGCGTCGAGGACTTTCCCGACCGTCGCCGGCAGCGCAAAGACCTCCGGCTCGCCTTCGAGCCCGCTCCATGCAAAACCGCGGCCGCCCTCCGACGGCGCCGCCGCCGGTCCGCTGTAGCCGACCACGGCCACATCGCCGGTTTGCAACCGGGCGCGCATGCGCAGCAGTGCGGCGACCGCCGCGTCGGCCCGCACTGTGATGCCGGTCAAAACCGCGACATTGACCCCGCCCGCGCGCTCCCACGCGGCCGCGAGATGAACCGCATCGGCCGGCCCCACGCCGTCGCCGGCCCCTATCCATAGCGCCAACGCCGCGGCCCCCTCCCACTGGCCGACCACGCCGTCCGATTTGTCCGAGACGTCCACCCGGGCCGAGCCCTCGCGGCGCGCCTCGCCCTCCGAACGCCCCGCTCCTCGCGCGGGCACGATCGGCCCCACACACATCATCCCAACGAGCGCGATCCTCCAAACCTTGGAGGAGCGTGCGCGCCCGCCGTCCAATCTTTGGAAACGCCCGCACCGGCCAGGCTTGAGGTTCATCGTTCGTGATCCGGGCGCCAGCCGAGGCGGGGGGGCACCACCTCGCCGCGCGCCTGCGCCTCCGGGTCGTGATAGGCCCCGTAAAACAAGCTGTTGCAATCGAGCCACGTGTTGAGCCGCTCCCAATCCTCGACGGAGAGTCGCACATCATGATGGCCGTTGCTGAGCATGCGCGCGAGGTGGGCGGCGTCGGCCCCGACCTGTCCCGGCGTGGAGTACTGCTCTTGCTGGAAGATGCTGCCGTTGCCGCCCGCGCGTGACCACGCAAAGGGGATAAGCGCAGCATACGCGCGGCTCCAGCCGTGGCGGGCGTGACGCACGCCGGCGAGCCACTCGGGAGCCGACACCGCGGAACCCGGCTCCGGAACCGGCTCGAAGAGGTCACCGCGCAGGTCCGGGCGGCCCCGCTGGCCCGCATGACACCGCACACAGTGCTGGTCAAGCACCGGCTGGACGAGCCGCGGGAAGGTGATCGGATAGGAGCCCGGCGGTCCCGGGCGAAGGCGCGAAGGCGGCCGGCGCGCGGCCAACGGCGCGACGCCCGCCGGGGGCGCCGCGTGCCGCGGCTCGTGACACCCTGCGCAGCTCAGCACCGCGCCGTCGTGCGCATATGTGCCCGACCGCATCGTCTGAATCGCGCGCCCCCGCACGTCGAGCGCTTGGACATACACCTCGACGCCGGCCGGCATCAGGAAGTGCGCGCTGCCGTCCTCCTCCACCGGCACCGTGCCGAGCACACCGCGCGCGACGGACTCCGCCGCAGAACCGATCCGCGGCACGTCCAAATATGCGTTGTCCTTTCCGAAAATCTGCACCACGCGCAGCGAGGCAACCCGGCGCCCCTCGGGAAAAGGGCGCCGGCTCTCATACACATTGGCCACCAGCACCGTCGCCACGCCGGTCGGCCGCGCGACCGAATGATCGGTCATCGGTGGCGCGCGCCGCGGAATCACCGGCGGTCGTTCGCGCGGACGCACCGGAATGGGATCCAAACACGGAAACTCAGGATCCCTGTATAGCACCTCCCGATTGCCGAAGCTGTCCGCGAGCGTAAGCGCATAGTGGCGCTGATCGGGATCCCAGACGCAGAGGAAAAAGTCCTCATCGAGCGGCCAAGGCTGACCAAACACCTCGGCGCGCGGCGAGTGCCGGCCGCGGTCGTGCGGGACGCCGGGTGCCGACTCGGCCTCGGGGAACAACACCTCCGGTGTGAGGCGTTGGACCTGCGCCATGCGCCCGTCGTCCGGCACGGCCGGATCAATCAGCACGACCGAGCCATACTGCTCACCATGGTGGGGCGCCGCGACGGCCATGAACGTGCGTCGCCCGGGCACCGCGCGCAGCCCCAGCAACATCCACGGCCGCGCCTCGCGACGGTCGGTGTAGTTGCCGTGCGGCGCGCGGGGATCGCTGCCGTCTGGATTGCACATCCACATGTGGTGCGCGACGTCGTTGTCGCGATCCACATAGTCCCACCGCGTGTAGACGATCCGCCCATCGTGCGCCACGGAGGGCTGCCATTCATTCGTCTCATGGAAGCTCAGCGGCTCGATCGCATGGCCGTCAGGCTGCATCGCGTAGAGGACCGCCGAAGGGCACCACCGCGCCCCGCATCGGACGTTCGAGCCGACCCGCTCGGAGATGAAGACGATCCGTCCGTCCGGCAGCACGCAGGGATCGTATTCGTTCCATGGCCCGTCGGTGAGCATCCACACCGGCCCGCCGTCGAGCGAGGCGCGCACGATGTGATACGTGCTCTCGGGCCGCCAGTGATAGTGATGATACGCGGCCGGCCGAAGCCGACACTCCTCCCAGGACCACGGCTGATCCGCCCATTCCTCGCGGGGCGGCACACGCGCATCGGCCTCGCTCCACGCGAAGTACACCGTGCGGCCGTCGTAGTCCAGCTCGAGCGAGATGAACGACCCGCCCGCCAGGGGACGCCCCGCCAGCCGGCCGTTCACAAACGTGGCTCCCGTGAGCGGACGCACCACGCGGGGAGACTCACTGAAGGGCTCCTCGATCACAAGCAGATCGCCACCGGACCGCGCGTTGAACCCGAAGAACTGGTCAATCATGTGGATTTCGCCGCGCGCTTGTTTGCCGTGCAGCAGCACCGCAATGCGCTGAAAGTTCAACAGCGGGTTACGAACGGCAATGCGCCGGCGCAACGCCCGCGCCGCGCGAAACCGTTCGTCGCTGCCGGCGGCGGGCGGCGGTGACTGCGCGGCCCGCCGCTCCAGCTCCGCCAGATCCGCCGCTTCGGCGGAGAGATCCGGCGCATCCGCCCGGGCCCGAAGATGCTCGAGCAACGCCCGCGTACGCCGCAACACCACGTCGAGCGGAGAACGGTCGCCGGGCTGGATCAACGCCTCCGGCCGACGCGTCTCGGCCTCCAGCCGCCGCCGGGCCTCCGTGTCGAACCGCACCGCGGCCATCTCCGCGGCGAGCCGTCGGAACTCCAGCTCCGCCTCGTCCGCCGAGGGTGCCGCACCGAGCGCGAGTCGTACGGCCAACAGAACGGCGAACCGGGTCGCCCAGGTGGCGGTCCAGCACGCCGGCGGAAACCAGCGATTCATCGGTCCTCATTATGCCGCCCCCCGTTACCGACGTCCACAATGGTGAACCGTGGAAAGATGAACGGGGGCCGCTCATTCCGCGGCCCCCGCCACCCCGATCTCCTTGGCTCCCTGGACCCCGAGCCGTTGTCCAACCACCCGCTGTCAATGGGCGGCAGTGCTGGCCTCCAAAATGTCCCGAATTCTTCGTTCGATCATCTGCTCGCGCGCCGCCCGTCTCTGTTCGAGCTCGCGCTTCAACCTCTGAACCTCCCGCTCAAGACGTGCGAGGCGTTCCCGTCGCTCCGACTCCTGCAGGTCGAATGCGATCGTGACCAAGTGCTGCAGTTCCTGCCGGAGCACGGGCCGCTGCTCGGCCGGCGCCTCGCGGTAGGCGCGCGCAACGCTCTCGATCCGAGCCGCGTACTGCTCCAGTCTCCGCTCCGTCGTCGGCCCCGCGCCCGCCCCCTCGCGCTCTGCCGCCATCCGCGCCCACTCGCCGAGCCGCCGGGCCGCCTCCGCTTCAAACTCCGCCGGTCGCTCGGCCCGAAGCCGCGCCATACGCTCGTACTCCGCGGGCCGTCGTTCACGCAGCCACGCGAGCCAACGATCCACTGCCGCCGGATCGAGCGCTGCTCGTCGAACCCCCGGCGGCCGGAGGTCCGCCTCGCTCGACGCCGGGGCCGCCCCCGGATCCGCCGCCACCATGCCGGTGACCATCAGCATCAGCGCCGCCCACCGTGGGGAAAGCGCGAACGGCTTGCACAAGGGGAATGAACCGTTCACACGTCCACCGTCGCCTCCTCGAAGAGGATCTCGCTCTCGCGGGGGTCCGAGATTTCCGTAGGCCGCTCGACAGGCCGCTGGAGATCCCGTGCGAGCGCCGCGGCTTCCTCGAACAATAGATCGATCTGCAGGTCCATCCAGTCGTCGAGCGACCACACCTCCGTCGCCACCGGCGCGCGAGACGGGGCATCGGACACCGCCGGCGACGATGCGGGACGCAAACCGGCCCACAGAACCGCCGCCGTAAACCCGACCAGAAAGGCCACAACCATCGCCGCGGCGGCTGACCAGGCGGGGTGCGCGATCCATGCGACGCGCGCGCGACGCGGCACGATCGCGCTGCGACGCGTGATCTCCGTGAGAATCGTGTCGGCGGTGACCGCCGAGGCCACCACCTCGGCGCGCGAGTCCTGCTGGGCCACCCGCTCGACTCGCGTCAGGGCGTCACGGTACGCGCGGCAGTTCGCGCACTGTTCGAGGTGCGCGGCCAACCGCGGCCGTTGTGCCGGGTCCAACTCGCCGCTGGACTCCAGCAGGATGTCGCGAATCGCCTCGTCGCATTTCATTTCATTCTCCCCCCGTAGGCCTCGTAGTCGTCCTTCAACGCCTCCCGCAGCTTGAGCACCGCATAGTGCATCCGGGCAAGCGCGGTGTTCAGGGTGACCCCTTGAATGCGGGCGATCTCTTTGAACGGCACATCGCCCTCGGTGCGCAGCAAGAACACCTCGCGCTGCTCCGGCGGCAGTTTCCGGATCGCAGCCCGGATGCGTTCACCGAGGTCGGTGCCGGCCGCGCGCGTGGCCGGTCCAATGCCGCTCTGCGGCACTCGGTGCAGCCAGCTGCTGCGCCCCTGCGACCCGCTCGTCGCAGCGTCCGGCTCCACAAAAAGCTTCCGCCGGCGCGCCAGATCAATGATCAGGTTGTGCGCAATCCGGAACAGCCATCCGAGCAGATTCTCTTCGCGGAAGGTATCGAGGTTCCGGATCGCCCGGATCCAGACCTCTTGAAAGATCTCATCCGGGTCCACTCGGCCTTCGGTCATCTTGAGAATGAACGAATAGAGCGGCCGGCGATAATGCTCGACCAGTTTTCCCAGGGCTTCCCGATCACCCCGGCGATACTCGTCCAGCCACGCGCGTTCCTGAGCGTCCATTCGGTCCGTCCAGGGACCGCTCCGAACTACGCCTATAGAACGGAGGATCCCGCTGAATATTGCGAAGGTATCGCGACAAAGACTGCCACAGGGGGCGCCGCGCGCCAAATCCCGTTGCGCAACCGCGGCGGGGCGCGGCCGCGATCCGGCCGCGCGCGCCGTGCGCGTTCGGGTTGGACATCACACGCGGCGCGGATATATTTCACAAAATGAACGATTCATCCGCCCGCCGCCCCGCGGCCACGATCGCGCGCTTCGCCGATGCGCTCGGCCGCGTGCTGACGCTGCTGGCCCGGCTCGCGCTCGGCCGCGAGCGGCACGCGATGGCGCGCGGACGGCTCACGATGCCGCAGATGTTCCTGCTCGATCACCTCGAGGACGGAGGTCCGCGATCGATGGGCGAGGTCTCGACGGTCTTCCGGCTGCGACGCTCCACGCTGTGTCAGATCGTGGACCGTTTGGCAGAGATCGGACTCGTTGTGCGCCACCGCGCCGCCGACGACCGGCGCCGCGTGCTTGTGTCCGTCACGCCGCAGGGGCGCCGGCTGGTTCGTGCGTTTCGAGCTGAACGGCGTCGCACGCTGTGCGCCCTCTTCGCGGATGTGCCCCTCGACCAGCGCGATGCCGTCCTGCGAATCCTCGAGCGAGCCGCCGACGCGTTCAGCACCAGCGAGGCCGCGCCATCCGCGCGGCGTCGCCGCCGAACCATGGCCGTCGTGGTATGCGCGCTCGCGGCGGCGAGCGGCTCCGCCCAAACCGCACCGCAGCGGCTCACGCTCGACGATTGCCTGCGCTGCGGCCTCGAACGCAGCGTCGCGGTCGCGAACGCGGCGCGCGACCGCTCTGCCGCGGAGGCCATGATCGCCGAGATGCGCGCGCCGCTCTGGCCGGAGCTTCGGACGCGCGCCGACTACCTGCGGCGCGACGATCTCGATTCGTTCGAGTTCGGCGCCTCGCCCGTCACGTTCGGCCGCCTCGACAATTACACCGCCGGCATCGAGCTGCGCCAGCTTCTCTACGACGGCGGCAGCGTCGCCGCGGGGCTGAAGGCCGCCCGCAGCTACCGCGACCGCTTGGACCTGGCCGCCGAGCGCGTGCGCGAGACGCTCGCGCGCGATATTCGCGTGGCCTTTCACGCGCTCGGCTATCTCGATGAGGCCGTGCACGTGCAGTCGGCCACAATTGCGCAGCTCGAGGAGTTCGCCGAGGACATGGAGCGCAAACGCCGCGAGGGTGCCGCCTCGGAGTTCGATGCGATGAGTGCCCGGGTCCGCGCCGCGAATGAGCGGCCCATGCTCGCAGCGCTCGAGCGCGAGCGCGCCATTGCGCGGGCGGCGTTCCGCAACCTCGCACGGCTGGACTCCGACACCTTCGAGCTGGCACCGGATGAACGCGCCTCCGATCACACCGCGGACCTCACGGATCTTGCCACCGCGATTCGAATCGCCCTGGCCGAACGTCGCGAGCTGCTCGAGCAGCAGAAACTGATCGAACTACGCGCGGCCGACGTGCGGGCAGAACGCAGCGCCTACGCCCCCCTCCTGCGCGCACGCGGCGCCTACGAGGGCCGCAACCCTGAGTCGTTGGTGTCCTCCGAGGACCGCTGGGACTGGCGCTGGGAGGCCGGGCTCTCTTTCGAGTGGGCCTGGTACGATGGCGGACGCCGCGGGGCGCGCGTGCGGCAAAAAGAACTGGCGTTGGCCTCTGCGCGGGCGGATCTCGAGGAGCTCGAACGGCGAGTGCGCCTCGAGGTGGAGGAAGCGTGGATGCGCCGCCGCGAAGCCCAACAGGCCGCCGCGGCGGCGGAGCAGACCGTGAGCCTCGCCGAGCGCAGTCTGGAGATCGCCCGCGCGCGGGTCGACGCCGGTCTGGCCACGCGCCTGGACTTCACCGACGCCACCCTCGCACTGCGGCGCGCCCGACTGCAGTGGCTCGCCGCGCGCCGCGATCAGCGCACGGCGGACGTGCAACTGGCCTACGCCATCGGCCGATCGCTGGTGCCAACCGAGACGACCCCCCGATGAACGAACACCCTGCAGAACCGGACCGCGCTCCCCCGCGCCAACGCCCGAGACTTCCGGCGGCGTGGTGGGCGGCCATCGCCCTCGCCGCCGCCGTCGTCGCGGCCACCCGCCTGTTGCCGCGTCGCGCCGAGCGGCCGGTGGAGACGCCGCCCCGCCGCGTGCCGGTGCGAGTTCTGCCCGCTTCCGCCGAGGGTGTACGCGATGTGCTGGATCTGCCCGGCCGCGTCGAACCGATCTACGCCGCGACGCTCGGCGCAGAACGCGCCGGACGCATCGTCGAGATCGCCGCCGATCGCGGCGCCCGCGTGCGGGCGGGCGACCCCGTCGCACGAATCGCCAACGAAGTCTGGAAGGCCCGCCGCGAACAGGCCGAGATCGAACTGCGCGAAGCCGTCCGCGACCTCGAGCGCCGCGAAGCGCTTGCGCGCACCGGCGCCATCGCTGCGCACGAGCTCGACGCCGCACGCGCCCGCGCCGACCGCGCCCGCGCCGCCCTCGCGGAGGCCGCCGAATACCTGCGCCAGTGCACCATCGCCGCTCCGGTCAACGGCGAGATCACGGACCGTTTCGTCGAAGCCGGCGAACATGTCGCCGAAGGCCAGGCCGTCGCGCGACTCGTGGACGTCGCGAAGGTGCGGGTCGTGTTCGAGGTGCCTGAACGTCGCATCGGCGACGTGCCGGTCGGCACACCCGTCCGAGTCATCGCAGAGGACGACCCGCCGCTCGTCCTCACCGCGGTCGTCGCCACAATCTCGGCCGAAGCGGATCCGCGCAGCCACACCTACCGCGCAGACATTCGGCTCGACAACCCCGAGGGCCGACTCCGGGCCGGCCGGATCGTGCGGGTCGAGATTGACCGTCCCCTGCCGCCCGGCTGGGTCGCGGTGCCGATCGAGGCGGTCATTCCTCGGCGCGGCGAATATATCGTGTTTGTCGTCACGGACGGCCGCGCGATGCGCCGCCGGGTGGAGCTCGAACGCATCGCGGGCAGCTCGGCCCTGCTCTCGTGGGGTGTCGTGGCTGGAGAGTCCGTCGTCGTGGAGGGGCAGCGAGACCTCGCGGATGGCAGCGCGGTCGAGGTCGTCGCAAGGCCGGAGCCGGCATCGTGATCCTCACCGATCTGGCGATCCGAGTCCGGGTGGCCATCGTCGCACTGTCGGTCGTGGCGGCCGGCGCGGGCGTCGTCGCCTACCTCGAACTCCCGCGCGAGGGTCCGCCGGACATCACCATCCCCCACGTGTACGTCACCGCCATCTACGATGGCACCTCCCCGGAAGACATCGAGCGGCTGATCGCCATCCCGCTCGAAAAACGGCTCAATGGAGTGGACGGCGTCCGCTCCATCCGCTCCACGAGCAGCGACAACCTGTGCCTGTTCGACGTCGAGTTCCGCGCCGGCGACGATATCGAGACCGCGCGCCGCCGCGTGAAAGACCGGGTGGATCTTGCCCGCCCGGACCTACCGCCGGACCTCGACGAGCCGATCGTCGAGGCACTCAACTTCAGCACCGATGTGCCCGTATTCACGCTCGCCCTCGCCTCTCCCGGCGGCGCGGAACGACTGCGCCATGTCGCCGAGCGGCTCGAAGACCACATCGAACAGGTCCCCGGGGTTCGTGACGCCGTCGTCGCCGGGCTGCCCGCGCGCGAGCTTCGCGTGATCCCGGATCCCGCCCGGATGGCCGCCCTCGGCGTGCCCCTTGCCCAACTGCTTCGCCGCATCCACGAGGAAAACGCGACGATCACGGCGGGCCATCTCGAGCTCGGCCGATCGAAACTTCAAGTGCGCGTGCCGGCCGAGTTCGATCGCGCCGCCGACCTCCGCCACCTCGTCCTCGACAGCCGCGATGGACGCACCGTGTACCTCTCGGACGTGGCGGATGTCGAGGACACCACGAAGGACGCCGACTCGATCTCGCGCCTCGACGGCGCCCCCTGCATCGCGATCTCCGTGACGAAACGGGCCGGTGAAAATACCGTCGCGCTCATCCGCCGGCTGCGCGCCGCCATCGAGCAGTTCTCTCTTCCCCCCGACGTGCGCCTCACGATCGTCATGGATCAGTCCCGCGACATCGCGCGCATGCTCAGCGAGCTCGAAAACAACATCGCGACCGGCTTCCTGCTCGTCGTCGGGGTGCTCCTGGCCGCGATGGGCCTGCGCAACGCGGTGCTCGTGGGCCTCGCGATTCCGATGTCCATGCTGCTGACCTTTGTCCTACTGCGCGCGGTCGGTATGACGCTGAACATGATGGTGCTCTTCAGCCTGGTGCTCGTCGTCGGGATGCTCGTGGACACCGCGATCGTAATCGTCGAAAACATCTACCGCCTTCGCACGCAGGGCATGACGCGCCACGACGCCGCGCGGCAGGGCGCATCGGAGGTCGCCTGGCCGGTCATCACTTCAACGCTCACCACCGTACTCGCGTTCGTGCCGCTGCTGTTCTGGCCCGACATCATGGGGCAGTTTATGGGCTTCCTGCCCCGTACCGTGATGATTGCGCTGGGCTGCTCGTTGTTTGTCGGCCTCATCGTCAACCCCTCGATCGCGTCGTTCGTGATCCACGCCCGACCGCGCCATCGCCGCGAGCCGCCTCATCCGTTTCTTCGCGCGTACGAAAGAGTGCTGCGGGCGATGCTGCGGTCACCCGGCGCGACCGTCACGATCGGGCTGCTCCTGCTCGTGCTCTCGTTCATCGTGTACGCGCGACTGGACCGCGGCGTCGAACTATTCCCGTCGGTTGAACCGCGAAACGCGCAGATCTTCATTCGATTTCCGCAGGGGACGGCGATCGGCCGCACGGACGAAGCGGCCCGCCGAATCGAGGCGCTTCTGCGCGACGAGGACATCCGGTTCGTGCTCACCACCGTCGGAGAGGCCGCCGGCGCTGATGCCTTGTTCGGCCTCGGCGCCGGCGGCCCCCACCTCGCGCGCATCCACATCGAGTTCCGCGACATCGAAGAGCGCCGCGGCAGCACACTCGACTTTCTCCGGCGGCTGCGCGACGCGCTGCCGTCCCTGCCCGGCGCGGACATCGTGATCGAACGAGAACGCATGGGCCCGCCCACCGGCGCGCCCGTCGAGATCGAGATCGCGGGCGACGACTTCGAAACGCTGCGGCGCGCGGCCGCGCAGGTTGCGGCCTCGATCGCCGACATTCCTGGCCTCGTGGACCTGCGCGATGACCTCGAGGACGCGCTGCCGGAAATCCGATTCCGGGTGGACCGCGACCGCGCCGCGCTCCTCGGCGCCGACACGCGCGCGATCGGCCAGTTTCTCCGCATGTCGCTCTATGGCGTCGAGGCGGGCCGATTCCGCGGCGAGCGCGAGGAGTACGACATCACCGTGCGTTGGCCGCTGCGCGGGCGCGGCTCGTTCGAGTGGTACGACCGTCTGCGGTTGCCCGCGGGACCCGGCGTGAGCATCCCGCTCTCCTCGTTGGGTCGCATCGAGTACGGCGCTGGCCTCGGCGTCATCCACCGCAAGGACCAGCGCCGCACGGTCACGCTGAGCGGCAACGACGCGGGTCGCGGCGTCGACCGTCTGCTCGCCGACGCCCGCTCACGGGTGGCCGGGCTGGCTCTGCCGCCGGGCGTGACGGTGAGCTTCACCGGCGAAAACAAGGAAATGAAAGAGTCGGGACGATTCCTCGCGCGGGCGTTCGCGCTGGCCAGTGCGGGCATCTTCGTCGTGCTCGTGATTCAGTTCAATTCCTTGCTTCTGCCCGCGGTGATCCTCTCCTCCGTGGTACTCTCGCTGCTCGGCGTGATGTGGGGCCTGATCCTCACCGGCATGCGGTTCGGTATCATCATGACCGGCCTCGGGGTGATCACGCTGGCGGGCGTCGTCGTGAACAATGCGATCGTTCTGGTGGACTGCATCCAGCAGTTGCGCGCCTCGGGCATGGGCACGCTCGAGGCGATCGTCGCGGCCGGTGTTCGCCGCTTCCGGCCGGTGATGCTGACCGCGATCACCACAATCCTCGGCCTCATCCCGATGGCGGTGGGATGGAGCCTCGATGTCCATCAGTGGCCCTGGCGCATAGTGTGCGGTGCCGAATCCAGCGCCTGGTGGGCCCCAATGGCGGTCGCGGTGATCTTCGGTCTCGCCGTCGCCACCATCCTCACGCTCGGCCTGGTGCCGGCCATGTACTTGCTCGTCGCCCGGGCGGTGGACCGCGGGCGCCGCCTCTGGTCGCCGGAACCCTGACCTCCTCGCTCAACGCCGTGCGAGGACGGCGCAGTGTGGCCCTGACGTGCCCCCACGCCCTCGCCGATCTCGCCATCTGCTGAGCGGACCTCCCGCCGCATCGTCCGGCGCTGCTCGCGGCCGTCTCGAAATCGGACGCACTTTGCCTCCTCCGCGGTCTCCCCCGCCACCACCGCCGGCCTCCCGAGCGTCCCCACCAACCGCTCAGCAACTCCCACCAGTCACGGTTGGAGCTGACCGTCACGAACTGCACGACGGCCCGCCTCTGCTCGTCTTCCAGGGATCCCTGGCGGCCAGGGGACGCCTCCCAGGACTTGGTTCACCCCGCAGGCACGAGAAGCCGTTGCCGCCCACGCCACCGCGGCAGCGTGGGCAGCTCCTTCACCAAGGGCGGCTGGTTCTTCTGTGAGATCGAAACGGGTTGAGCCAGCGCCGAGCTTTTCGACGACCCGCGCGACATCCACGAGATGGATGCACTCGCCAAGGTGGTCAGGCTCGACCGCGACGCGGTGCGGCGAGCGAACGTCGTCCCCGATTCGTTCGATTCCCGAGGTTTCGCGCTCATGGGTCCCGCCGTGAACAACGGACGCATCGATCATTCGCCGATCGCCGAGCTCGTCCGCCGCGTCACGGACCGGACCTCCTCGCCCAACGAGGCCGTCAAGATCCTGAGGCGTGGCCCGCGGGCTTGCCAGGACGACGACGCGATCGCGAATGCTCAGCCCCGCTCTGCGGTCGCCACCCTCGCAATGCGCGATACATTCGACATAGTCGCACCCAACGCGGCCCCTCCCTCTCCACGATCCGATGCCCGACACCGTGCGGCTGGCCGTCGGCACATGCGATGAGGCGCTCGTGCGGCCCACTTGCGCGAAACCGTCGACGCTGTCGACGCGGACCGCGCACGACGCGATGAGACGGCCGGTGGCCACGGACTCGAGCAACCCGTCCGTCCGGTTCGCACCAGACACCCTAGACCTCGGGGTGGGGAACTCGGAGAGCCGGCAGATGGCGAGCAGCTCCCAGCACCTGCGATTCCACCTGCTCGAATTGCGCAGCAGCGCGATGTACGGCGATCCTCTCCAGCGACATTCCTGCTGAATCCGAACTGCCACACCGCTCGCTCGCCCGCCGCGACACGAGGCTTCCGCTTGACATTCACGGACTCCGCGCGATGTTCGCCCATATGGAAACAGCCATCCAACTCGCAGTTCGATGGGCTCAGGGCACATGGGACGTCGCGGCGCAGATGGCACCCTACCTGCTCTTCGGGTTCGCCGCGGCGGGCGTCCTTCACGTCGCGATCCCGACCACATGGGTCGCCCGGCACTTGGGTGGAGGCGGGTGGCCCCCGGTCGTGAAGGCCGCCCTGGTGGGGGTGCCGCTGCCGCTGTGCTCATGCGGTGTCATCCCCGTCGCGACGTCGTTGCGTCGGCAAGGCGCCTCGCGCGGCGCCGTTGCGGCGTTTCTCATGTCCACGCCCCAGACCGGCGTCGACAGCATCCTTGTCACGTGGGGCTTGCTGGGGCCGGTGATCGCGATCGTCCGCCCAATCGCCGCATTCCTGTCCGGCGTGCTGGTCGGTCTAGTGGTGGGGTTTAAGCCTGCGCCGCCCCCCGATCCCGGCGAAGCGTCGTCGAACGCCCCCCCCTCGACGCAGCCGCCCCGCTGGCAGCGCGCTCTGCGCCATGGTTTGATCACCCTGCCGCGCGACATCGGTCGCGAACTGATCGTGGGGCTGGTCATCGCCGGACTGTTCGGCGCGATCATCCCGCCGAATCTCTTCGCCGACCGCATTCCTGCGGGCTGGCCCTCCATGTTGCTCATGCTCGCCGTCGGTATCCCGATTTATGTGTGCTCGACGGCCTCGGTCCCGATCGCGTTGGGCCTCATTCGCGCGGGCATTTCACCCGGCGCCGCGATGGTCTTCCTGATCACCGGGCCCGCCACCAATGCGGCGACCCTCACGACGCTCGGCCGCATCCTCGGCCCCCGCTCGACGGTGGCGTATCTCGCCAGCCTCGTCCTCACCGCGCTGGCCACCGGTGCGGTGCTCGATCTCTGGGTGCTGCCCGCCTTTCCAGACGCGGCGCCCGCCTGTCATGCTGTCGAGATCACAACGGTTCACCGAGTGCTGGCGATGGTGTTGCTGGGCCTGCTCGTCGCCGGTTGGCGCCACCGCAAAACGTGACCGCGAGTCGGCGCTGGTCAGGTCCTGCCCCAGCGAGCCGCCGCCGCACTCGCGACCGCCCCGGCGCAGAGCCGCCCCCCCTCCGCCGCCCTGCCGCAACAACGATTGGCCGCGGCTCCCTCTGCGGTCCAAGCCGTCTGTCGCGCACACCCCTCACGCCCTCGTGATCCGACACCATCCTCATCGCCGTCTCCGACAATGGGATACCGGCAGAATGCAACGTCGCGACCTTCTGAACGCCAGCTTCGCAGGGCTGTCCAGCGCAGCCGCACAGGCCGTCGAGGCCATCGCCGATGCCACAGCCGCCCCCGACGGCGACCCTCCGCGATTCGGCGACGCCCCCGACGGGTTCGTCGAACGTCAGTTTGGCCGTCTCTTTTCATCCACGTCGGGCATCAACTCGGTCGCGAGATAACACGCACAACCCATGGGTGGCACCTCTGCCGCGCCGAATCCCATCATTTCGTGGGGGCGCTTCGCACGGAACGGTTCCCCCCCACGGGTGGCTCGACCTGACCGCTGAAGCGCACAGGGACCACCCCGCCGTCACCATGCCGCATGTTGACGGCTTCCGCATGGGGGACTTTGCTCTTCCCGTCCTCACAATGACCCACACCCGCGCCGCCCGCGCCCCCCTGCGCGACTTGGCCAACGACGGCCACCGGCGCTCGGTGCCGCTGTGCCTCTACTACCCCTGCGCCGACATAAGCCCACCGAACTACGCGAGCGCCGGCCGCCGGTGTGAACTGCCCACCCCAACCCCGGCGACGCGCCCCATCTCGAACGGCACCGCGAATACCTCCGCAGGCAGACGCGCGAACTGCGCACGAGCTACGGCCCCGTACACAGCGTCCGCGGATATGCCAACGTGCCTCGATATCGCGGCCCGACCAATCAACGAGCCGTCCTCGACCCTTGCCCCAAGGCCTGCGATTCAGTCGGCCGTGAAAGCGGAGGCTGACGAGAGGATGAGCACGTTTTCCCCGAAACCGACCTTATCCGCTTCCTTTTCCTTCACTCCGTCGTTAACCGCGGAGGCAACTCATTCTCAACGTCGGCCCCAAGCCCGAGGGCATCATTCCCGACGCCCACGCCGCCCGTCTTCGTCGCATCGGCGGCTGGCGGCGGACGGTACGAGCTGCGGTGTGGAACGCGCCCCCGCTCGGATGGACCGGATCGCCGAACGTTCTGACCACGGTCGTGCTGGCTCCGCCAACCCAGCTCCCGCGCCGCGCCCGCCTCCTCGACACCGGCGCCGATCTGCCAGCGACACTGGTACGGATCCCAAGCCGTTTTCCAGGTCCACCCTCGAACGTTGAGAGCATCCGCGGACGGCCAGCCGATCGCACCTCTTCCGCCCGCGGGGTCATCCAGCTCGACTCCGAGCTCGACCTGCCCACCCGCCCCCCGGCTGCGGCCCTCTTGCCCGCCACCGACTGTGGGGGATACTCTCCAAGTTCACGGAGCATGAGTGATCTGAGGGGCCAAACGGTTCTGGTGACCGGGGGTGCCGTGCGCATCGGGCGCGCGATCTGCGAGGCGCTCGCCCGCGCAGGCATGCGCGTCGTGATCCACCACCGCGCGTCGTCGGGAGCGGCCAGCGAACTCGCCGGCCGACTCCGAGAACTCGGCGCCGACGCGTGGACCGTCTCGGCGGACCTCTCCGACCCCGCTTCGGCCGACGCGCTGATTGCCCGGGCGCTCGAGGTCGCCGAAACGTTGCATGCTCTCGTCAACAACGCCGCCGTGTTCCACAAACACGGGTGGGGCGACATCACCGCCGACGCGCTCGACTCGGAACTACGCGTCAACCTGTGCGCGCCGATTCTTCTAATGCAATCCTTCGCGCGTCGTGTTCGCGCCGGCACCATCGTGAATCTGCTCGACCGCCGAATCGCCGGAATCGACCCCTCGTGCGTCCCCTACGAGCTCTCCAAAAAGGCGCTCGCCGCCGCCACGCGGTCGGCTGCGCTCGCGTGGGCGCCCGCCATCCGCGTCAACGCTGTCGCGCCGGGTGCGGTGCTGCCGCCGCCGGGAGAGGGCGAACGATACCTGCGCGACCGCGCGGGACGCATACCGCTGGGCGGTCCCATCCCGCCGGACGCGGTCGCCGAGGCGGTTCTCTTCCTCCTGCGGGCCCGTCACATCACCGGGCAGGTGCTGCTGGTGGACGGCGGCCAGCATCTCCTCGGCTCCGAAGCCGAGACGTGAGGCCATGACCACGACGTCCGATGCGGCGTCTCCCCCCCCAGAGGCCGCGCCGCGACCCACCTTCGCCCTCGATCACATGCTGATCCGTCTGGGGCGCTGGCTGAGACTGTGCGGGTACGACGCCGAATGGGATCCAACGCTCGATACGCGCGCGATCATCCGCCGGGCCAACGCGGAGGGCAGGATCTTCCTCACTTGCAACACGCACATTCCGCACAATTTTCCTGCCCCCTCGGCATGGCTCCGGCTGAGGACAACCACGCCAATCGCGCAGTTTCACGAACTCGTGGCACGCCTCGGCCTCGATCCCGCACGCCAGGCCTTCAGCCGATGTGTGCGATGCAACGAGCCGCTCGTACCGCTGGCGCCCTCTGCAGAAACCTTCGCCTCGCTTCCGCCGCGCGTCCGTGCTCGCCGACCTCCCCTCTGGCGCTGCCCTGCCTGCGGCCGGCTGTACTGGCGCGGCACCCATGTGGACCGCACGGGCCGCATGCTCGGCCTTCGAGACGTCTGAAGCACGGGGGACGTCGTTCGCGAGTTGTTCTCTGCCCGCCATGCCGCCGGCCCGTCGGCGCCGGGGCTGGCCGCTCGACGCCACGTCCAATCGTTGGACACATCCGGCGTTGGCGTGTCCAAACCTTGGACCGACCCGGTGGACGGGTGGACTGCCCGAGGACACGCCGCGCTCAACGTGCGCCCTCACCCGTCTCCTCGAAGTCCGGCGGCCGCCTCCGGCAATACTCGACAATATCCGGAATGTCCTCCACGCGGATCCCCCGCCAGAACACATGCCAGCGGGAGCCGCGCAATCGTCCGTCCGCCTGCTGGTCATACCAGCCGTTGATCGGATTGTCCGGCCGCGACCGCCAGAAGAGCGCCGAATGGTCGCGCCGCAGGCGGTGCCACAGCTCCTGCGCCAACCCTTCGCCGCGCGCCGCCATACCCACCGCAAATTTTGAGAGGTACCGACCCGCCGGATGGACTTCGACCACCGCGGCGCCTCGGTATTGCTCCTCGACATAGACGTCGCTCACCGCCGCCATCCAGTCGCGCCGGATCAGCCGCCGCTCGAACGCCTCCTCGAACAGCGCCAACAGACGGGGTACGTCCACATCGGCGAGGCCTGACGCTCGAACGATGCGGCTGCCGCGCCGGATCACAGTGCCGCGTCCGCGCACCGTGAACAACTCGCGTAGCAAATCCAAGGGTGAGGCGACGGAAAAATGCAGCGAGGGACACCGTTCCAAGACCGCGGCCGCGACCAGCAACGACTCGTCCGCGGCGTCCTCCGCCGAGAGTTCATGATCGTTCTCGCCTTGGAGTAGGTGAAGAGCGACGGGCGCACCGTCGGCTGCGCGGTACATGCCCCGGCTCCGGAGCCACTGGACGCGCCGCACGAGGTCCGGAATCATTGGAAGCAGCGCATCGAGCCGACGGCACCGCGACAGCTCAACGATCAATCCGCCGCGCTGCCCGCGACATTCCGCCAACCGCGGCGCCGCACCGTCAACGAGGTCGCCTCCTCCGTTCGGCGTCCATCGCGCCATCGCCGGCACCGCCTTCGCCAGTGCGTCGGCGGCCATCGAGGCCCGCTCGCCGCAGAGCAGCACCATCGGTGTGAGCTCGAGCCGCAACAGGAACTGCAGATCGAACGCCACCGCCTCGGGAAACTCAGCGATCGCCGTGTCGTCCGGCACGATCGCCGCGAAACACGTGCCCGGCGCCGTCTGGAACTTCCGCAGGTAGTACTCGTACTCCTCGCGGCGGCCCAATCCATCCAGACACAACCGCAACGTGGTGGACAGAAGCATGGACCCCTTATACCGCGCCCCGCCGCCCGTGTCACACGTCGAGCCGGCTTCGGCTCGCGGGCGCATCGAAAGAGTTGAGAATCGATTCGAGCCATCCCCATCCAATCCACCGAGCGGGCCCCGGTGCGAGCCACCGCACGGACGCCGCTCCGCCGCGGGCAAACGTGCTGCAGGCGCCGCACGCAATCCCCCAGACGCACCTGCACCGCTGACCGCCCCCTCCGCCAGTAGTTCTCAGAGCCGCCGGCCGACGACGGGACGCGGCAGACACCCAACACCGCGCCGCCGCCGCGATCTAGACAACACGCCCTCACTCCATGCCCCAATCGCGGCCAGGCGGTGCGGTTGGAGTCAGGTGACGACGCCGCTACAATCCTGGTGGGTTCGATGAGCCAACCTGTCCATGGTGTCCCAACGCCCGACCCCGCCGATGGGCTCAGCCGTCTCATGTCGCTGGCCACGGGATACTGGAGTTCGGCCGCACTGATCGCCGCGATCGAACTTGGCGTGTTCGAGGCGATCGCGCATGGGCACGTCACCACCGACGACATCGCGCGTCAATGCGGGTGCACTCGGCCGTATCTCGAGGATCTCCTTTGCGCGATGGAGTCGCTGGGCCTTCTGGTGCATGATCGCAGAGCTTGGCGCCTTCCCGACGAATGGTTGCCCTTCTTGTCTCCTGACTCACCGCGATCGCTCGTGCCGGCGCTCGCGATGAACCGTGATCTGTACCCGCTCTGGAGTCGCCTCGCGGACACGATCCGAACCGGCCGGCCGCCGGCCGGCGCCGCCGATCATCTGGGCGCCGATCCGGAGCGCACGCGCCGTTTCGTACTCGCGATGCACAGTCGGGCGATGGCTCTCGGCGAACGACTGTTGCCCCTACTGGATCCCGGGCCGGTGTCCACGTTGCTCGACGTGGCGGCCGGCCCGGGCACGTTCAGCCGCCTTCTCGCGGAAAAGCATGCGAGGCTCCGCGCCATGCTCGCCGACTTGCCAGCCGTCATCGCCATCGCACGCGAGCTGCACACCAACTCGCCCGCCGCAAGCCGGCTCGCCTTCATGTCCGCGGACTACCGGCAACACGTTGAGTGGGGGGGTCCATACGACGCGATCCTGTTCTGTGGCGCGTTGCACCAGGAAACACCGGATACGGCCCGTGAGTTGTTCGAGCGACTCTCGCGCCATGTCACGGCCGGCGGCCGGTTGATCGTGGTGGATCTCATGCGGGAAGACGGTCCCACTCATCCGATGGCGGCGCTGTTTTCGCTCAACATGCGCCTCACCAGTGCGCAGGGCCGCGTGTGGGGCGTCGCGGACGCCGCCGACGTTCTCGAACAGTCAGGATGGCTCGTCACCGGGCGCGTCGGCGCGCCATCTCTTCCCTACTGGCGCATCGAGGCGCAGGTCGCGACATCTGAGCGTACATCGTGAAGCGTCACTGCCGTCCTGCTCCGGACCCGCCCACCCCATGGACACCGCGACCGTGGGACCGTTCGCTGATTCAGCCACTGCCGGACGGCCACTCCATCTGGATGGTGGGCGTTGGCTTTGCGGCTTTCGTCGTGGGAGCCGTCACGATGTGTCCCGGCCTGTTCCCCGGTGAACCGGCGGAGGCGCTGGCTGTCATTGGGGGGCACGGGCCGCTGCCCTCGCTGACGCATCCGTTGTGGGAAGGCGTGGTTCGTCTGGCGGAATGGTGGTCCCCCGGCGATGTGGTCCGTGCTCTGAATGTGTTCAACGTGGTGACGGGCGCCGTGGCGGCGGCGTTGCTGTTTCACGTGGCGGCGATCTTTCGCACGGGGGTCTCGTCGAAACGATCGCGCCCGGAGCCCGACTCCGAGAGCGAACCGTGCCCGAGCCCCACGGCCGGGTCAATGCGGTGGGAGGCGCTCTTGCCCCACGTCCCGCCATTGCTCGCGGTGCTGCTGGGCGCGGGATCGTTCCCCTTTCTGTTCGTCGCCACGCGGTCCCACCCCACCACGCTGGCCGCGGCGTTGTGGCTGGCGGGACTGGGATCGGTGGCCGCCTATGGCAGAACTGGTCGGCGAGCCTCGCTCTACGCGGGCGCAGTGTGGCTCGGTCTCGCGACGGCCGAATCGCCGGGAGGATGGCCGCTCTGGCCCGCCCTCCTTCTGTGGCTCGTCGTCGCGATGGTACGGCACCGCGACCTCGTGCGGCCCGTTATGCCCGACGAATATCGTGGGCACCTGCGGCTTCGCACTCCGATCATCGCCGGCACGCTGGCTCTGGCCGCTCTGCTCGCGCCCTGGCTCGTGCGCGCCGCTATCTTCCACCACGAACCGGCGGCAGCGTGGGCCGGCGCAGACTCGTATCGCGACGCGCTGCTCGAAGTGCTCCGCGCGCAACTGCGGGCGGCCCGCACAACCATCCCGGCCCTGGGCTGGCTGCTGCCCGCCCTCTGCGTGGGTCTCCCCGCCGCCATCGTCATCGCCGCCTTCACGGGCGAGCACCCCGACCGGCGAGGCCCGGCCACCGCCTCGCTCCTGCTCGTCTCGTGCATTTCGATCGCGGTCGCGTTCGATGTGCGGTTCGCTCCCTGGCCCGTGTTCGGCGCCTCACCGCTGTTGGTCACCCCCTACGGCGTGATGGCGCTCTGGACCGCCGCGGCCGCCGCCGGACTCATCCGCCTTCTGTTGCGTGACCTTGACCGTCGCGACCTCCCCGGCGCGTTGTCGCAAATCGACCTGACCCCCCTTCGCCGTCGCCGCGCCGCCGCTGTGTATGCGATCGCGATGACCAGCGCGCTTGTCATCGCGACCGGACGCCACGTCGTTCAGGTCGCACGCTGCGATTCCGCGCCATTCGACGAATTCGCGTTCGGCGTCCTCGATGAACTCGGCGACGCGGATCGTCTGGTTCTCGCGACGCCGCTGGAGCCGCTCATCACCGTCCGCGCCCGCCATGCGCGCCCCAACGCGCGAGTGCTCAACCTTCAGGTGAGCCGTCATCCCGTATATTTGCGCTATGTTGCCGACGTCTTCGCCGACGACCCCCGCGCCCGCGGCCTCGCCACCGCCGGACTCGACGCCGTTCTGGCCGATTGGTTCGCTCGCGATCCGTCCGTGACCGGCCGAGTGGTGATCGTGGACACGCCCGATGTCTGGCGGCTGGGCGGCTGGACCGCGCTGCCGGGACGGTGGACGTATCGCGGCATCGCCGCACCCGACGCCGAACACCTGCGCGCGCACTGGGCCGTCGTTTCCTCCTGGACATCCCACATGGCCCGGACGTTCGCCCGGCTGCAGCGCCTGCCCCCGGCCTTCAGACCGTACGCAGGGTGGTTACGCCGGCACGCCAGCCGCCTCCTGAACGACTTTGGCTTCCTGATCGAGGAGGCCGGTCTGACCGACGAGGCCCTCGTCGTGTACGAGACCGCGGCCACCCTCGACTCCGAGCAATACAGCGCCCGCCACAACCGAGCGCGGCTCACTCGCCAGCTCGGCCGCCCCGAGGCCGACGCAGCCCAGATGGACCTCGATCGCTGGATCCGCGCGCGCGCCGCGACATTCCATCCTCTCGAGGCCGCCCATCGGAGCGGCCGGGTTCGCGATCCGAACCTGCAGATGGCCAGCAGCGCTCTCGCCGCGCGCGCCGGCTATCTCGATGTGGCACTGTCCGAGCTCACCGAGGTTCTGCAGCAGCGCCGTGACGATCCGTCCGCTCGGCTCGCGATGGCCGCGGTCTTGGACCGACGCGGGAACTCGGCGGAGAGCCGCGCGATCTTCGAACGCCTTGCGGCCGACAATCCGGACCGCGCGGATTTACAATTGGCGGCCGGCCTCGCCGCGTTGACCGCGGGCGACATGACGTCCGCCGTAGCCATCGCACGCTCGCTCGCGCGCCTCGACCCGCCGCCGGCCGCGTTGCCGACCTACGAGGCGTTGATCGCCGTCCAGACGGGCGATGTGGCCTCCGCCACCGTCATTCTGAATCGACGATTGGCCGACGCGCCGGAGGATGTCGCCGCCCGTCTCGCGTTGGGATATATCGCCGCGAAAACCGGCGACACCGCCGCGCTTCGCCGCACCCTGGATAGCGTGCGATCGCGCAATCTCCGCATTCCCTGGCTCGAGACGTTGCTCGCGCAGGCGCTGGCCGCCGAGGGCCGCACCGTCGAGGCGCGCGAGCGAATGGAAGAAATCGTCGCCCGACATCCAGCGTTCGGGCCCGCGTGGGAGATTCTGCTCGCGCTGGATGTCGCCGAGCGCCGCGCCGACCGCGCGCGGGACCACGCCGCGCGCCTGCTGCGTCTCCAGCCGGCCCACCCCCGGGCGAACTACATTTGGGCCAGCTTGTTGATGGCGGAGTCCAAGTGGGGCGAGGCCGAGGCCGCGCTCGAGATCGCCCTCCGCGGCGCCCCAACCGACGCGCACATTCTGAACGATCTCGCGTGGTGCCGCCTGCAGCTCGGCCGCGCGGAGTCGGCGCTCGAGCTGGCAACGCGCGCGGTCGAACGTGAGCCCGATTCCCCCGCCCTGCTCGATACGCTCGCCCGCGCCCTCCTTGCCGTCGGTCACACGAACCGGGCCATGGAAGTCGCCCGGCGCGCGCGCGCGCTGAGCCCCGATCATTCCGACAGACTGACTCTGGCGACCAACGTCGCCGGCGCCGCGAACGCGCCACGCTGAACCCACGGTCGCGTTCCGATCCGCTTCTTGCCAGCGCCGCCGCCGCCCCCGTATGCTCGCGAGCGTGAAACTCCTGGACCGCTATCTCCTGCGCCGATTTTTCGGACCGCTGATGCTCTGCTTCGCGGCGTTCACGATCATTTACATCGTGTTTGACCTCTTCAACAACCTGTCCGACTTTCTACAAGGTCACGCGTCCCTGCCGAGCCTGCTGTTGTACTACGTGCAGCTGATCCCGGCCTCCCTCAACTACATCGTCCCCGTCTCCCTGGTGCTCGCGATTCTGTGGGCGCTGTCCGAACTGACACGCCACAATGAAATCACCGCCATGCGCGCCTGCGGTCTCAGCCTTGGGCGATTGATGTTGCCGCTCATCCTCGCTGGGCTGGCCGCCAGCGTGCTGGTGCTGGCCGTGAACGAGACCGTGGGGTCGGATGCCGCCTACCGAACCCGCCAATTTGTCCGCGCGCAAGGCCGCACCGACCGAGACGACGTGCACATCGCGGGTCCGCTCCCCTACCATAACCCGGCCGAGCACCGCACGTGGCTCATCGGCCGGTTCCACACGCTCACCTTCGACATGCACCACGTGCAGGTGGTCCAGCAAACGCCGTTCGGCCGGGATGCATGGAAGGCCATCGCCGAGGAGGCCTCATGGGCCGGCGGCACCTGGTGGTTCCGAAACGTCCGGCTCCAGTACTACGACGAACGCGGGCACCCTCTCGGCCCGCCGCGCATCGTCGCGCTCCGCCCCATGACCGAATTCACGGAAACGCCGCGCGAGTTCGTGAATGAAATTAAGGATCCGGAGTTTCTCACCGCCGCCGAGTTACTCCGCTTCATCCGCACCCACCCTCAGCTCGACGCCCGCGCGGTCCAGCGCTTGCGCGTCACCCTGCACAGCCGCCTCGCGATGCCCTGGGGCTGCCTGATCGCGGTGTTGTTCGGCATCCCGTTCGGCACCACCACCGCCCGGAAAGGCGCGCTGCGCGGGATTCTGTTGTGCCTCACGCTGTTCTTCTCATCGTGGGCGATGGTCAGTCTCGGGCTGTGGGCCGGCAAAATGGGACATATCCCCGCGTGGCTCGGAGGATGGGGGCCGACCCTCCTCTATCTGGGGGCCGGCTTGCGGCTTTCGCTCCGCGATCTCTAACTGGCCTCGCCCCCCAGTGGTTTTCGACCGTCGTCCGTCGGGCGGCTCGCCCAGCTGATGTTCGGGGGCGACGGCCAAACTCCCTCGCGCGCCGAGAGCCTGGTCGGACCGATGCCCCAACCCCGGAACGACGCGCACGCGCATTCATTGGGGACGCCCAAGCTCGCCGGCGAGCGGACATTCTCCCACGTCCGCACCTGACGAGCGGTCAGAGCCGCGGCCTTCCCACCGAGCCCACGCGCGCGGGAGTCGCCGCGGGATCGCCGCTCGCCACCGGCACCCCCACCATGGTCCGGCGTCGCGACGCGGCCGCCGGCGCTCCGCCTCAGGCGGTGGTGCTCGGCGCCTCGGGCGCGGCCGCCGCATCGCCCATCGGCCGCACCCACTCGAGGATCGCCATCGTCGAGCTGTCGCGCCGGCGTCCGGGCAGCCGGATGATTCGGGTGTAGCCCCCGTTGCGATCGCTCATCGCCGGCGCAATCTCCTGGAACAGCCGGCTCACCGCCGGCTTCTGATGCAGCGCCGCAAGCGCCCGGCGACGCGACGCGAGCGTGCCCTCGCGCCCCCACGTGACCGAGCGTTCCGCGAGGCGGCGCGCCGCCTTCGCCTTGGCAAGCGTCGTGCGAACCCGCCCGTGCAGAATCAGACTGCACACAAGCGCGGAGATCAACGCATTGCGGTGCGCGGTCGTCCGGCCCAGCTTGATGGTGGTCTTGCGATGGCGCATCGCGAATCCTCCAACGAAACGGTCAACTCTTCTTCTCGGCCCGGGCCGTGGCCGCCAGCGCCTTCTCGGCGGCGGCCGCGCGATCGGCCTCGGTCGGCAATAGATCGGCCTCGAACGTCATGCCCAGCGAGAGCCCGAGTTCCTGGAGCCGCTGCTTGATCTCGTTCAGCGACTTCTTGCCGAAGTTTCGGAACTTCAGTAGCTCCGCCTCGCTCTTCTGCACGAGCTCGCCCACGGTCAGGATATTCGCATTGTTCAGGCAGTTCACGGCGCGAACGCTGAGCTCGATATCGTTGACGCTCATCGCGAGTTTGCGCCGCAACTCCTCGCGCTGCGCATCCACTTGCCGCTCGGTCGTCTCGAACTGGATGAAGTCGCGGTCGTAATGCACGAACACGTCGAGATGGTGGCGAAGGATCGCCGCGCTGATCGTCAGCGCCTCGTCCGGCTCGATGCGTCCGTCCGTCCAGATCTCCAACACCAGACGGTCATAGTCCGTCCGGCGTCCCACGCGGCAGTTCTCGACCGCGTACTTGACCCGCCGGACCGGGGAAAACAGGCAGTCGATCGGAATCACGCCGATCTCCTGGTCCGGCTTCTTGTTCCATTCGGCCGGCCGGTAGCCGCGCCCGATACAGACCTCCATCTCCATGTCCAGCATGCCGTCCGGCGCCAGCGTCGCGATGTGATGCTCCCGGTTCAGCACCTCGACCATCGCGTCGCTCTCGATGTCGCCCGCGGTCACCTCGCCCGGCCCCTTTTTGCGCAGCCGGATCTTGCGAGGCTCGCGGGTGTACATCTTCAACTTGACCCCTTTCAGGTTCAGCACGATGTCGGTCACATCCTCCACCACGCCGTTGAGGCTGCAGAACTCGTGCATCGCGCCCTCGATCCGGACGGACGAGATCGCCGCGCCCTCGATCGAGGACAGCAGCACGCGCCGCAGCGAGTTCCCGAGCGTTCGGCCATATCCGGCTTCGAACGGCTCCGCAACGTACTTCGCGTAGTGCTGGGACGGATCGCTCTCGACGGCGGCGACCGCCTTCGGCATCTCGAATCGAGCAACTCGAATCGGCATGGATCTACCTCCCAGGGCCGTCCGTTACCCGGCCCATATGGTGGGGAGACCTCGACCCCCGAGGGCCGCGCTCCCGATCACTTCGAATACAGTTCCACGACCTGCTGCTCGTTCACGACCGGCTGGATTTCCTCGCGGCTGGGCACGTGCAGCACCTCTCCCTTCAACTCGTCCCGATTCAACGACAGCCAGGGCACGACCTCGTCGCTTTTACGAACGCTCGCAACCTGGTCGAGGCTCGCCTGCGCCAACTGTCGGCTGTGCTCGCGACCCCGCACTTGCACGACGCAGCCCGGCCGGAGTTGGTACGACGGGATGTCCACCTTGCGTCCATTCACCTCGATGTGGCCGTGCAGCACCATCTGGCGGGCCGCGCGCTGCGACACTGCGAACCCGAGCCGCCAAACAACCGTATCGAGCCGCAGCTCGAGCATCTGCAGCAGACGCTCACCGGTCACGCCGCGCTGCTTCAGCGCCTTTTCGAAGAACACTCGGAACTGCTCCTCCTGCATCCCGTACATGCGTCGCAGCCGCTGCTTTGCGCGAAGCTGCTCGCCGTAGTCGGAGAGCTTGCGGCGACGGGCGCCGTGCTGTCCCGGCGGATTGCGCTCTTTGTCGATCGCGCATTTTGACATGTAGCAGCGCGTGCCCTTCAAAAAGAGCTTCATGCCTTCGCGACGGCACAACCGGCAGGCGGGTCCGATGTATCTGCCCATGGATCGTACTCCTCTCGCAGACTCACACGCGCCGGCGCTTCGGAGGCCGGCAACCATTGTGCGGAATCGGAGTCACGTCGCGGATGGCCGTCACCTGAAGGCCGGCGGCCTGCACGGCACGGATCGCCGACTCACGTCCCGCCCCGGGGCCCTGCACGCAGATCTCCACCTCGCGCATCCCCGCGTTCGCCATCGCAGCGCGCGCCGCCTCCTGCGCAACCACGGTGGCGGCATACGCGGTGCTCTTGCGCGAGCCCTTGAACCCGCATCGTCCCGCCGTGCTCCATGCGACCACATTGCCCTTCGGATCGGTGATCGTCACGCACGTGTTGTTGAACGTCGCACGGATGTGCACGATGCCGACCGGACAATGCCGGCCACCCTTGCCCCGTCCCTTTCGCGCCGGTTTCGCTGAACCTTCGCCGGCGCTCGCCCCGGCTCCCGCCTCCTCGGCCGGCGCCGCCGGCGGCGCCGCCGGCTCGGCCGCTGTGGTTGTGGGTTTTTCGTCCGCCATCTCCATCGTCTCCCGCCGCTCGCCTCAGTCAGCGTCTCAGCTCTTCGAGGCCTTCAACGCCGACCGGGCCTCCTTGCTCCGAACCGCACCGACGGTCTTGCGCGGCCCCTTGCGCGTGCGCGCGTTCGTCTTCGTGCGCTGGCCCCGCACCGGCAATCCCCGGCGATGCCGGATCCCGCGGTAGGCGTTGATGCTGATCAGCCGGCGGATGTTCTGCTGCACGTCGCGCCGCAGATCACCCTCCAGACGGTATCCCTGGAGCACCTCCGAGATCCGCGCGATCTCCTGGTCCGTTAGGTCATCCGCGCGCTTCGCGACGTCCACGCCCGCCTGGCGGCACACCTCGCGCGCACGCGTCAACCCAATCCCATAGATGTAGCGCAGCGCGTACTCGATGCGCTTGCGACCCGGAATGTCCACTCCCATCACTCGCGGCATATCAAACGCCCTTTCGCTCGTCGGCTCACCCTTGACGCTGCTTGTGCCGCGGATTCGTGCAGATCACCCGCACCACCCCGCGACGCCGCACGATCTTGCAGCGCTCGCAAATTCGACGCACCGAACTGCGCACCTTCATGTCCGCACCACCTCGTCCGCCGGCCGAATCCGCCCCTTGCTCATATCACAGGGCGACATCTCGACCATGATCTGGTCGCCCACCGCCAACGGGCGCGCATCGGCCGCGCACGCGAAAAACGCGACAAACTCGTGGCCGTTTCGAAGACGCGCCCGAAAAGCCTTTGACGATATCACATCCGCCACCTCGGCGTCCAGCACAAACCAATCTTTATCCATCGCCCAGATCCGTCAGCACCTCCGCGGCCGTGCGCCCCACCGCCACGGTATTCTCCACATGGGCGGCGCGTCCACCATCGCAGGTCCGTACGGTCCACCCGTCCGGGTCCACCTGGACCGGCGAACCTCGTTCGTTGACCATCGGTTCGATCGCCAGCGTCATCCCCGCCCGTAGGACCGGGCCGGTGCCCGGCTTCCCGAAATTCGGAATCTGCGGCTCCTCGTGCAGCGCTCGGCCGATGCCATGCCCGACGAAATCACGCACCACCGAGAAGCCGGCCGCTTCGACCGTCTGCTGGATGACCGCGCAAAGGTCGCCCAGCCGCCGACCCTCCACCGCCTGCGCGGTCGCCGCCGCCAGCGCGGCCTCCGCGACGCTCACCAAACGCCACGCGTCCGGCTCCACCGACCCCACCACGACCGTCCGCGCGACATCGCCGTACCAGCCGTTCAGGATCACGCCGCAGTCGACGCTCACCACGTCGCCCGCCTCGATGCGCCGCGGGCCCGGAATGCCGTGCACCACCTCGTCGTTGATCGAGACGCAGATCCGCGCCGGGTATCCCCGGTAACCGAGGAACGCGCTCTGCGCACCCTCGCGCTCGAGCGCCTCGCGCGCGGCCTCCTCGAGCTCTTCGGTCGTTACCCCGGGCGCCACACGCGCGAGAACCGCGGCCAACACTCGCGCCGCCGCCCGACCGCTGGCGCGCATCTGATCAAGCTCGGCGTCGGTCTTGATCGGAATGCTCACACCCACGCCGCCAGCACCTGCGCGATCCGGTCTCGGGTCGCCTCGGGCGAACCCGCCGCGTCCACCTCGTGCAAAATGCCGCGCGCGCGATACAGATCGATCAGTTCGCGCGTCTGCCGCTCATAGACGTCCAACCGGTTCGCGACCGTCGCCTCGTTGTCGTCCGGGCGTTGATACGTCGGGCCACCGCAGCGGTCGCACACGCCCTCGACCCTCGTCGGCATGTTCACGACGTGGTACACGGCGCCGCACTGCCGGCACACTCGCCGGCCGGCGATCCTGGAAATCAGCACCTCGCGCGGCACCACCAGCAGAAACACTCCGTTCAGTTTCGCGCCGAACGAGGCGAGCATCGCGTCGAGCCCGTCCGCCTGCGCGCGCGTGCGCGGAAACCCATCGAACATGTATGCGCCCGATGCCCCCTCGCGTTCGATTCGCTCGCGCACGATGCGCAAGATCACCTCGTCGGGCACCAGGTCGCCGCGCTCCATGAAGGCGCGCGCCTCAAGGCCGACCGGCGAGCCCGCCTTCACCGCCTCGCGCAGCATGTCGCCGGTCGACACGTGGCGATAGGGCGTGGTTGCGGCCAGCCGGGCCGCCACCGTCCCTTTGCCCGCCCCCGGCGCCCCGAGCAATAGAATGGTCTTCATCCCGTGACGGTCCCTCGCTTCCTCACCGGCCCCGCAGGCGTCCCTTCTTCAAGAAGCCATCGTAGTGGCGGGTGAGCAGGTGGGCTTCGATCTGACGCATCGTGTCGAGCATGACCCCCACCACGATCAACAGGCTGGTGCCTCCGAAAAACGAGGCGACGATCCAGGGGATGCCCAGATGCTTCTGCATCACCGTCGGGATCACCGCGATCACCGTCAAAAACACCGCGCCGGCCAGCGTGATCCTCGTCATCGTGTGGTCCAGAAACTCGGCCGTCGGTGTGCCCGGCCGAATGCCGGGCACATAGCCGCCGTACTTCTTCAGGTCGTCCGCGATGCGCACCGGGTTGAACTGCGTCGCGACCCAGAAGTACGAGAAGAAGAGGATCATCAGTGCGTAGAGCACCATGTGCGCGCCGGAACCATAGTCGATGCTGGCGCCGAGATCCTTCGCCCACATCCACGGCAGCGACTTGAGCAACCGCGGCGGAAACAGCAGGATCGACTGCGCGAAGATGATCGGCATGACGCCCGCATAGTTGACCCGCAGCGGCATGTACGTGCTCTGGCCGCCATACACCTTGCGGCCGACCACGCGCTTCGCGTACTGCACCGGAATCTTCCGCTGCGCCTGCGTCACCGCGATCGTGCCCGCGATCACCAGGAAGATCATCAGCAACATCAGCGCGAGGTGGAACGGCGTGTAGGGACGCTCGCCGCCGACCGGCTCGAACATCCGCATGGTTTGTGCCACCGCGCCGGGCAGACGGCTCACGATGTTGATCGTGATGATCAGCGAAATGCCATTCCCGACGCCGCGCGCCGTGATCTGCTCCCCGAGCCACATCTGGATCATCGTGCCCGTCATCATCGTCAGCACCGCGAGCGCGACGAACCCGAAGTGCGACTCCATGTGGACGATCGGCCGGTGGATCCCCAGCGCGCCCGGATTCAGCAGCGCGCCCGCGAGCGCGCCGCCCTGCACGATGCAGAGGCCCACCGTCAGATACCGCGTGTACTGCGTGAGCTTCTGCCGACCGGCCTCCCCCTCGCGCGCGAGCCGCTCGAGCGCTGGAATCACCGCCGTCATCAACTGCAGGATGATCGAGGCACTGATGTAGGGCATGATGCCGAGCGCGCCGACCGCGCAGCGGTCCATCGCGCCGCCGGTGAATAGGTCGTAGAGCCCGAGGAACCCACCGCCCGCCTGCCGCTGCACCTCCGCGATCACCTCGCGCAACGCGTTGTAGTCGACGCCGGGCACCGGGACCACCGCCGTGATGCGAACTGCGAAAATGAGGCCGAGCGTGAACAGAATGCGCTCGCGCAGTTCCGGGATCTTGAACGAGTTCGCGAAGGCCGAGAGCATCGCCGCGCCCCGTTTAGCGCACCGTCTCCGCGGCGCCGCCCGCCGCGGCGATCTTCGCGGCGGCCGAACGGCTGAACGCGTGCGCGCGCACCGTGAGCGGCTTCGTCAGCTCGCCGTCGCCGAGGACCTTGATCCGCCGTCGCGTCGGGCCCCGCGCAAGGCCGCGCTCGCGCAGCGCGGTGGGGTCCACCACCGCGCCGGCCTCGAACACGTTGAGCTGCCCCACGTTCACCGCCTGGTACTCGATCCGGCCAGGCGCCTGGAACCCCACCTTCGGCAGCCGCCGGATCAACGGCATCTGCCCGCCCTCGAACCGCAGACGGCGGCCACTGCCGGCGCGCGAGTGCTGTCCCTTGTGGCCCCGCCCTGACGTCTTTCCGTGCCCCGACGACTCGCCGCGGCCCACGCGCGTTGTCCGCCGCCGCGCCCCGGGCGCATTCCTCAATTCGTGCAATCTCATGTCGCCACCGCCCCCGCGGGCGCCACGCGCATCGCGCGCAGCGCCTCATACGGCCGAAGTTGGGCCAGCGCCTCGATCGTGGCCCGCGTCATGTTCAGCGCGCTGTCGCTGCCGAGCGACTTGGCGAGCACGTCCTTGACCCCCGCGAGGTCCAGCACCGCCCGCACCGCGCCGCCCGCGATGATCCCGGTTCCGCGCGAGGCCGGCTTCAACAGCACATGCGCGCCCGCAAACCGTCCTTCCACCTCGTGAGGAATCGTGCGGTCGCGCAGCGGCACCGACATTAGACTCCGGCGCGCCACCTCACCGCCCTTCCGAATCGCATCGGCCACCTCGCGCGCCTTGCCCAGCGCGAAGCCCACATGGCCCGCGCGATCGCCGACGACGACCAGCGCGCTAAAGCTGAACCGACGCCCGCCCTTCACGACCTTCGCGCATCGGTTGATCTGCACAACGATTTCATCCAGCCCCGAGTCCTCGGCGGCCCGCTCGACGCGCTCGGCACCCATCCGCTTCCGATTCATTCCGGTTCGCCCCCAACGTCAAAACTTGAGACCGGCCTCGCGCGCCGCCTCGGCGAGCGCTTTCACGCGGCCGCCGTAACGGAACCCGCCCCGGTCGAACACGACTTCCGCGATGCCGGCGGCGCGCGCCGCTTCGGCGGCCGCCCGCCCGATCTGGCGCGCCGCCTCGACGGTCACCCGCCCCGCGAACTGCGCCAGCGGCCCCTCGCCCTGCGTGGACACCGCCGCGAGCGTCCGCCCCGTGTCGTCGTCCACAAACTGCACCTGCGCGTGCCGCAGGCTAAAATGCACGCACATGCGCGGCCGTTGCGCCGTGCCGACGACGCGACGCCGAAGTCGCCGATGGCGACGCTCACGATACTCCGCCCGGGTTCTCGGTTTCATCCGCGTTCCATGCCTCACGCCACCGTCTTGCCGGCCTTGCGCCGGACCTGCTCGCCCTTATAGCGGATCCCCTTGCCCTTGTAGGGCTCGGCCGGATAGAAGCCGCGGATCCGCGCCGCCACGTCGCCGACCAACGCCTTCGAACAGCCGCTCACGCGGATCGTGGTGGCGTCGGGCGTCTGAATGTCCACTCCCTCCGGGATCGGGAACTGAACCGGATGCGAGAACCCCAGCGTGAGCGACAGCGTGGAGCCCTGCCGCTGCGCGCGGTACCCGACGCCCTGGATTTCCAGCTCACGCACGTATCCCTCGTGCACGCCGGTCACCATGCCGGCGAGCGTGGCCCAGCTCGTACCCTGCAGACGCCGGTGATCGGCGGTTTCACCCTCCCGGCGCACCATGATCCCCTGCGGGCCGATCTCCACTGCGACGCCGCGCGGCAGCGTCCAGCTCAGCTCGCCTTTCGGACCCCGCACGGTCACGCGCGGTCCGTCCGCCACCGCGGTGACGCCCGCGGGCAACGGAATCGGCTTTTTGGCCAGTCGTGACATCGCTCGTTCTCCGCGTTACCAAACGTGACAGATCACCTCGCCGCCGAGCCGCCGGCGCCGCGCCTCACGGTCGGTCATCAGCCCGGCCGAGGTGGTGATCACCGCGATTCCCGTGCCACTGCGCACGCTGCGCAGCTTGCCAACCGAGGCGTAACGGCGGCAGCCCGGCGTGCTGATTCGCCGCAGGCCCCGAATCACCGGCGTGCGGTTGGGGCCAGCGCCGTCGTATTTCAGCGCGATGTGAAGCATCCGGCGACCGCCGCGCGTCTCAATCGCGTATCCCGCAAGAAACCCCTCCCGCGTCAACACGTCGCAGATCTGTTCGTTGAGCCGGGAGTGGGGCGCGTCCACCGACGGCAGACCGGCGGCGCACGCGTTGCGAATCCGGTTCAACAGGTCGGCGATCGGATCGTTCAAACTCATCGTCGCGTCTCCCGCCGTCTCACCAGCTGGCCTTGATCACGCCGGGCAGACGGCCTGCCTGCGCCAGCTCGCGCACACAAATCCGGCACATACGAAACTTCCGGATGTACGCGCGGCGGCGGCCACACCGCTCGCACCGGTTGTAGGCCCGCACCTTGAACTTGGGCGGACGCTGCTGCTTGGCTTTCCACGCTTTCGTCGCCACAGTGTCACCCCCGCCTATTTCGCAAACGGCATGCCGAGCCGCTCGAGGAGCTCGCGCGCCTCGTCATCGCTGCGCGCGCTGGTCACCAAGGTGATGTCCATCCCCTGTACCCGCTTCACATGGTCCGGATTGATCTCGGGAAAGATTGTCTGCTCGCGCACGCCCATCGAGTAGGAGCCGCGGCCGTCAAACCCGCGCGGCGACAGGCCACGGAAGTCGCGGATGCGCGGCAGCGCGGCGACGATCAGCCGGTGCAGAAACTCGTACATCCGGTCGCCCCGGAGCGTCACCTTCGCGCCGATCGGCATGCCCGCGCGCAACCGAAAGTTCGAAATGCTCTTGCGCGCGTGCGTGACGACCGGCCGCTGTCCGGTGATTCGCGCCAGATCCTCCGTCAACGCCTTCATCGTGTCGCGGTCGGTGTCGGCGTCGAACCCCATGTTCACAACGATCTTGCGCAGCCGGGGCACACGAAGCGGGTTGGTAAATCCCCGCGCCGTGGCCATCTCCGGCACGACGCGCGTCCGATATAGCTCCTTCAAATACGCCGCCATGGTCGCTCCCGAGGTCCGGTCAGCCCGCTGAGCCGGAGCCCGAACCGCGCTCCGGTTGGTACAGCCGCAGCTTGCAGGCCGGCAGCGGCGCTTCCACGCTCACGATCGCCCCCTTGGGGTGTTCCGGCGATTTTCGAAGGTGTTTGCGAACCAGGTTGATTCCTTCCACCAGCACCCGTCCCTCGCGCCGCAGCACCCGCAGCACCTTGCCGGTGCGACCGCGATCATCGCCCGACATCACATAGACGGTGTCGCCCCGCTTGAACGGGATGCGGGCCGCCCTCCGCGTACGTTGTCGCTGCCTCATCTCACACCACCTCCGGCGCCAGCGAGACAATCTTCATGAAGTCCCGGTCGCGCAGCTCGCGCGCCACCGGGCCGAAGATTCGCGTGCCGCGCGGATTCATCTGCTCATCCACCAGCACCACCGCGTTCGAGTCGAACCGCACGGTGGACCCGTCCGGCCGGCGCACGGGTTGCCGTGTGCGCACGACGACCGCACGCACAACGTCGCCCTTCTTCACCATGCCGCCCGGCGCGGCCTCTTTGATCGTCACGCGGATCACGTCCCCGACCCGCGCGTAGTCGCGAACGTGGCCGAGCACCCGGATGCACTGCGCGCGCTGCGCGCCGGTGTTGTCGGCCACCTCCATCGTGGTGCGCAAACCGATCATTGCGGACCCTCCGTCGCGCGCGGCGCCCGCTCGATCACCTCGACCAGCCGCCAACGCTTCAACCGGCTCAGTGGCCGCGTTTCCGCGATCCGGACCCGATCGCCCACGCGCGCCGCGCCGGTCTCATCGTGCGCATAGAACTTCGAGTACGCGCGGACCTCCTTCTGATACAGCGGATGGCGCTGACGCCGCTCCACCCGCACGACGATGGTCTTCGCCATGCGGTCGCTGACCACCTCGCCGACCCGCTCCTTTCGGTGGCCCCGGGCCGGCTTCGCTGCGCCGCTCTCCGTCATGACGTCTGGTTCCTCCGTTCCGAACGCACGGTCTCCATCCGCGCGAGGTCGCGCCGCACCTCCCGGACTCGGGACGGGCGCTCGAGCCGGCCCGCGGCCGACTGCATGCGCAGGTTGAACAACTCGCGCCGCGCCTGCTCGATCTGCACGCGCAGCTCGTCGTCCGTCCACTCGCGAATCGTTCGCGCCTTCATCCTCAGCTCCTCCGGGGCGCTCACCGCGCGACGGCGTGCCGCGCGACGAAGCGCGAGTGCACCGGAAGCTTGAACGCCGCCAGCCGCAGCGCTTCGCGGGCGGTTTCGAGCGGCACGCCGTCCATCTCGAACAGCATCGTGCCGGGTCGAACCACGGCCACCCATGCCTCGACCGCGCCCTTGCCCTTACCCATGCGCGTCTCGAGCGGCTTCTTCGTCACCGGCTTATCCGGAAACACCCGAAGCCACACACGACCCTTGCGCTTGATGAACCGGTTGATCGCGACCCGACAAGCCTCCAGTTGCGTCGCGGTCACCCAGCCCCGCCCGAGCGACTGAAGCCCGTACTCGCCGAACGCCAGCGTGTGGCCCGACTGCGCGATCCCGCGCCGCGAACCGCGTTGCTGCTTGCGGTACTTCACCCGTTTAGGCATGAGCGGCATACGCGCGCTCCTTTCGCCCGCCCGCCGCGGACCGGTCGCCCGCGCGATGGCAAATCCACACCTTCACCCCGATCTGTCCCGCCACGGTCCGCGCCTCGGCGAATCCGTAGTCAATGGGCTCCCGGAGCGTATGCAACGGCACTTTCCCGCGGCGCAGCCCCTCGGTGCGCGCCAGCTCCGCGCCGCCCAACCGCCCCGCCACCTGGATCCGGATGCCCTCCGCCCCCGCCTCCATCGCGAGGTCCGCCGCGCGCTTCATCGCCCGGCGGAACGAGACCCGGCGCACCAGTTGCGCCGCAATGCCCTCGGCGACGAGCTGCGCGTTCCGCTCCGGGTGCGGCTCCTCGACGACATCCACATACACTTCCCGTTTCGTCCGCGCCGCGAGCAGTTTTCGGAGTTCCTCGCGCCGGTCCTCGCTGCCGCGACGCCCCATCACCACGCCCGGACGCGCGGTGTGGATCGTGACCCGAACGCGGTCACTGTGCCGCTCGATCTCGACGTCCGACACGGCCGCATCCTTGAAGTAGTCCAGCGTCCATCGCCGGATCCGGTCGTCCTCCACCGCAAACTCGCCATAACGGCGATGGTCCGCATACCAGCGAGATCGCCACGCCTTCGTGACGGTCACCCGCATGCCGATCGGATTGACTTTCTGACCCACCGAATACCCCTTTCCCGTTCGCGCGTCCCGGCTATTTCGCGGCGCCCGCTTCGGTCAGCACCACCCGAACGTGGCTGAAGCGATGCCGGATCGGGTGCGCCGCGCCCCGTGCCACCGGCATCCACCGCTTCAGCCGTGGTCCCTCCTCGATCACCGCCTCTTTCACAATCAGCCGGTCGGCGTCCAGATTGCGATTGTTCGTCGCATTGCCGATCGCGGAGCGCAGCGTCTTCGCCAACCAGTAGGCCGCACGCCGTTCGCTGGCGCTCAGAAGCGCCAGCGCCATCGGCACCGGCCGGCCCTTTAACTCGCGCGCCAGATCCCGCGCCTTGCGTGGCGACAGCCGCACAAACTTTGTGGTCGCGACAATGTCCATAACCCGTTCCCCGCAGAACGCGCGCGGGCGATCACCGCGCGGACACAAACCTTCAGTCTACTGCGCCGACCGGCCGGCGACAAGCGGCGGCCGCCTACTTCAACGCCACCGCCTTGTCCGTGGCCACACCGTGTTTGCGGAACGTGCGCGTCGGCGCGAATTCGCCCAGACGGTGCCCCACCATGTTCTCCGTCACATACACGGAGACGAAGGTGCGGCCGTTGTGCACCAGGAAGGTCTGCCCGACGAACTCGGGCGTGATCATCGAACGCCGCGACCAAGTCTTGATCTGCCGGCGCTCGCCGCCGTGCGCGCGCTCGACCTTCCGGCGCAGATGCTCGTCCACGAACGGCCCCTTTTTCAGGGATCTCGACATCGCTCAATTCCTCCGCTTCACAATGAACCGGCTCGATGGCTTGCGGCGCCGCCGCGTGCGCTTGCCCTTCGTCGGCACACCCCACGGCGACACCGGCGGTCCGCCGCCCGACGTCCGGCCCTCGCCGCCGCCCATCGGGTGGTCCACCGGGTTCATCGCGACGCCCCGCACCGTCGGACGAATGCCGAGCCATCGCCGCCGCCCCGCCTTGCCGAGCGAGACGTTCTCATGATCGAGGTTGCCCACCTGGCCGATCGTCGCCATGCACGTTTCGGGCACCCGCCGAATCTCACCGGACCGCAGCTTCAACAGCGCATAGCCACCCTCGATCGCGGTGAGCTCCACCATCTGCCCCGCCGCGCGCGCCAGCTGGCCGCCGCCGCCCGGCCGTAGCTCAACGTTGTGCACCGGCAGCCGCAGCGGAATACGATTGAGCGGCAGCGCGTTGCCGACCGCCGGTTCCGCGTCCGGCCCGCTCATCACGGTGGCGCCGGGGCGCAGCCCTTCGGGCGCGAGGATGTATCGCTTCTCGCCGTCGCGATAGTGCAGCAGCGCGATGCGGGCCGAACGGTTCGGGTCGTACTCGATCGCGACCACCTTCGCGGGAATGCCGATCTTATCGCGCCGGAAGTCGATCACGCGCACGCGGCGTTTGTGGCCGCCGCCGCGGTGCCGCACCGTGATGCGGCCGTACATGTTCCGACCGCCCGTGCTGCGCCGCGGCCGAGTCAGCGACTTTTCGGGGCGGTCCTTCGTGATGTCGTCGAACGTCGGCAGCTCGGCGAACCGGCGGCCGGGCGTCGTGGGTTTACAGCGTTTCAGTGCCATGGTCTCGGCCTCACGTCAGTTCGATGCTCTCGCCTTCGCGCAACGTGACGATCGCCCGCTTGCGCGCGGCCGTGCGACCCGCATGCAGCGTGCGGCCCCGCTTCAGTTTTCCGCGCCGCCACATCGTGTTCACGGCGGTCACATGCACCTTGAACAACTGTTCGACCGCGCGCCGGATCTCAATTTTGTTGGCCTCCGGCGCCACCTCGAACACGTACTGCCGGCCCTCGCGCAGTCGCGTCCCTTTCTCGGTCACGAGCATTCGTCGGATGATCGATTCGGCCGGCTTCATGCCTCACCTCCCGCTGCGGGCGCGATTCGGGCCGCCAGCACGTCCAGCGCGGCGATGGTGGCGATGATTCGCGCGGGCCGCAGCACCGCCTCCACGCCGACGTCGTTCGCCGAGGCGACCTCGATGCCCGGCACGTTCCGCGCGGCCAGCCGCAAATTCCGACTCACAGGCTCCGCGAGCAGCAACGCCGTCCGCGGCGAGCCCATCGCCCGCATCAGCGCGGCAACGTGCCGCGTCTTCGGCTCAGGAATCTCGAGCGACTCCACCACCGTCACCTCACCCGCCGCAATCCGCTCGCTCACCGCCCGCGCGAGGGCCAGCCGCGCTGTCTTGCGGTTCACCCGCAGCTCGAAGGTCCGCGGATGTGGGCCGTGCGCGATACCGCCGCCCCGCCAGATCGGCGATCGCCGGTAGCCCGCGCGCGCGCGCCCCGTGCCCTTTTGCCGCCAGGGTTTCCGGTTGCTGCCCGCCACCTCGCCCTTGCCGCGCGTATTCGCGGTGCCCGCGCGCCGCGCCGCTTGACGTGCAACCACCACGTCGTGCACCGCCTGCTCGCCGCGGTCGGTTACCTGACAGCGGTCGTCCCACTCGTACTGGCCCACCGTCTGCCCGCTCAGATTTCGAACGTCGAGCTTGCTCATGTCTCTTTCGCCGCCTTTTTGATCGACCGGCGGATCATCACGAGCCCGCCGACCGGACCCGGCACCGCGCCGTGCACGAGCAGCAGGTGGTCCTCCGGCCGCACGTCCACCGCGCGCAGATGCTGCACCGTCACCCGCACATGTCCCATGTGCCCCGGCATCCGCTTGTTCTTGAGGATGTGACCCGGCAACTCGCGCATGCCCACCGAGCCGGGCCGCCGGTGCATCGTGTGGCCGTGCGAGGCGGGCTGCCCCGCCATCCCATGGCGCCGCATTACCCCCTGAAAGCCGCGCCCCTTCGTCACACCCGTCACATCCACGAATTCGCCTTTCGAAAAGATCGCGGCGGTCACTGTATCGCCCGGCTTCGGGTCCTCGCCTGGCTCCAGCGGCACTTCGCGCAGCACGCGAAATGGCCCCTGGCCGGCCGTCTTCGCGTGCCCGATCGCAGCGCGCGTCGCGCGCGAAGGCTTGCACGGCTCAAACCCCAGTTGCGCCGCCTCGTAGCCATCACGGTCCACCCGCTTGCGCTGCACCACCACGCAGGGGCCCGCCTGCAGCACCGTCACCGCCACCTGCCGGCCGTCCGCGTCGAACACGCGCGTCATCCCGATCTTTCGTCCGATCAACGCCTTCATCCGTCACACCTTGATCGTAATGTCCACGCCGGCCGGCAGGTTCAGCTTCCGGAGCTCGTCCACCGTGCGCGCGGTCGGCTGGATGATATCGAGCACCCGCTTGTGCGTGCGGATCTCGAATTGGTCCATGGACTTCTTGTCGGCATGGGGGCTGCGGTTCACCGAAAACCGTTCGTGGCGGGTGGGCAGCGGGATCGGCCCGGCCACGCGCGCGCCCGTACGCTTCGCGGTCTCGACGATGTCGGCCGCCGATTGGTCGAGCACGCGGTGGTCATAGCCCCGCAGCCGTATTCGAATACGTTGTCCTGTCATGTTGGCCTCACTTACCGGCGAATGATCGCGTCCTGCGCCGCGGCGGGCACCCGGTCGAACCGCCGCGGCTCCATGCTGTAGGTCGCGCGGCCGCGCGTCAGCGAACGCAGCGCGGTCGCATAGCCGAACAGCTCGATCAGCGGTGCCTCGGCCCGGATGGTCGTGGCACCGTCGCGGGACTCGACCTGCCGGACCCGCCCGCGCCGCGCGTTCAAATCGGCGAGCACGTCCCCGAGATGTGCGTCCGGGGTCACGACCTCGAGCGCCATGATCGGCTCCAGCAGAACCGGCTCCGCGGCCGCCATCGCCTCGCGCACCGCGAGCATGGCGGCCGTCCGACACGCCAGCTCGGTCGTGTCGCCCTCGCGCCACGCGCCGCCGAGAATCCGCACCGCCGTGTCCACCACCGCGTAGCCCGCGAGCGGCCCCGTGCCGAGCGCATCCCGCGCGCCGGCCTCGACCGCGTCGCGGAACATCTCCGGAACCTCCCGCTCGCCCGCCTCGATCGCGATGGAGTTGCCCTCGCCGCGCGCCCGCGGCTCCACGGCCACCCGCACCCGCGCGAACTGCATCGCACCCGCGATCTCGCGGTGGAACTCATGCTCCGACTCCGCGGCGCGTGTCACCGTCTCGCGGTACGACACCATCGGGCGGCCCGCGTTCGCGCGCACCTTGAACTCGCGCGCCAGCCGCTCGCGCAACACCTCGAGATGAAGCTCTCCCATCCCGCTGATCAGCGTCTGACCCGTCTCAGGATCCGTCGAGACGCGGAATGTCGGGTCCTCGTCCGCGAGCGCCGCGAGCGCCGCCTCGAGCGCCTCGCGGTCGGCCTGTGTGCGCGGTTCGATCGCCATCGAAACGACCGGCTCGGGAAACGCGATCGGCTCCAGCAAGATCGGATGGGACTCCGCGCAGATCGTGTCGCCAGTCGCGAACGCGCGCAGACCCGGCACGCCGCCAATGTCCCCCGCGCGCAGTTCGTCGATTTCCTCGCGCTGATTCGCATGCAGCCGGACGATGCGCGCCACCCGCTCCCGCCGCCGCAGCCGCGGATGGTACACGTTCGCGCCGCGCCGCAGCACGCCCGAGTAAACGCGCACGTACGCGAGCTTCCCGACGAAGGCATCCGTCGCGATCTTGAACACGAGCGCCGCGAGCGGTTCCGAATCGTCCGCGCGCCGCTCGATCTCCGCGCCGGTCTTCGGGTGGTGGCCGCGCACCGGCGGCACGTCGAGTGGTGAGGGCAGCAAGTCCACCACCGCGTCGAGCAGCGGCTGCACTCCGCGGTTCCGCAGCGCACTGCCGCAAAGCACCGGTAGCAGCCGCCCCGCGATCGTCGCGCGGCGCAGACCCGCCAGCAGCGTCTCGGGGGCAAGGTCCGGGTTCTCTACATAGATCCCGAGCGTCGCCTCGTCCGCCTCGGCGACCGCCTCACAGAGTCGAGCGCGCGCCTCCTCCACCGCGCCGACGCTCTCCGACGGCACCGGCGACTCGCTCACGTGAGCGCCCAACGTCGCGTCGTCGAACTCCAGCGCGCGGCGGCGAACCAGGTCGAGCACGCCGCGGAACTGATCTTCGGTCCCCCACGGCAGTTGCAGCACCGCCGGCGCGGCGCCGAGCCGTTCGCGCAGGCTGCGGACCGCGGCGTCGAAATTCGCGCCCTTCCGGTCCATTTTGTTCACGAACGCGAGGCACGGCACGCCGTACTGCCGAGCCTGCCGCCAAACTGTCTCCGATTGCGGCTGCACGCCGGCCACCCCGCAGAATACGCCGATCGCGCCGTCGAGCACCCGCAGCGACCGCTGCACCTCCGCGGTGAAATCCACATGCCCGGGCGTATCAATGAGGTTGAGCCGGCAGTCGCGCCACCGCAACGTTGTGGCGGCGCTCGTGATCGTGATGCCGCGCTCTTGCTCTTGGTCCATCCAGTCCATGACCGTGGTGCCGTCGTGCACCTCGCCCATCCGGTGCACGCGCCCTGAATAGAACAGGATCCGCTCGGACAACGTGGTCTTGCCCGCGTCGATGTGCGCGACGATGCCAATGTTCCGGACGCGCTCGAGCGGCCAGCGGCCGCTGGACGGCGGCGCGGCGGCGTCCGGCAAGCCGGACGTCGGACGACTGGGCCTCGATTCGAGCACGGCGGCCATCGGTTCAGATCACCAGCGGTAATGTGCAAACGCCTTGTTCGCCTGCGCCATCTTGTGCGTGTCGTCGCGCTTCTTGATCGCGGCGCCCGTGTTTTGGTACGCGTCCAGGATCTCGAGCGCGAGTGCCCGCTCCATCGGGACGCCTCGCCGCGCCGATGCAAATTGGCGCAGCCAACGCAGCGCGAGCGCGAGCTGACGACGATCGGGAACCTCCACCGGCACCTGGTAGGTGGCGCCGCCCACCCGCCGCGACTTCACCTCGAGGCGCGGCTTCACGTTTTCCACCGCACGCGCCAGCACGTCCAGCGGCGACTGGTCGGGCAGCTTCTCGCGCAACACCTCGAGCGCGCCGTAGACGACGCGCTGCGCGACTGACTTCTTGCCGCGCCGCATGACCGTCGTGATCAGGCGCGCGACCAGATCGCTATTGTACTGGGCGTCCGGCGTGACCGGGCGCGGTTCGGCTCTACGACGTCGTGCCATGGTAGCTCCCCGCGGTTCAGCCCTTCGTGCCAGCGGCCTTCGGCCGCTTCGCGCCGTACTTCGACCGGCCGCGGCGGCGGTTCTCGACGCCCAACGCGTCGAGCGTCCCGCGGATGATGTGGTACCGGACGCCCGGCAGGTCCTTCACGCGCCCCCCCCGCACCAGCACCATGCTGTGCTCCTGGAGGTTGTGGCCCTCGCCCGGAATGTAGGCGGTCACCTCATAGCCGTTCGTCAGCCGCACGCGCGCGATTTTCCGCAGCGCGGAGTTCGGCTTTTTGGGCGTCATGGTCTTAACGACCAGACACACGCCGCGCCGCTGCGGGCAGCCCGTCAGCGCCGGCGACTTGCTCTTCCGGCGGGGCACCGGCCGCCCCGCGCGCACCAATTGATTGATCGTCGGCATTGCGTTTAGGTCCTCGGGGTAAACTTCAAGTCTAGCGCGCCGCCGCGCGTCTCGCAATCTCAGGTCTCGATGTCCTCCTCGGGAATCGCGGAGGCCAGCATCGCGGCGTCCGGCGGCGCCGTCTGCAGACGGTCGCCCAGCAGGTCCTCCACGGCGATCGGCTCGCCCAGCGGCACGAGCTTGATGTTCCGGTACATCGGGAAGCCCGTCCCCGCCGGGATCAGGTGCCCCAGGATGACGTTCTCCTTGAAGCCGCGCAGGTAGTCGCGCCGCCCCAGCGTCGCCGCATCCGCGAGCACGCGCGTCGTATCCTGGAAGGAGGCCGCCGAGATGAAGCTCTCGGTCTCGAGCGCGGCCTTCGTGATACCGAGCAGCACCGGCTGGGCCTCCGCCGGCCGCTTGCCCTCGGCCACCGCGCGACGGTTCACCTCCTGGAACCGGTACTTTTCCACGAGCTCGCTCCAGAGGAACTCGGTGTCGCCCGGGTCCGTAATGCGCACCTTCCGCAGCATCTGCCGCACGATGATCTCGATGTGCTTGTCGTTAATTTCGACGCCCTGGAGCCGGTAGACTTCTTGAATTTCGTTCAGCAAATATTCCTGCAGCTCCTTCGGACCGCACACGTCCAGCACCTCTTGCGGCACGACCGGGCCCTCGGTGAGCTGCTGCCCCTTCTTCACGCGATCGCCCCGGAACACCACGATGTGCTTGCCCAGTGGGATCAGGTGCTCCTCGACGTCGCCCGTCACCGGATCGCGCACCAGGAGTCGGCGGCGCCCGCGCACCGTTCCGCCGAAGTCCACGATACCGTCGATCTTCGCGATCTCGGCCGCGTCCTTCGGCTTGCGCGCCTCAAACAATTCCGCGACGCGCGGCAGACCGCCCGTGATGTCCTTCGTGCGCACGAGCTTGCGCGGTGTCTTTGCCATCATCGCGCCCGCACGCACTGTCTGACCGTTGGCCACCGTCACGTGTGCGCCGGCCGGAATCGCATAGCTGCCGAGCACCTCTCCGCCCGCTCCGTCGCGGATCAGAATCTGCGGGTGCAAGTCCTCCCGGTGCTCCATGATCACGGTTTCCTCGGCGCCCGTTGTCTCGTTCTTCTCGCGCCGGATGGTGACCCCTTCAATGAAGTCCCGGAACTCCACAACCCCGCTGTGCTCCGACAGGATCGGGACGTTGTACGGATCCCACTTGACGACCTGCTGGCCCTTCTTCACCACGCCGCCGTCCGGCACACTGATCACGGCGCCGATCACCGGCGTGTGGTGCTCCAGCTCGCGGCCGTCGGCATCGTAGATGACGAGCGAGCCGTTCTTGTTCAACACCACGAAACGGGTCCGCTCCTGGCCGTCCACGACCTCCACGGTCGGCACCGTGCGCAGGTCCTGGTAGCGCAGGATGCCGTCGTGCCGCGCCACGATCTGCGGCTGCTTGAACACCGAACTGGCGGTGCCGCCGATGTGGAAGGTGCGCATCGTGAGCTGCGTGCCCGGCTCGCCGATGGACTGTGCCGCGATGATCCCGACCGCTTCGCCCAATGCCACCGCACGATTTGTCGCAGGGTTACGGCCGTAACACTTCGCGCACACACCGCGGACCGACTCGCACGTCAGCACGCTGCGGATCCGCACCCGATCGAAACCGGCCTGAACGATGCGCTGGGCCGCAGTTTCGTCGATCTCCTGCCCCGCCGCGACGATCAGCGCCCCCGTCTGCGGGTCGCGGATGTCGTCGAGCGCGGTTCGGCCGTCAATGCGCTGGGCGAGCGGAAGGCGTTCGTCCTCGCCCTCCATGATCGCCGCCACCTCGATGCCGTTGAGCGTGCCACAGTCCTCTTCGACCACGATGATGTCGTGCGCGACGTCCACAAGCCGCCGCGTGAGGTAGCCCGCATCTGCGGTCTTCAGCGCGGTGTCCGCGAGCCCCTTGCGGGCGCCGTGTGTGCTGATGAAGTACTCGAGCACGCTCAATCCCTCGCGGAAGTTCGAGGTGATCGGCCGCTCGATGATCTCGCCCGAGGGCTTCGCCATGAGCCCGCGCATGCCCGAGAGCTGCCGGATCTGCTGCCGACTGCCGCGCGCGCCGGAGTCCACCATGATGAACACCGGGTTCAGTTCCGAACGCCGCTCGCCGTCCTCGCCGATGTTGCGGTCGAGCGCGCTGTACATCACGTTCGAGATTTCCTCGGTCGCGTGCGTCCAGATGTCAACGATCTTGTTGTAGCGCTCGCCGTCGGTGATCACGCCACGGTTGTACTGCGCCTGAACCTCTGCGATCTGGCGTCGCGCCCGCTCGATGATGTCGGCCTTCTCCACGGGGATGATCATGTCCACCATCCCGATCGAAATCCCCGCCCGCGTCGCGAATTCAAAGCCGAGCTGCTTCAGGCGATCGAGGGCCCGCACGGTCTCCTGATGTCCCGCGACCCGGTAGCAGTGCCGGATCATCTCGCCGAGATCCTTCTTCTTCACCACCGAGTTCACGAACCCCAGCTCCGGAGGCCAGACCTCGTTGAAGAACACCCGGCCGACCGTCGTCACAATGACGTTCGCCTTCGAATCCCCGTAGACCACCTCGGGGCGTCCGCGGCACGGGTTCCGCAGGCGGATCCGGTCGTGGATGCGCACCGCGCCTTCGTCGTACGCGGTGTGCACCTCGTCGGCGCTGCCCATCAGCGGCAGATGCTCCTCGCCGGGCGTGCCGCCCCGCTGGCGCTGCCGAATGCGCTCGGCTTGGGAGTCGCTCGTCAGGTAGTAGCACCCCAACGCGATGTCCTGCGTCGGCGTCGTGATCGGTCGGCCGCTCGACGGCGAAAAGATGTTGTTCGGCGCCAGCATGAGCAGCCGTGACTCGAGCTGAGCCTCGACCGACAGCGGCACGTGCACCGCCATCTGGTCGCCGTCGAAGTCCGCGTTGTAGGCGGTGCAGACGAGCGGATGAATCCGGATCGCTTCGCCCTCGATCAGCACGGGCTCAAACGACTGGATGCTCAGTCGGTGCAGCGTCGGCGCGCGGTTCAGCATCACCGTGTGCCCGCGCGTGACCTCCTCGAGAATGTCCCAAACCTCCGGCGCCTCGCGCTCAATCATCTTCTTCGCGCTGCGCACCGTGTGGACGATGCCGAGCTCCTTCAATCGCCGGATGATAAACGGCTCGAATAGCACCAGCGCCATCTTCTTGGGCAGACCGCACTGGTTCATCTGGAGGTCGGGGCCCACGACGATGACAGCGCGGCCAGAGTAGTCCACGCGCTTGCCCAGTAGGTTCTGCCGGAATCGCCCTTGCTTTCCGCGAAGCATGTCCGACAGCGACTTCAACGGCCGGTTGCCCGCTCCCGTCACCGGCCGACCGTGCCGACCGTTGTCGAAGAGCGCGTCCACGGCCTCCTGCAGCATCCGCTTCTCGTTCCGGATGATCACGTCCGGTGTCTTCAACTGCAGCAGGTTGCGCAACCGGTTGTTGCGGTTGATCACGCGCCGGTACAGGTCGTTGAGGTCCGACGTTGCGAACCGCCCACCCTCGAGCGGCACGAGCGGTCGCAGATCCGGCGGGATCACCGGCAGCACCTCAAGCACCATCCACTCCGGGCGCGAGCCGCTGCGCAGGAACCCCTCGAGCAGTTTGATCCGCTTCGTCAGCTTCTTTCGAGTTGGCTTGCTGCGGGTGGTCTCCATCTCCTCCGTCAGCAGCGCGATTTCCTTCTCGAGATCGACCTGCTTCAGCAGCTCTCGGATTCCCTCCGCGCCCATCAGCGCGCGGAACGATCCCTCGCCGTAGGCCTCCATCGCGTCCCGGTATTCCCGCTCGCTGAGCAACTGCTTCGGATGCAGCGCCGTGTCGCCGGGGTCCACGACGATGTAGTCCTCGTAGTAGAGCACCCGTTCGAGCTGGTTCCCGGTCAGATCCAACACCAGCCCCATCCGGCTCGGCGTACACTTGTAGAACCAGATGTGCGAGACGGGCACCGCCAGTTCAATGTGGCCCATCCGTTCCCGCCGCACCCGCGACTCCGTAACCTCCACGCCGCAGCGGTCGCACACCACGCCCTTGTGCTTCACGCGCTTGTATTTGCCGCAGGCGCACTCCCAGTCCTTCGTCGGCCCGAAAATGCGCTCGCAGAACAAACCGCCCTTTTCCGGCTTGAACGTCCGGTAATTGATCGTTTCCGGGTTTTTGACCTCGCCCTTGCTCCACGAGCGGATCGTCTCCGGCGAGGCCAGCGTGATGCTGACCGAGTCGAAGTCGGCCTCGGGCGCCAGGCCCAGTGCCTGTTGAACGACGCTGGTCAACGAATCGGCCATGGTGGGTTCCGTCTCCCGATGCGCCCCAGGCTCGTCATGCCTTCGCGGTGCGATGCACCTTGATGTCGAGCCCGAGACTCTGCAGTTCCTTCATCAGCACGTTGAACGATTCGGGCGTGCCCGCATCGAGCACGTTGTCGCCTTTCACGATCGCCTCGTAGATCGCCGTGCGCCCGCGGATGTCGTCGCTCTTCACGGTCAACAGCTCCTGCAGCGAATAGGCGGCGCCGTAGGCCTCCATGGCCCACACTTCCATCTCGCCGAACCGCTGACCGCCATACTGCGCCTTGCCGCCGAGCGGTTGCTGGGTGACCAGCGAGTACGGCCCCACGGCGCGGGCGTGGATCTTATCCGTCGCCAGGTGGTGCAGCTTCATCATATAGATCACGCCCACCACGACCCGCTGCTCGAACGGCTCGCCGGTGCCGCCGTCGTACAGCACCGCCTTGCCGTCCACGCCCACCGGCGACCCGCGCGCTCGTGCCTCGGCCAGCAGCGAATGAATGTTCGGCTCGGGCGCGCCATCAAACACGGGCGACGCAAACCGTACGCCGTCGGCGAACGACTCGGCCATCTCGCGGATCTCTCCGTCACTGGCGTCCCGGATCTGTTCCTGCCGTCCGGCGGCGCCGTAGATTCGCTCCAGATATGGCCGCAACTCCGCCACCGAGGCGCCCGTGCGCACCATCCGTTCCAACTCGTAGCCCAAATGCCGCGCGGCCCAGCCCAGGTGCGTCTCCAGCACCTGGCCGACGTTCATCCGCGACGGCACCCCGAGCGGATTCAGCACGATGTCCACCGGCGTGCCGTCCTCGAGGAACGGCATGTCTTCCTCCGGTACGATCTTCGCGATCACACCCTTGTTGCCATGCCGGCCGGCCATCTTGTCGCCCACGCTAATCTTCTTCTTCGTGGCGACGTACACCTTGACCTGCTTGATGATGCCAGGGTCGTACTCGTCGCCGCTCTCGATGCGATCGAGCGCGCCCGACTCCTCCACGTCCAGGTCCGCAAACCGCCGGTTGTAGTCCGACAGAATCGCCTGGATCTTCGCCTGCACCGGCCCCGCATCGATCTCGATGTGGTCGCGGGCGGCCGCAAGCTTGCGCAGCAGCGTTTTCGTAATCTTGCGATTCGCGGGGATGATCGTCTCGCCATCCTCGACGTTCACGACGTCCACCGGAATCTTCTCACCCAGCAAAATGTTCGCGAGCGCCTCCGTGAGGCTCTCCTGCAGCGCCTGCCGCTTCTCGCGAAACTCGTCCTGCACCTGCTTGATCTGCTGCCGGCGCTCCCGCGAACTGAGCTTCGTGCGTTTCACCGCGTTCCGCGCCGAGACCTTCACGTCCATCACGATGCCCCACGTACCGCTCGGCACGCGCAGCGACGTGTCGCGGACGTCCGCGGCTTTCTCGCCGAAGATCGCGCGCAGCAGCCGCTCCTCGGGCGCCAGTTCGGTCTCGGTCTTCGGCGTCACCTTGCCGACGAGAATATCGCCCGGCTTCACCTCCGCGCCGATCCGCACGACGCCGCCGTGCGTGAGGTTCTTCAGCGCCTCTTCACCCACGTTCGGAATGTCGCGCGTGATTTCCTCGGGCCCGAGCTTCGTGTCGCGCGCGCCGCACTCGAACTCCTCGATATGGATCGAGGTGTAGACGTCGTCGCGCACCAGACGCTCGTTGATCACGATGGCGTCCTCGAAGTTGTAGCCATGCCACGGCATGAACGCGACCAGCACGTTGCGCCCGAGCGCAAGCTCGCCGTGCGCGGTGGAGGGACCGTCGGCGAGCACGTCGCCGCGGCGCACCTTCTGGCCGACCTTCACGACGGGCCGCTGATTGAAACAGGTGCCCGCGTTGGTGCGCATGAACTTGCGCAGCTCATAGATCTGCGCGTCCGGGCCGTCCTTCAGATGGCGCTTGTCCGGAAGCCGCCCATCCGGCGTCACGATGATGCGGCTGGCCGATACGTACGCGACGCGACCCGGCTCGCGCGCGAGGACCAGCACGCGCGAATCCCGCGCAATCCGCTCCTCGTTGCCCGTCGCCACGAGCGCCGACTCCGAGCGCAGCAGCGGCACCGCCTGGCGCTGCATGTTCGAGCCCATCAGCGCGCGGTTCGCGTCGTCGTGCTCGAGGAACGGGATCAGCGCCGCCGCGACGCTCACCACCTGCCGCGGTGATACGTCCATGTACTGCACCGACTCGCGCGGCACCTCCTTGAACTCGCCTCCCTTGCGCACCATCACCAGCTCACTGACGAGCCGGCCGCGCTCGTCCAGCGGCGCGTTCGCCTGCGCGATGACGTACTTCTCCTCCTCGTCCGCGGTCAGGTAGTCCACCTCGTCGAGCACACGGCCGTGTTCAACGCGACGGTAGGGGCTCTCGATAAACCCGAACTCGTTCACGCGCGCGTACATACTCAACGACGAGATGAGGCCGATGTTCGGCCCCTCCGGTGTCTCGATCGGACAAATTCGGCCGTAATGGCTCGAGTGGACGTCGCGCACCTCGAAGCCCGCGCGCTCCCGGTTCAGGCCGCCAGGACCCAGCGCGCTCAGCCGCCGCTTGTGCGCCAACTCTGAGAGCGGATTCGTCTGATCCATGAACTGGCTGAGCTGGCTGCGGCCGAAGAAGTCGCGGATCACCGTCGAGAGCGCCTTCGGATTGATCAGTTTCTGCGGTGTCGGCTTCTCCACCGCGAGGTCCACCATCGACATGCGTTCCCGCGCCAGCCGCTCCAGACGCGCCAGGCCCACCCGGCACTGGCTCTCGAGCAGCTCGCCGACCGTCCGCACGCGCCGGCTGCCGAGATGGTCGATGTCGTCCACCGTCCCTTCGCCCCGGTGGAGGTTAATCAGATAGCGAATGCCCTCGATGATGTCCTCCTTGCAGAGGATCACACAGTGATCTGCGCCGACGTGAGCGCCGAGCTTCTGGTGGATCTTGTAGCGCCCGACGCGCGTGATGTTGTAGCGGTTCTCATCAAAGAACAGGCGCTTCAGCAGTTGCCGCGCGTTGGAAAGCGTTGGCGGATCGCCCGGCCGCAGCTTCGTGTAAATGTCCTTCAGCGCGTCCTCGGCCGTCCGGTTCTGCGCATCGCGCCGCACATTCGCGAGGAACACGCCCTCGTCCCAGCTCACGTTCACCACGTGCGCCTCGCGGTGGCCGGCGGCCTGCATCTGCCGCGCGAGCTCAGGCGTGAGCGGATCGTAGGCGCGCGCGAGAATAATCTGGTTATCGGGGTCGAGCACGTCGTGCAGCAGCACGCGGTGTGAGAAGTCGGGCGACCGATCCAACCGCAGCGTCTCGATTGGATAGTAGAGCTTCAGCAGCTCTTCGTCAGTGCCGCGTCCCGCATTCTCGCCGTCCCCGCGGTCGCCCATGCCGATCAGCGCCCGCAGGAACGTCACCGCCAAAAACTTGCGCCGCCGGCGGCGGCTGTCCATGTACACATGCAGGATGTCGGCGGTGTCGAACTGCACCTCGAGCCACGAACCGCGGTCCGGAATCACGCGGAACGAGTACAGCACGGACCCGTTCGGATGGTCCTCGCTTTCGAAGCAGATGCCGGGAGAGCGGTGCAACTGGCTCACGACCACGCGCTCGGCGCCATTGATGATGAACGTGCCCTGGTCGGTCATCAGCGGCACATCGCCCATGAACACCTCCTCCTCGCGGACCTCGTTCGGGTCTTTCACGCGGAAGGTGACATAGAGCGGAGCGGTGTAGGACTGCCCCTCGCGCAGACACTCCACGGGGCCCATCTTCGGGTCCCGGATCTCGTACTTCACAAAGTCGAGCACGCACTGCCCGTCGTAGCTCTCGATCGGGAAGACCTCGCGAAACACCGCCTGCAGGCCGATCTTCCGCCGTTTCGCGGGCGGTACCTCGCGCTGCAGAAACTCGCGGTACGACTCCGTCTGGACCTCAATCAGGTCCGGCGGAGCGATGACATCCTTCAGTTTTCCGAAGTTGATGCGCCTGGCCATTCGACATCCTCAGTCGCGAACGCCCCGATCCGCCCGGCCAGCACCGGGCCCGCTACGCGCCGCGCGCGGATCACTTGATCTCGACCTTCGCGCCCGCCGCCTCGAGCTTCGCCTTCATCTCCTCGGCGTCCTTCTTCGACACGCCGTCCTTGATCGTCTTGGGCGCGCCGTCCACGAGATCCTTCGCCTCCTTCAGGCCGAGGTTCGTGAGCGCCCGCAGCTCCTTGATCACCGCAATCTTGTTCGCGCCGGCGCTCGCGAGCACGACCGTGAACTCGGTCTTCTCCTCCGCCGGCGCGGCCGCCGCGCCGGCGGCCGCCGGGGCGGCCGCCACCGCCACGGGCGCCGCCGCCGAGACGCCGAAGCGCGCCTCCAGCGCCTTGACGAGCCGGGAGAGTTCCAGCACGTTCAACGTTTCCAGCCACGCTACGAATTCGGCCGCCTTCCCCTCGAGTTGGGGCTGCTCCATCGTCTGTGTTGCCTCGCTCATTGCTCGTGTCCTCGCTTCTCGTTGTTCTGTTCTCTGTTGGCGGGCGGATCGCCCCGCCCGAAATCGTCCCATCCCCGCGCGCTCAGCCGGCGTTTCGATCCGCGATGGCCTGCAGCACGCGCACCACGCCGGCGGTCGTCTCGCGCAGCACCGTCACCAGGCCACGCATCGGCGCCGCCAGCACGCCAGCCAGCATTCCGATCAGCACCGGTCGCGACGGCAGGCTCGCCAGCTCCGCCACCTCCGTCGCCTGGATCAGCCGGTCGCCGATCGTCCCCGCCTTGATCACGTTCTCGAGCTTGAATTCGCGCTGGTACTGCACCAGTACCCGCGCCACCTCCACCACATCCCCAGCCCCCACCACCATCGCGGTCGGCCCACGAAGCACCGGCGCCAGGGACGCCGCCCGCTCGCCCAGCGCGACCCGAAACATCCGGTTCGGCACCACCTGCATCCGCGCCCCCGCGGCCCGGAGACGGCCGCGCAGATCCGTCGTTCGACCGGAGTCCAACCCGGCGGGATTCATCAGGATCAGAAACGACGAGCCCTCGACATTGCGCCGGATCTCCTCGGCCATCGCCGTTTTCTCCGGCCGCAGCCGCCGCTCCGCCCTCGTTGCTGTCGCACTCATGCCCACCTCGCGATTAAGCGCTGTCCCGCACGTTGACGTGCAGTCCCGGTCCCATCGTCGAACTCACCGTGCAGCGACGGATATACACACCCTTCGCGGAGGGGGGCCGAGCCGCGCGGACCGCGTCAATCACGGCCTGGCAGTTCTCCACGAGGGCCTGGGTCGGAAACGACCGCTTCCCAAACGGCACCATCACATTGCCGGTCTTATCCATGCGGAACTCCACCCGACCCGCCAGACACTGTCGCACCGCCGTCGCCACGTCGTTGGTCACGGTCCCGGTCTTCGGGTTCGGCATCAGCCCGCGCGGCCCCAGCACCTTACCGAGCTTGCGCACCTCCTTCATCGCATCGGGCGTGGCAATCGCCACATCGAACTCCGCCCAACCGCCCTGCACCCGCTCGATCAGGTCCTGCATCCCGACCACGTCCGCCCCGGCCGCGCGCGCCGCGTCGGCCGCCGGTCCATCCGCAAACACCGCGACACGAATCTTTTTGCCCGTTCCATGCGGCAGCACCACGGTGCCCCGCAGAGTCTGGTCCGACTTGCTCGGGTCCAGCCCCATACGGAACGCAACCTCCATCGTCTCGTCGAACGACGCGGTCGGGTGGTCCTTCAAGAACTGAATGGCCTCGGCGAGCTCGTAGGTCTTCCTCCGGTCCACCAGCTTCGCCACCGCCGCATACCGCTTGCCGTGCCGCGCCATGTCACACCACCTCGATGCCCATGCTGCGGGCCGTTCCCTCGATCATCTTCACCGCCTGGGCCAGGTCCGCCGCATTCAGGTCCTTCGCCTTGAGCCGCGCGATCTCCTCCACCTGCGCGCGCGTCACCTTGCCCACCTTCTCCCGGTTCGGCGCACCGGAGCCCTTCGCGATCCCCGCGGCCCGCTTCAGCAAGACCGACGCGGGCGGACTCTTCGTCACAAACGTAAACGACTTGTCCTGGTAGACCGTGATCACCACCGGGATCACAAGTCCCGCCTGCGATGCGGTCGCCGCGTTGAACTGCTTGCAGAACTCCATGATGTTCACGCCCTGCTGGCCCAACGCGGGCCCCACGGGCGGCGCCGGATTCGCCTGGCCGGCGGGAATCTGCAGCCGGATCACTCCTGTGACTTTTTTCGCCATGGTTCTCTCGCCCCGGGCCGGATCAAGCCCGCTCCACCTGCGAATACTCCAGCTCGACCGGCGTCGCGCGGCCGAAGATCGAGACCGACACCTTCAGTTTGCCGTGGGCCGGATCCACCTCTTCCACCACGCCCGTAAAACTCTGAAACGGACCTTCCGTGATCGTCACCGACTCGCCAGGCTCGAATGTCACGCGCGGACGGACCTTGTCCTTCTTCTCCTCCACCTGCGCCAGAATTCGTTCGACCTCCTCCGGCCGCAACGGCACCGGCTGGTCCCCGCCAATGAACCGGATCACCCCCTGGGTCTCCTGGATGAACCTCCAGCTCCGCTCGATGATTCGGTTGTCGTCGTCGTACAAGGCCATCTCGATCAGCACGTACCCCGGAAAAAACTTCTTGACGGTCGTCGTCCGGCGCGCCCCCTTCGCCTCCGCCACCCGCTCGGTCGGCACCAGCACCGTCCCGATCAGATCCCCCATCTCCTCGATCTTCGCGCGGCGCTCGATGCTCTCCTTGACCCGATTCTCCTGTCCCGAGAGCGTGTGCAACACAAACCACTGCTTCTTCATCCGCGCCACGCCTCCGTCACCGCGGCAGGATCGCCTGCAGCACCAGCACCACCAGCCCATCACAGACCGCCACGAACGCCGCCAGCATCACGACCGAGACGATCACCACCACCGTCGACTCGAACAACTCCGTCCGGGAGGGCCACGAACACCTCCGAAGCTCGGCGTGCACGTCGGCAAAAAAACCGCGCGCCCGCTCGATCTGTGCCTGGATCTTGTTCATGCCACCCGTCGTCTCCGGTCCTGGATGGCAGGCCAGGAGGGACTTGAACCCCCAACAACCGGTTTTGGAGACCGGTGCTCTGCCAATTGAGCTACTGGCCTGCCCGCCAAATCCCGCCCGTCACTTCGTCTCGCGATGCAGCGTGTGCCGACGGTCAAACGGGCAATACTTGCGCAACTCAAGACGCTCCGTCTGCGCTTTCTTGTTCCGCGTCGTCGTGTAGTTGCGCCGCTTGCACTCCGTGCACGCGAGCGTGATGATCTCCCTCGGCATCGCCGCACACCCCTGCGAACCGCGCTACTCCAGAATCTCCGTCACGCGGCCCGCGCCCACCGTCCGTCCGCCCTCGCGGATCGCGAACCGCATGAACTTCTCCATCGCAATCGGCGTGATGAGCCGCACTTCCATGCTCACGTTGTCGCCGGGCATCACCATCTCTACGCCCTCCGGCAGCGTGATGTCGCCGGTCACGTCCGTCGTACGGAAGTAAAACTGCGGGCGATACCCCTTGAAGAATGGCGTGTGCCGGCCGCCCTCTTCCTTCGACAACACGTACACCTCCGCCTTGAACCGCGTGTGGGGCGTGATCGTTCCCGGCTTCGCGAGCACCTGCCCGCGCTCCACGTCTTCCTTCTTCGTGCCGCGCAGCAGGCACCCGATGTTATCCCCCGCCTGCCCCTGGTCGAGCAGCTTCCGGAACATCTCCACACCCGTGACCGTCGTCTTCTGCGTGTCGCGCAAGCCGACGATTTCGACCTCGTCCCCCACCTTGATCACGCCGCGCTCGACGCGGCCCGTCACCACCGTGCCGCGCCCCTCGATCGAGAACACGTCTTCGATCGGCATCAAGAACGGCTGGTCGATCGGCCGCTGCGGCTCCTCAATGTAGTTGTCCAGCGCGTCCATCAGCTCCTGGATGCACTTCGCGTCCTCATGGTCCGGCGAGGGCGCCTGCAGAGCCTTCAGCGCAGAGCCGCGGATGATCGGCGTCTTGTCGCCCGGAAACTCGTACTTCGTGAGCAGGTCCCGGATCTCCATCTCGACGAGATCGAGCAGCTCCGGATCGTCCACCGTGTCCACCTTGTTCAGAAACACAACGATCGCCGGCACGCCGACCTGCCGCGCCAGCAGAATGTGCTCGCGGGTCTGCGGCATCGGCCCGTCCGACGCGCTCACCACGAGAATCGCGCCGTCCATCTGCGCGGCGCCGGTGATCATGTTCTTCACATAGTCCGCATGGCCCGGGCAGTCGACGTGCGCATAGTGGCGCTTGACCGACTCGTACTCCACGTGCGCCGTCGCGATCGTCAAAATCTTCGTCGCATCTCGGCGGCCGTGCGCCTCGGAGGCCTTCGCGACCTGATCGTAGGTCACAAACGTCGCCAGTCCCTTCGCCGCCTGCACCTTCGTGATCGCCGAGGTCAGCGTCGTCTTCCCATGATCCACGTGACCGATCGTCCCAACGTTCACGTGGGGCTTCGTCCGTTCAAATTTTTCCTTCGCCATGACCGTTGTCTCCTTCTTCGCCTTCCGGCGATCGTTGCCTTCCGAACCTCTCCGTCCTCGCCCGTTCGGCCCGGCATGGAGCCCACGAGCGGGATTGAACCGCCGACCTCGTCCTTACCAAGGACGCGCTCTACCGACTGAGCTACATGGGCATTTCGTCCACGCCGTTCAGCCGCCGCCCTGCCGCGTCGAACCGCAACACACACCCACCCCGCGCCCGCGCGCGATGGCGCATTGTCCGCCGGTTCAACCCGATCGTTCGAACGGAAGCGAACGGATAGCATATCGAAATCTGTCCGCGCGTCAACACCGCGCAAATCTTTTTTTTGCCGACCGGCTCGCATCGCACCGGCCGTACGGTCGGACACGCCTCGACGCCGCGCACGCCAAGCACGCGCCCGCCGGTTCTCAATCCGCCGCAGGCCCATCCTCTTCGACCGGCGACCGGCCGGCCGAATCGGCGCCTCACCGAATCCCACCGCCCGCGCCGACCATCGCCCATGCGCCCATCGCTCCGTCGGACCGCGACCGCCGCGGGATTTGCAGTGAATGGCTCCGCCTGCGAAGCTGTACTCATGATCCAATGGGTCCACCTCATGGGCGCGGCCGCCGTGGCGGCCGTGGGAACCAACGACATCGCTGCGCGCATCGCGCAGGCGCGGCCGCATCCCCGACTCCTCTGGCCGGCCAGCGGCGACGCGGAGCTGCGCGCGCGCATCGCGGCGGACGAACACCTCGCCCGCGCCTGGGCGGCCGTCACGAACGCAAGCAAACGCATGCTGAATGAGCCGCCCATCCGCTACGAAAAAGAGGGCCGGCGATTGCTCTCTCGTTCGCAGGAGGCGCTCCACCGCGTCCTCCATCTCGCCATGACCGCACGCCTCGGCGGCGACGAACGCCACGCGCGCCGAGCCATGGCCGAGATGGCCGCCGCGGCCGCGATGCCCGACTGGAACCCCTCGCACTTTCTCGATACCGCCGAGATGACCCTCGCCCTCGCGATCGGCTACGACTGGCTGCACGACCGACTGCCAGCCTCCGACCTTGCCCTCGTGCGCACGGCCATTGAACGGCACGGCCTGGCCCCGTACCTCGGGGCTGCTCAACCGCCCGGCTGGGAACGCGGCCGCAACAACTGGACACAGGTCTGCCATGCCGGCATGGTCGCGGGCGCGCTCGCACTGCTCGAACATGATCGCACCCGTGCCGCACACGTCGTCGCGCGCGCGCTGGCGGGCCTGCCGAACTCGATGCGCGTCTACGATCCGGACGGCAACTACCCGGAGGGCCCCGGCTACTGGATCTACGGCACCAGTTTCAACGTGATCCTCATCGCAATGCTCGAAACGGCGCTGGGCACCGACTTCGGGCTCGCCGAGCGCCCGGGCTTCCGAAACGCCGCCGATTATCTGCTCCACACCCGAGGCCCCAGCGGCCTGGTCTTCAATTACGCCGACTGCTCCGAGCGAGCCGGCGGATTCGTGCCCGCCGTCCTCTGGTTCGCGGCGCGCACCCAACGCCCCGAACTGCTCTGGTGGACTGAACGCGACTGGCCCCGCGCGGCCGCCGAGTTTGAACGCGGGCCCACCGGGCGCGATCGTCTCTTTGGCCTCGGACTGCTCTGGAGCTCGCGATCGGCGCGCGCGTCCGAGCCCGCCCACCGCGCCTGGCACGGCCGCGGCGAGAACCCGTTGGCGATCTACCGCAGTTCGTGGCGCGATCCCGGCGCGCTCTACCTCGCGGTGAAAGGCGGCACGCCGAGCGCCAGCCATGCCCATATGGACATCGGCTCGTTCGTGCTCGAAGCCGGCGGCGTGCGCTGGTCCGTCGACCCGGGCCCCCAAAACTACCACGACCTCGAGCGCCGGGGCTTCGGCCTCTGGGACATGCGCCAGACCGGCGACCGCTGGAAACTCTTCCGATACCACAACCGCGGACACAGTACGCTCGTGGTGAACGGCGCAGCCCAGCGCGTGAATAGCTTCGCGCCGATCACGGAGTTCGAAGCTCGCCCGGACGGCATGACCGCGGTCGTGGACATGAGCGACACCTATCGCGATCACCTCCGCACCGCGCGCCGACGGTTCACCGTTCGGAACAACCGCGAAGTCGAGATCGCGGATGAGCTCGTCGGCGGACCGGACGCGGCGCGCGTGCGCTGGGGACTGGTAACACGCGCGGCACTGCACGCGGACGGCGTCCTCTCCGCACAAGGCCGCCGGCTGCGCATCGCGGTGCGCTCGCCCGCCGGTGCGAGACTCGAACGCTGGCCCGCCGAGAAACCAGAGACCGAATACGACGCGCCGAACCCCGGCCTCGGCGTCGTCGGCTTCATCGCCGAGATCGGCGCGAACGAAACCTCGCACTGGAGCGTCGTGCTCTCGTACGAGCCGTCCCCCCGCTGACCCGCCCCGCGTCCGAGCGGTCGGCGGCACGAATGCGCGGTGTGCCCCGCTGGATGCCTCAGCGGCATCACCGGCGGGTCGCCCGTTCCTTCGACTCGTCCACGGCCTCGCGCGGTCCGGCTCGGCAGTATCCACGCGAGGATATATCCTAGGGATCCGGGAGAGAGCCCGAACGAGGTGTGCCATGCGAATCGTCTTCATGCGTCACGGCATCGCAGAGGAAGCTGGAGCGGCGACCCCCGACGAGCTTCGCCGCCTCACCGACGAGGGGCGCGACCGCGTCCGAAAGGTCGCCGAAGGCCTACGCGAATTGGACTGCCGCCCCCGGCTCATCGCGAGCAGTCCGCTCGTCCGTGCGCGCGAAACCGCCGAGATCGTCGCCGAGGTGCTCGCGCCCAAACTGGAGGTGCAGGAGCTCGACTGCCTGCGTCCGGGAGGCAACTTCGCCGAGTTTATGAACTGGGTCGAGCATCAAGACGTCGAGGAGATGCTCGTCGTGGGCCACATGCCGGACATTGCGGAGTTCGCGCAGCGATGTCTGACCGGTCGGGTGCTGTTTTCGATGGCCTTCAAGAAGGCCGCGTGCTGCCTGATCGAGTTCGAAGGGGAGCCCGCGGCCGGTCGTGGGTGCCTGGAGTGGCTGATCCAGCCCGGAGCGCTGCGACGGCTCGGCTGAGGAGGTCCGATTGAACGCTGCGCGTCTGGAACGGGAGGCCAGATTCGCGTTGCCTGACCCGACGGCGCTGGCCGCGGCCGCGGTGCGGCTGCAAGAACTCGGCGTCCGGTTGGGACGCGCGCGATCGTACTCCTACGAGGACGTCTACCTCGACACCCGCGATCTTCGCCTGTGGCGTGCGGGCCTCGGTCTTCGAGTCCGGCGCGAAGGCGGCCGCACGGTCGCCACGCTGAAGACCGGCCGCGTGGCCTCGAACGTCGCCGACCGCTTCGAGTGGTCCGAACCGGTCCGCGACTGGAGGGGTGACGCCGCACCGATCGTGGTGCCCGCGGGCTCGCTGCGCCGTGGGCTGCGCGAGGCTGGCCTCGATCTGCGCGTGCAGCCCATCGCGCGCCTCAGGGTCCGGCGCACCGTCTGGCCCACACGCTGGCCCGAGGGGTGGACGGCGAGAGTGTATACTGACCACGTCCTCGCGCGGGTCGGCCGCCGCCGCGTCGAATTCGCGGAACTCGAAATCGAAAGCACCGCGGACCGCGAGGCGATCGGCCGAGCCGTGGCGGCGATCCACGCCTGCCTGCCATGGCGGCTCGTGCGCCTGTCGAAGCTCGAACGCGCGCGTGCGATGGCGGGCCGTCCCGTGCCGACGCCGCCGCCCAAATTACCACCCGCGCTCCATGCGTCGGTGAGCGTGGCGGAAGCCGCCCGCCACATCTTCACGGCCTACTGGGCGCAGTACACGTGGAATTTGCCCGGTGCGATGGCCGGCTTCGATCCCGAGTTCCTGCACGATCTTCGCGTCGCGATCCGTCGAATGCGCGCCGCGGCCTCAGCGCTGGACTCCGCGCTGCCGGCGGGCGCCACCGAATGGGTGCGGGAACTGCGGCCCGTCGCGCGGGCCGCCGGCCACGTGCGGGATCTCGACATTGTGCTCGCATGGACGATCGAACCGGCGGCACGCGAAATCACCGTGGCCCCCGCGGCCCGCGGCGCCCTCGTGCGCCGGCTCGCCGCGGAGCGCCGGCGGCGACTGCGCGCCCTTCGCCGACGGCTGTCCTGCCCCGCCCACGGGCGACTGTGCCGCGCGGTGCCGCGGCGTCTGCGCGAACTAGCCGATGCGGACTCGCCCGCCGCGCTCAAGACACTCCTCGAACGCGTCGAAGAGGCGCGCGTCAGCGCCCGGGCCACCGCCCGGACAATCGATCGCGATTCGCCGATCGAGCACTTTCACGAACTGCGGATCCGTTGCAAGGTTCTCCGATACCGGCTCGAACTGGTCCGCCTGTTCGGCACGGAGCGAGCACGCCACGCCATCGCTCACCTCGTGACCCTGCAAGACGAGCTTGGCCGTCTGCAAGATCTCGCCACCATTCGAACCGAGCTCGCCGAACTCCGAGGCCGCACGATACGTGGCGCTTCGGCGCAATTGCTCGATGCGTGGTATGCGCGGCTCGAACGCCAGATGGACGAGGCACGGCAGCGCGCCTGGACACGCCTCAAGAAACTGAAATGGCGCGAGCTGCGGGTATAGTGGCCGCGCCGCGGCCGCAGATTACCATCGACCGAGCGCCGCCTGTAGATCCGCCGGCACCGCCGCGAGATTCGGTGCGAGCCAGTCTGGCCCCGCGGCGGCCAGGACGTCGCGCGGAAAGGTCGTCCACAGCGCGAGGCATCGCATGCCCGCCGCGCGCGCCGCTTCGATGCCCGGCACGGTGTCCTCCACCACGAGGCAGTACCGCGGAGGCACACCCAGCCGCCGCGACGCCGCAAGAAACACGTCCGGCGCCGGCTTGTTGCGCGCGACCTCCTCCGCGCCAACGAGCGCATCAAACCAGGCGGACGGAAATCGGATCGCGTCCAGGATCGCCCGCAGCTTGATCCGATCCGCACTCGTCGCGACGGCCGTCCGCCGGCCAGCTTCGCGGATGCCGACGATGAATTCGCGCGCGCCGGGCAGTGGCTCCAGGCGACCGGGGAGCATCGCTCGAAAGATCTCGTAGGTTCGGTCGCGGTCCCGCGGCAGCACCGCCCGCACGCCGTGGTGCGCGGCGACGCCGCCAAAGTACGCCTCCGAGCCCCGCCCCATGAACGGCCGGAACTCGTCAGGCAACGGTGACACTCCGTGCAGCTCGCGGAACATCGCGCAGGCCGCCTCGGCCATTAGGTGTTCCGAATCGCACAGCACGCCGTCCATGTCGAAGATCACCGCGCGCAACTCCGCCGACGCTTGCGCGTGCGTCGTGTCCAGCCTACGTTCGGGGCATGAGCGCATCACCGTGGGTCACGCTGCTGGCGGTCGCGATCCTGCTCGGCCTCTGTTGTGCCGGCATGGGCCTGAGTGTCCTGCTCGGACGGCGCCGTCGCATCGGCGCCTGCGCATGCGAGTTCGATGCCAACGCGGCCCGCCGCCGCGCGCGGGGCTGCGCCGATCCCGCCGTCGGCTGCGAAGCAACAAACTGCGGCGCGAAGGCCCCGCGCTGATCCGCCCACCGGGCGGCCCGGGGCGCCGATCCGCCCTGCGCAGCGTCCAAGGATTGGACAGCACGGCCGCGGATTCGTCCCAGCCTTGGACAACCACCGCCTCTTCGCGTCCAATGCCGGGCGCCCCACCACCCGACCCTCCCGTCCAGCGCCCGTTCACTCCGGCGCCACCAGGTCCATGCGGCGCGCGGCGGCGACCTCGTCCAGCCGCCCCACCGGTGTGGTGACCGGCGCAAGCCGCAACGCCTCCGGATCGCGCCGCGCCAGTTCGAGACACTCGATCACCGCGTCGCAGAAACGGTCGAGCGTCTCGGGCGATTCGGTTTCCGTCGGCTCGATCATGATCGCTTCGGGCACGTGGATCGGGAAGTACACGGTGGGCGGATGCACGCCGCGGTCAATCAACGCCTTCGCGAGGTCCAGCGTGTGAAGGCCCATCGCCGTCAGGCGGCGGCCGCTGAACACGCACTCGTGCATGCAGCGGCCGGGGTTGACCGCATCGAGGTGCGGCCGCAGGCGCTCTTGCACATAGTTCGCGTTGAGCACAGCCGCCGTACTCGTCGCGCGCAGACCCTGCCGGCCGAGCAGCCGCAGGTACGCGTAGGCGCGCACGAGCACCGCGAAGTTCCCGTAGAACGGCGCGATGTAGCCAATGCTCTTCGGCGCGTCGTAGTCAAGGAAAAACGTCCCATCGCCGCGGGCGCGCACGCGCGAAATCGGCAGGTAGGGCCGCAGCCGCTCGACGACGCCGACGGGCCCAGCGCCGGGGCCGCCCCCGCCGTGCGGCGTCGAGAACGTCTTGTGGAGATTAACGTGACAAACGTCGAAGCCGAGCTCGCCGGGCTTCACTCGGCCCAACAGCGCGTTGAGATTCGCGCCGTCGTAGTAGAGCAGACCGTCCACGGCGTGAACCGCCGCGGCGATTTCGCGAATGCGGATCGGGAAGGCGCCGAGCGTGTCAGGACAGGTGAGCATCACGCCGGCGGTGTCGGGCCGGATCGCCGCGAGCAGTCGGTCCACGTCCATGTGGAAATCGCGGCGCGACGGAATCGAGACAACGTCGTAGCCGCCGAGCGCCGCGCTGGCGGGGTTCGTGCCGTGTGCGGCGTCCGGCACGATGATGTGGGTCTTCCGGTTGCCGCGGTCGCGATGATAGGCGGCGATCAGCATGATGCCGGTTAGCTCGCCGTGCGCGCCCGCGAGGGGCTGCAGCGTGAACTCCGCCATACCGCAGATCTCGGACAGCATGCGCTCCAGCTCATAGAGCAGCTGCAGCGCGCCCTGCGTGAGCTGGCCGCCGTGCCGGAGCTGCGGCCAGAGCGGATGGAGGTTCGAGAAGCCCGGCAGTGAGGCCGCCTGCTCGCCGGCGCGCGGGTTGTACTTCATCGTGCACGAGCCGAGCGGATAAAAGTGCGTGTCGACCGAAACATTGCGGCGCGAGAGGCCGGTGAAGTGCCGCACGACGTCCAGCTCGGAGAGCTCCGGCAGCGCCGCGGGCCGCGTCCGCAAAAGGCCCGGATGGTCCTCAAGGGGCACGGGGCCGATCGGCTCGGGCCAGCGGATCGCGCGGCGGCCGGGTACGCTCTGTTCGTAGATGGTCGGCGAGGTTGACGTCATCGGAATGCCCACAATACGCGCCGCGGACGATGCGGGCAAGACTCGTCTCGGCGGCACGCGGTTGAGCACCGTGAGCCGCGCGGTTCGTCGCTCAAATGTGTTGGAACTCGCGCCACTCCGGTTCGGTCGCGAAAATCCAGCGGTAGTAGTCCTTCTCCTGAAGGTTCGCGGCGGCCGCTTCGTCCACAATCACCGTGCACGCGGGGTGGAGCTGAATGGCGCTGGCCGAGATCATCGCGGTGATGGGCCCTTCCACCGCCCGCGCAAGCACCTCCGCCTTCGCGGCGCCGGTCACGAGCATCAGCAGCCGGCGACACTCCAAAATGGTACCCACGCCCATCGTGATCGCGCGGCGGGGCATCTCATCGGGATTCGGGAACTGGGTTCGATTCTCGCGAATCGTAGTCTCGGTGAGGCATTTCACGCGGGTGCGCGACCGCAACGCCGACAGCGGCTCGTTGAACCCGATGTGGCCGCTGCGGCCCAGTCCGAGCAGCTGCAGGTCAATGCCGCCGGCCGCACGAATCAGCGCCTCGTAGCGCGGCCCTTCCGCATCGGGATCCGCCGCCATGCCGTCGGGCAGATGCGTACGCGATGGATCGATGTTCACCCGGTCGAACAGGTGGCGGCGCATGTAGTGATGGTAGGAGCCGGGATGCTCAGGCGGCAACCCCACGTACTCATCCAAGTTGAAGGAGGTGCAGCGCGAGAAATCGAGACCGTCGCGCCGGTGAAACTCGACGAGCAGGTCGTACACCCGCTCCATCGTGCGGCCCGTGGCCAGACCGAGCACGAGGTCGGGTTTGCGGCGCAACGCGCGCGCGATCAAATGTGCGACGAGTCGCGCCGCCGCTTCCGCATCCGGCCGAATGATGACTTCCATCGTGAACTCTCAGATCAGATCCGGCGCATCCGACTGGCCGAGGATGCGCGGCATGCGCGGCGCGGGCACCCAACCGTCCTTCGTCCAGTACCCGACGCGATAGAGCGTGGCAAAAACAAAGTTCGGCGCCGTGCCGCCCTGCCCGCCGACGATCTCCGCGCCCCGGCGAACATTGTCCTGCATCCATGCCGGCAGGGTCAAATGATACGGATTGCGGGCCACCTCGCCCGCGTGCCGCGAGACCGCCGCGACGAGATCCGCAACGTCCGCGGGCGAGGATTCCACCATGAGATTCGGCGCATCCATCGGCGCCCAGAATTCCGACTCGATCGCGATCGGCGCTGGATCCAGCGCCGCCGCGGCCAGCGCCTCTCGCACGAGGTGATGAGTGCCGATGTGCGTGCTGTTCCAGTCACGCTCATGCGGAAACAGAACTGCTTGCGGCCGCTCCTCCTGCACAATGCGCGCGATCACCTCAACCGAGGCCGCCCAGTTCTCCGGGGCCTCCGCGCGCCCCTTCACGCTGATCTTCTCGAGGCCGCCCGGCCGGCTCACCCGCAGCTCGAAGCCGAGATAGCGACATGCGTTCTGCAGCTCAGCCAGTCGGCCGTCGCGCCGGGCGACGTTCGAGCCGAGCGTCACCGCGACATTGATCACGCGGACGCCCCGCTCGCGGACCAGTCGTAGCGGCAGCGCGCCGGTGATGGACTCATCGTCGGGATGCGGCGAGAAGAGCAGGAGTTTGGGCGCGTTCGCCGATGCAGATCGTACGGGCGGATACTCAATGGACGAAGCCGCAGCCGCGCGCCCCTCTTCCATCAGCCGCACATAACCCTCGACAAACCTTCGATAAGGATTCTGGCTCATTGCACTCGCTCCATGTTTGTTCCTATTGTGGACGATTGTACTCGCCAATCGCCCGCCTGCAAGGGCCGTCTTCCCGCGACCGGCCACTGACTGCCGGGGCCGGCGGAACCAGCTTCCGGCCGGTGCCATGTCCACTTCGACCAGCTGGCTAGCGTACCCGCGCTGAGCCGATCGCGCTCCGGATCATGGTCCGAAGTGGGACGGCGATCGGAATGCCGGTACAAGCGCACTTGTGCCTCTCGCCAATAGTGCACGGGTACCTGCGTGTACCTGTCCCCAATCGAGCCGCGCTGTAGCTCCGGCGCTCTGCCGCCGGAGCCTTCTCCCCCATATCTTCCGCCGGGGGACCGGCGGAACTACAGCGCTGTAGCTCCGGCGCTCCGCTGTAGCTCCGGCGCTCTGCCGCCGGAGCTTTCTCGCCCATATCTTCCGCCGGGGGACCGGCGGAACTACAAAATCTTCCGCCGGGGGACCGGCGGAACTACAGCGGCGGTACCGCAGTGCCCGCGACGTGCTGGCCATGGGGACACGTACGGGCCACCCCCCTCGGTTCCTTGCGCCTACTGCGCAGGGAGGTGCCTGTCCCGAGGCCGGCATTCGTTTTTGGGTAGGGGCAAAAAACAACAGCGATGGGGCAAACGATATTTCCCGTCCTTCGCCGACGCCGACATTGGCCTTGGCCGCTCATTCCCGAACCGCGCAATCGGCTCGCGCGCGTTTGAACAACGGCGGAAGCGCGGCTAGACTTCGCGTATGCGCAGGAGGCGGATGATGACGCCAAACTCACGACTGTTCGCGCTCGCGCTGGTGGCGGCAGCCGTTCTCGGCTCGCCGGCGGAGCCCCAGTCGGAAACCACCGCATCGTCCCCTCCCCCGTCGGCCGGACGGGTTCTTGTCATCCCCATCCGTGGGCCGATCGAACCGGCTCTTCTCTATATCGTGCGGCGGGGAGCGAGGGAGTGTGCCGCTGCGAACGACATTCGCGCGGTCGTATTTGCGATTGACACGCCCGGCGGGCAGCTCGAGGTCACGGAGCGGATAATTCGCGAGATCCGCTCGATCAAAGTGCCGCGCTACGCGTGGGTGGAACGGCAGGCGTTTTCGGCGGGCGCGCTGATTGCGCTGGCCGCTAACCGAATCTACATGGCCCCCGGCAGCGTGATTGGGGATGCACTGCCGATCATGGTGCTGCCGCTGGCCGGGCCTCAGGAAATGCCGGCGGATCTGAAGGAAAAGATCGTATCGGCCACGGCCGCGCTCGCCCGGTCGGCCGCGGAACAGGCGGGCCATAATCCCGCCGTCGCCGAAGCGATGGTCCGTGCGGACATGGAATTGAAGATCGGTGACGAGCTGATCAAACCCGCCGGCCGCCTACTCACGCTCACCGATCAGGAGGCGGCGCGGCGCGTCGGGTCCGAACCGACGCCGCTGCTCTCCTCGGGCACGGTGCCGGATCTGGCCAGTCTGCTGCGCGAAACGGGCGTAAGCGACTGCCGCATCGAGGAGCTGCGGGTCACCTCGGCCGAGCGACTCGCGCGCTGGGTCGAATCTCTCGGCTGGCTGTTCCTGCTGATCGGCATTGGCGGCATATACATCGAGCTGCGCACGCCCGGCTTTGGACTGCCCGGCACGATCGGACTGCTCGGGCTCGCGATTTTCTTCTGGGGCCATCACGTCGCGGGAGTGGCCGGTTACGAGGACCTCGCGCTCATCGTGCTCGGCACCGTGCTGCTCGCGGTGGAAGCCGCGCTCCCGGGTTTCGGCATTCCCGGCATACTCGGCTCGGCGCTGCTGCTGGGCGGTATTGTGTTGGCGATGACGGAACGGCCGCCCAGCGGCGGATGGCTGCCCTCGCCCGAGCTGCTGCTGCGACCGCTCGGTCAACTCGCTGCCGCGGCCGTCGGCACGGTGGCGCTGGGCTGGCTCGCGGCGCGCCTGCTTCCACGCACGGCTCCGTACCGCGAACTCGTTCTCACCGCCTCCACTTCGCGAACGGGCGGTTTTGTCAGCTACGAACCGCCGGCGGGGCTCGTGGGCTCCGTCGGGGTCACGATCAGCGATCTGCGTCCCGCCGGCGTTGCCCAGTTCGGCGAGCGGCGGCTCGACGTACTCGCGGACGGCGAGTTCATCCCGGTCGGGACGCCCGTGCGCATCGTCCGCGTCGAAGGGTTTCGGATCCTCGTTGAGCCGGAGCGACGCGACGCGACAACCCATCTGTCCACGTGAACTCATTTAGCCTGTACCTTGCGTTGATTCTGGCCGGTGTCGTGATGCTCGGCGCGGAAATTTATGTGCCGGGCGGGATTCTCGGCGTGCTCGGCTTCCTGTGCCTGGCCGGTGCCGTCGCCATCGGATTCACGCTGGGGCCGATGGTGGGCTGGCTCAGCGCGGCGGCCGTTGTGCTCGGAACCGCGGTGGGAGTGTGGGTGTGGATCCGATGGTTTCCGAACACGCGCGCCGGCCGCAAGATCATGCTGGGGACCAACGGCCGCGACTTCAAGGCACCATCGGAAGAATGGCGCGCACTGGTCGGCATGACCGGCGAGGCCGTGACCGATCTGCGGCCGGCCGGCATCGCGCGGATTGCGGGCCGCCGTGTGGATGTTACGGCGGAGGGCACCTGGATCGAGGCCGGTCGGCCCATTCGCGTCGTCGCCGTCGAGGGGGTGCGCGTCGTTGTGCGCTCGGCCGACGGCACGACGGCCGCCCCCTCCGCCGGCGATCGCTGAGTGTCTGCGCCGCGGGTACGTGCGCGGTTCGCCTCGCGAATCGAGCACACCATCCGGTGTACGCCGCGCCCGGCGAGCGGGCCGCTCCTTCCTCGCGCCCCATTCGCGGCGGTCCGCGTCGCGCCCACGATGGACGAAGAACCGCGGTTGTCCGAGACCACCGATCCAACAAAGAAGCGGCGGACCACGTCCGCCGCTTCCTTGCTAAGAGCTGCCGCTCGCGGCCTCTGGCCGGGCGGCGTCACTCTTACTTCTTCTTCGCCGCCTTCTTCGCCGGCTTCTTCGCAGCTTTCTTCGCTGGCATTTCGCATTCCCCCCTTTCAGCCCGAACCCATGGGTTCGGTTCGTTCACATCGGTCACTGGGCGCATCTCCCGGGGCTCCCGCGGCGCGGGTGACGGCGGTTGGGGCAAGGACGGGCAGGAAGGCGAACAATCCAAGCGTCCATCGGCGAACGACACAGACACGGATCGTGATCACGTCTCGCATTGACTGAACATATAGTGAAAACATTTTTTTCGTCAACCATGCGCGAGGAAAAACGTCTCGCCGGCATTCTGCGCAAATCAGAACCCGTGCTGCAACACCTGGACGACGATCGGCCCCAGCAGGATCAGAAACACCGAGGGGAAAATGAAGAGAATGAGCGGAAACAGCAACTTCACCGGCGCTTCGTTGGCCATCCGTTCCGCGTTCAGAAAACGGCGAATCCGCATCTGATCGGCCTGGATGCGCAGGATCGAGCCGATGCTCACGCCGAGCTCGTCGGCCTGCACCAGCGCGTTCACCACCGCGCGGACGTCCGGATGCTGAACGCGGTCGGCGAGATCGCGCAGCGCCTCGCGACGGGTTCGCCCGAGTTGCACCTCGCGGAAGACACGGATCAGCTCCTCGTTCAGCGCGTCGAGTTCACGGCGATCGATGATGCGCTTGATCGCGGTCATGAAGTCGAGACCGGCCTCGACGGAGAGCGTGAGAAGATCGAGCACGAACGGCAGCGCCCGCTGGATCTGCAGGTGCCGTTCGCCGAGACGGCGTTGAAGCCAGAGCGAGGGTTGAACGAACCAGTAGAGCACCAGCACAAGGTCGAACAGCAGCGCCCGCTGCGCGAGCGCGGCCCCGACCGCGCCGGGGATCCGGCGCAGCCCCGCGTGCACGGCGACGACCGTGAGCGTTCCAAACACCAGCGGCATCAGGAAGCGCAGGGCGATCAATTCGCGTCCGCTCAGCAGCCCTTCGAAGCCCGCGGCGACCAGCCGCCGGTCGTGGTCCTCGCGCATCCGCGCAAACGCCGGCCGATTGACGAGGCCGGCGAGATTCGGCGCGAACGGCAGCAGCAGCCGATAGGAGAGCGGCAACCGGCGCTCCCGGCGACGACCGTCCGCGAGCGTGACGTACGTGATGTCCGCCGCGACGCGGCCGATGTGCCCGGCCAGCAGCGCCGCCGCCGCCGCCCACAGCAGCCCGAGCCAGATGTCCGCCGCCGGCCAGCCCGTCATATCCGGATGTCCACAATGCGCCGGATCACCAGCGCACCGGCGGCGACCAGCAGCCCCGCCGTGATGATCAATCCGATCCCGAGCCGCGAGGCGAAGAACGCCTGCATCATCTTCGGGTCCACGAGGCTCATCAGAAACAGCAGCGCCAAGGGCATGAGGCCGACCACGATTCCCTGAAGACGCCCCTGCGCGGTGAGCGACCGGATTCGTCGCTGAATGCGCATCCGCTCGCGGATCGTTGCGGCGATTTTCTCGAACACCTCGGTCAGGTTGCCGCCAGTCTGCCGCGCGATTTCGATCGCCTGGTTCATGAGGATCAGGTCCTCACTGCCGACACGCTCCTCCATGCTGCGGAGCGCCTCCTCGAACCGGACGCCCACGCGCACCTGTTGCAGAAACAGCGAGAACTCTTGCGAGATCGGGTTCTCGTTCTGCTTCACGATCGTTTCGAAGGCCTGCAGGATGCTGAATCCTGCCTTCAGCGCGCTCGACATGCCGATGAGGCTATCCACGAGCTGCTGGTTGAATCGCGCGAGCCGGCGGCGCCGCAGCACATGCAGGAGGCCGCGCGGCGCCATCAGCGCAAGCACCGCGCCCACCGAGGCGAACACGAGCCCCCGGATCACGCCGTCGCGGCTGCTCAGGTCTCCGAAGAGCAAATAGAAGAGCAGAAAGATCCCGAGGGCGCCGTAGCGGGCGAGGTCCGCGATGCGCTTGGGCGGGATGAAGAGGAAAATGTCCTCAAACTGCCTCGCCGTGTCGGCGGAGAAGGTCCGTGCATACTGCTCCATGCCCTCACGCAAACCGCTGAGCAGCGCCCAGCCGAGCAGCGCGAAGCACAGCCCGAACAGCGCGGGGATCACCACATGGCCCAGCAGGGGGCTCATCCAGCCCTCGACGGATCGAAGATCGAGTGGTCGAGCGAGAGGCCGCGGCTCTTCATCTCCTCGACGAAGGTCGGCACCGAGCCTGTGGGCACCAGCCGCCCGACGACCCGTCCTCGCGCGTCCACTCCGCGTTGCTCAAACAAGAAGATATCCTGCATCGTGATCTGATCACCCTCGAGCCCCACCACCTCCGTGACCCGGCTCACCTTCCGCGTGCCGTCGCTGTAGCGCGCCTCGTGCACGATCAGGTGGATCGCAGAACCGATCTGCTCGCGGATCGCGCGCAGTGGCAGGTCCATGCCGGCCATCAACACCATCGTTTCGAGGCGCGAGATCACATCGCGCGGCGAGTTCGCGTGGATCGTCGTCAGCGAGCCCTCATGGCCGGTGTTCATCGCCTGCAGCATATCGAGCGCCTCACCGCCGCGCACCTCGCCGACGATGATCCGGTCGGGCCGCATGCGCAGCGCATTGCGCACGAGGTCCCGGATCGTCACGGCACCTTTGCCTTCAATGTTCGGCGGCCGCGCCTCGAGCCGGACCACGTGCGGCTGCGAGAGGCGCAGTTCCGCCGCGTCCTCGATCGTGATGATGCGGTCGCCGGGCGGGATAAACGAGCTGATGACGTTCAGCAGCGTCGTTTTGCCCGAGCCGGTGCCGCCCGAAATGATCATGTTCTTGCGCATCAGCACGCAGGCGCGCAGGAAATCCACAAGGTTCGGCGTCCATGTGCCAAGCCGGATCAGATCGTCCGCGGTAAAGGGTTCGCGCGAGAACTTACGGATCGTGAGGCAGGGCCCGACCAGCGAGAGCGGATGGATGATCGCGTTGACGCGCGAACCGTCCGGCAGGCGCGCATCAACGTAGGGCTGGCTCTCGTCAATCCGGCGGCCGATCGGCGAAACGATCCGCTCGATCACCGCGAGCACGGAGTCGTCGTCGAGGAATGTCTTACCGGTGAGGTACAGCTTCCCATGCCGCTCGACGTACACCTGCTCGCAGCCGTTGACCATGATCTCGGTTACCTCGGGATCCGCGAGCAGATCCTCGAGCGGCCCAAGCCCGATCGCCTCGTCGTAGACCTCTTTCGCGAGCTGGTCAGCGTCGATGTCCTTCGGCAAGCGGTCACGCACATCCCGGATGATGGCGCGGATTTGGTCCATCGCCCGCCGCCGCAAATCCTTTTCGTCAATGCGGCCCGCCGCGAGTCGCTTGATGTCGAGCCGCTGCAGCAGCTCGTTGTGGATCTGGCGGCGGATGGAACGGCGGCGCTGCTCCTCCTCGGGTCGAGGCCGCGCGAGGGGCACCTCCTCCTCGCGATTGGCCGCATCCGCGAGGGGCGGCCGTGGCGCCACCGGCGGCGGTTCGGCCGCCGCGGCGGACGGACTGGCGGCGGATGGGGCGGCGGCCAGCACGCGAAGGCGGTAGGGCCCAATTCGGATCGTCTGGCTCGGCATCACGAGACGGCGGCCGGTCACCCGAACCTCGTCCAGGAACGTGCCCTGGTCCGTCATGAGATCCTCGATCCAGATCTCGCGGTCGCCGACGGTCAGCACCGCATGCCGCCAGTTCACCGCGGGGTCGGGCAACACGATCAGATTCTCATGATCGCTGCCGATCGAATAGACGCCCGTCTCCAGCGGAAACATCCGCTCGGGCTTGCCGGGGCGCGCAATCTGCAGCCGCCAGTCGCCGCCCATCCGCTCACTCCTGCTTGTGCCGGATGGTGCGCTGCCGGAACGTGTTCAGCTCGGGCAGCTTCGATTCGAACTGCTTGAAGTTCACCGCCGGCAGATCCTTCTCGAAGCTCACGTCATCGGGGTTGCGCAGGGTCAGCGTCAGCTGCCCCTTCATGTTTTGCGCGAACACCAGCAGCTCGGCCTCACGGGGCGTCACCTCGATGGTGACGGAGCTGTAACTGGTGGGACGGCCCTCGAACGCCGACTGGTATCCGCCCTCCGAACGCGCCAGGCGCGTGCCCGTGGCGAGCACCGAGACGTCCTGGAGAATCGTCAGCGTGATGGTCTCCATCTGGCCCGGCGCGGTCGCCGAGGGCATCGTGAACGTGCCGAGGATGTCCACCCGGTCGTTCGGCTGCACGAGCCCGCTCACCGCCGCCTCGCCGGCAATCGCAAGCGAGAGCGCCCGCATGCCCGGCTTGATCATCGGCGACAGACCGTATCGGAGACGCTCCGGCACATCGACGTGCGACCACAGCAGCGGATCCTCGCGACGCAGCGCAAACTTCAGACGCTTACCCAGCACGAGGCTCAAATCGTCCGGCAGCACCGCCTGCGCGCCGACCGCCTGCTTGAACACCCATTTCTTGCCGAGCACGTCCATCGTCAGCACCGCGCCGGCCGGCACATCCTCGGAGACCGCAATCACCTGGATTTTCTCGGCTCCGGCGTAGAGTTTGTCACGCTCGGCCTCGAGATACCGGTGCGTCATCACGAACGCGAAGAGGCCGATCACCGCGGCGATCGCGAGAACCACCTTTTGCTTCATGCGCTTGTTCCATCGGCGGCGCGCAGATCCACGCCGCGATGCGCATTATCAGCATTTGCGGGCCGGCCACAAGCGTGGCCGCGGCACGCCGAATTCAATCCGCCTGCAGCCGACGTCGCAGCGCGGCGATGCTTTCGGCGAGGTTGGGATCGTGTCGGGATCGCTCGCTGATCGTGCGGCAGGCGTGCAGCACCGTCGCGTGGTTGCGGCCAAACGCCTCGCCGATCACCGGCAACGACTGGCCGGTCAGCATCCGACACAGATACATCGCGACCTGACGCGGCACCACGACGCTCTGCATTCGGCGCTGGCTGGTCATGTCCGAGAGCCGCACGTCGTAGTACTGCGCGACCGTCTTCTGGATCGCCTCGATCGTCGGCGGGGCCGAGGCTGTGGATTCGAGATGACCGCGCAAAACGCGCATCGCCATCTCCCGCGTCGGCGTCTGTCGGTGCAGCGCGGCGTACGCCCAGACGCTCTTGAGCGCGCCCTCCATCGTGCGGATGTTGCTGCGCACATGCTCCGCGATTAGCAGAATCACGTCGTCGGGAATCGAGGCACGCATGAGCTCCGCCTTGCGACGCAGAATCGCGACCCGTGTTTCAACGTCCGGCGGCTCGATCTGGGTCGTCACCCCCCAGGCAAAGCGCGACACGAGCCGCTTATCCATCCCCTGGATTTCACTGGGCGCCCGGTCGCACGTCAGCACGATCTGGCGTCCGCGGGTGTGCAGCTCGTTGAACATGTGGAAGAACTCCTCCTGAAGGCCGTCGCGGCCCGCGAGGAAGTGAATGTCGTCGATCAACAGCAGGTCCACGCCACGGTACTTCCGCCGAAACTGCACCATGCGGTTGTACTGGAGCGACTCGATGTACTCGTTCAGAAACGCTTCGGCCGAGGTGTAGCACACCGTGGCGTGGCGCGAGGTCTTCAGCGCGTAATGCCCGACCGCCTGCATCAAATGTGTCTTGCCGAGCCCAGAGCCACCAAAGATCAGCAACGGGTTGTAGGCTCGACCCGGAGTCTGCGCGACCGCGAGACACGCCGCATGCGCGAACGCGTTCGAGGGCCCCAGCACGAACGTCTCAAACGTGAACGCAGCATCGAGCGGCGTCGAGATCGAATCCCGCGGCGCCGGGCGCGCCGGTTCCAGAGCGTGAGACACATCGGCCGCTTTCTCGAAGGTCTCGGTCCGCGCCGGAGCCGGCGAGTCGACGCTCAGCCGCACCGACACCTCGCGCGCCGCCACTGCGGTCAGCGCCGCCCGAATCAGCGGCAGGTAGTTTTCTTCTAGCCAGCCGACGTAGAAATCGCAGGGCACCGAGAGCTCCAACGTGTCGCTCTCCAGCCGCGTCGCCCGGATCACCCCAAACCAACGGTCAAACACCTCCGATGATACCCGCCGTCGCAGCTCCTCGCACGCCCGCGCCCACAGCGCCTCGTGTTCCGCACCCATGTCCACCCACCCCCGTCACATCCAACCGTCAATTTTCCACAACAAAAACGCAACAAATCCGCCAGTCCAACCGGTTCACCGCAAAGGTTGTTCACAGGTTATTCACAACCCGTCCCGGTCCGGCCGGACACGCGGCGCGGAGCGTAGGAGCCGGCCGCTGTCCCCGCAACGCCGATCGCCTCGTTTTTCGGATCAGTGCAGACTGCACCACCACATCTCGTGTTAGCGAGCTTGGCGGCGCAAGATGTGGACGTGCCCTCAATCGCCGCGCAAACCGACGCATCTGCCGCCCGGCCGCACAGGGAACGAACCTCACGCGACAAAACGTCCGAACCACGGCCCAAACGTCCATCTCATTCACAGCCCCCTCCCGGCTCCCGCCGGATATCCGCACCCAACGCGGCCAGCCGCTCGTCCAGCCGCTCGTAACCCCGGTCAATCATCTCGGCGTTTTCAATCACGCTGACCCCGCGGGCGCACAGCGCCGCCACCACCATGCTCATGCCGGCGCGGATATCCGGGCTGGTCAGGCACCCACTGTGGAGGCGTGCCGGCCCGCTCACAATCACGCGATGCGGATCGCACACGACGATGTGCGCGCCCATGTCCATCAAGCGATCCACGAAATAGAGCCGGCTCTCGAACATCTTTTCGAAAAACAGGGTGGTGCCCTCCGCCTGGGTCGCCATCACGATCGCGATGCTCAGCAAGTCGGATGGAAAGGCCGGCCACGGTCCGTCTTCGATCTTCGGTACCGGTCCATGCAACGCCGGACGCACCCGCAGCCTCCGCACCATGGGTTGCACCAGTTCGTCGTCGGTCCGTCGCCACGTCAAACCGAACAAGTCAAACGGCCGGCGACACACCGCGCAGGTCAGCGCGTCCGGCGGCGCCTCGACGACGAGCGCCCCGCCCGTCACCGCCGCCGCAGCGAGAAAACTTCCCATCTCGATGTGATCCGGCCCCACGGTGACCTCGGCGCCGCGAAGACGATCCCGGCCGCGGATCCGAATCACGTGCGTGCCGTCGCCCTCGATCTCGGCGCCCATCGTCCGCAGCATCGCGGCTAGGTCCTGCACATGCGGCTCGCAGGCGGCGTTGAAAAAGGTCGTTTCGCCCGGCGTCAACGCGGCAACCATCAACGCATTCTCGGTCGCGGTGACGCTGGCTTCGTCGAAGAGCACGTCACCCGTCTGCGCCGCCCTCCGCCGGAACGTGTAGCGCGCGCCGGTTTCGAGTTCGACCCCAAGCGCGCGCAGGGCCAGCATATGAGCGTCGAGGCGCCGGCGGCCGATCACATCCCCGCCGGGCGGACCGAGCGTCGCTCGGCCGCACCGCGCCGCCATCGGACCGGCCAACAGAATCGACGCGCGAATTCGACGACACAGCGCCTCCGGAAACCGTCGGCATCGTACAGCGCGCGCCCGCAGACGTACCGTCGAACCGCATCGCTCCACATCGACACCGACCGATGCGAGCAGCTCGAGCATCACCGCGACGTCGAGAATGTCCGGCACGTTGTGGACGACGACCGGCTCATCGGTGAGCAGCGAGGCCGCCAGCATCGGCAGCGCCGCGTTCTTGTTGCCGCTTGGGCGATACCGGCCCGAAATCGGGCGCCCCCCTGTGATACGCAATCGGGACATGACCCCCAGTATACACCAAGACCGGTCAGGCTCGTTGAACATCGGCGTCCCTCTCTGCCGCGGTTCAAGAAGGGCACGGCGCGAGTCGCATGGAGCGTGTTGGAATGTCCGCCACCTTCCCTGCGAATGCTCGGCAGCCGTCGCGATGCCAACAGGCAACCGACACACCGTCCGCCCCGGGGCGCCCGCATGAGACGGTCCCCCATCACCGCCGCCGTTCACCAGAACAACATGCCCACATACGGGGAGCCTCCGAACACGGACATCCGCGTTACGGCCGCACAGCCTTGCGCGGTGCGACAACCGACCCTGACCGACGTCGGGAACGCAAACGCCCCCATCCACCTCACGGCGTCGGCAAACCCGATCGCCTCTCCCGGCATCCCATGTCGGGCCGCCGTTCCCCCTCCATGGGCTGGACGCGGGCCAGCACCTGCCTCCGCGCCGTGGGTGCGCGCCGGGATTCGGCCCGAGGTCCGTGATCGCCGTAACCGGTCCTCACGTCAGCGCGCCAGCGGTTCGGCGAGATGGTCGTCGGCTTCGCGCTGCTCCGACCCGTCAGCCGGCGGACGCCGCCAATGGCCGCACGTGGCGAGGACCCTCGCCATGGCGTCGAAATGAAACGGCTTCGGCAGAAAACCGTCCGTCTGGACCTCCTGAAGCCGCCCCATCGCGAGCGATTCGTCGAACCCGCTGGCGACGATCACGCGCACATCGGGCCGGATTTCGCGTAACCGTCTCAGCGTTTCTTGGCCACTCAGATCGGGCATCGTCCAATCCAGTAGCACGGCCAAATAGTTCGAGGGTCTACGGGCGAAGGCTTCGAGGGCGGACGCGCCGCTGTCCGCCGTTTCAACTTCCGCGCCGAGGCGCCGGAGCATGCGCGCGGCGACGTCGCGCACCAGAGGGTCGTCATCCACGACGAGCACTACGCCGTTGGAGGAGGTCCGGGCGGAAGGGGGCCGCGCCGCGGCGGGTGAGGCCGCGGGGTTCGCCGGTGCTGCGAGGACCGGGAACAGAACCGTGACCGTTGTGCCGCGGCCGGTCTCGCTCGAAAGCTTCAGGGCACCACCGTGCGCCCGCACGATGCCGGCCACCACGGGCAGGCCGAGGCCGCGCCCCTGAAAGCGGGTGGAAAAAAACGGTTCGAAGATTCTGTCACGATGTTCCGGGGGAATTCCGGGTCCCTGATCGGACACTTCAAATCCAACCCATCCGCCGGTTTCGGATTCTCCGCTGAACACGGCGTCGGGCACGCGGCGCGGACCGCCGCTGATCGAGACCGTGCTGAAGCAAATTCGGCCGCCGAACTGCCCGTCCATCGCCTCTGCGGCGTTCATCACGAGATTCACCGCGGCCTGAACAATCTGGCCCGGATCGGCGAGAATCTGGGGCAAATGAGCGTCGAGCCGCAGCTCCAGTCGAGCGGCGCGGCCGGCCGCCGATTCGAGCAATCCGCGGGCGTCGGTCAGAGCCGCCGAGAGATCGAGCGGCCGCTTTGAAGCCGGAGCTCGGCCGGCGTACATTAGCATTTGCCGGATCAGCTCGCTGGCCCGCTGGCCGGCCTTGCGTACTGCCTCAAGACACTGTGTCATCTCCTCCGGGGTCTGCGCGGTCGCCGCCATTTCCGCACGGCCGAGAATAACAGCCAGGAGGTTATTGAAATCGTGGGCGATGCCACCCGCCAGAACGCCGAGGCTTTCGAGACGCTGCGCCTGTTGAAAATGTTCCACGATCCGGGCTCGCTCGAGCTCGGCCGCTTTCCGCGCGGAAATGTCGCGTACCACCAACGCCTGGAAGGATCCCTCGTCGGTTGTCCACGCCCCACCGGTGATCTCGGCGGGAAACCTCTCGCCGTCGGCGCGGCGCAACTCAACCTCACGAGGGGAGGCAACACCCTCGCCCGCCTCCCCGACACGGAGCAGAGGCTCGGATGGCGATCCCCCCACGGCCCATTCGAGCGGACGCCCGAGCACTTCGCCTCGTTCCCGGCCAAAAATTCGCTCGGCGGCGGGATTCCACGCCACAACCCGATCCCCGCGTACCACAATGATCGCGTCGGGCACGGATTCGGTGATCGCACGAAACCGCTCATCGGTGCGACGGCGGTCGAGATCCATGCGGATGGCGCGGTCGGCGGCGAGCGCGGCCGCGATACCTGCCATCGCGACCGCCGCCAGCAGTGCGAGAAAGCCGAACCTGATGGCTCCACGCATACGGTGAAATGGGGCCCGGCTGATTTCGAGTTCCATCACCGCTTCCGGCGTCCCCTCATCGCTCGCGAGCACGGCCGCCCCCAACAGCCAGTCCTCATTGAGCACATGGACTAGGGCTCCGTCGCCGGTTGGACTGGACTCGCGAGCAGAGGGCTGCCGGAGACGGATGAACCGATCGCCGCGAGGTACCACCAGTCGCTCCATTTCGACGCCGGGCAGATGGCTGGCTGCCACCCACACGCGGGGCTCCGTGAGCCGCGCCTCAGAAACCGCCTGCGGCGCCGCCGCCGCGATCCACAGTCCACTGTCCGACAACGGCCATCGTGTGGTGCGAAGCGAGCCGGAGACCGCCGCCGCCCGCATCAAGGCACGAACGCGCAGCTCGTCATTGGTGGTCCACGGCGGCGTGGAGGGGTGGCGATAGATCTCCTGCCATCGGTCACCCACCCCCTCCCCCACTACAAGGTTCGCCGTCGCGATGGGGCAAAACGGAACGGAAGAGGCAACGGCGGCCGAGTCCGGGAAGCGCGCTGCGAGAGCGGTGGCGTATGCCGCGACCAGCTCGCGGCGTTGATTCAGCAGACGCGCGACGTCCCGCACATGCTGCGCCGCCGTTTGGCGCTCGACGTCTTCCAACGCGGGCCAGACCGTCCGGTTGGCCAACACGAGAATCCCCACCATGACGAGCACGGTGAGAATCAAAAAAATCCGTACCGTTGTTCGGCGGCTTCCGGTCACGTTGCTCGACTCACAGGTTGCGATGCGGCACGATACGTACGGGCCGCCCCGCGTCCAATTCATTGTGCCCATTCGAGCCGGCCATGCTCGCGCCCGCCCGCGCCGCGAAAGTCAGACACCCTGGGACGACGGCCGCCGGAGTCGGTTCCCGGGTCATGCGTCACCGCCGCCGAGAACCGAGCGAGAGGTAGTACAGCAGCGTCATGATCGCGGACACGGCGCTCGCCACATAGGTGAGGAACGCCGCGTCGAGCACCGCGGCCGCATGGGGCTGCTCATCCGGCGCCACGATGCCGGACTCCACCATTAGCCGTTTGGCCCGAGCGCTGGCATTCCACTCGACCGGCAGCGTGATCAGCGTGAACGCGACCACCACCGCGAAGAGCAACAACCCGAATTGAAAGAGCCCGGGCCGATGCATCACCAATCCGAGCAAGATGATCGGGAACGCAAGGTGGCTGCCAAGTTGCGTGACCGGCACCAGTTGAGTTCGGATCACCAACGGCCCGTACTCGGCCGCTTTTTGCAGCGCGTGGCCGGCCTCATGGCAGGCGATACCGATCGCGGCCAAGGACCGCGAATCGTAGACCCCGGGGGACAGACGCAGCACGTTCTGCCGAGGGTCGTAATGATCGGTCAAAAATCCGCCCACGCGCTCGACGCGCACACCGTGAAGCCCCTCGGCATCCAGCAGGGCACGCGCCGCCTCCGCACCGGACAAGCCGCTGCGCGCACGCACGCGCGAATAGCGGTTGAACGTGCTCTGGGTCCGCCACGTCGCCCACATCCCGAGCAACAGCGCGGGCAAAACGAACAACCAATAGCTGGGTGTGATCATGCGATCACGATCTCCTGATGCCCTTCTTCACTTCACTTCAGAATCTAACACCTTCAATTATCGGAAGCGAATCCGCCCTGCTGCGCCACGCCAGCGATCGAAGACTGTTTGGATTTGGCCGACTCTGGTTCGCCGGAACGGGGGAACCACGCCGCCCCCTCAGGATCCAACCCAGCTCGGCCGGCTCAGCTCCCGAGCGTTGCCGCGCCGGTCACCGGAGGCCAGCGCCACCCTGTCCGGCCAGCCCGAAGCCATGTTCCGTGGCCCCTGCGAGGCTCAAGACTGTGAGGGCTCAGCGGATGGCTCTGTCGTTTTGGGAAGTCGATACTGCGCGTAGCCCGCCGACTCGATCACCTTGTCCTTGGCTAGCACGGAAAGAGCAACGTGAAGGCTTCTGGTTGCGCCACCCAACCGCTCAATACCCTCACGAATCTCCTTCACCGTCGCGGGACTTTTCTCCGAGAGGATCTTGAGCACCGCCTCACGAATCGTGATTCGAGGCTTGGCTTTCGCGGCAGCCGCCGGCCTGGCGTTGTTCTGAGCCTTTGCTGCAGCCACGGGTTTGCGAGCGGCGGGCTTCTTCGCCGCCTTCGCGGGCGCGGATTTCGTCTCGGCCGCTGCGGCCGCCTGGGCGGCCTCGGAAGCGGCCGGCGCGGGCGGGACCGGCTTCGCCGGAGCCTTGGATCGTCGGACCGCGCGCTTGCGAGGAGAGGGCGCACTGACCGCCGACGCGGTGGGTGGCTCCGCGGTCAGGTGGCGGGTGACTTCACGGCTCCATTGCTCAATCTGCCGCTGGAGCTGCGCGATACGCTCGCGGAGACGGCCCACCGACTCCTTTGCGGCGAGGATTTTTTGAACCAGCGCTGTGATAGTTTTTGCACTCATGGTTGACGTCTTTCCTTTTCTTTATGGCGAACCGCCGTTGAGGTCAGGATCGATTCGTCGAATTTTTGGGTTCCTTCAAACGTAAGGATCCAACGCAAATTTTAATTTGTCAACACAAAGTCTTAGCTAATCGTGTGAGTCGTTCAGAAACGAACTGGCTCGCTTCACACTCACCGCAGAGGCGCAGAGAACGCGGAGACTCTGTGTCAGTCGTTCAGAA